>DAOUAC010000023.1:0-14139 GCA_034434155.1 Anaerolineaceae bacterium
AGCGACAGTGGTACACCCAGCTACATCTCGAACCTGGTCGTTAAGCCTGTCAGCGCCGATGGTACTCGGAGGGCGACCTCCCGGGAGAGTAGGTCATCGCCAAGAGACTTTTTCTATTTAACCCGCCCTCACCGGCAGGGAGCGTATTTCAAATTATGCGTACATTACAGGCACAACCTGCAATGTACGCATAATTCGTTAAACGACCGGCCGGGAGAGACTGCGGGAGAACGGGTTATAATTCTGGTTATGATCCCAATTTTCATCCATGACAAAAACGTAATCGAAGCGTACCTGCGCCGTGACCCGGCTCTGCATGTGTATAAATTGGGCGACCTGGACGATTTCTTCTGGCCGTATACGTGTTGGATTGGCGCAGAAGAAGGCGGGCAGGTGGCCGCGCTGATCCTGCTCTATGCCGGGTTAGAACCGCCGGTGGTGCTGGCAGAGGCCGAGGGAGCCGAGGCCTGCGCGCGCCTGCAAGACCTGCTCACCGCCAGCCTGCGGCTTCTGCCGGGGCGTTTTTATGCCCATCTCAGCCCGGGTCTGGTGGAAGTTCTGCGCGGCCGTTATGCGTTAGAGCCGCACGGGCTGTATCAGAAGATGAAGCTGACCGACCCCGCGCGGCTGGAGACGATTGACCTGACCGAAACGGAGCCGCTGACCCCCGCCGACTGCGCCGAAGTGACCGCTTTTTACGATCAGGCTTACCCCGGCAACTGGTTTGATGAGCGCATGTTAGCCACCGGTTGTTATTACGGCATCCGGCGCGGCGGGCGGCTGGCGAGCGTGGCCGGGGTGCACGTGGTTTCGCCCCGCTACCGCGCGGCGGCGCTGGGCAACATCACCACGCTGCCGGAATATCGCGGGCAGGGGTTAGGAACGGCCGTGACGGCGCGCGCCTGCCGCGAACTGCTGAAAACAACCGATGTGATCGGGCTGAACGTCCGCGCCGATAACGTCCCGGCCATTCGCTGTTATGAGAAGTTGGGGTTTGTGAAGATCGCGGAGTACGAAGAGTGGATGGTGGGCTAAATGCTCTCTGAGGATTACATCCTCCGCGCCGTTCAACTGGCGGTAGCGGCGCTGCTGCGGATTGCCGGACTGCGCCAGGCCGGGCTGTATGACGACGCTCAGACGGCCATTGACCTGGCGCTTGAATCGCTTCTGGGACTGCGCGCCAGCCGCGCCCGCGCCCTGGACGATGAGCGCCTGTATTATCTGCTGACCCGCGACGGGCGGCTGGATACCGGCCGCCTGGCCCTGGTAGCGGCGCTGTTTGAGGCCGAGGGAGACGTTCACGCCGACCAGAACCGGGCAGAGGCGGCCCAGGCGGCTTACGCCCGCGCACTGCGCTATGCCCTGGAGGTGTATTTTCAGGAAAAAGGGCTGGCGGGGGGCGCTCTCGAACCCGGCGGCGTAGAGCCGGGCGAGATGGCCCTGCGCATTAGCGGACTGTTGAAGAAGGCGCGCCTGGAACTGCTCGGAGCCGATACTCTCTGGCCGCTGGCCGGGTATTGGGAAGAGGTTGGGCAGTATGGGCAGGCCGAAGCGGCCCTGCGGCGCACGGCGCAGGACCCTCTGGCCCGCCCAGAAATACTGCCCGAACTGGCCGAATTTTACCGGCGGATGGTGAGCAAGCCGGAGGATGAACTGCGAGCAGGCGGGCTGGACCCGGCGCGGGCGCGCGCTCAATTGGAGGGAGGTGCGTGCGATGCTGTCTGATCCATTGCGGCTGTCTGGCCTGGTGGGGATAAGCCTGATTATTGCTTCCATTGTGATTGCGGCGGCGTTTTATCGCGGGCGCAGAGGCGAGCGGTATTCGCCGCTCAATCATTTCATCTCAGAACTGGGCGAAGTGGGCGTCTCACCGGCGGCGTGGGTGTTTAACCTCGGTCTGATGCTGGGCGGGGTGCTGCTGCTCCCGTTTATGCTCGGCCTGGGGATGGCGTTTGGGAGCGTATGGGGCTGGCTGGGGACGTTAGCCGGGGTGACGGCCTCGTTGGGGGCGGCGGCGGTGGGGCTGTACCCGATGAACCGCCTTACCCCACACATGCGCGCCGCGCTGACGTACTTCCGCGCCGGGCTGGTGATGGTGGTGCTGTTTGCGCTGGCGATTCTGTTCCAATCGGCCCCGGTACTGCCCCCGGCCGCCAACCTGCTCAGCGCGGCCGCCGCCCTCAGCTATGGGGCGTTCTTGTGGCTGTTGGGCAGGCCGCCCAAACCGGGCGAACCCAACACCGACGAGATTCTCGGCCCCCAGGCGACTGCTCCCCGTCCGCGCTTTTGGACGATGGCAGTTCTGGAATGGGTGGTGTTTGCCGCCACAGTCGCCTGGATTTTTGGGGTGGCGGCGCTGAGCTAGACGACTGTACCCCGGATGGCCCAAGCGCGGGCGACCAGAGAGATCGCTCCATCGGCCTGAAGGGGGAGGCGTTGGCGCAGATGGTCACGCAGACGATCTCGGTCGGCGGCGTTTAGGGCCGCTACATAAGCGGGGGCCGGCCCCTGCCCGCCCAGGAAGGGCTGCCAGTAGTCATCGAAACTGGCAAACCGGGTGGGCAGGTCAATGGCTGTGGTTGTGACCTCGCGCAGACCCGCCCTGCTAAAAAGCGCCGCAAGTGCTTCTGGACGGCACACCGGGAAGCGCGTGCCTTCATCCAGCCAGGCGTCGCCGGGGTTGAGGTCTACGACAGCCTCCCAAAAGAGCCGGATGAGTTCCATTTGACCCGCGTAATCCCAGAGATAAGCGCCGATGAGGCCGCCGCGGACGGTCACGCGCACCATTTCAGCGAGTGCGGCAGGCTGATCGGGGATAAAGTTGAGAACCAGCCCCGATACGACCGCATCAACCGACGCTGGAGCGAAAGGGAGGCGCGCCGCCGCGCCCTGAAACAACAGCGCCCGGCCCGCCAGGTTTTCTTGGGCTGTCTTTAAAAAGCCGCGCGATAGCTCCACGCCGGCCGCCAGCCGGGGCGCGCAGTGGTCCACAATCGCCGCGCTGAGCGCGCCTGTGCCGCAGCCGATATCCAGCCAGCGGCGGCCAGCAGGGTAATTCAACCAGTCCAGGAACCGGGGCGCGACCTGCCGGCTCCACCGGCCAATATAGCGCTCGTAAGGGTTGCCCTGTTCCCACGAATCCGAGAGGCGCGTGGAGTTCATCTTTCGCTCTCCTTGGGGTTAAACCCGCTCTGCCCGACCGGGGCAGATTATAAGAACCGCCCTCCAATGCGCGAGCGCACCAGCTCCACCCAGCGGCGCAGACGGGGGCGGTCTTCGTGGATGCGGTAGACGTCGCGGTAGATGAATTCGAGGGGGGCATCGCCGGCGGCGGCCAGGGTTTCATCGAGGTCTTTCTCGAGCGCGTCCCAATCGGGCGTAGGGCCAGAGATGGGCCAGGGCCGCGGCTTGCGCGACAGCACGACCTGCCGGCCTACGTTGCCGGCCATGGCGCGGATGTCGCACCACGGCGAGATGGACGCGGCGCGGATGTGCGGCATCGCTGAAATTATGCGCTGCCAGCGGTCATGGACCGGCTCACAGCAGCCGTAGTAGACCAGCCCAAACAGGGCGGCGACATCGGCCATGTAGGGCAGGAAGAAGCGGCTGAACATGGCGGGCGAGATCATGGATGTTTCCTGCGATTCGATCCAGATCCACAAATCCTTCAGGCGCGGCGTTCCCGTATAGCCGGGGGCGGGCAGGGCCGTGGTAAAGCCCGGCGAGCCGGAACCGGCCCATTCCATATCGTTGTTCAACCCCAGCAGGCCCTCGGCTTCGAGCCAGCGGTAGTAGCGGATGCGGTCATCGCGCAGGTATTCCATGATGCGCCTGAGGGCGTGGGGCGCGTCATACGTCCACATCAGCAGGTTGTCGTTGCCGATCAACCTGAAAAGGTCGCCGGTCAGGCCGCCGTGCAGTTGCCCTGTGCCGTGAATGACCACCGGCAGCAGATCACCGAAGATATCTTGCAGGCGGGCCTGCCGCCGGAGCGTAGCGGCGCGGTCCACCTTCCAGGCGCGCGGCTGGAGACGGTCAATATCGGCCAGGGTGCGGATGGGATGATTGTAGGCATAGCCCACCTGCCCGCCCTGAGAATCGGTAGCGTGGGTGACTTTTAACCCCACCCCGAAATCCGGCAGGTTGACCGAAATATCCCAATACAGCCGCCAGTGCGGCGGGATCACCATATCGTCGCCGATTTCTTCTACCTGTCGGATTCCCCGGCGCAGGAGCAGTTCGACTTCGCGCAGTTCAGGGTCGGCGCAGAGCAGTTCATCCTCGCGGACGTAATTTTCGAGCGTCCAGACTTCAAATAGAACCATGGGCCGCTCAGGGCGCAGGTCCTTGAGAGCCGTCCACAGGCGGCGGCGTTCTTCCATGACGGGTAAGCAGGCCAGTTCCATCCAGCGGGCGGCCAGGCGGCGCAGAACAGCGTGATCGTGGTTAGAGTTCATGGTGAAAGATCAATGAGTTTGTACAAACAGGTGGCCCCAGGAGGTCGTAAGGACGGTTTCGCCGGGGGTGGGTTGAGAAGGAAGGTCGGTGGGGAATACGCGCAGGGTGAGCCAGTCAATGGTGGGGCGGCCGGCGCTCTGCCAGGTGGTCAGCAGGTCGAGCAGATCTTGGGCGGCCTGAACCGCAGGCCCCAGGGGGCAAACGCTCAGTTCTATAGGTTGAGAGTCGGGCGCGGAGTTGGGGGGAGCGGCGAGCAGGGCGGCGGAGAGGCCGCCGTCGCCGGCGGAAAAAAAAGCATAGGTGAAGGCGGCCTTCACGTTGGCGCCGAAGGCGATCAGCGGCGGGAAAGGCGGATCACCGGCGGCCTCGGTGGCCCACAAAGAAGCGCCATCGCCGGGCCAGCGCAGCCACAGCCAGGGGATGAGGCGGTTGAGGATCTCTTCGCGTCCGGCAAAGACGGCTGACGGGTGGCACGCGGCAGAGGCCGAGAGCCATTCCCAGAGGGCGGCGGCCTCTGGCGCGTAATCACGGTCGCGGTAGCCCATCAGAAAGACGCCGGGGCGCGCTCCCAGGGGGACGGGGGCGGCGAAAGAGCGCCCAAAGGCCCCTTGCAGGGGCATAAACCCGCAGCCGGTGCGCGCCCGCGCCGCCAGTTCTACGCCGCGCCGCTCGAAGGCTACCGCGTGCTGCATGCCGAACAGTTCCAGCGGCAGCACCAGCCGCCCGCCTTCTACCAACTGCTCGCGCCAGGCCGGTGGAATGGCGGAGGCGCAGGCGGTGACGATGATGCGGTCGTAGGGCGCGGCGGGGGGGTAGCCGAAGCCGCCGTCGCCGATCTCCACCTGCACGCGGTCAAAACCGGCGGCGGAGAGGTTTTGGCGGGCGTCCTCGGCCACTTCGGGCTGAAGTTCAATGCTGACGACACGCCCGGTCGGTCCCACCATGTCCGCCAGGATAGCCGCGTTATAGCCGGTCCCCGCGCCAATTTCCAGTACGCGCTGACCGGGCTGTACGTCGAGCATATCGAGCATGAGGCCCATAATATCGGGGGCTGAGGAAGAACTGGTCGCCTCGCCGCGCGGCCCCCGCCGCGTGGGAATGGCCTGAGCGTAATCGTAAACCTGTTCCAGCGGGACGCCCGGCAGGAACGCATGGCGCGGAACCCGGCGAAAAGCGGCCTCAATGGCCGGGTTTTGAAAGGGGTAGGCCTGTACCAGCCGGTCTACCATCGTTTGCCAGCGCAGTCCTACTTCAGGCTCTTGCAACGTTCACCTCCCACATCATCTAATATGATGTATTATAGCGAATTCACGTCAGGGGAGCCTCCCGGTTCCATGTTGAGATGTTTTAACCCCTCTTCGAGAACGCGCAGGATGCGGTCTACATCATAGACGGCTCCGGCCCAGGTTCCGCCGGAGGCGGCTTGCAGGGCGGCCCACAGGCGGGTGTCATCGGGCAGGTTGGGGCGGGGGCGCAGGTTGGGGTGGGGCGGACGGGACTGCAGAAGGGCGGCGGCTTCGGCGGCAGAGAGGCCGCGGATGGAGCCGTTTTCCAGCGTCATCCCCACCAGGTTGATGCTCCCTTCCAGGCGGGCGCGGTCAATGATGATCTCCACCACGTCGCCGTCGCGCAGACGCCCGATAGGCCCTCCGGCCAGGGCCTCTGGCCCAATGTGACCAATGCAGGCCCCGGTGGAGACGCCCGAAAAACGCGCGTCGGTCAGCAGGGGGATGGTCTTGCCCCAGGGCAGGTGTTTGAGCGCGGCGGTCAGTTCGTAGGTCTCTTCCATGCCGGTTCCCAATGGGCCGCCGCCGATGTACACCAGCACATCGTGCGGGCGCAGGGGGTCTGGTCCCAGACCTTTGACGGCGCGGATGGCGTCTTGCTCGCTGGTGAAGACCCGCGCGCGCCCGCGGTGGCGGTAAACGTGGTCCGAGGCGATCAGGGTTGGGTCAATAGCGGTGGCTTTAATCACCGAACCGTGCGGGGCCAGGTTGCCGACCGGAAAAACCAGGGTGGGGGTTAAGCCTTCGCGGCGGGCGGCGTCGGGGTCGAGGATAACCAGATCGGGGTCAATGCCCGCGCCGCGCAGGGTCTGGCGGGCGGCGGCGCGGCGCTGGCTGTTCTCCCAGGCGTCCAGCACGCTGTTCAGCGGTTCGCCGGCGGCGGTGAGAACGTCCAGACGCAGCAGTCCTAACCGGCGCAGGTGCAGCATAACCTCTGGCACGCCGCCGGCCATAAAGACGTGAACGGTGGCGAAACCTCTCGGCCCGTTGGGCAGTACGTCCACCAGGCGCGGCGCGGCCCGGTTCACGCGAATCCAATCCTGCACGGTGGGGCGCGGCAGGCCGGCGGCGTGGGCGATGGCCGGGATGTGCAGAAGCAGGTTGGTGGAGCCGCCAAAAGCGGCGTGGACGAGCATGGCGTTTTCGAGCGCGGCGGGGGTCAGCACGTTTTGCAGGGTCAGGCCCTGGGCTTTCAGCTTCAGCAGTGCCAGCGCAGAGCGGCGCGCCAGTTCGTACCAGACCGGTTCGCCCGATGGAACCAGGGCGCTGTGCGGCAGAGCCATGCCCAGGGCTTCGGCCACTACCTGCGACGTGGCCGCCGTCCCCAAAAACTGACAGCCCCCGCCGCTCGACCCGCACACCCGGCAGCCCATCTCGGCGGCGTAATCCAGGCTGATCAGGCCGTGAGCAAAGCGCGCCCCGATGGACTGAATCTTGCCGGCGTCTTCCGCGGGTTCGCCGGTATCGGGGTCGCGGCCCGGCAGGGTAACGCCGCCGGGGACGATCACCCCCGGCAGGTGGGCCGAGCCAGCCAGCGCCATCATCATGGCGGGCAGGCCTTTATCGCAGCTAGCGATGCCCAGCACGCCCTGGCGGGTGGGCAGTGAGCGGATCAGGCGGCGCAGGACAATGGCGGCGTCGTTGCGGTAAGGCAGGCTGTCCATCATGCCGTCGGTTCCCTGGGTGCGCCCATCGCACGGGTCTGAGCAGTACCCGGCGAAAGGGATTGCCCCGGTCTGGCGCAGTGTCTGGGCGGCTTCGCGCACCAGCAGGCCCAATTCCCAGTGGCCGGTGTGATAGCCCAGGGCAGTGGGGCGTCCGCTCTCGTCACGCAGGCCGCCCAGGGTGGAGAGGATCAGGTAAGCGGGATGGTTGGCCTCGGCGGGGTCCCAGCCCATGCCCACGTTTTGCGTTAGGCCAAAGAGGTTGCCGCTGGGTTCGTTCAACAGCATCTCTTCGGTCAGCGGCAGGCGTCCGCGTGGGCCGTCGCCTGCCAGGCGCGAGGCGCTCGCCGGGTTTGGGGAGCCGAACGTAAGATCGTTGGAAGAAGCAGGGGAAATCATGAGGGGCGTCTCCGTATTTTTTTATCGGGTAGAATAACTATAACACGCCTTGAGAAGGAGCGAACCATGATGGCGGGAATCTGGACGATGGGAGAGATTTTGGTAGAAATCATGCGCCCGCGCGCCGGGATGGCGCTGGACGAGGCGGGCGAATTTTTGGGGCCGTTCCCCAGCGGCGCGCCGGCCATTTTTATTGATGCCGCCGCGCGCCTGGGCTGTCCGGCGGGGATCATCGGCGGGGTGGGCGAGGATGATTTTGGCCGCTGTGTGCTGAACCGCCTGCTCGCCGATGGGGTGGACTGCCGCTACGTGCGCCAATACCCCGGCGCGGCGACGGCTGTAGCTTTTGTGACCTACTTTGCCGACGGCTCGCGTAAGTTCCTGTACCACATTGACCGCACCCCGGCGGTGTGGGCCGCCTTTGCAGGATCAGAAGACCTGAAACAGCCAGATTTTTTCCACGTGATGGGTTGTTCGCTGATGGCAAACGAGGATTTTCGTCTGGAGATCCTCCGCGCCATGCAGTTCGTGTGGCAGGGCGGCGGGCGGATCAGTTTTGACCCCAACATCCGCCCGGAACTTCTGCGCGGGCGGCCTCTGGATGCCGTCGTCGGCCCGGTGCTGGAACGCTGTGCCGTACTTCTGCCGGGGACGGCGGAACTGGCCCTTTTAAGCGGCGAGGCAGACCCTCAGGCAGGCGCGGAGCGGCTGTTTGGGCGCTTTCCGCTCGAAGTGATTGTGCTGAAACGCGGCCAACGCGGCTGTACGGTCTTTACGCGCGCGCAGACGGTGGAGATCCCCGCTTACCCGGTGCAGGAAGTAGACCCTACCGGCGCGGGCGACTGCTTCGACGCCGGTTTTTTGGTGGGGATGATCGCCGGGCGGCCCCTGGAAGAATGCGCGCGCATCGCCGCCGCCGCCGGGGCGTTGAATGCGGCGGCCTTCGGGCCGATGGAAGGTCAGATTTCGCGCCAGAGCGTGGCGGCCATGACGGGCATCTGCTGGGAATAACAGGTGAGCCGGAACTGACCGGTCACGGCTCGCCGTTGGTCGTTCACCGAACGGCGTGTAAACTGCGGCTCGCAGCTTACACGCCGTTTGAAATTGAAATACGAACCTTAGATGAGCGTGATGATGTTGGAGAACATATTGCCAATCGCCGGCCCTAGCAGGGCTAAGACAATGAGGACCACGACGGCCACCAGAATAAGAATTAATGCGTATTCAACCAATCCCTGGCCTCGTTCAGCCGGTGAGAACAACATCTTTATCACCTCCTTCTGTTCTTAAATTTACCGAGCCGGATAGTCTCATTATCCATCTTCCGTTTAGCAAATTCAATAGGCTGAACCACCAGTAGAAGAGTTCCGCGTTATGGAATCTCCCCCCTGATGCTTGGGTAGGTTTCCCCATGCCCAGAACTGGCGGCTGCGGATACCATCCTGAGAGTAAAGGGAAAAGGCGAATTGGTTAGGTTAATGGTAACTGGAGAATCATGGTAAGAAAGATACTGCTGGTCCTGGCGGCCGGTGTTTTGGGGCTGTGCCTGTGGGCCGCCGTGACTCCACAGGGGTTGGCGAGCCGCGCGCGCATTTTATCGGGCAGTTCTGCGGGGCATCCCATCCCGGTAACGGGGCCCAATGCCTTCCAAGGCTGTTCTGGCGGCCGCGTAGAAGAGATACGGCCCGATTTTGAACAAAAAGTGGTGGAACTGACCAATCAGGTCCGCGCGGCGCGGGGGTTAGCCCCGCTCAAACGCGTGCCTGAACTGGACGAGGCCGCCCGCTACCACGCCGCCGATATGAATCACGACGATTATTTTGATCACAATACCTTTGACCGCGATGATGAGGGCGGCCTGATCGCTAGCTGTGACACCTGGCGGCGCATGGAGAGCTACTATCCGCTTTGGAATGCCATGGGCGAGAACATCGCCGCCGGACAGCGTACCCCTGAGATGGCCCTGGAAGGCTGGATGAACAGCCCGGAGCATTATGAGAACATGATGAGCGCAAGCTATTGGGAAATGGGCGCGGGGTATTATGAGGGTCAGGGCAGCTTCCGGTATTATTGGGATCAAAATTTTGGCCGCCGTCATGGGCATTTCCCGGTGATTATCAACCTGGAGGCGGCGCAAACCACTTCTCAAGAGGTGCAGGTGTACGTTCATGGCGATTGGGATCAGATGCGGGTGCGCGTGGATGACGGCCCCTGGAGCCGGTGGATGGATTTTCAGCGCGAGTTTCCCATCAGCCTGCCCAACGTACCCGGCGAGCATACGGTATGGGTGGATCTGCGCTTCATGGAGAGCAGTGCCCGGTCGAGCGACAGCATTGAACTGATGCAGTCTGAATCATCCCACATGAGCCGGTGGTTTTTGCCGTTTATGCCGCCGCCTTGAGGGCGAGCGGGTTATTCTTTCAATTTTAAATTCTGAAACAGAAGGGCGCGGTTTTCCCATAACAGAGCATGGGCAGGGTTGGCACTGCGCGGCATTTTGAGCAGCGGGGTCAGGTAGGCGCGGTCCACCATCTGGACGCGCAGCAGGGGCGGCCCCGGCTGTACCCGGGCATAGGGGAATACAATCACCGGCGTGACCCAAACCGTCAGCCCCAGCGCGGCGTGGATGGTCTGGCGCAGACGGTCGCTTTCCTGAACGGCGCGGTCCGGCAGGTCGCTGTGGAAAGGCCGCCCGTTGAGGAGCGGCGTTTCGTCTTCCCAGGTGAGCTGTCCGCGCCGCGCGCACTGCCAGAGCGCAAAGGCCCCGGCCCGTTCAGAGAGGAGGAGGTAATGGACCGGGCCGGGCGCTCCGCGCGCGTAAGCAAAGCCTGGCCCCAACCCGGCCAAAAGGCCCCCCAGCGCGTCAGCGGTGAAGAGCGATTGCAGTTTGCGAATCAGTCGGCCCATATCTAACGCCGTATTATAACCCTACCCGGTACGGTTGACTCAGCCCCCTGTGGCAGGCTTACCCAGAGAACCCGTTTGCCCTGGCGGCGGGGCAGAAGTTGGAAACCCGGATGAACGCAGGTAAATAAAAAATAGATCTTTTTATAGGGAATTAACAGGTTTTGGTAACTATTTACTAATTTTTTCGTTGTCGTATAATAATGGATGAACTCTCTGTGTATCAGTGCAACGAGTGGGGAAACACTGCGCTAACCGAACAGGTACGATAATTTGAGCCTATGGATACCGCTTGTTTGGGGGTCAGCGAATATTCTGCTGCGATCCAATGAAGGCCGTGTAAGCTCAAGTTGGTTCTCCCTCCAGGCCAGGCAGTGCTTCCGCGACAATGACGAAGGAGCCTGGGATGACCTTTTTGCAACCCCTCTTTGCCAAAACCTTTCGATGCGGGCCAGTGGTTGGGGACTGGCTGCGCAGGATCATGGTTTGCGGCATCGTGGCGGTGATGTGTTTAGGATTGGGACTGCCCCAGCCGGTGAAGGCGCAGACACGCATCTTCACCGTAAACCGCGCGGATGATATCGAACCCCGTGGGGCAGATGTAACCTGCCTTAACCCTGCCAGCGGCGATTGTACCCTGCGCGAGGCTATTCTCAAGGCCAATCAGATGCCGGGTTCGGTGATTCAGTTCAGCCCAGAGTTGAACGGTACGCCGGTGATCCTCACGCGGGCCGACCCAGAGGGTAGTTCAGACGAGAACGCGGCCCTGACCGGCGACCTGGATATCACCGCCTCGGTGACCATCCAGGGCAATGGGCCAGAGAACACGATTATTCAGGGCGCTCAAGACGCGGCTTTTACCAACAGCATTAACAACCGCATTTTTTCGATCAACGACAGCGGCGTTTATTCCAACCTGGAGGTATCTCTGACCGGCCTGACCATCCGCTACGGCAGTAACGCTCTGGCGGGCGGGGGCCTGAGCGCGATCAACCGCGGAGAAGCCAACGCGATCACGCTGACCGATCTGGTGATCGAGGGCAACCGCAGTTACACTCGGGGCGGCGGGATGGACGTGGGTTCAGCGGGGGCGGCCTCTGGCACGGTGCGCCTGGAACGGGTCACGTTCCGCAGTAATCAGACGCTGATGGGAATCCTCCCGGCGCACGGGGGGGCGCTGGGCGTCATTAGCAGTCAGTTGTCTGTGGTGATTGCCGACAGCCTCTTTCTCAACAACACAGCAGAGGGGCAGTCTTCGCGCGGGGGGGCGGTTGCCTTTTTCGGCACAGGCGGCAGTTTGGAAATTTCCAACACCGTTTTTCGAGAGAACCAGGCCGGCAGTCTGGGGGGCGGCCTTTTCCTCAACATCCGCCGGCCCAATGTGACGGTGACGGTTCACGGCGGCAGTTGGTTTGAGAATAATGTCAGTGGGGCCGCGGTGGGCGGCACATCGGGCGGCGGGGCAATTGCCGTTACCGGCAATACCCTGACTAACACGCCGCTCTTGTTTTCGCAGATCACGCTGGTGGGCAACCGTGAGTCTGTTCAGGCGACCAACAACCTGGGCGGCGGCGGGATGTATATCAATGTCGGCAGTGTGACCTTAGAATATTCTCGCATTGTAAATAACCAGGCCAACCGCGCCGATATGGGGTTCGGCCTGCACAAATCGGCCCAATCTGGCACGGTGACGGCCATCAACAACTGGTGGGGGTGCAGCAGTGGGCCGGCGGCGGCTCCGTGCGATACCGCCGTGCTGGCGGCGGGATCAACCGGCAGTCTGACTGCGTCGCCGTACCTCGTGGCTACTACCACAGCAGACCCCGCCGCGCTGGTGACGAACCAGACGGCACAGGTGACGGTGAGCCTGGGGGTCAACTCGGCAGGGGAAGACGTTTCGGCTCAGCTTGGGGCCATGGCTGGAGCGCCGGTGGCCTGGAGCGCGGCAGGCGGCCTCTTAACCGACCAGCAGACCACTCTGCAAGCCGGCGGCCTGGCGGCGGCCACTTACCAGGCTGACGCCGCCAATGCCGGCAACCAGGTGACGGCGTTGGTGGATAACGATCAGAGCGCGCCTCTGCCCCGCCCGAATGTGCTCGCAATTCCGGTGGAGCGGGCCGGGGTCGCCGTGCAGATCACGGCGGACCTGCCAGACCCTTCGGAGATCGGGACGGCTTTCACCGCCGCGGCCAGCGTGACCGGCGTGTATGGCAATGCGCCCACCGCGCCGGGGGGGACGATCACCATTGGCAACGGGGTGGATTCGTGCAGTGCTGTCCTGCCAGAAACGTCATGCAGTCTGGTGCTGAACAGCGCAGGCGCGCAGGTGCTGACCGCCTCGTACAGCGGAGACGCCAACTTCGCCCCTGCCAGCTCGCCGGGCGAGCCGCACGAGGTGGTGGATAACCGCACCACGATCCTCACCGACCTTTCTACGCCCACCGTCACCGGCGAGGCGCTCGCGGTGGCGTTTCGCGTTGTGCCGGTTCAGCCAGACTATCCCTTCACCCCTACCGGCACGGTAACGATCTCCGCTGGATCGGGCGTGATCTGTACGGCGGCCCTGCCAGCCGATACCTGCGTCCTGGTGTTCCCAACCGCCGGAACGTATACCCTGACGGCCTATTATTCCGGCGATGCGCATTTCACGCCCAGCGTTTCGGCGGGCATTCCTCACGAGGTGAGACCCGCAGAGACCAGCACCACGATCCTCTCGGCACTGCCCAACCCGGCGCTGATAGACGAGGTGGTGACGGTACGCTTTGAAGTGAACGTTGTGCCGCCTGGCAGTACTGCCAACGGGGCAACGCCCATCACCGGCCTGGTGATCGTGAGCGACGGGGCCGGTACGACCTGCACGGCGGCGCTCCCGGCGGCTTCCTGCGATTTGGTGTTTCATTCCGCCGGGATACGCAGTCTGACGGCCGCCTATCAGGGCGATGATAATTTCAACGCCAGCACGTCCGCCGCCGTAACCCATATCACCGGGCGCATCCCAACGACCACGACGATCACATCTACTGTGCCTGCCCCATCCGTCACCGGGCAGGTAGTGACGGTTCACTTCAGCGTGGACGCTCCAGGCACGGCGACGGGTACGGTGACGGTGACGGACGGCTCCGCTTCATGCAGTGCCGACTTGCCATCTACCTCTTGCACGCTTACCTTCCCCGCCGCCGGAGCGTATATGCTGACGGCCTCGTACAGCGGCGATGCTTTCTACCTCCCCAGCCAGTCTGCCCCTGTAACCCACACGGTTCAGCGGGCGGCGACTACGTTAGCCATCGTCTCATCCACCCCCAACCCCTCGCTGACGGGCGAGGCGGTGACGGTGACGTTCGAACTGAACGTAGCGGCTCCGGGGGCGGGGACGCCCACCGGAGACGTGACCATCAGCGACGGGGTAGATGCCTGCACGGCGGCTCTGC
>DAOUAC010000024.1:0-4664 GCA_034434155.1 Anaerolineaceae bacterium
TCACCGTCACCGACGACAAGACCGCCGTCACCTGCCCGGCTGTGCCTGCTTCGCTGGCCCCCAATGCCACCCTCACCTGCACGGCCACCTACACCATCACCCAGGCCGACCTGGACAGCGGATTTGTCACTAACGTAGCCTTTGCCACAGCCTTCTTTAATAACAATCCGCTCAACTCTCAGCCCGATACCGCTACGGTCATCCGCGCGCCCATTGCAGACGATGAGAGTGCTACCACGCCGTTGAATACCCCGGTATCGTTGGGCGATATTACCATCGGCGACCAGGCTTTCGGGCCCGGCAACAGCATCGTCAGAGCTACCATTGATCTCGACCCCAGCACCCCCGGCCAGCAGACTACTTTCACCGACGCCTTTGGCAATACCTGGACGGTGGATCTAAACACCGGCGAGGTGATCTTCACCCCGGCCTTGAACTTCGTGGGAACGGCTACCATCCCTTACACGGTCTTAGACGCCTTCGGCCAGACCGCCACCGCCAACCTGACCGTAACGATCCGCCCGGCGGCTGATTTGCAAATCATCAAAACCGCCGCGCCTAACCCGGCAGTTGCCGGCCAGGAACTAACCTACATCCTGACAGTGACGAATCTGGGACCGAGCGAGGCGTTGAATGTAGAGGTGACCGATTCCCTGCCCGCCAGCGTTGATTGGATGAGCACCAGCGGCGATGGCTGGACGTGTACCTTCGCGGACCCAACCGTCACCTGCACGCGCCCATCACTGCCAGCCGGAACCACCAGCGCAATTGCTATCCGCGTGATGGTGCATTCGTCTGCCACAGGGATGTTGTTCAACACGGCCGCCGTCATCACCACCACCACCGACCAGGACACGGATAACAACTCCGACTCTGAAACCATCCCCATTGACGTGATCTCCGATCTGGAAATCACCAAAACGGTGGCGGGGACGTACTACATCCCCGGCAACACCCTCACCTATACCCTGACGGTCATCAATCACGGCCCATCTGATTCGGTCAACACCGTCGTGGAAGACAACCTGCCAGATCAGGTACGTTTCGTCAGCGCCGACCCGGCCCCCAACAGCCCATCTGGCGCGCTCCCGCTGGTATGGAACCTTGGAACGCTCATGCCCGGACAAACAGTATCCATCACCCTGGTGGTTCAGGTCAAAGAAGATGCAACCGGCAGTTTCATCAACACGGCCAGCGTATCCTCCGACTCAGACGAATCTACGTGGACCAACAACGATGATGACGCCACCATCGTACCCGCCCTGCCCACTGCCGTTGGATTGCTGTACTTCAGAGCCACGCCGGTAAATGCCACCGATGTACTGCTGGAATGGGCCATGGCGAGCAGCCTGGACGCCTTCGGCTATAAATTGTTCCGGGCCGAAACCCCAGACTTTGCCCAGGCCGTGGAAGTTGGCTTTGTGGCCTCGGGGGCTGCGAATAACGAGTACCAGTTCACCGACAGCGTGCCAAAGACCGGATGGTGGCATTACTGGCTGGTCAAAGTGACGACCCAGGGAGGCCTGGAGGTATCCGAACCGGCCGCTGTTTGGGTCAATGGTCTGCTCGACCCGTCGAGCTTCCACTTCAAGATCTACATTCCGGTCACAGAGAGGTAATCCAGTGAAAAGGATCACATCGCTCACCGTGATAGTCCTGATAACGCTGCTGTTACAGCCTGCCTGGGTGGGCCAGACAGCCAGAGCCGCTGCGGGCGCTTCCCCACAGATCATCACCGAGGCAGATGGTTTCATCGTGCGCTGGGTTACGCCGCCTTACCGGATCACGCCAAGAGAAGACGGGAAGGTGGATGTCGCCATCCAGGGATATGGGCGCGGCGCTCTGCCCGGCCAATGGGATGTTCCTCAATCCAGCCACCTTGCCGCTGTCCCGCGCGACGCCCAAGTCACCTATGAAATCCTCGCTGCAGAAGCCGTTCCCATCGTGCTGCCCGGCCTGCCCAACCGGGTGAAGACCCCTCCACCGCCCGCGCGCGGTCTGGCGAACGCTGTACCCCAGGCTCGGCCAACCGACCAGCCGGTCTTTGCTGTGCAGGAATTGGGCGTCTTGCGCGGCGTCCGGCTGATACGGCTGGTCTTTACCCCCCTCCATGCCCTCGAAGATGGCGCTCAATGGGAGTTTACGCGCGTTCTGGCGGTGAAAGTTCGCTTTAACCGCGCCGCGAGCACCGGCCTTCTACCGGCCTCATCTGCGCCAGCGAACCCGCTGGTCAGCTATCTGAGCGGCGTCGTCCTCAACCCGGCCCAGGTGCAGGCGGAACAACCCGCTCTCTCGATGCGGTCCCAGGCGAACGCCTTCAACGCTCCCCCTGCCGCGCTCCTGGTCGAAGTCTTTCAGCCAGGGCTGGCTCAGGTGCGCTATGCAGACCTGGAAGCCGCTGGCTGGGATATGCCCTCCATCAACCCGCACCGTCTGCAACTGTGGAAAGGTGGGGTCGAAGTGGCAATGGAATGGCTTGGCGACGATGACGATGCCTTTGAACCAGACGAATGGCTTCGTTTTTATGCTGAAATTCGCCCCTCGCGCTGGACAAAGACCGATGTATACCAGCTTAATCAGGGAGACACCAACGGCAAGCGCATGGCAAGCCGCCCTGCCGTCACCAGCGGCTTACCGGCGGGCAGTGCCTGGTTCCGCCAGCACGCCGAAACCAACCGCATCTACACCCCTGGCTGTATTTGCGGGTACATCCCACCCGGCCCCGACGGCGACCATTGGGTTTGGGAACAGCTCACCCTGCCGGGCAAGCCATCCAGCAGCTTCACCTTCCAGTTGAGCGGCGTAGACGCTCAGATTCCGGGCAGGTTAACCGTAGCCATGATCGGCTATACGGATATTCTGCCTGTAGCAGTGGATCATCAGGTCCACGTTCAGCTCAACGGTTCCTCCCTGGGCCAAATGACCTGGAACGGCAAGGCCCTCAGCACCATGAGCTTCACCGTGCCGGCCGGCGTGCTCCTCGAAGGGCAGAATACCCTCACCCTCACGCTTCCGGGCATTGCGGGCGTGACCATCGAAGGGGCCTGGTTAGACAGCTTTACGCTCGAATATGCCCGCCAAAGTGCGGCAAGCCTTCCGGCGGTCTTCTCAGGCGCGGCGGAACCGCGCAGTTACACGCTGGCACTTCCCGCCGCGCAGAATTTGCTAGGCTACGACATCACCGACCTTGCCAACCCACTGCGCTTAACGGGCTTATCCGCCGCCGGCGGCATGGTCACGCTATCGGATGAGCAAGCCGGGGGCCGAACTTACTTCCTGACCGATGGAGAAAACGCTCCCTCTTCTGTGAAACTGCGCCCCATACAGCCTCTGCTCACCGGCCAGGTCACCGGCGCGGATTATGTGATCATCACCCACCCCAACTTCCGCGCGGCGCTCGACCCGCTCATCGCTCTGCGCGCCAGCCAGGGGCTTTCCGTTGTGGTCGAAGACGTTTTGGCGATCTATGACCACTACAACGGCGGACGCCCCGACCCCCAGGCCATCCATGATTATCTGTCCACTGCTTACCATAGCTGGAACCCCGCGCCCACTTACGTTCTGCTCGTTGGGGATGGCAATTACGACCCCCTCAACCATCTCGCCAACTCTTCGCCCACCTACATTCCCCCCTTCCTCGAAAACGTAGACCCCTGGGCCGGTGAAACCGCCTCAGATAACCGCTTTGTCACCGTTGATGGCACCATTACCCTGCCAGACGGAACCCAACGAGACGACACCCTGCCCGATATGCTCATTGGCCGCCTGCCGGTCAACTCGCTGGAAGAAGCCGCCGTGATGGTCAGCAAGATCACCCGCTACGAACTGACGCCGCCGGCCGGCAACTGGCCGCAGGCCATCGCCATCATCGCTGATGATCCCGATCTGGCCGGCAACTTCCCACAGCGGGCCGAAGAACTGGTTCAATCGTTGAACGCTCCGTACCGCATCCTGCGCCACTATTACACGCCTCCCAGCGTCACTGCGGAACAGTTAAAACAGGCGGTGACGTCCACCCTGAACAACGGAGCCGGGTTGATTATCTACAGCGGGCATTCTTCTATCCACCAATGGGCTGAAGAGAACTTTTTCCATATCTCTCAAGTCGCTGGCCTCCAGAACGGCGGCAGGCTGCCGGTGATCCTCGAAATGACCTGCTTTACCTCGTCCTTCCAGACGCCCGGCTTAGACGCACTCGACGAAGCCTTCTTGCGCCTGCCTGGCGGCGGCGCTGTGGCAACCTGGGGCAGTACTGGCCTGGGCCTGCTGGAAGGGCACGAAATCCTCTCACGATCCTTCGTCAACAGCCTCTATCAAAGCGGCAGCCGCCGCTTAGGGATGGCCGCCCTGGCGGGAAAAATCACGATCTCGGTGGAACAGCCGGCCAATATTGACCTGCTCGATACGTTCACGATTTTAGGCGATCCTGCTACAATGGTTAACCTAGCCACGAGCGGCAGTCAGGCCATTTACCTTCCAGCGGTTCAGCGGTGAAAAGAGGATTGATGAAAACCGTATCGCTTACCTCTATCCTGGTTCTCTTAATAATGTGTCTCTGGCTGTCTGGGGCGATTCTGGGGCAGTCCTCGCCGGTGCAGTCCTCCTATTTCGGGTTTACGTTAACCCCCTCCGAAGTGCCGCCCCCCACCGATACCCCCGCCCAG
>DAOUAC010000025.1:0-51936 GCA_034434155.1 Anaerolineaceae bacterium
CGGGGTTGGCAAAGGTTCTGGCGCGCAACCCGGCGGCATCCATCACCGTGGTAAGGGTGGGGCTGAGGGGGTGGTTGAGAGCGATGCCGATGCCGCGCAGACGCTCCACCTGGATAGCGCCTGGGCCAGCGCGCCCGATGGCGGTGGTGACGGTTCCGTAGATCACTTTGTCTGCCCCGAGGACGGAGGCCAGCAGGGGTTCGTTATCTACCCCATTTTGGAAAGAGAGGATGGGGGGCAGGTCGGCGGCATAGGGGCGCAGGCTTTCGGCGAGGGCCTGGGTGTCGTAGGCCTTGACGGCGAGGATGGCGGCATCGTAGGGGCCGCGTTCGAGGGCGGCGGCGATGGAATCAACGACTTCGGGCCGGGCGACGCGGCGCGTCTCACCCTGAAAAGTAATTGCCAGGCCGGTCTGGCGCACCTCTGCGGCGACGCCGGGGCGCTCCACAAAGACAACGCGCTGCCCGGCCAGCGCCAGACTGCCGCCGATGTAAGTTCCAATGGCGCCGACGCCAAAACAGAGGAAGCGGAGGGAGGGGAGAGGAGAGGCGGGCATAAGGGGGTCGTAGGCTTGGTGGGTAGATCAGGGCTGGCTTGCCCAGTGGCGGGCTCCGCGCAGGAAATCGCGGCCAGGCATGGGCTTTTTACCAGGGGGTTGGACTTCATCCAGAACCAGGCAGTCAGAAGCCGCGCCAACGGCGGGCAGGTCGTGGAGGATATAGCGGGCGCCAGGGGTTGGCGAGAGGCACGGCTCTACATGGGCGCGGTGAACTTTGAGGAAGCCTTCTTGCCAGGGGAGGTAAGCGCCCGGCCAGGGGGAGAAGGCGCGCACGCGGCGTTCCAGGGCGGTGGCGGGCTGTGAAAAATCGAGCAGGCCCTCTTCTTTTTGCAGCATGGGGGCATAGGTGGCCTGGGTTTCATCCTGGGGGCGGGGTTGGATCTCACCGGAGAGGTAGCCGGGCAGGGTGCGGATGAGCAGTTCGGCCCCGGCCTGGGCCAGCCGGGCGGAAAGCGTTCCGGCGGTGTCGTCCGGCAAAATCTCCACCACTTGCTGGGCGAGAATGGGGCCGGTGTCGATGCCGGGGTCCATCAGCATAATCGTTGCGCCGGAGACGGGGTCACCGTGCAGGATAGCGGCCTGAATGGGGGCGGCCCCGCGCCAGCGCGGCAGGAGCGAGGCGTGGACGTTAATACAGCCGTAGCGCGGCAGTGCCAGCACGCTTTTGCGCAGGATCTGACCAAAGGCGGCCACGACGATCAGGTCGGGGGCCCAGGCGCGCAGTTTTTCCTGGGCGGCGGGTTCCTTGAGGCGCTCAGGCTGGATGGTTTCGATGCCCAACTGTTCTGCCAGGAGCTTAACGGGGGGCGGCGTCAGCGCGCGCCCGCGTCCGGCGGGCCGGTCGGGCTGGGTGACAACCCCTACCACCCGGTAATGCTGAGCGAGCAGGCGCAGGGTGGGCAGGGCAAAATCGGGTGATCCCATAAAGACAACGTTGAGGCTCATCGGGGTAATTGTAACACAGCCGTAAAACCATCCCAATGAGAAGAATTATGAGATTTGTCAATTTTGCTCTCTTGGATTGTGTTGATCTTTTTAAAAAAATCATTACAATGATTATTTGTATACCTTATCTCACTTTTCCCCTTGGAGGCGTTATGAACCAACCGTTCGGGAACATCGAATCTACCAGTGATGACCGTCTTTGGACAATGTTGGGTTACATTCTCACGCCCATTGTCCCCATCATTATCCTGCTGATGCCCGATAAGAAAGACCGGCCTTTTATCAAGGCGCACAACGGACAGGCACTCGTGCTAGGGGTTGTGGAGTGGGTAATTAACTTCCTGCTCAGCTTTGTGGTGATCGGCTGTGTAACCTCTGTGCTGACGCTGATTCTCAACATCTGGCTTGGCATTCGCGCCAACCGCGGCGAGGTATTTGAACTGCCGGTGATCACGAATTTTGTGCGCCAGCAGGGCTGGTAGGCGGCCGCTGAGCTGAAGGGGTTGGGTGGGGGTTTTTCTGCCTGTTGAAGGCCTCCCTCTCAACGGATCGAACGACTCACGCCCAGTGACTGTAGTATTGTAAATTGTGTGTACATTGCGGGGCACAGCCCGCAATGTACACACAATTCAGTAAACGACCTCTAGGACGCTGTGATGAACTGTCTGGTATAACAGGGCCGGGGTGATTATTGCCTGGCCCTGTTTGTGCGCCTGAATCTTGCCACGCGCGTTTATTTTCGATTACAATCAAAAGGATGTTTCAGGCAGAGATTCGTTTGAAAATTGCGCAGGAACTGGCGCGAGGAGAAGAAGCGCGCCGGCAGGGTCTGGAAGGGCGAGCGCGGGTGTGCGCGCGGCGCGCCGCGGGGCTGGCCGCGCGAGCCTATCTGGAAGGGCGCGGGCTGGCGGCTGATGATCCCAGCAGTATGGACCTGCTGGAGCGGCTGGCGGGGCTTCCTGAACTCTCGGAGGGGGCACAGCGGGCGGTTGAACTGCTGCGGATGCGCGTGAATGAGGCGTATGAACTGCCGGTGGAGGCCGATTTGCTGGCGGAGGCGCGCGGGCTGGTCGCTGAACTGGAAGGGGGGAGCGGCATGGGCGCCGGGTGAGTTTTTTCGGGGAGGGAACGCATGGCAAACGCCCATAGCAACGGGATCATTGTGGTTTATGGAACCAACTGGTGCTACGACTCGAAACGGGCCAGAACGCTGTTGGACCAGAATCACATCCCCTATGAATTTATTGATATTGACGTGGATATGGAAGGCCGGAAGTTTGTCGAGGAGACCAACCGGGGGTGCCGAAGCGTGCCAACGATTGTCTTCCCGGATGGCAGTATCCTGGTAGAGCCCTCAAACCAGGTATTGAGCGAGAAGTTGGGATTGTCTTAACGCCTGTGGAATGGCATGGAGTTGGTGTACCCTGCGCGCGGCGGCGCGTGGGGTACACCAACGTTTTTAAGATGCAATCATCGAGCGGATGCGGCGCATCCACCAAACCAGGAAGACGCCGGTCAGGAGCGAGAGGGCTACCAGTAACATACTCAGGGCGGTGGCATGGTGTTCCACCGTCATACCGGGGGCGGTCGTCAGCCGGGTGTGCAGGTGACTGACAAATTCGGGGTTGGGATGGACCGGCCGCAGGGAAGAACGCAACTGCAATTCCAGGTTTTCTACCAGGGCCGGGTCCACTGTACGAGAAGCGGCAGACATAACTATTCATCCTCCTCAACAGGGTAAGCGACAATCCCAATTGCGCCGGGGCCGAGGTTTGCGGCAACCGGGATCGAAAGGTCGTTGATGAAGGCTTCTTTGATGTTCATTACAGCATGGGCGGCGGCCATCATCTGCTCGGCCATGGAGGGGTCGGCGGCGTGGATGACGGCCAGGTTGGCGGGACGGCCGGCGAGGCGCTCGCGCACGATTTCGAGGATGTGATCGAGGGCTTTCTGGCGGGTGCGCACGCGCCCGGCCATTTCGAGCATTCCATCGCGCAGGGCGACGATGGGTTTGACCTGTAAGGCCATGGAGAGCAGGTTTTGAGCGAAGCTCACCCGGCCGCTAAGGTGAGCGAATTGAAGCGAGTCGATGGTGAAGATGACCTGGAATTTATCGCGCAGGGCTTCGAGGCGGCGGACGATTTCGGACATTTCAAGGCCGGCGCGCTCCATTCGGCGGGCTTCGCGGGCCAGAAAGCCCTGCATGGCAGAACCGCCGCACGAATCGAACACTGTGATTTTAAAATCGTTCGCCAGTTCGCGGGCGGCCGCCTGCACGGTGGCAACCGTGCCGGAGAGCTTGCCGGAAACGTGAATGGATAGAATGTGATCGGCGGGGTGGGCGATCTTGCGGTAAAAATCGGCGACCTGGCCGATGGAGGGCAGAGACGATTTGGGGATGATACGCTTTTCGCGCACCAGGCGGTAAAAATCGGCGTGGGTAAAATCTGGCCCCTGGGTGAAGGTCTCGTTGCCAAAACTCACCCGCAGGGGGAGGAGATGGAGATTAAATTCTTTCTCCCAATTTTTGGCGAGGTCGGCGGCCCCATCAAGGACGATTTGCAACATGGTTATTCCTGACTTTCCTGTTCCATCTTATTAATCTCGTCGCGCAGCGCCAGGAGAGTGCGGTGATAGAGGCTTTTGATAGCGCCTTCGCTGCGCATCATAATCACGGCGACTTCTGCGTTGGATAATCCTTCCACGAATTTCAGGATGAGGAGCTGCTGGCGGTCGGGGGGCAGGCGGCGAATGGCGCGCAGCATGGCCTCCATTTCCTGATGATCCTCTACGCGGGCTTCTGGCTGTTGGGCGCGGTGAGGGAAATGGACATAATCTTCCAGCGGGACTTCCCTCCGACGGCTGTTGTCGCGGTGCCAGTTGGCGACGAGGTTATGGGCAATGCGGTAGAGCCAGGCGGAAAAAGGAATGCCGCGGTTATTATAGTGCTGGATATGGTGCAGTGCCCGGTAGAAGACCCGCGAAGTGAGGTCTTCGGCTTCGTGGGGGTGACCGGTGCGGTAGTAGATGTAATTATAAATGCGATGGACGTACCGCTCATACAGGAACGTAAAAGCATCCGTGTCACCTTGAGCGGCTTTGACGATGGCTTCTTCTTCGCTGATCTCAGGCGGCTGCTTCTGCACTTCAGAGATATTAACACCATCGGGGGGTGTAGGTTTCGACAAGCTCGGACTCCATGCGAAAATCACAGGGTGGTAAATCGAATGACATGCCGGCGGCCGGCTGTGCTATTGGCACGCCATTGAATATACCAGCCATGCAGGGCAATGATAACATAGCAGTACAAAATCACCCAGACTATGCCGTTTGGGCAGTGGGTCACCGCGTGTCTTGAACCCGCAGTTGATTTTCACGTGTGACACTTAAATATGTGAAAGGAGGATTGAATGGAAACGTAGAATATTACTTTAGCTGTATCCAAGAAGATTGTGGCAAAATTTAAAGAAATTGCCTTGCGCCAGCAGGAATTAGAATTTGCGGCCTCATTCGGATGGACATCATCCGTCATCCACCTTTCTCTACATACTTCTTCTGCCACTCGTAGAGCTTGTTGAGCGCCTCAATGGGCGAGAGGGAATTGACATCCAGGCTCTTTAGTTCGTCCAGCAGGGGGTTGGTCTCTGGGAAAAGCTGGATCTGCTGGGCGGACAGGGGGTTGATCTTGACGGCCTTGCCGGAAGAGGCTTCGAGCTGTTTGAGGATTTCGTTGGCGCGCTGGATGACCGGGCGGGGCAGGCCGGCCAACTGCCCTACGTGGATGCCGTAGGAGCGGTCGGCGCCGCCGGGGATAATCTTGTGCAGGAAGACCACTTTGCCATCCGCTTCACTGACGGCCACGTTGTAATTGCGCACGCCAGGGAGCAGGTCGGCCAGTTGGGTCAGCTCGTGGTAGTGGGTGGCAAAGAGGGTGTGGGCGCGCAGTCGGGGGTGGTTGTGGATGTATTCGATGATGGCCCAGGCGATGGAGACGCCATCGTAAGTGGAAGTTCCGCGCCCGATTTCATCGAGGATCAGCAGGCTGCGCTCGGTGGCATGGTTGAGGATATTGGCGGCTTCGATCATCTCCACCATAAAGGTGGACTGCCCGGCGTGGATCTCATCTTGAGCGCCAATGCGGGTAAAGATGCGGTCTACCATGCCGATACGGGCCGAGGCCGCGGGAACGAAGCTGCCCATCTGAGCCATGAGGGTGATCAGGGCCACCTGGCGCAAGAAGGTGCTTTTGCCGCTCATGTTGGGGCCGGTGATGATGCGGATGATCTCGCCTTTATCGAAAACTGCATCGTTGGGGACGAAGCGCCCGCCTTCGGCCTGGGCGGCGCTTAACATGCGCTCTACCACCGGATGGCGGCCTTCGCGGATCTCTAACACGCGCTCGGCGGTGACTTCGGGGCGGACGTAATTGCCCAGCGCGGCGGCTTCGGCCAACGAGATGAGGGCATCGAGCGCGCCGATGGCGCGGGCGGTGCTGAGCAACTGCTTACTGGACTGAGCCAGGCGCTGGCACAGCTCACGGAAGATGCGCCCTTCGATCTCGCGGATGCGGTCTTCGGCGTTCAGCACCAGGGTTTCGTATTCTTTCATCTCCGGCGTGATAAAACGCTCGGCGTTGACCAGGGTCTGCTTGCGGATGTACTCTTTGGGGGCCTGCTCGCTGTTGGAGCGGGTCAGTTCGATGTAGTAGCCGAAGACCTTGTTATAGCCAACCTTGAGCGATTTAATGCCGGTGCGCTCACGTTCCACGCTCTCCAGGTTGGCGATCCAGTCGCGGGCGTTTTGCGAGGCGGCAATGACGTTGTCTAGCTCGCTGGAAAAGCCAGCGCGGATGACGCCGGAATTGGCAAGGGTGGCGGGCGGGTCTTCGGCGATGGCGGCTTCGAGCAGTTCCAGTTCGGCCTGGCAGAGATGCAAGCTGCGCAGTACGCCTTCGAGGGCATCTTCCAGGCCGATCAGCAGGCTGTGCAGATGAGGGAGGGCGCGAAGCGTGGCGCGGATGGCAACGAGATCACGCGGGGTGGCGTTGCCGGAAAGGACGCGGTTGGTCAGGCGTTCCAGGTCGTTGAGGGGGCGCAGGGCGGCGCGCAGTTCAGCGCGCAGCAGGCCGTTTTCTAACAGACAGGCGACAGCGTCCTGCCGGTTTTTGATGCGGTTGAGATTGAGAAGCGGCTTGGAGACCCACTGGAAGATCAAGCGCTTGCCCATGGGGGTGACGGTATGATCTAAAACGCCCAAGAGAGAGCCTTTGGTTTCGCCCTGGCGGATGGTTTCGGTCAGTTCAAGGTTACGGCGGGTGGCGGCGTCGATCACCATGAACTCGCTGAGCGAGTAGGTGGAAATGCCGGTGAGGAGCTTGAGGGCGCTGGGCTGGGTTTCTTGCAGGTACTGCAAGATGGCTCCGGCCGCGCGGATGGCCTGGGGCATGCCGCGCAGGCCAAAGCCATCGAGCGTGCGCACCTGAAAGTGCGCGAGGATGGCTTCCTGACAGCGGGCGGCCTCGAAGCGCCAGCCGGTCCAGCGCGTGAGTTGGCCGGGGAGGTTTTCTGGCAGGGTGACGTTATCGGGCGCGAGCAGTTCGGCGGGGTTCAGGCGCATGAGTTCGGAGCGCAGGGCGGCGGGGATGTCTTCGCCCGTCAGTTCGGTGGCCGCAAACTCGCCGGTGGTAATATCTACATAGGCGATGCCGGCGGCGCGCTCTGAGAAGGCGATGCCGGCCAGGTAATTGTTGCGGTCGCCCTTCAGCAGTCCGGGTTCGATGACCGTCCCTGGGGTGACGACGCGCACCACCTCGCGCGGGAAGAGGCCCTTAATGGGCTGGTCACCGACCTGCTCGCAGATGGCGACGTGGTAGCCCTTCTCGATGAGGCGGGCCAGGTAGTTCTCTACGGCATGGTAGGGGATGCCGGCCATCGGCACGCGCACGCCTTTGGCGACGTTGCGCCCGGTGAGCACCAGGTCCAGCTCGCGCGCGGTGGTCTCGGCATCCTCGTCGAAGGTTTCGTAGAAGTCCCCCAGGCGGAAGAAGAGGATGGTATTGGGGTATTGGCGCTTGATGTCAAGATACTGCTGGCGAATGGGGGTAACATCTTCTGTCATGGGGTTCTGTTCTACCGGTGGTTGATCGTATTCAATACGCCCATTCTATTCACTGCTCCAGGTTTGTGCAAGGGATAAAGGGGGGTGATTTTTAGGAATTATGTTCTATTGATGAAGATTGAAAAACTGGCGTCAAAAATCATTTGCGTTTTTAAACGGCTTGAATATATAATGAAACCACTATATTCTTTCAGGAAGGAGTGAACAACGATGGCTGGCGTTACATATGAACATGTAACCAAGAAGTTCGGTGATTTCACCGCGCTCAATGATCTGGATATCAAGATTGAGGATAAAGAATTTCTGGTATTGGTTGGACCTTCTGGGTGCGGGAAAACCACCGCGCTTCGTTGTCTGGCCGGTCTGGAAGAGATAACGCTAGGACGGATTTTAATTGGCGATCATGTGGTCAACGATGTTCCTCCGAAAGACCGCGATATTGCCATGGTTTTCCAGTCTTACGCGCTCTATCCGCACATGACCGTGTTCGACAACATGGCCTTCGGCCTGAAGCTTCGTAAAGTGCCGAAGGATGAGATTCGCCGCCGGGTGGAAGAAGCCGCCCAAATTTTGGGGATTGAAGGGCTGCTCAAGCGCAAACCGCGCGAGCTCTCCGGCGGTCAGCGCCAGCGCGTAGCCGTCGGCCGCGCCATTGTGCGCGAACCGAAGGTGTTCCTCTTTGACGAGCCGCTCTCGAACCTGGATGCGAAACTGCGCGTGCAAACCCGCGCGGAGATCAGCCGCCTGCACCAGCGCCTGCAAACCACCTTCATTTACGTGACTCACGACCAGGTAGAAGCCATGACGATGGCGTCGCGCATCGCGGTGATGAACAAAGGCGTTTTGCAGCAGTTAGATACCCCACAGCACCTGTACGACTTCCCCGCCAACCTGTTCGTGGCCGGCTTTATCGGCTCGCCGGCGATGAACTTCTTCCCGGCGAAGCTGCGCAAAGACGGCGGCGCTCTGTTTGTTGATGCCGGTGAGTTCGCCGTCAAGATTCCGGAGGGGCGCACGGCGACCTATATGCCGTACGTAGATCGCGAAGTGGTGTTCGGTATCCGCCCAGAAGACATCCACAACCCCGAATTTGCGCCGCCCGGCATCCACTCGGAATTGGTGGAGGCCAAAGTGGATGTAACCGAGTTGATGGGCAATGAAATCTTCCTGTACCTGCTGAGCGGCAGGAACAACTTTGTGGCCCGCGTTGATCCGCGCACCCGCTTCCAGATTGGCGATCAGGTGCAGGTAGCCTTCAATATGGATAACTTCCACCTGTTTGACCCCGCCGCCGACCGCGAGAACCCGCCTGCGATCCGGTAGCCCTAAAAGTCCCACAATGGAGTAAAATCGGTAGCGCAAGATTCGCTCTTGCGCTACTTTTTTGGGACGCAGGAATAATTACCAACCCCCTTTGATGAGGATAGGAACCATGACATTCAAAAACATTACTTCCTTGCTCACCCCGGCCAACACCAAGATCGTGATGTTGATTATGGATGGGCTGGGCGGTCTGCCGATGGAAGCGGGCGGTAAGACCGAACTGGAATCTGCCCATACGCCCAATATGGACCGACTGGCGGCGGAAGGCACGCTTGGGCAAACGCTGCCGATTGATTACGGCGTCACCCCAGGATCGGGGCCGGCGCACCTGTCGCTGTTTGGCTACGACCCGGTAGAGACTGAAGTGGGGCGCGGCGTGCTGGAGGCGCTGGGGGTGGGCATGTACGTGCGGCGCGGTGACGTGGCGGCGCGCGGCAACTTCTGCACAATTGACGCGCAGGGCAACATCTCTGACCGGCGGGCCGGGCGCATTTCCACTGAAGAGGCCGCACCGTTGGTGGAAAAGCTCAAAGCCATTCAACTGCCCGGTGTAACGGTTGAGGTGAAGCACGTTAAGGAATACCGCTTTGCCCTGGTGATGCGCGGCGAGGGGCTGCTGCCCGACCTGGACGAAACCGATCCCCAGCGCACCGGCGTGCCGCCGCTGCCGGTAGTAGCGCGCACCGCGGAGGCCGAAAAGACCGCCCGGCTCTTCAACCAGTGGATCGAAGAGGCCAAAAAGATCCTCAAAGATGAGAAGAAGGCTAACTGCCTAACCCTGCGCGGCTTCGCTACCGACCCGCGCCTGGCGTATTTTAAGGAACGCTACAACCTGCGCGCGGCGTGCGTGGCGGTGTACCCTATGTATAAGGGCGTGGCGTCGCTGGTGGGCATGGATATCATTGATTTTGAGGGTGAAAAGCCGGAAGATGAGTTTGCGGCGGTGGAGCGGGTCTGGAACGACTATGACTTCTTCTTCATCCACATTAAAAAGACGGATAGCTACGGCGAAGACGGCGATTTTGCCCATAAAGTGGGGATTATCGAAGGCGTTGACCGGGCGCTGCCCAACCTGTTGAAGCTCAAACCCGATGTGCTGATTATCACGGGCGATCACTCGACGCCCTGCAAGCTGAAGTCGCACTCGTGGCATCCGGTCCCATTCTTGCTGTGGGCGCCGGCCTCGGCCCGGCCCGATGACCAGACCGAGTTTGGCGAGCGGGCCTGCGCGCGCGGCGGCTTTGGAACCATGAAGGCGCTGGAGGCCATGCACCTGGCCCTGGCGCACGCCGGGCGGCTGACCAAGTTCGGCGCGTAAAACGGCGTATTCACGTCACGTACACCGGCGCGGCTTGCTGATGGCATCCGCGCCGGTTTGGGTTAACTCTGCGGCGGCGGGGAACCTTTGGCCTTGTCGGGCGTTATAATCTTAGATTATGGAGATCAGTCACCAGGGGATTTGCGAAGCGCGCTGGCTGGGCGTGGTAGAGTATGACGCCGCGTGGCAGTTGCAAGAGCGCCTGGCCGATGAGATTGCGGCTGGCCGCCGTCCGCCAACGCTGATGCTGTTGGAACATCCGCACGTGTATACGCTGGGGCGGCGCGGACAGGATGAAAATGTGCTGTGGGATGAAAGCACGCGCCGCGCAAAGGGCGTGGAACTGCGCCGGGTGGATCGGGGGGGAGACGTGACCTATCACGGGCCGGGGCAGTTGGTGGGCTACCCGCTGATGCCGCTGGCCCAGCCGGGCTGGTCTGGCGGGCGTTTGCCGCAGGCCGACTATGTGGGGTACGTGCGCCGCCTGGAGGAGATGCTCATCGGGGCGCTGGCGCGTCTGGGCGTGGCCGCTGCACAGCGCCCAGGGCTGACCGGCGTGTGGGTGCTGGCCGACGTGATGGGCCGCTGCCGCCGCTGTAACCCGGCCGCCCGGCCAGAGCCGGGCAAGATTGCTTCGATTGGCGTGAAGGTGGATGCGCGCGGGGTGTCGCGGCATGGGTTTGCGCTCAACGTGGCTACCGAAGACGAATATTGGGCTGGAATTATCCCCTGCGGGCTGGGGCGGGTGACGATGGTCAACCTGGCCGACCTGCAAGACCCGCCGCCCCCTATGGCGATCGTGCGCGAGGCGGTGATTACAGCTTTTGCGGAGGTATTTGGGGTGCGCGTCGCGCGGCTGGAAGGGATTTAAGGAGCCTGGGGAAAATTGACATCCAGAATCAAAAAGACTACACTTTATTTGGGATTTCATAATCAAGGAGGAAGCCATGCAGTCCACCTACCGGCTGGTGATGCGCTCGGGGCCATCTGTGGGGAAGGTCTATCCGCTGGATCGCGCGGAAGCATTTATCGGGCGAGATTTAAATAACGACATTGTGATTAACGACCCTGAGATCTCGCGCCGCCATGCGCGCCTGTACGCTCAGGGGAACGGCTATGTGCTGGAAGACCTGGGTTCGACCAACGGCACGTTTGTAAACGGCCAGCGGCTGTTGGGGCCATATGTACTGCGCCCGGGGGATATGATCACCTTTGGCGAGCGGTTGAACATGGTGTTTGAGGCGGCGGAAGTAGACCAGGACGCCACGATGGTCAGCCCGTCGGCGCGCGCCTACCCGGCCCCGCCAGAGCCAGAGAGCTTTGCGCCAGCACAGCCGCGCAGTGCCGAACCGGCTTACCGCGCGCCAGAACCGGCCTACCGCGCTCCAGAGCGCGCTTACCCGCCTCCTCCGGCGCAGCAGCCCGTTCCCTCGTACGCGGGACAGGCGCCCGTTTCTTATCCGCCGGGGCCAGAAGTTCCCCCGGCTCGGCGCAGCCCCACGTTCATCATCGTGGCAATTATCATTCTGGTGCTGATGTGCCTGTGCGTGGCAGGGTTCCTGTTCTGGGCTCCCAAAGAGTTTTGGTGCCTGTTCCCGATTTGGCCGGCGGGAGCTTGCCCGTAGAATTGGATGTTGGCATGGAGCAGCAACCGGCTTCGACTGAGAATCAGGAAAACCTGCCCAGCTCGGAGCGGGCCGGCGGCGCCGATGTGTACCCGGCGCCGGTTTCGCCGCGTTGGTCTGCGACCACCAAGCTGACGATCGGGCTGACGCTGGCCGCGATTGGGGTATTCCTGGTCTTCCGCTTTTTAAATATCCTGGGCCCGCTGCTGTTGGCCTTTATTTTGGCTTACCTGTTTTACCCGCTGGCCGAAGCCCCGCGGCGCTATTTGCACATTCCCTGGCGGCTGAGCGTGACGCTGCTGTACCTGATCGTCCTGGTGCTGCTGTTGGGGCTGATGGCAGCCGGAGGCGTGGCGATCTTTGAGCAGGTGCAAAGCCTGATCTCTTTCCTGGATAGGGCTATTGCCAATTTGCCCCAAATGATTGAGAACCTGGTGGCCACGCCGCTGCGGTTGGGGCCGTTTATTTTGCAGCTCAACGCGCTGGATGTGGATGTCACCACACTGACGGGGCAGATTTCGGGCGTGGTGCAGCCGCTGTTGGCGACGGCCGGCTCGCTGGTTGGTACATTCGCATCCAGCGCGGCGGTGGTGATCGGGTGGACGTTTTTCATCCTGCTGATCTCGTATTTCATCCTGGCGGAGAGCGGTGGGGTTCCCAACCTGCTTTTAGGGCTGGACCTGCCCGGTCATACGCATGACTTGCAGCGCCTGAGCAGTGAGTTGGGCCGCATCTGGAACGCTTTCTTGCGCGGGCAACTGACGATTGTGCTGATCACGATCCTGGTGTATATTTTTGTCCTGGGGACGTTGGGGGTCAAGTTCTTCTTTGGGCTGGCTCTGCTGGCCGGGCTGGCCCGCTTTATCCCTTACGTTGGCCCTGCCATTGCCTGGACCACCTACGGGCTGGTGGCCTTCTTCCAGGGCAGTACCATTTTTGGGATTTCTCCGCTGGCTTACGTGGGCGTGGTAGTGGGTACGGCCTGGGTGCTGGACATGATTATGGATAATGTGGTTGCCCCGCGCGTGATGGCCGACGCTCTGAAAGTCCACCCGGCCACGGTGATGGTCTCTGCCTTAATCGGCGCGAACCTGCTGGGGGTGATCGGGGTGGTGCTGGCGGCGCCGGTGCTGGCGACGGTGCAGTTATTCTTGAACTACATTGTGCGTAAACTGCTCGATCAGGACCCCTGGGCCGGAATGCAAACGATCACCCCGCCGGACACGCTGGAAGCGATTGTGCCGGAAATGCAGAAGCGCGCCGGGTTCTTAATGGAACGGTTCGCGCGCCTGCGGCACACGCGCGGCAAGTGAACTCATTGGATTAGAAGAAGAAAAGGAATTGAAAATGGCTGGAAACATGGAACCCAAAACGCAAACGATTGCGGAAACCGAAAATTACCTGGCGTGGCGCGTGGAAGAGCCTGATGGCGAAATCACATACCACTTACAGTTGAACAACGTCACCCTGCACTTCTTCCAAGAGGAGTGGGATGAATTTCTTGAACTGGTAAAGTCCCTGGGGAAAAGTACGCGTTAATTTTAAAGCAATCGGCTGTACCGGCCCAGCCGCCGGTGCAGCCGATTATCGCTTGTTGCGTTGATTCCGTTTAATTGGCCAGCCCGGTAGAGGGGACAGAGGGGGGCAGGGGCGCGTTCCGGGGTTCAGAATTGGGCGACTCATCTTTGATTAAACTGGTTTCAGCCATTTCTGCGGAGATTAATTGAACTAATTCTTCCAGGCTGGTAAAGGTAAGGGCTTTACCAGAGGAAATGACCTTGATCTGCCCCACAAAAGAGGCAGATTCTGAACTGCGGGTATCTGCCGTGCTTAGCTCTTCTGGACCGCTGGATAGGACGGTTAACATAAACGTTTGGCGCTTGCGCATATGATTTACCCCTCTCGTAAATGATAGCCGCTCTGACTGACAATTAACCGACAGGATCGTCAGCGTTTTGCCAGAGTTTGGGCCAGTTTTTGCAAATCCTGACGAGGAGCAAGGTTCAGGTCGGCTTTGAGTGTTTTTTCGAGGTTGCGGTAGAGATGCAGGGCGTGGGGTATATCCTGTAAGCTGGCGTAAGCCTGCATGGAAAGCAGCACGGCATCTTCGCTCCAGGCGTCCATCTTAAGGACCTGGCGGCAGTAGTTGATGACCTGAAAATACTCTTCCTGGAGATAATAGGCGCGGGCCAGGGCCAGCAGAGCGCGCTGGTAGAGTTCGCGCAGTACTTCGCGGCGTTCCTGGCTCCAGTCGTTATAACGGTCGGCGGGGAACAGTTCGCCGCGATAGAACTGGACAGCGTCGCGCAGGCGGTCGACGTTGGTGCTTTGCATTGCTGAAGATGACAAAGCTTCAAACTGTTCAAAATCAACCTGCGAGCCGGGGGGGAGGAGCAGGGTAATGGTCTCGCCCTCTACTCTGAGGAAACGAGATGGGAATTTATCGGGGAGATCGGGTTCGAGGGCATGGCGCAGGGCCGAAGTGGATTGGTGCAGCAGGTCCGCTGGCCTTTCAGACTGACTCTCAGGCCAGAGGGCCTCGATAATGACATCACGGATGGCGGTGCGGTTCGGTTGGAGCAAGAGGTAGCGAAACAACTCGCCGGCCTTACGGCGCAGCCAGGCGGCATCGGGGATGCGGCGGTTGCCTTTCCAGACGGCGAACTGGCCCAGCCCAACGATGCGCAAAGGTGGGGGCGGAACCTGGGCCAGTTGATCGAGCAGTTTTTCGGTGGCTTTGCGGATGGATAGATCGCGGCTGCGCAGGTGGCGGGCAATGAGCGGGAAAGCGCGTTCCTGTTCTTTCTGGAGCATGAAGGCGTAGCCGTTGCGCATAATGGCGTTGACCGCCTCTAGCCAAGCGGTGGGGGCTTCGGGCCGGTCCGCCTGGTGATACCACATTGCTCTGGTAAAGAGCGCCTGGGTGCGGGCAAACCCGGCCCGGAGCGATTGGAAGATTTGTAGGGCGTCTTCCAGGTCGGTTTCAGCGCCCGAAACATCGTCCAGCATCCAGCGGGCTTGGGCGCGTTCCAGTAGGGCGGTAGCAACGTAGAACGGCGAGCGCCCCTGGTTGGCGAGGCGCAGGGCATCGTTAATCCAGCTATAGGCAATGGCCGGTTCGCTTTGCAGGCGGTAGAAACGGCTGAATTCCACCTGGAACTGCAAGATCATTTCAGAATAATCTAGCTGGCTGGCGGCGCGCAGTCCCATATGAAGATATTCAGAAGCGCGTTCCAGCTCTTCATCGTCAATGGAGAGGCGCGACCAAATGAGCAGATAGGCCGCGGAGAGGTAAGGGATGGTGCGCACCAGCGGCAGAAGCTCATCCAGTTCTTGAATACAGCGCGTGCGGTCGCCGGTGGTCTGATAAATGAAAGCGCGCAGCAGGTGCGAGAACCAATCTTTCTTGTTCTGGCTTTCGTGCAGGGTAATCGATTCGCTCAGGCGCGCCAGGGCCAGGGTAAACTCGCCGCGTGGTAGAAAAACATGCACCACCAGGCTTTGCAGTGAGCGCGAGAGTCCTTCAAAATCTTTGTTCTGCCGGCTGAGGTTCACCGCCTGAAAAAAGTGTTCGGCGGATTCCACCATGCTTCCCGTCCAGGCAGCTTCAATCCCCAGGGTAATGAGGCGGCTCACCTCTTCGCTCTGCGAATGGAGCGTGAGACCTTCCTCTTTCCGTGCATTGCTCTCATATCCGTTGATGACTCGATCGGCATTGGGCAGCATGGCAAACGGGTCCTGTGGATGGTGTAGACATTTTCTATATACGGGGATATGATACAACCGGAAGGGGAGATGCGCAAGAAAAATTAAAATACTTGGGGGGTTTTGCGTATGGCACTTAAATTTTGGTAGAATCGAGCCAGTGATACGATTGAACGGAACCATGAACCGGACTTCGACTTTGGCTGCCTCTCTGCTGTGTTTTGCGCTCTCTTCCTGCATGCTGCCGGGTGGAAGAGAGTTTACCTTAGCAGCGCGGCAGCAGGCGGCACGGCAGCAGACTATGGCGGTGCTGTTAACGCAGACTGCTATGCCTGGGGATTGGTCCACGCATACCCCTGCACCGTTGCCGCGCGAGAGCGCCACAGTGACACTGCCGGCGGCGTTCACCCCTACCGGGCGGCCCCCAACCGCTACCCGCGCGGCGTTGTTCCCCCGCACTCCCACCGCGATGCCCATCCCGTGCGATGCGGCCCAGGCTGGCCGGCCCATTGATGTAACTATCCCTGATGGGACGCGCATGAAGCCGGGTGAATATTTTTCTAAAACCTGGCGACTGGTGAACGTAGGCAGTTGCGCGTGGGACAGCCGCTATGCGCTGGTGTGGTTCTCTGGGGCCGATTTGGGCGTTAGCCATTCGCAGTCACTGCCGGGCGTGGTGATGCCGGGCAAGTCGGCAGATTTGACGGTGGAAATGATCGCCCCGCTGACGCCGGGGATTTATCAAAGCAACTGGAAGCTGCGCAACAGTCAGGGTGTGTTGTTTGGGATTGGCCCGCGCGCTAATGCGCCGTTCTGGGTACGGATTGAGGTTGTGCCGGAGGATACGCCTACTCCGCTACCGGCCACTGCCACGCCCATTCCCCTGCCCACCGCTACGCCGGTATGGGTTGCCGGTGGGGTGGTGGTTCTCTCTCCGGCGCTGGGGGTAGACTTCGACAGCGGGGCGACCGGCGCGGGCGATGGCATTGATTTGCTGTTGGATTGGCCGGAGGATCAGCCGGGGGGCCTGGTCCCTCAAAACGGCGCGCTGTGGCTGCCGGTCGACAGCGGGCAGTCGGGCGCTGGGCAGTGTGGGACGGCTCCCGTGCAGGAAAAAGACGCTCATGCGCCTCTTCTGCTGGATCAGGTTCAGGCGGGGGGGCGTCTGTGCCTGCGCAGTGAGCAAGGACAGACCGTACTGCTGATGATCGCCATGATTGCGCCGGGCGAGCACCAGGTGACGGTGGAATTTACGACCTGGAAGGGTCCTTAAGGCCGCGATGGGGACGCTTTATCTGGTCGCGACGCCGATTGGCAACCTGGAGGATATTACCCTGCGGGCGCTGCGGGTGTTGAAGGAGGCGGTGTTAATTGCCGCTGAGGATACGCGCCAGACTCACAAGCTCTTGCATAGGTATGCGATCGGTACGCCGGTAACGAGTTATCACGAGCATAATAAGCTCAGCCGGGTGGATGCGATCCTGGCGGCGTTGGAACGGGGCGATGTGGCTTTGGTCTCAGATGCGGGGATGCCGGGGCTGAACGACCCCGGGTACGAACTGGTGCAGGCGGTTCTGCAAGCGGGCTACGCGGTGAGCGTGGTGCCGGGGGCTTCGGCGCCGGTGGCGGCGCTGGTGATTTCGGGGCTGGCGACGGATGCGTTTGTTTACCTGGGCTATCTGCCGCGCAAGGCATCTGAACGGCGGGCCCGCCTGGCGGATGCCGCCGGTCTGCCGTACACCCTGATCTTTTTGGAAACGCCTCACCGGTTGTTGGAGGCGCTGGAAGATATGGAGCAAATTCTCGGCGACCGGCCCATTGCGGTGGCGCGCGAGTTAACCAAAGTGCATGAAGAAGTCTTTCGCGGGAGTGTGAGTCAGGCGCGGGAGTACTTTAAGGAAAACGAGCCGCGCGGCGAGTTTACGTTGGTAGTGGGGGGCCGCCCGGCGCAGGCTGACGGCCCGTGGGACGAAGCCCGCCTGGAGGCCGCCGCGCGCACGGCGCTGACCAGCGGCGCGCCAACCGCGCAACTGGCCGGCGAGCTGGCGGCCCAATCGGGCTGGGCGCGACGCGCGGTGTACCGCAAACTGCAAGCGCTAAAAGAGGAGAAGGACGCGGAATGAATCTGGATGATCGCGCAGTATTGGAGCGTTTCGATGCGGGGCAGGTGTTGGCGGACCTGGCCCGGCTGCCCGACCGCCTGGAAGCCGGATGGCAGGCTGGGCTGGCGCTGCCGCTGCATGCTGTGGAGGGGGTAGAGCGCGTGGCGCTTTTGGGTAAGGGAGAGCCTGCCGCGGCGATGGATCTGCTGGCCGCTTATGCCGCTGCGCAGTCGCCGCTGCCCTGGGGGGTGGGCGGCGAGGATCTACTGCCGGGATGGGTGCAGGGCGAAAGGACGCTGGCCGTCTGCCTGGGGCCGGTGGTGTGGGGCGCCAGCCCGGCGCAGTTGCGCGCGCGCGGCTGTCGGGTGATCACGGTGGAAGGGGCCGGGGAGATGGCCTATAACTTTGGCCTGCTGTTGGCGGCCTTTACCCGCCTGGGTCTGCTTGTGGGGGCCGAGGAGGAATTGGCGGAAGCGGTTGAGGCGGTGCGCGCGCAGCAGTCCGCTCTCGCGCCTGAGACGCCCGTGGTGCGCAACCCGGCCAAGCGCATGGCAGGGCAGTTTGTGGGCCGGTGGGTGATTTTGTTCGGCCCTGGCCTGTTGGCTCCGGTGGCGCGGCGCTGGAAAGAGCGGCTTAATGCGTGGGCCAAGGCTCTGGCGCAGAGTGAAACTCTGTCAGAGGCCGACCGCAGCGGCGCGGGGGGCCTGAATCACCCTGAAGCTCTGCTCTCGCAGATTATGGCGCTGTTTCTCCAGGCTCCATCTCTGCCAGAGCGCAGCCGGCTGCGCCTGGCGTATACCCGGCAGGTCTATATGGTGCAGGGTGTCAATACGGATGTGATCGAGGCGCGCGGCAGCGGCCGCCTGGCACATCTGTGGACCCTGCTGCAATTTGGTGAGTACAGCGCCGCTTATCTGGCAGTCGCCAACGGTGAAGACCCCGCTCCGGCGGAAGTGCTGGCGGCGCTGGAAGATGAACTGGATCGCGGCAGTTCTCAACCCAACCCAACCGAGTGAGGCATTGATTTTTTTTATGAAGCACCATACGGGATCAATTGAAGTTGTTACCGGCTCGATGTTCAGCGGCAAAACCGATGAGTTGATCCGGCGGCTGAGGCGGGCTACCATTGCGCGCCAGAAGGTGCAGGTGTTTAAACCGGCCATTGACAATCGCTATAATAGTGATAAAGTCACCTCGCACGCGGGGACAGTTTTTGAGGCCATCGCGGTGTCGTGCTCGGATGAGATCGAGCAACTGCTCGAAGCCGATACCTCGGTGGTTGGCATTGACGAAGCTCAGTTCTTCGATGATGGGATCATTGAAGTAACCCAAAACCTGGCGAGGCGGGGCATTCGCGTGCTGGTGGCCGGGCTGGATACTGACTTTCGGGGCGAGCCGTTCGGCTGTATGCCGGTACTGATGGCGATTGCCGAGCGGGTGGATAAGCTGCAAGCGATCTGCATGGTGTGCGGCGAGCCGGCCAGCCGCACGCAGCGCCTGGTGAACGGCAAGCCGGCTTTTTATGACGACCCCGTTGTGATCGTGGGCGCTTCGGAGATGTACGAAGCGCGCTGCCGCCAGCACCATGAGGTCCCGCACAGTCACGGTGGAGGGAAATAGAAAGGCATGTGGAATTATCAGGATTTTTTGGGTGAGGTGCTGATCAGCGAGGAGCAGTTGCAGGCTCGCATCGCTGAATTGGGAGAGGAGATCAGCCGCGATTACCAGGATAAAAACCTGCTCTTGATCTGCATTCTGCGCGGCGGGGTCATGTTCCTGACGGATCTGATGCGCCGGATTACCGTTCCGCACGCGATTGAATTTATGGCCGTCTCTTCCTATGGGGTGGGGGGGCGGCACTCTTCGGGGCAGGTGCGCATCTCTTTAGACCTGAACACGGATATCGGCGACCGCGACGTGATTCTGGTGGAAGATATTGTGGACAGCGGGCATACGATTGCTTCGGTGCTGGACCTGCTCTCTACGCGCCACCCGCGCAGTTTGGTGGTCTGCGCGCTGTTAGACAAAGCCGAACGCCGCGAAGTGCCGATCCCGGTGCGCTATCGGGGATTTAACATCCCCAACAAGTTTGTGTTTGGCTACGGACTAGACATTGACGATTACTACCGCAACCTGCCGTTCATTGGGGTGGTGAATCTGGAAAAGTATGAAGCTTTGATGGGACAGAAATGAGGAATGTAGAACGGAGCCAGGCCATTCTGGAACGACTACGTGAGTTTTCGCTCCCAGAGCGCCCTATTTATATGGTAGGCGGAGCGGTGCGCGACCAGCTCTTGCAGCGGCCACTGCATGACCTGGATTTTGTGCTGTCTGGCTCCACCCGCCCGGTAGCGCGGGCCATTGCCGATGCTTTTGACGGTGGTTTTTACGTTTTAGACGCCGAGCGTGATACCTCGCGGGTAGTGCTGCCGCCTACGAACGGCTCACGCCTGGTGGTGGACTTTGCCGTTATGCGCGGGCAAAGCCTGGAAGAGGATTTGCGCAGCCGCGACTTTACCCTGAATGCCCTGGCGTATGAAGTGAACGAACCGGGCCGCCTGATTGACCCGCTGGGGGGGCTGGCTGACCTGCAAGCCGGGGTAGTACGGGCCTGTTCGTCTGCCAGTCTGGAATCAGACCCGGTGCGGGTGCTGCGCGCCGTGCGCCTGGCCGTTAGCATGCAGTTCCGCATTGACCCTGGCACACTGCACCTGGTGCGCACTGCTGTACCCCTGCTGGGGCGCGTTTCGCCGGAGCGCCAGCGCGATGAGTTGTTCCGCATGCTGGCCGGGCGGCGGGTGACGCAGGCCGTTCAAATTCTCGACCATGTGGGGGCGCTGGGCGTGGTACTGCCGGAACTGGCAGGGTTGAAGGGTGTGCGCCAGTCGGTCCCGCACGTATGGGACGTATGGGAACATACGCTGGCGGTCATTGGTCATTTAGAGCGGTTGTTTGACGCGCTGGTCGGCGATTATGATGAAGACGCCGTCGCCGATCTGATCAGCGGGTTGGCGGTGCTGCGCCTGGGGCGCTACCGCACCCAACTGGAGCGCCATTTTGCCCTGGAAGGTCAGCCCGACCGCCCGGAGCGGGCGCTGTTGTTTTTTGCGGCGCTGTACCATGACATCGCCAAGCCGGCGGCGCGCAGTGTGAAGCCGAGTGGGCGGGTGCGTTTTATTGGTCATGCGGACCAGGGGGCTGTGATCACCGCTGAGCGGGCGCGGGCCCTGGCTCTCAGCGGGGATGAAGTGGAGCGCAGTGCGGGGATGGTGCGCCACCATATGCGCATCCATCATTTGGCTGAGGCTCTCCCGCCCGCCGCGGCAGAGGATGGGCGGCGGGCGCCCTCGCGGCGCGCGCTGTACCGCTTTTTCCGCGATACCGGGAGCGCAGGGGTAGACCTCTGCCTGCTGGCGCTGGCCGATACGCGGGCTACTTATGAAGTGACTCTTCCGCAGTCCGTTTGGTTGGCGGAACTGGACGTTTGCCGCGCCCTTTTGGAAGCGTATTGGGAGAACAGCGACGCGGTGGTGTCTCCGCCGCGCCTGTTGAATGGCAACGAGGTGATGAAGGCCTTCCATCTAAAACCCGGCCCCCAGGTGGGCGAACTGCTCGAAGCTGTGCGCGAAGGGCAGGCCGCCGGAGAGATCACCAGCCGTGAAGAAGCATTTGATTTTGCCCGCCGCTGGTTGGAAGGGCACGAGGAACAGCACGAAATCGAAGAAGAGGGGTGAAGGTATGCAGTATGAAAGCGTAGCGTTAGCGTGCGAGGAGTTTGGACAAGGCAAACCGGTGGTTTTTCTGCACGGGTTCCCCTTTGATCACAGCATCTGGCATCCGCTGGTTCCGCACCTGGAAAAGCGCGCGCGGTTGATCCTGCCAGACCTGCGCGGGCACGGCCAATCGCCGGCGCCGGAGGGAGTGTACACGATGCGCGCCATGGCCGAGGACGTGGTGCGCCTGCTGGATCGGTTAGAGGTGGATAAGGCGGTGATTGTGGGGCATTCGATGGGGGGATACGTGAGCCTGGCGTTTGCGCACGCCTACCCGGGACGGCTGGCAGGTCTGGGATTGGTGGCAACGCAAGCCGGGGCCGACAGCCCGGAACGCCGTCAGGCGCGCCTGAAAGCCGCCCGCCTGGTTCCGCGCCGGGGCGTTAAGCCGGTGGTAGACGGCATGATTGCCAAAGTCACTTCCAGGCCGGAACTGCTTCCACAGTTAACGGAACTGATGATGCGCGCTAACCCTATCGGGGTGGTGGGGGCGCTGCGCGGCATGGCTGAAAGGCCTGATATGATCGGCTTGCTGGCCGATATTACCGCGCCGGCAGTGGTATTGGCGGGCGCGCGCGATCAGTTGGTGACGATGGAAGCCATGAAGATGATGGCCCAAATGCTGCCCAAAGGCTGGCTGGTGGAGATTGAGGATGGCGGGCACATGCCGATGATGGAATCGCCCGAAGCGGTGGCCGAGGCGCTGGGACAGCTAATTGAGATGAACCATGGGGGGTGACGCAGTGCCAGGCATGGTGAATTTGCTCATCAATGCGTAATGGATTTAATAGCCGCTGTTGGAGCGGCACGCGGCCACGCTGGGGGCTGTTGTCTTGGGCGACAAAGCGCGTGACAGCATGGTTAAGCTTGCAGTAGAGCGATTCGGTATCACTGACCGTACCGCCGGGGTGGTGATGACCATCACCACGGCGCGGACGCGCAGGTCTTTGCGGGCGCACGCAGTTGGTCGGTCAGCATCTGTGCGGTGGGTAGGTCACATTTAGGGATAGACTTCTTCCAGCACCGGCTGGTAGAAGCATCGGCAGCCGTGTTCGTGCGAACAGCCTTCGATGGGCAGTTGGGGGGCCTGGTTTTTGTCGTAAAAGCCCTGCATCTGCTGGCAGGCGGGGCAGGCATCGGCATGGACGATCAACTGCACGGCCAGCACGCGCGGGTTTTCCTGAAAGCGTTTGAGGGCAACGGCGGTTTTCGACAGCTCGCGCAAATCTGCCTGGCAGTTAGGGCAGGTGATTTCAGAATCGGGCGATTCGTGGCTGCAGCGGGAACAGGTCTGCACGGGGTTACTCCTTAAAAGGGTTCGATTTTATTCGATTTTACTACAATTTGGGGCGCTGCAGGTTATTTCAGGCCGGGCCGGCGGCGTAGAGGGAAGGGGAAGAAATGTGGCTGCGCTTGAGCAGGCGGTTGAGGCGGGCCAGCAGGGTGGCAGTGGAGACAGGTTTGGTTAGAAAATCGTCGGCGCCGGCGTCGAGGGCGGCAGCGGCTATGTCGGAAGAATCGAGGGCGGAAAGGATGAGAATGGGGACGCGGCTAAACTCTCGAATGGCGCGGCAAACTTCCCACCCATCCATGCCCGGCATCATCAGGTCGAGAATAATGATATCTGGAGAGCATTTGCGCGCCAGTTCTACGCCTTCGCTGCCGGTATTGGCAATTAGGATCGTAGATGTGGGTGAAAGCAGGAGTTCGAGCAGTTCCGTCATGCCTTCGTCATCGTCAATTACGAGTACTTTAACCTGCGCCATTCTTCTTCAATCCCTTCGGTATATTATGATATTATTATCTTCCACGCCGGCGTGAGATCACCTTTCATTTGGTTTACAGAAGTTCTGCTTGAACGTTAGACAGCAGGCGGGGGCGCTTTGTAACGAATTTCACACGACTTCGGCCGCCCGGGCGGTGGCTCTCTGTTTGAATCAGGGGCTTTGTGGTAGAATGCTACGGGTTTTACGTGGACTCATCCCCAGACCGGGGTTAAATTTCAGGAGGATTTCATGGTAGAAAAGAAATGGGTATATTTGTTTAACGAGCTGGAACAGGCCGAAGCTTACGTGGGCGGCAATTGGGATGACGTGCGCGGCCTGCTTGGCGGAAAAGGCGCCAACCTGGCGGAGATGTACCGCATTGGGCTGCCGGTTCCGCCCTTCTTCACCGTAACGACTGAGGCCTGCAATGCCTACGTCGCGCTGGGCAACAAGTTCCCCCCCGGCTGTTGGGAGCAGGAACTGGAAGCGCTGAAGAAGATCGAAGAAGCTTCTGGCAAGAAATTCGGCGATCCCTCGAATCCGCTGTTGGTCTCGTGCCGCTCGGGCGCCAAATTCTCCATGCCCGGTATGATGGACACCGTTTTGAACATCGGCCTGAATGATGAAACCGTTGAAGGCATGGCAAAACGGACGGGCAACCCGCGCTTTGCGTATGACTCGTACCGCCGCCTGATCCAGATGTTTGGCTCGGTGGTGATGGGCCTGCCCGATGAAGCCTTTGAAGAACCGATGGAAGAGCTGAAGCACAAGAAAGGCGCCAAGCTCGACACCGACCTGACGGCGGACGATTTGCAGGAACTGATCGCCATCTTCAAGAAAGTAGTGCGCGATAACAAAGGCTTCGACTTCCCCCAGGATCCTCGAGAACAACTGAAGCTGGCGACCGAAGCGGTGTTTGGCTCGTGGATGGGCAAGCGCGCTATTGATTACCGCCGCGCTGAGAACATCCCCGACAACCTGGGGACGGCGGTGAACATCGTCACCATGGTGTTCGGCAACACCGGTTGGGAATCTGGCACGGGTGTGGCGTTCACCCGCAACCCGGTCAACGGCGAGAAGGTGCTGTACGGCGATTATCTGCTCAATGCTCAGGGCGAAGACGTGGTGGCGGGCATCCGCAACACCGAACCGATCAGCAAGATGGCCGAGACGCTGCCCGAAGCCTTCAAGCAGTTCCTGGAAGTGACGGCTATCCTCGAGAAGCACTACCGCGACATGCAGGACGTGGAGTTCACTATTGAGAACCGCCGCCTGTGGATGCTGCAAACCCGCAACGGCAAGCGCACGGCCAAAGCGGCGGTGAAGATTGCGGTGGATATGGCGAATGAGGGCCTGATTAGCAGAGAGGAAGCCGTGATGCGCGTGACTCCCAAGCAGGTGGACGCGCTGCTGCATCCCCAGTTTGACGAAGAAGGTAAAAAGGCTGCCCGCAAAGAAGGGCGCTTCCTTGCCAGCGGCGTGAACGCTTCGCCCGGCGCGGCGGTGGGCCAGATATACTTCGACGCCGATACTGCCGAAAAGATGGCGAAAGAGCACGGCCAGGCCGTGATTATGGTGCGCCCGTTCACCAAGCCGGATGATGTGCATGGGATGCTGGCGGCCAAGGGTATTCTCACCAGCGAAGGCGGTGCGACCTCGCACGCCGCGGTGGTGGCCCGCCAGTTTGGCGTGCCCTGCGTGGTGGGCGCTTCTGCGGTTAAGATCAACCTGGCGGACCGCTCACTGCGCGTTGGCGATGTGGTGATCCGCGAAGGGGAATGGATCTCGGTGGACGGTGGCACGGGCGAAGTGTTCTCTGGCAAATTGAATCTGACCACCCCCAAGCTTGAGGACCAGAAAGAACTGCTGACTCTGCTGAGCTGGGCGGATGAAATTGCCCGCTTGCAGGTGTGGGCCAACGCTGACTACCCCAAAGACGCTCAGCGCGCCCGCTCTTACGGCGCGAAGGGCATTGGCCTGTGCCGTACCGAGCATATGTTCTTCGAGCCTGAGCGCCTGCCGACCGTCCAGCGTATGATCCTGGCCGAGACTACCGAAGAGCGCGTTCAGGCGTTGAACGAGCTGCTACCTTACCAGCGCAGTGACTTCACCGGGCTGTTCGAGGCGATGGACGGCTATCCGGTCATCATTCGCCTGATTGACCCGCCCCTGCACGAGTTCATGCCCAACGAAGAAGAGCTCTTCGAGGAAGTGATCACCATGCGGGTGAAGGGTGAAACCGAGGGGCTGGCCGAGAAAGAAAAACTGCTGGCGGCTATCCGCGGTATGCACGAAAGCAACCCCATGATGGGCCTGCGCGGCGTGCGCCTGAGCATCTATATGCCGGAGATCGTTGAAATGCAGGTGCGCGCCATCTTTGAGGCGGCCGCTGACTGCACCAAGAAGGGCGTGGTGGTGAAGCCCGAAGTGATGATCCCGCTGACCGGCACGGCGGCTGAACTGAAGTGGATTCAGCCGCGCCTGGAGCGGATTGCCAAGACCGTGATGGCAGAGAAGGGCGTGCAGTTCGATTATAAGTTCGGCACGATGATCGAAATCCCCCGCGCGGCTGTTACCGCCGGTGAGATCGCCGAACTGGCCGAGTTCTTCTCGTTTGGCACCAACGACCTCACGCAGATGACCTTCGGCTACAGCCGCGACGACGCCGAGCGCAACTTCCTCGTCAAGTACGTGGAAGAAGGCATCCTGCCCAAGAACCCCTTCCAGACGCTCGACCGCGAAGGCGTGGGCAAGCTGATGCGCATGGCCGTGGAAGATGGCCGCAAGACCCGCCCGAACCTGGAAGTGGGCATCTGCGGCGAGCATGGCGGCGACCCCGAATCGATTGAGTTCTGCCACCTGATCGGCAACAATTACGTGAGCTGTTCGCCGTTCCGCGTGCCGGTGGCGCGCCTGGCGGCGGCGCAGGCGGCTGTGAAGAACGGCAAGAAGTAAATCAATTCATGGTATCAGGGCGCGGCCCGGCGCTATTCGCGGGGTAAAGCCCTTGCTGGAACGAGCAAGCCTCTGCGGGGTTCAAGATGTACCCCCGCAGGGGCTTTTTTATGGATTGAGACCGGGGTTGAAGATGCTGCCCTTAAATTTGTTGGTCAACTGCAAGGCCAACTTTACCCGGTCTTTATGATGTTTCTTTTTTGAAGTGGGTATAATGGGTGCAGCGGCTGGGCCGCCTGGCACTGCCGTTGATTCCATGGCAATAGTTAGCGGGAGGGGTGTATGACGGATCGGATGATACCAGACTCCGTATCTGGCGCGAGCAGTGCAGGGCCGGCTGGCGGCGGCCTGGCGCGGGAGATGGGGTTTTTCTCGGTGCTGGTGTTCAGCATTGCCAGCATTGGCCTGGCGATATCCGGACAGATTCCTTTCTCGACGATTGCGGGAATCTGGCCGGGGGGCAGTCTGGTCGTGATTCTGGGCGTGGCGCTGATTCCGTGTCTGGTGCATGGCTATATGTACGCGGTCATCGGGGCGGCTGCGCCGCAGTCGGGGGCAGACTACGTGGTCGCCCGGCGGGCGCTTTCGGCTCCACTGGCGTTTGCTTCTAGCTGGACGTTTGTGATCGTCAGCGCCCTGACGGCCGGCAGTCTGATTGCTATGATCCCCCAGTTGGTGATCCCCATCTTTTTCCGCATGTTTGGCATGGTGGGCGAGCACGTGCCGGTGATGATCCGCATGGCAGACGATGCGCGCTCGCCGGAAAACGTGGTGTTGATCGGCACAATTTTTGTGGTGATCACCTTCCTGCTGATTTTACTGCCGCCCCGGGTGGTACTGCACACCCTGCAGGTGGGCTTTTTCGTCATCCTGGCCGCCTGGGGGGTGATCCTGTTCACGCTGGCTACATCCGACGCGGCGGCGGTTCCGATGGCCTGGGATAGGGTAATGGGGACGGGCAGTTATCTGGAGCATCTCAACCGTGCCAAGAGCTTAGGCTTTGATGCGCAGGCGGGCAGTTCGTATGTGCTGGCGGCGGGGCTGTTCGTCAGTTTTTGGGTTTATTTTGGATATGCGGCGCCGGCTTTGATGGCGGGAGAGGTAAAAAAACCGGCGCGCAACCTGTTGGGGGGCAGTCTGCTGGCGCTGGTGTTGACGGGGGGGATTTTTGTGGCGGCGGCCAGCCTGATGCTGCGCCTGGTGCCTGCTGAATGGTTATCGGCGGAGAGCTTCCTGTACCAGTCGGGGGGTGATCTTTTGGCGATGCCCTGGATTATGTTTTACGCGGCGGTACTGCGCCCCAATCCTGCGCTGATGGTGTTCGTGTTCGTGGCGTGGGTGTATTCGATTGTGAATATGGCTCAGACTTACTTTTTCTTTGCCAGCCGGGTGATGCTGGCCTGGAAAGAAGACGGCTTGCTTCCAGAGATAATGGGGTACATTCACCCCGGCCTGCGCAGTCCGTTGATGATGGTGCTGTTAGTAGCAATTTTGGCCGAGGGCGGGGTGGTGTTTGCGTCACTGAATATTACGGCGGTCTCGCAGGTGAATTTTGCCGTCTTTATTGCGGCGGCGCAGATCGTTCCGGCGCTGGCTGTCACGGTGTTTCCGTTTACACAGCGCGAGTGGTTCCGGTCATCCAACAGGCTGGTGCGTGCCAGCATCGGCCCGCTGCCGGTGATCACCCTGGTGGGGGGGCTGACGTGCGCGTACCTGGTGTGGCTGTTGGTTTCCAGCCTGATGACTCCGGTGCAGGGCGGGGTAGGCGCTGGCACGCTGATTGCCGTGGCGGTGATGTTCGCCAGCGGCCTGGCGTGGTATGGGCTGCGGCGGATGGCGGCACGTCCGCGCCGGGCGGCGGAGCAGAGCCTGACGGGGTAGTAATTTATTAGGGGAGTTTACACCGCAGTTCCGGCAGATGCAATATAATACCCTGTTGAGGAGAACAGGGGATGATCGCGGCATTATCAGAGCGGCGCTTTCACATTGGGTTTGGCGCAGTGTTTGGGGCCTGGTTGGGGGGTGTGTACGCGTTCTTTTCGCAGGCGGTGAACTGGTGGGCGCTGCCGGGTGTGCCATTGGCTGAACCGGAAGGCGGCCTGGGCGGGTTTATTTTCACCCATATTCTGCTGGGGGCGGCGCTGGGGACAGCTTCGGCGATCCCCCATTCGACGGCGTTGGGCGTGGTGTCTGGCGGGGTACTGGCGGCCCTGTTGAGCGCGGCGGTGTCGGTCGCGGCGCAGTGGGGCGATGAAACCGTGATCCGCACCATCATTCTGCTGTTGTATACATTCCTGCCGCTGGCAATGCTGTTGATGCCTCTGGCCTATATGATTCGCCGAGGGGTAGACGCGCAGACGGTAGACCCCGAGCGGCCTTACCTGTGGGCGCGCCGCATTCTCGTCCCGGCGTTGATGACTCTGGTGGTGATCGGCCTGGCCGCGTTTTCGCTGTATTCTAAAGATGTGCGCCGGGCGTTTCGGTATACTCACGAGATGGTGCAGGCCGGTTTGCAGGCGGACAGCCGCGAGGAACTGCCCGCGTCACTGCGAGCGGTGCCGGGCTTTATGGAGATGGCGACGCCGGAATATGAAATGTACTGGAGCGACCGGGCTGAAGAGTTTTTTGGCCCGCGCCCGGCCAGCGGGGAGATGTCGCAGTTCTTGATTTTTACCCGCTTCCGCAACGGCTATCGGATCGCCTGCGTTTTCAGCGCGACGACCAGTGTTCCCAATTGTACAAACCAATAATCATAGAAAGTATATCTGATATAATCAGTAGCGGTAAAAAACAGACTGCGCGCCCCAGTCGGCTGCGTTGGGAGTGGGGTATTGAATCTTCTGCAAAATGCGTTGTAGACTGCGCGATCTTCCCTTCAGAAATGGGGATCAGACAATCAACGAGAATCCTGTTGTGCGGGCGGGGAATCCGTCTGCAAACGAGGTGGGATCGAAGCTGAACATTGGGAGGAAACCATCTTCATGGACAAGAGCAGACATCTTGACTTATATCAACAAATGGTTGTGATTCGGCGGGTCGAAGAACGATCCGCGGAATTGTATCAGCAGGGGAAGATCGGGGGGTTCCTGCACCTGTACATTGGGCAAGAGGCGGTGAGCACGGGCCTGGTGGCGGCGCGCCGACCAGAGGACCGCGTGATTACCGCCTACCGCGATCACGGCGTGGCGATTAATGTGGGCATTCCCGCTAAGGCGGTGATGGCCGAACTGCTGGGCAAGGCTACCGGCACGTCGAAGGGCAAGGGCGGCTCGATGCACCTGGCCGATGTAGGGAAAAACTATTTCGGCGGCCACGCCATTGTTGGCGCGCACCTGCCCATCGCTACCGGGCTGGCATTGGGCGATAAATACCAGAAAAACCCGCGCGTGACCATCTGCATGTTCGGAGATGGGGCTACCAACATCGGCTTTTTCCACGAGGCGCTGAATATGTCGAAGGTGTGGAATCTGCCGGTGCTGTGGGTGGTGGAAAATAACCAGTATGGGATGGGGACCACGGTCGAGCGCGCTTCGGCTGTTTCGGAGATGACGCAGAAGGCCGCGGGCTACAATATGCCCAGCGCGCGGGTAGATGGCATGAACGTGATGGCCGTGTACGAGAAAACCAAAGAGATGCTCGAACAGATCCGTGCCGGCAGTGGGCCGATGTTCCTGGAAGTGATGACTTACCGCTTCCGCGGCCATTCGATGGGCGACCCGGAACGCTACCGTAAGGCCGAAGAGGTGCATAAGTGGCAAGAGAATGACCCCATTGGGGTATACCGCCGTTATCTGATCGAAAAGGGCATTGCTACTGAAGACGAATTGAACCAGCAGGATGACGAGGCCGGCCGCATTGTCGAAGAGGCAGTGCAGTTTGCCGAAAACAGCCCGGAACCCGATGCTGAAGAACTTTACAAAGACATCTACGTGCGCGAACAATGCTAGGGTGAGGGAGGAGATAATCAATGGCGCGAATAACCATGCGTGAAGCCATTTCTCAGGCGCTGTGGGAAGAGATGGAGCGCGACGAGAAGGTGTTTATCTTGGGCGAAGAAGTCGGCGTGTGGGGTGGAACCTACGCGGTGACGCGCGGCTTTTATGATCACTTTGGGGGCGAGCGGGTGCTGGATACGCCGATTGCCGAGGCGGGCATTATCGGCGCGGCGATCGGCGCGGCGATCACCGGCACGCGTCCGGTAGCGGAACTGATGACGATTAACTTTGCCTTCGCGGCGATGGATCACATTGTCAATGAGGCGGCCAAGCTGCACTATATGTTCGGCGGGCAGATGGTTCTGCCGATCGTGATCCGCGCAGTGGGTGGGGGCGGGCGGCAGTTGGGCGCGACCCACTCGCAAACCCCCGATGCGGTGTTCGCACACTTTCCGGGCCTGCGGGTGGTAGCGCCCGGTACGCCGGCGGACGCGAAGGGCATGCTCAAGGCCGCCATCCGCTGTGACGACCCGGTATTGTTTATTGAACACGCTACGCTTTACCAGATGCGCGGCGAAGTTCCCGAAGGCGATTACGTGGTTCCGTTGGGCAAGTCGAAAGTACAGCGCGAAGGCAGTGATGTTACGATTGTGACGTACAGCAAGATGCTGGAGCTTTCGCTGAAGGCCGCGGATCAGCTTGCCCAGGCGGGTATCAGCGCGGAAATTGTGGATCTGCGCTCACTGCGCCCGTTGGATATGGGGCCGGTGATCGAATCATTCAAAAAGACCAATCACGCGGTCATCGTGGAAGAGGGCTGGAAATCGTATGGGGTAGGGGCCGAGGTCATGGCGCGGATTTACGAAGAGGCGTTTGATTACGCCGATGCGCCGGTCAAGCGCGTGGCACAGGATGAAGTGCCGCTGCCCTATAACCGTACCCTGGAGCAGATGGCTCTGCCGCAGGTGGAGGATATTATCGCGGCGGTGAAGGAGGTTTTGAATGTCTGAAACCGTAACCATGCCCAAGTTGGGGTTTGATATGCAAGAGGGGACCCTGGTACGTTGGGTGAAGGCCGAAGGCGAAACGGTGAATAAGGGGGAAGTTCTGGCGGAAATCGAAACGGACAAGGCCACGGTGGAGGTGGAATCGAGCTACTCTGGCGTGGTGGCCCGCCACCTGGTGAGCAAGGGGGACGTGGTTCCGGTAGGGACGCCGATAGCCATCATTGCCCAACCGGGGGAGAAGGTTGAAGAGGCGGCGGCCCAGGGAAAAGCGCCGGAAGAGGCCCCTGCGCCCGGCGGTCGGCGGCCCCCGGCGGCGGGCGGCGAGGGGCAGTCGGCGGCAGAGCGGCCCGATCGGGCGGTGCAGTCTCCGGCGGCGCGGCAGACGGAAAAAGAACAGGCAGAGGCGGCGAAAAAACCGGTGGAAGAAATCTCTGCGAGTGAGGAAGCCGCGCAAGAAGGGGATGGGCGGCTTAAGGCCTCGCCCCTGGCGCGGCGCATCGCGCGCGAGCAGGGGGTGGATCTGCGCACGGTCAAAGGCAGTGGGCCGGGCGGGCGCATTATCCGCAGTGACGTAGAAAGCGCGGCGCGGCAGCCAGCAGCGGCCCCGGTACCGGCGGCGGCTCCACAGCCAACGGCGGCCCCTGCGGCGGTTCCACTGCCACCTGCGCCGGTTTGGTCTGGGGCGGCGGCGGTTCCTCAAGATGAGGTGATTAAGATGAACCGCCTGCGCTCGGCCATTGGGCGGCGCATGACGGAATCGAAGCAGCAGATCCCGCACTTCTACGTCTCGCACTCGATTAAGATGGAGAAGGTTATGGAACTGCGCGGGCAGCTTAACGCCTTCCTGCCCGATAACCAAAAGCTGACGGTTAACGATTTCGTTCTCAAGGCGGCGGCGCTGGCCCTGCGCGAATTCCGTAACCTGAACTCGACGGTGCGCGGCGACGAGATTGTGCGGCACGGGCACATCAACATCGGCGTGGCGGTGGCCGTGGAAGGCGGCCTGCTGACGGTGGTGGTGAGGGATGCCGATCAGAAGCCGCTGCGCCTGATTTCGCAAGAAGTGCGCGAGATGGCCGGGCGGGTGCGCTCTGGCAAGGTGCGCACCGAGGATATCGAGGGCAGTACCTTCTCAACCAGCAACCTGGGCATGTTCGATGTGGAAGAGTTTATCGCCATCATCAACCCGCCGGAGACGGCCATCCTGGCGATTGCTTCGGCCAAGCAGGTTCCGGTGGTAGAAGACGGCCAGTTGAAGGTTGGCACGCGCATGACGGCGACGATCAGCGCGGATCACCGCGTGACGGACGGGGTGGAAGCGGCCAAGTTTATGCAGGCTCTGGCCGCTTACCTGGAAGAGCCGATGCGGCTGTTGTTGTAAAGGCGGTTTTGCAGTTTGTTTCGGCACAGCGCCCCGCGGCGGGCGCTGTGCTGCGTTTAAGGCCGTGCTGATGACGAATTAAGCTGTCAATTCCACAGATTGCGATGGGGGAATTTATTTACAGTCCGCGCTCGTACAGCAGACGGTAGAGGTTGAAAAATTCGTAAATCTGGCGGATGTATTTGCGCGTCTCGTCGGCGCGGATGACTTCCATCAGCAGGTCGGGGTCGCCGTTAGCCATTTGGTTCCAGGCAATGGTGTTGCCCGGCCCGCCGTTATAGGCGGCGAGGGCGGCGAAGAGGCTGCCGTTGAAGTAGTCGCGCTGGCGGGCCAGGTAGCGCGCGCCCATGGGGATGCTGATGGCCGGGCGGTACAGGTCATTGGTGGTATAGCCTTCCGGCCAGTTCATATTGGCGGCGATCTCTTCACCCGTAGCCGGCATGATTTGCATCAGGCCGCGCGCCCCGGCGCTGGAGGTGGCAAAGCCTTCAAACAGGCTTTCCTGGCGGATGACGCTGAGCAGTAAGAGGGGGTGGAGTTTTTCATTCTGGGCGGCGGCCAGCACCAGGTCTTTATAGTAGACTCCAAAGCGGATGTGGTTGAAATAGGCCGGAGCTTTGAGCGTGCCAACGTCGTCGAGGCCGGCAAGATCTAAGATGTGGCGGCTGGCGAGCAGGGCAGAACGGAACAGCCCCAGATCGTAGAGATAATTCATCAGGCGGTAGGTATCGGCAGGGTTGTTTAAGACGGCCTTGCGGGCCTCTTCAAACTCGTTGCGCGCTTCCGTCCACAACCCAAAGCGCCACAATGCCTGTCCGCGCTGAATGCGCGGGTGGGCGGCCAGGTCGCCCAGGCCGCTGAGGTCTAATTCGGATGGCAGGGAGAAAGTAGCGCGCAGCCAGGCTTCGGCTTCTGGGCGTTCCTGGTTTAGATCGTATCCCAGGTCAACGGGCCGCGTGGTGGTGAAGGGGTCTTGGCCGGCGAGGAGTTCGTTGGCGCGCTCGCTGTAGTAGCCGGTCGGGTCGCGCTGGGCGGCCTGCTGCCAGGCGGCGCGCATTTCTTCGGCGTTCCCCAAGGCCTGCTGGGACTTGCCGATCCACAGGTAGGCGGCGGCCTCTTCGTCGGGGGTGGTTGCCAGCACCAGGTTGCGCTGGAAGACGAGCAGGGCTTTGGCGTAGTCTCCGGCGCGGTAGTAGCTGATGCCCGCCAGGAACAGGCCGCGATGGCTGTTCTCGTAGGCGGGGTAAGTGTTCAGCAGGCGCTCCCAATTTTCAGCGGCGGCAAGGAGCAGTCCGGCGCGTTCCTGGATGCGCGCGGCGTCGAACAAAAAGGCGGGCGCTTCACTGCTTTCGGGGGCCAGTTCGACAAACTGCAAGAGCGTAGAAGCGGCGGCTTCAAAATCATCGAGGTAAGACCACTGGATATAGGCTTTTTCCTCGAAGGCGCTGGCCCAGTAGCGGTCACCGGGGAAGGTCTCGATGAGGTAATCGAGGTTGGCAATGGCGTTGCCGGGTTCGTTCATCGCCAGGCGAGCGAGAGCCAAAAAGTAGTAGACCTTGCCATCTACCTGGTCGGAACGATCAATGTAGCGGCGGAAGGCTTCAACCGCTAGGCCGTACTGTCCGGCATAGTAATCAACAATCCCACGCGCCAGTTCATCCACCGGCACGCCGGAATTGACCAGGTGGACCAGACCGGTGTAGGAGTCGTAGGCGCGGGGGTAATTGAGGACCGAGTCGAGAAAGCGGGCGTTGGCCTGTTCAGCTTGCCCGATGGAGAGGTAAATCTGCCCCATGAGGAGGTTGGCCTGAGCGCGGACGTACTCGTTATCGCTCTTGTCGTACACTGCCAGATAGGTTTTGATGGCGTTGGTGTAGTCGTTGAGGCTGGCATAAGCGCCAGCGAGCTTCATCTCGGTCCAGACGGTGCTTTTCCACTCAGGCGCGGCGGCAATGGCGGCGTTAAAGGCTTCAACGGCACCGTTAAAGTCACCGGCGGCAAGGAGAGCGTCGCCGCGCAGTTCGTGGATCACGTCTAAAACGGCGGCGGGGCCTCGTTCGGCCAGGCGAGCGTAGGTTTGGGCGGCGTCGGCATAGCCTTCTTGGGCGTCATAAGACTTGCCCAGGTAAAAGAGCGCAGTAGGGGCCTGTTCATCCTCTGGGAAAGCGGCGAGCATGGCCTGGAGGGCTTCGATAGCGGCGGGGTAATTGCCCTGGTGATAAAGCGCGCGTCCTATGCCCAGAGCGGCGGCGGCGCGCAGGGCCGGCTCGGCGGCAGATGCATAGGCCGACTGGAACTCACGGCGCGCCAGTTCGTAATCGCCCAGGAACATGGCTTCTTCGGCCTGTTTCACCTGCACCGCGGGGGGCGGGGTGGGGGTAGGCGATGGGGTAGGAGAGGGAGTGACGGTGGGGGTAGGCGTGGGCGTGGATGTGATGGTTGGGGTGGGCGAAGCAAACACGCTCACGCTCACCTTCACCGGCAGGTTGCAGCCGGTCAGCACCAGGGCCACAGCCGCCATCAGGAGGACCAGTTTTTTCATGCTGATCCTCTTATACTGGAGGAAACAAATTGTGTCAACCTTTTGACAAAGACACCAACCCATGTTAAACTTCGATGGGAGAATGGAGACGCTCTCTTGCGGGCCGGTGCGCCGTTGGGGGCGTCTTTTAGTGAAACCATGCGTACCGTTGAATGGGATTCCGAACGCTGTCAGTTAAAGATGATCGACCAGCGCCTGCTGCCTGGGCGGTTTGAGATTGCAGTCTACGACGACTACCGGGCGGTGGCCGGGGCCATCCGTGATATGGTGGTGCGGGGCGCGCCAGCGATTGGGGCCAGTGCCGCGTTTGGCATGGCTCTGGCGGGCTGTTATTCCACCGCGCGTGATCTGTCGGCCTACCGCGCTGAACTGCGCGCGGCGGCCCAGGTGTTAAAGGCCGCCCGCCCAACGGCCGTGAACCTCGCCTGGGCGGTGGAGCGGATGCTGGCTGTGGTGGAGCAAGAAGCTGCGTCGGTGGCAGAACTGCGCGACCGGCTGGTGCAAACGGCCCAGCGCATTGCCGATGAGGATGTAGAGATCAACCGCACGATGGCCGCCTTTGGCGCAGAGCTGATCGCCGACGGCGACACGGTGATTCATCACTGCAACACGGGCGCGCTGGCAACGGTGGATTGGGGGACGGCTCTGGGGGTCATTCGCATGGCGCACGAGCAGGGCAAGCGCATTCACGTGCTGGTGGATGAGACCCGTCCGCGCCTGCAAGGGGCGCGTCTGACCGCCTGGGAGCTGGAACAATACGGGATTTCATATGAGATCATCGTGGATGGGGCCGCCGGTTATATGCTGCGGACGGGCCGGGCGCAAAAGGTCTTGTTTGGGGCTGACCGGGTGGCGGCCAACGGTGACGTGGCGAATAAAATCGGCACGTATATGCTGGCGCTGGCGGCCCATGCCAACGGCGCGCCGGTGTACCCGGTTGTGCCAACCTCGACGATTGACCTGAGCCTGCCCAGCGGTGACCTTATCCCTATTGAGGAGCGCGACCCGGCGGAAGTTTTGGATATTTCGATCAAATGCGAGCCGGTTACGCCGGCGCGCGCCCGGGCGCTTAACCCGGCCTTTGATATTACTCCCCATCACCTCGTCACCGCCTGGGTGACGGAAAAAGGGGTAATCTACCCGCCTTTTGCGGCCAACCTGCCGCGCACTTAACACCCATGGGATGGCCGGGGTAGGCGGCGGCTCGCCTGCGGACGGCCATTGCCGGTTTTTGTCTGGATCGGGAGTTTGCTCATGGCTATTGTTTGTACCGGATCGATCGCTTTTGACTATCTGATGTCTTTTCCCGGGTATTTCCGCGATCATATTTTGCCAGATCACCTCGAAAGCATCAGCCTGTCTTTCCTGGTGGACAGCATGGTACGCCAGCGCGGCGGCACAGCCCCCAATATTGCCTATACCCTGGCCCTGTTGGGCGAGCGCCCTGTGCTGATGGGGACGGTGGGGGAAGATTTTGGCGACTACCGCGACTGGCTGGAAAGCAAAGGCGTGGATACCGGCTGTGTTAAGACGATCCCCGGTTTGTTTACGGCTTCATTTTTTGCCAATACCGACCGCTCTAACAACCAGATTTGCAGTTTTTACCCGGGGGCTATGGCGCGGGCGGCGGAGCTGTCTATTGCGGATATCGCCCCCCGCCCCGATTTAGTGATTATTTCTCCCAATGACCCCGCCGCGATGGATAAATACGTGATGGAATGCCGGGCGAACGGCATTCCGTACCTGTATGATCCGGGCCAGCAGGTGGTGCGCTCGGACCCGGCGGAACTGCGCCGGGGCGCGGAGGGCGCACACAGCCTGTTTGTCAACGAATATGAGTTTGAGCTGCTGCAAAAACACACCGGCATGACCGAGAAAGACCTGCGCGCGCAGGTGGCCTACCTGGTCGTTACCCTGGGCGAGCGCGGCGCTCGCATTTTGGTAGGGGACGAAGAATATAGGGTTCCAGCCGTCCCGCCGCGCGTTATCCTCGACCCAACCGGCGTGGGAGATGCTTTTCGGGGTGGTTTTGTGCGCGCCGTGCGGCTGGGATTAGATTGGGAAACGTGCGGGCGGGTAGGCGCTCTGGCGGCTACCTACTGCCTGGAAACGCGCGGTCCCCAGGAACACCACTATACCCCCGCCGAGTTTGTAGCCCGCTACCGCGAGGCTTTTAACGCTCCGGACGCGCTGGCGATTTTCAATCAATAACCTTGGAGGAATATATTTATGGCAAGTTACGATATTAAAGATCCCCGGCTGGCCGAGGGCGGACGCCTGCGGATTGAGTGGGCCGAGCGTGAAATGCCCGTGCTGCGGCTGATCCGCGAGCGGTTTGCCAAAGAGCGTCCCCTGCAAGGGGTGCGTATTTCGGCCTGCCTGCACGTTACCACCGAAACGGCGAACCTGATGCGCACGCTCCAGGCAGGCGGGGCCGATGTGGTACTGACGGCCTCGAACCCCCTCTCGACCCAGGATGACGTGGCTGCCGCGCTGGTGAACCATTTTGAGATCCCTACCTTTGCCATCAAAGGCGAAGATAATGCAACCTATTACAAGCACCTGCGCGCCGCCCTCGATCACCAGCCGAATATGACAATGGACGATGGGGCCGACCTGGTCAGCACCCTGCATAAAGAACGGCGTGACCTTCTCCCCAATGTGATCGGCGGAACTGAAGAGACCACCACCGGCGTCATCCGCCTGCGGGCCATGGCCGCCGACAAGGCTCTGGAATTCCCGATCATCGCCGTAAATGATGCCAGCACCAAGCATTTCTTCGATAACCGTTATGGAACGGGCCAATCCACGCTAGACGGCATTATCCGGGCAACCAATATACTGTTGGCCGGCAAGACCTTTGTGGTGGCGGGGTACGGCTGGTGCGGGCGCGGCCTGGCGATGCGCGCGCGCGGCATGGGTTCTAATGTGATTGTGACCGAGGTGAACCCGCTGGCGGCGTTGGAAGCGGTGATGGACGGCTACCGGGTGATGCCCATGGCCGAAGCGGCCCGGCAGGGCGATATTTTCTGCACCGTCACCGGCGATCTGAACGTGCTGGACCGCCAGCACTTTGAGTGCATGAAAGACGGGGCTATCCTGGCAAACTCCGGCCACTTTAATGTAGAGATCAATATCCCGGCGCTGGAAGAGATGTCGGTATCGAAGCGGTTGGTGCGCCCGTTTGTGGATGAGTACGTTCTCAAAGATGGGCGGCGCATCTACCTGCTGGGCGAGGGACGTCTGATTAACCTGGCTTCGGCAGAGGGCCACCCTGCCAGCGTCATGGATATGTCGTTCGCCAATCAGGCGCTGTGCGCGGAGTATATGTTCAAAAACGCCAGCTCGTTGGAAAAGACGGTGTACAGCGTGCCGGTGGAAATTGACCGCGAGATTGCCCGCCTGAAGCTGGATGCGATGCACGTGGCGATTGATACCCTCACCCCTGAACAAGTTGCCTACCTGAATTCATGGGAAGAGGGGACATAATCTTATTGTAGGCTTACAAAAAATGCGGAGACGCCTTGTCTCCGCATTTTTTGTAAGTGGAATGGCTTTATTTTACGCAAACGACCTGACCGCCCGACAGGCGCACCAGTTCAGAAGGGGAGATCTGGAAAATGGCGTTGGGGGTTCCGGCGGCGGCCCAAATGGTGCTGTACTGCAGTAAATCTTCGTCAATATAGGTTGGCATGGGGGTCTTATGGCCCACCGGCGGCACGCCGCCGATGGCATACCCGGTGACGGCGCGCACCAGTTCGGCATCGGCCCGGGCGAGGGTTCCGCCAAGCAGGCGGCCGAGGCGCTTTTCGTGCACGCGGTTGGCCCCACTGACCAGGATGAGGACGGGGGCTTGAGCGGGTTCCAGCACGAAAACCAGGGATTTAACGATCTGCCCGACCTCGCAGCCGGCGGCCTGAGCGGCCTCGGCGGCGGTGCGGGTACTGCTTTCCAGTTCGATTACTTTACCTGAATAGCCCAACTGCTGTAAAGCATCCTGGACGCGTTGGGCGCTGGGATGTAGGGGCATAGCGGTCCTCCATGTTTAGATTAATCGCTGCCAGGCGCGGGTGACCATGCCGATCACCTGAGCAAGGCCCTGGGCAATGGGGGCAGTGAGGATATATTCATCGGCGGCGTGGGCGTTGTCACCCTGGGTGATGCCCAGGCAGATGGCCGGGTAGCCGCGGCTGAGCGGCAGGTTGGCATCGGTAGAAGCGATATCGAGGTGTGGGCGGGTATTGAGCTCTTCAAGTACGTCGCAGGCCAGCCGCACCAGAGGATGGCCTGGCGGAATCCCCCCGGCAGGGCGCTTGCCAATGCGCAGGATGGTGGCGCGCACTTTGGGGCGCTGGATGGCGCTCACCTGGCGGTGTACTTCGGCCACCAACTGGCCCAGGCGGGCCGGGTCTTCAGAGCGGAGGTCCAATTCCATCCAGGCGTGCGCGGCGATGCTGTTGACGGACGTGCCGCCCTGGATCATGCCGACGTTGAGGGTGGTGCAGGGGTTTTTGGAAAGGGGCAGGTCTGTGAGGCGAGCGACCAGAGCGCACAGCACATGGATGGCGGAGGGTTCGCCGTAATCGCTCCAGGAATGGCCGCCGGGGGTTTCGACCTGGATTTTATACCGCTCCACGCTCAGGGCCTGGTGCAAAATGTTGCCGTACCCCATGCCTTCGAGCACCAGGTAAGCCAGAGGCCGGCCGGCAAACCGTTCCACCAGGGCCTGCATCCCATATAGGTCTCCCAGCCCCTCTTCACCTACGTTGGCGGCCAGCCACAGGTCACCGGGCAGGGGCAGGGCCTGAGCGCGCAGGTAAGCGGGCAGGGCCAGCAGAGCGGCCAGGCCGAGGGCGTTATCTCCGATGGAGGGGCCGGTCAGGCGGTCGGCAGTGCGGTGGAGGGGCAGGGGCGTGCCGGGGGGGTGGACGGTATCGAGGTGGGCGCTGACCACCAGGGGCCGTTCTGCCGCAGACGCACCGGGCAGGCGTGCCAGAACGTTCCCGGTTGGATCTAAATGCACGTCGGCCAGGCCGAGGTCGTTAAAGCGTTCCTGCATAAAGCGGGCGCGCGGCCCTTCTTGAAAGGTGGGCGCGGGGATTTGCTGAATCTGGCAGGCCCAGTGGATGGTTTGTTCGACGAGGGAGGGAGGGATGAAGATCATACGCGGCGGACCCGGTCGCGCAGGGCTTCCAGGCGGGCTTGGGCCAGTCCGGGGAGCGAGTCGAGGGCGTAGAAGGGGTGAGCGCCTTCCATAACCATGGAGGCGGAGATACTGCCGGTTAGGGCGGCGTAGAGCGGGTCATATGAGGCACGCAGGCCGGCCAGAAAGCCGCCGCAGAAGGCATCACCGGCGCCGGTGGGGTCTAGCGGCTGAACAGGGTAGGCCGGGACGATCCAACGGGCGCGGGCGGAGTGGTGGTAGACGTACTGGCCCTGGCTGCCGCGTTGAATGACGATCAGATCACAGCCACAGCCGGCCAGGGCGGCGGCCATCTCCCACAGGTCGGTGCTGCGCCCCTGAAACAGCCCATTCAGGCGGGTTTCGGAGCAGATGAAGGCGGATAAACCGTTCATTAAGACGGGCATATCATCCCAAAAGACGGGGTTCATATAATTCGCACCGGGTTCGAGGGTGATGGTGTGGATCTGCCCCTGGCGGAGAATGGAAGGCAGCAGGGTATGGCTGAGGAAGTCCATGGGGCAAAGGTGGGCGGCGGTGGCGTCTAGATAGTCGGTGGGGAAGTCGTTTTGGCGGAGAGTCAGCGGGCCAGGGCGCAGGCGGCTATCGAGCTGAGGCACTGGCGGAGTATAACCGAGGAGAGCCTTGGGAAAAGGCATACCCAGGCGGGCGAAGTGGGCAACCGGGTTATCGGTGGAGCGAGTGTCGGGGTCTGGGTAGGCCGCGAAGTAGCGGTGGTCAATCTCTTGGGTGAGGGTGCGAATGCCACGCGTATCGAAGCCGCGTGCCGCGGCCTGCGCCAGCCATTCCTGGGGGAAGTTTTCGCCAACGCGAGCGATGAGGCCAATTCCGCTTTCCCAGATAGCCAGCCCAGCGGCGGCATAGAGCAGGCTGCCGCCGGGAACGTCGAGGAAGGCCCGGCCCTGGTGGTTGAGAATGAAATTGCGGCGCAACTGGCCGGCGATGATGTAGCGCAGAACGGGAGCCGTGCTCATAACTCCCTTATTGTATCATGGTGGTTTCTAAATAGAAGAAATGGTTTTGTCCCACCGGGGCAAAACCATTTCTTCAGTTGGGCGGTTTACTCGCGGTCGGCGATATCGGCCACCAGGCGCAAGACGCCCAATACGCCCAACCCGATTTTGACTCCGTCTCCGGTGGTGATGGCGGGCAATACGTTTTCGCGCTCGGCGCGTTGGATGACAATGAAGGCCGCCAGCAGTCCGGTAACCAGGCCGGCGATGGCACCGATGAGCATCGTTTTCGTTTTCCAGGTCATGCTTTCCACCCTTCTGAGTGATGATTAATGAAAGATTTGCTTGCGGAGCGCCCGCGCGCGGGCGGCCAGCAGGTGTGCGGCGAAGATGGGCTTTACCGCGGCATCGGCGGCCCGTCGCACCGCGCCCGCCAGGCCGGCGACGCGCGTCTGGGCGACGAGCATCCAGTAAGGTAATTTACGCAGCAGTTTGCCCACGCCATAAATGCTGCCGCCCAGCAGCGCCAGGATCAGCAGCCCGACGAACAGGACGGGGAGGATGATGTAGACAGCCGCAAGATTGCCCCATTTGGTAATCAACGGGCTGGCCTGCGCCGCGCCGATGAGGGTGAGAACGACCAGCGCAAGGACCAATAAGAGGCTGGCAGCCAGGGGAAGCCAGACCTGCCGGAGCATCTGCTGGCGGTGCAGAACCGACGGCGAAGGCGGCTGGGGGCGTTGTGTAGCAGAAGGCTTTGCGTTCATACCAATATTTTAGCATGAATTAATCTGGAAACCATCAAAGTCTCCGGTTCCGGGCGCGAGCCAATTTCTGCAAGACAAATGGTCAAGAAGATGGGACAGAGCTTTCCAAGATATGATGAAATCCTTATAAAAAATATTAGGGCATCTACGCGAAGTGGTCATTCTATTGTATAATAGCATTCAGAAGACGTGAAATTTTCTCTGCCCCGATGAACGGCAGATTGTGTCTTCTTTTTTGAGAGCCTGTGAGGGAGTGTTCCCAGGCAGGCCGAAAGCACAATCGCTTGGGCAGTTCTTGGTTGAGAAGTGGATGCACCAACTGTGAAACGATGCACCCGATGTTGCTTCTCCCGTGATGGCGCGGGCGCGGCGCGGGTGTTGAGCAATGAGGCCCGCTCCTAACGTGGATGGGACAGTGCGCGAGTTGAAGGAATGGTCTTGTGGGAACCTCATTGCGAGGGACCCTGGGTCGTTGACAGTGGCAATGGGTGATTTTAGATGAATATTATTTACGCTGCGCCAACGCAACAAAAGAACATTTTTACCCCGGCAGGCAGTGCAGTGGAGTAATTCCATTGCTGTCGTGGGACGGGTTCTTCAGGATCGCAAAAAGTTTCTCAGTGGAATAGCATCAGATTTTCTCGGCCGTGGATTGCCTCTGGCAGTTTCTACGGCTGTTTGTTATGTTTTCGTATGGAGAAAGAGATTACAGCGCTGACTGCACAGAAGAGGAACCCTAACCGCATCAATGTCTATTTAGACGGCGAGTTTGCGTTTGGGTTGGCCCGCATCGTGGCCGCGTGGCTGAGGGTGGGGCAAAAGCTCAGCGCGGCTGAGGTGGAGCGGCTGAAGCAGCAAGATACGGAAGAAATGGCCTATCAAAAGATGCTGCGCTTTCTGAGCTACCGGCCGCGCTCTGAAGCAGAAGTGCGACGAAAACTCAACGAACACGGCTATCTGGAACCGGTGATCGCTGCAACTATCCAGCGGCTGAAAGAGAATCAGTTATTGAGCGATGCGCAATTCGCTCAGACCTGGGTGGAAAACCGTGCGACCTTCCGGCCCCGCAGTAAGCGGGTGATGGCAATGGAACTGCGCCAGAAAGGGGTGGAGGAGGATGCCATTGAGCAGGCGCTGGCCGAAACCTCGGACGAAAGCTCACTGGCTTACCAGGCGGCGCTCCGCTATGCCCGCCGGTTGGCCGGGGTGGATTGGGAGACGTTTCGTAAACGGCTGGGAGCACATCTGATGCGCCGCGGCTTTGCTTACGGAACCATCACCCCTATCCTTCGCCAGGTTTGGGATGAAACCCGTCTGGCCGGCAGCTCAAACCTGACGCATGACGAGGATGAGTAGTTATGGATTGGATTTGGATTTTAGTTATTGCTGTTGTGTTGATTGCGGTGGACGTGCCAGTGGTCTACTATATGACGAAAAAGACCACTGCCAACCGGATGGAGCAGTTCCACCGCGAGCAGGAGGCCCGCGCTGATAACGTTATGCTGGTGGCAACAGAAAAGGCGCGCGCCATCGAACTGGAGGCCAAGGATAAGGCCCTGAAGTATTTGCAGGAGGCTGAGGCCGAATCGCTGAGGCGCCGGCAGGAAATTGCTAAGGAAGAGGAGCGTCTGCAAAAGCGGCGCGCTGACCTGGACCACCGCCTGGAGCGCCTGGAACAGCGCGAGCAGGTGATTAACAAGCGCCAGAGTGCGCTGGACCGCCGAGCCAATGAAGTCGAAAAGATGTATGCCCAGCAGATGACGGAGCTACAGCGTATTGCGCAGATGTCGCAAGAAGAAGCCCGGGCGGCGGTGTTGGCAGAGGCGGAAAAAGAGGGCCGCCAGGATATGGCCCGCATCATCCGCCAGATTGAGACGGAGGCGCGCCTGGAAGGCGAAAAGCGCGCCCGCGAACTGATCGCCGATGCCATTCAGCGCGTAGCTTCGGAGCATGTGGCCGAAGTAACCACTTCGGTGGTGACGCTGCCCAATGAGGAGATGAAAGGCCGCATTGTGGGCCGCAACGGGCGCAACATCCGTGCATTTGAACAGGTGGCCGGGGTGGACGTGATCGTGGACGACACGCCCGAAGCAGTGACGGTTTCGTGCTTTGATCCGGTGCGCCGCGAGGTGGCCCGCCGCTCGCTGGCCCGGTTGATCCTGGATGGGCGCATTCACCCGGCGCATATTGAGAAGATTTTGAATGAAGAACAGCGCCAGGTGGAAAAAGATATTGAGCAGGCCGGTGAACAGGCCGCTTTTGACGCCAATGTGACGGGCCTGCATCCCGAAATCTTGCGCATGTTGGGCCGCCTGAAGTACCGTACCTCGTATGGGCAGAATCAATTGGCCCATGCGGTAGAGGTATCCAAGCTGGCGGCGGTGATCGCCTCGGAACTGGGGGCGGATATTGAGGTATGCAAGGCCGGGGCGCTGCTGCACGACCTGGGCAAGGCCATGGATCACAACACCGAGGGGACGCATGCGACCCTGGGGGCCGAATTTGCCCGCCGTCATGGGGTGAATCCTAAGGTGGTGAACTGCATCGAGTCACATCACCACGAGGTAGAGCAGGAATCGGTGGAGGCAGTGATTGTAGAAGCCGCCGACGCCATTTCTGGGGCGCGGCCCGGCGCGCGGCGCGAGGATCTGGAGCAGTACATCAAGCGGCTGCGCGCGCTGGAAGAGATTGCCAACTCGTTTAAGGGCGTGAGCCAGAGCTACGCCATCCAGGCGGGCCGCGAGGTGCGCATCATCGTGCGCCCGGAAGACGTAGACGACCTGGCCGCTACCCGGCTGGCCCGCGACGTGGCGAAGAAGGTCGAGGAGACCATGCAGTACCCTGGACAGATCAAGGTGACGGTGATCCGCGAGACGCGCGCGGTGGATTACGCTAAATAGACAGGAAATGGAATGAAAACCGGCGGTTCCTGCGAGTTGCGCTTCGCAGAAGCCGCCGGTTTTTTGTTTTTGGCTTTTAAAATAACCCTTAATTAACGACCACCTTACAATTTTGTTACATTGTAATTCCACAACAAATTCTTTATAATGTATCTGACGTTATTCGGGAAGGATGGAGCGTAAGCAGGTGTTCAGGGTCTTGCGTTCCTCCGTGTTATCAAAGTTCTTTTTTTTCTAACCAGAAGGGGTGTAAGCATGAACGTCAACAGAAGTGAACGAGGGCAGGCTTTAGTCCTCATTGTGCTGGCGATCGTCGGCATGATGGCGTTTGCGGCGCTGGCGGTGGATGGCGGCATGATGTACGCCGAGCGCCGACGGGCGCAGAACGCCGCTGATGCCGCGGCGCTGGCGGCGGCCCTGGCAGGCGTGCAGGGCAATACAGATATCGTGACAGTAGCCGAGAACGTGTTAAGGGCCAACGGGTATACGCCGGGGGTGGACGTGGTGGTGGAACCGGCCGTGAGCGGGGACCTCTACACGGTGGTCATTAAGATGAACATCAAACCGGTGTTCTCGCAGTTCTTGTTCAGCGGCGGCCTGCCCATGGAGGCCGAAGCCGTGGCGCGCGGCAAAGGCGGGAACAGCAACAGTTCGAACGCCGCCTCGCAAAACGCCATTCACGGGTTGGACCCTGACTCGAACAGCGTGCGCTTCAACGGCGGCGTGACGGTGATCGTCAACCAGGGCAATATTTACGCCAAGAACATCCTCGACAAAGACGGTGGTAATGACAACGGCACCGAAAAAGCCGGTATCTACATGAACACCGGCAATATTCTCTACAGCGGCAGTATGACGGGCAGTACCGACGGCTATTGGCGCGGTGTGCCTAATTCTCCGAATTTGCAGGCGATTACCCCGCAAAAGGTGGCTGTGCAGGAAGATCCGTTCATTCCTGAGCCGGCCTGCCCGGCTAACGCCGCCGATAACACCTATGTGGACAGCGGTTCGGGCAAGAACGCCGTGCGGCGCTACTATCCGGGAACGTATTATTCGCGGCTGGATACGCCCAACAGCAAGGTGGAATTCACCGCCGGGTTGTACTGCTTCATGGATGGCATCCGCATCAACGGTAACAGCGACGTATACACGGTGGCGGCGGATGGCACGAAGCTGATGAATAATCAGCCGCATACGGAGGGCGTTTTGTTCGTGGTAAAGGGCGGCGAAACGCGCATCAACGGTAATGCCACGGTGTGGCTGTTGCGCTCCAGCAACATCACGGACGCCAATGGGCAACAGTTCGGCGGCCTGTTATTCTACTCGTCGGGCGGCGACGTGACCATGATCGGCGGCAGTAACAGTACCTTTGAAGGTACAATCTACGCGCCCAACTCAACCTGCGAATTCGGCGGTAACACGTCGGTCAACGCCGGCAATAAGAAGGACCTCCAGATCAACGCTCAGCACTTCAACGGCAACGTGATCTGCAACTACGTGTGGATCCACGGCAACGCCCGGGTGAAATTCGACTACCAGGCGGCGGCCAGCTTTAACTCGCAGAGCGTGCCGATCATTGAACTGGTGAAGTAAGCCAGACCATTTTCCAGTCAAAACACCCGACCCATCAACGGCCGGGTGTTTTTGATTAGAAGGGCAGTTGGAAACTTCCCCACCTCTCCAGGGATGGGAAGGCGGGATTTGGGCGGCGGAGCCGCCCCAATCTTTTTTACAGGAAGGGGTTGTGATCTTGTTCCCCGGCGACAGTGGTCTCTAGCCCGTGGCCGCACAACAGGCGGGTGGCGGGAGGCAGGGTGAACACTTGGGTGCGAATGCTGTGAATCAGAGTGTCATAGTCGCCGCCGGGCAGATCCGTGCGGCCAATGCCCCGGTAGAAGATGACATCGCCGCAGATGGCGGCTTGGGCGGCGGGGAGGTAGAAGATCACATGGCCGGGGGTGTGGCCGGGGGCATGGCGCACCTCAACGGCCTGCGGCAGACTGCCCAGGGCAAGGGTTTGCCCGTGCGCAAACGCGAAGGATGGCTCGGGGCCGGGCGGCAGCCGCATGCCAAAGAGATGGGACCCGCCTCCCTGGCGGTAGAGGGGCAAATCAGCGGGATGTACCCCCACCGGTGGGAACACGCCCTCTTTTGAGGTCAGGGCAGAGATGCCGGCAATGTGGTCAAAGTGGGCGTGGGTCAGCCAGATGGCGGTGAGCGTCCAGCCGCGGGCGGCGGCGGCTTCTAAGACCCGCTCGCTCTCGAAGCTGGGGTCAATCACCACTGCTGAGCGCGAGGCAGGGTCGGCCAGCAGGTAGGTGTTATTCTCCATGGGGCCAAGCGTGAAGGATAAGATTTCAACTGACATGGTAACTGACTAGGGTTCGGTCGAAGCGGGGTCTCCCTGCCTGGGCGGCGGGGGAGTGATGCCAGCCGGGTGCGAGAGGTCGGGCGCAGGGGATCGGCGGTGGGGCAGAAGCGCCAGGTTGGCTACGATGACCGCGCCAATGGCAACCAGCGCGGCGCTGAAGATGGCCTGGGGGTTGGCGGTATAGAGCAGTCCGGCCACCGGCGGCGCGAGGATGACAGCTACGGCGTTGCCGGTTTCGACCAGGCCAAAGGCAAGGCCGGTCTCAGAGGCTTTGACGAGCGTGCGGGCGTAGGCCAGGGCCATCTGGCGCGAGAGGCGGTAGCCGCCGAGTAAGAAGTAACCCACCGAGAACCACAGGATGTGGCTGGAGCGCCACATTACCAGGGCGAAGAGGGCCACCAAAAGCTGGCCGGCCAGAAACCCCAACGGCGCGCGCAGATGCCCCAGGGCCAGCAGGATCAGGGCGTTGCCCAGGCTGTTCATTGACCCCAGGCGGCCAATCGCGGCCAGGGTGAGGCCGTGTTCGTTTTTCAGATAGTTGGGCGCAAGCGGCTGTGGGAGGTACAGGGCGAACATGGTCAGGAAGATCATCACCAGCAGGCCGGCAAAGCGCGGATTACGCAGCAGGTTGGAGCGCGGGGCGGCGTGGCTCTCGCTGTGTTCTTCTGAGGGAGGGCGGCGGGCCAGTAAAACCAGGATGGTGGAAATGACGAAGATACCGGTGGCGATGCGGTAGACGCTGCCCAGGCCGTAGGCATCGGCCAATAGGCCGCCCAGCAGTGGGCCGATCACGGCCCCCAGGTGAAACATGGCTGAGACGAAGGTAAGCGCGCGCTCCACGCTCAGATGGGCGCGTACACTGGTGATGTAGCTGTTCATGGGGGCGACCACAAAAGAGGTGAGGCCGTAAATGAGCATCCCGGCTACAAAGACCGTCAGCGAGCCGGCCAGGGCCATCAACCCGGCGGCCAGAGAGCCGAGGATCCACGAGGCCCACATCACGGGGCGCGAGCCAACCCGGTCGGCCAGGTAGCCCGCGGGGGCCTGGGCTACGGCCATGGCGACTCCCATGCCGCCCAAAATTGCGCCGATTTGCAGGGGGTCGGCGCCCCATTTTTCGAGGTAAAGTGACTGGAAATAGATGAACATGCCTTCGCCCACGCCCCAGGTAAAGAGCGCGGCGGCCACCATAACGAGATCGCGTGGGATGGAAGTCCACGAGCGGGGGGTGCGCGTCATAGGGTGATTAACTCGCGGGGCAGGTCTGAGAGCGTTTCGCAGCCGGTAGGGGTGACCACTACGTTGTCTTCGATGCGCACGCCGCCGCGCCCGGCCAGGTAAACGCCCGGTTCGATGGTGTAGGTCATGCCGGGGAGCAAAACCTGCTGGTTTTCGGCGAAAATATAGGGCGGTTCGTGGTCTTCCAGCCCTAAGCCGTGGCCGGTGCGGTGGAAGAACTGCGGCCCATACCCGGCTGTTTCGATCACAGCGCGGGCGGCGCGGTCAACTGCACCGGCTTCCACTGCGGGGCCAGAGGCGGCGCGCCCGGCGGCGTTGGCCTGGGCGACCAGCGCGGCGATGGCGCGCAGTTCGTCATCAACCGGACCAATGGCAAAGGTGCGGGTGAGGTCGGAGCAGTAACCATTGCAGCGCGCGCCCCAATCTATCACCAGCAGGTCGCCCGGCTGAAGGGGACGGTCGGTGGGGACGGCGTGAGGGTTGGCGCTGTGGGGGCCGCCCGCCACGATGGGCATAAAGGGCAGTTCGGGGTCTGAGCCGGCCTTAATCAATTGGATGAACAATTCAGCGGCGATGGCTTTTTCGGTGACACCGGGGCGGATGACCGGCAGGGTGGCGCGCAGGGCATCTTGAGCGATGCGAACTGCCCGACGCATGGCTTCGATTTCTACCAGGTCTTTGGTAATGCGCAGTCCGGCCAGCAGTTCCTCGGCAGGTTCAAAGCGAGCGCGCGGGGCGGCGTTTGCCAGAAAGCGTAGCTCTAAAAAGCGCATGCGACCCGGCTCGACCCCAATGCGCCGGCCGTCTAACCCGGCGGCGGCGATGGCTTCGGCAAAGGCGGCGGGCCAGGCGGCGGGGTTGTCGCCGTAGGGGAAGGCGCGCAGTTCAAACGGGGCGGAATGAGCCTTCGCCATTTCTAATCCGGCCAGAATAAGAGCCGGGGGCTGGCCGGGCGTCACCAGCAGCACGGTAGGGCGTTCCATCAGGTGAAAGTGCAGGCCGGTCAGGTAGGTGAGGGTAGGGCCGGGGTTGAGGGCCAGGGCATCAAAATCGCTGGCGGCCAGCGCGTGGGTCAGGCGGTCAATCCGCTGAATGAACATGGCTTGCTCCTGTGGGCATGGGTCTCATTTGCCCCGAATTATACCCTTATCGCATGGGTTGGATTGTTAAAGTGCTAGATAGCTCCAGGGCTTTTCGCAAAGTCCCACGAAAAGCCCTGAGTCTGAATCGTTTAGACTATTCTGCTTTGGCTTTTGACTATCGGCTGCCAAACGCCGGCGGCTCTACATCGCGCGAACGCGGCGTGGGAATGTACTCCACGGAGGGGCGCCGCTGTGTCGTTTGGGGATAAAGCGCCATGATCTGATAGACCAGCTTCGGCATCTCTGTACTGACCGGCAGACCCAGCTCGCGTGCCTCGCGGACCGTGATGGGATAGTCATGCGTGAACACCCCGCTGGCCAGCGTGGTAGCTACCTGCCCGGCCTGCTCGTCGCTCATTTTCTCTCGCAGTAATTCGCACACGGTGGCCTTTACCTGCCTGATGGCCTTCTCAGCCATGTCGGCCATGATCAGCGTGTTGTCGTCAATCTTTTCGATGGGTTTCTGCGCCAGCACTTTCAGAATGGAAGCGGCGGGGTGCTGACCGAGTTGAGGATCCACCGGCCCTAAGACGGCGTTGGGGTCCATCACAATTTCATCGGCGGCCAATGCGATCAGCGTACCGCCGGACATGGCGTAGTGCGGCACAAATACCGTGACTTTTGCTTTATGGGCCTTTAGTGCATGGGCGATCTGCCCGGCCGCCAACACCAATCCCCCAGGGGTATGGATAATCAAATCAATCGGCACATCGGCATCGGTCATTTTAATCGCTCGCAAGATTGCCTCGGAGTCGTCAATGTCAATATACCGGACGAGCGGGAATCCTAAGAGGCTCATCGTTTCCTGTCGGTGAATAAGCGCGATAACGCGGCTGCCTCTTTCGCGTTCCAGGCGCGCGAGCACCCGCAGCCGCTCCATCTCCAGCATCTTCTGGCGAATCACCGGCTGAAGCGATGAAATAATAAAGAAGATCCAAAGCAGTGAGAAAAAGTCCATCTTCATCCTCCTTGTGAGTAAGCTACCATGGGTAATATTCGTCAATGTATATGTGGCGAACGTAGCGCCGATAGGTGAATAAACGCACCAGGATAAGCCCTGCGAGGAAACCGCCAATGTGCGCCCACCATGCGACGCCGCCAAAGGCCTGCACTCCTGCTATGATTGATAAGACGCCGTTGGACAACTGCGACAAAAACCAAAGCCCAAGGTAAAACACCGCCGGTATTTCAACGAACCAGGGCAAAAAGAACAACGGCACCAGGGTAATCACTCGAGCGGTGGGGAAGAGAATCAGATAGGCGGCTAACACCCCGCTGATTGCGCCGCTTGCTCCCAGGGTAGGGATGAGCGAGTCTTGGTTAAAAGCAATGTGAACCAATGCGGCAACCAGACCACATAACAAATAAAACAGTAGATAACGGCCGCTGCCCATGCGGTCTTCAACATTATCTCCAAAAATATAGAGCGCAAGCATATTGCTGATAAGGTGCATCCATCCGCCATGCAAAAACATGGAGCTGAACAGGGTGAGGATTTCCAACAGATCGGGGTGGTTCAGGAAACGCGCAGGAACCAGGCTGAGAGCCATGACATAGGCATCCGCTAACGGCTCACGGGTTAGCAAGACGAAAAACATAAAAACATTGAGGGCTATGAGCGTCCAGTTAACCAGCGGAAAGGACCTTGACCGAACTGTATCTTTTAATGGAAGCATGGTCTCTCCTTTTTCTTGTGAAAAAGATCATCCTGTACCGAAGCATAGTTCCACGCCGCCCGACAACGCATGATCCAGACATTTCTGTAACCAGGTACATTCATTATAGCATTGGTCATATCGAGGAAATCGGCGGCGCGTCTCAATTTTTACGCCTGGACAAAAGGGCAACAAAAAACGCGCCCGGCCGAGAGGCCGGGCGCGAGCGAATAAGGGTCAGAGTAGTGGTTTAGGGGGATGTGCTGTTCCAGAACCAGTTGTAGCTGAAGTAGCCGGATTTAGGCGACTGCAAGCGGATGGCAATCTGCCGCTCGGAGGCTAAGGCGGATGGGATGTTGAAGGTGAAGGTCAGTGAGCCGCCCGCGCCAGAGCTGACGGTATCAACTTTAGTCCCGTTCACGCCGCGCGTGCCCATCTTACCCATGAGGACGTCAAAGGTGTCGTTGGCGGGGTAGTTACTCGTGCGGATGGTGACGGTCTTACCCGCCTCCACGCTGATGATGGAGATCGTCGGGATCACGCTGAGGGTAGGGACGGGGGTGGGGGTGCGGTCGCCGGTAGGGGGAATGCCAGCGGAAGAGGTATTCCAGAACCAGTTGTAGCTGAAGTAGCCGGATTTGGGCGACTGCAAG
>DAOUAC010000026.1:0-27555 GCA_034434155.1 Anaerolineaceae bacterium
TTCCAGAGCTACCGGGTTGGGCGCGCCGGGGAGTTTTGCGCCGTACTCCGCCGCCAGCTCTACAATGCGGTCCCAGCGCCGGGGAGCCTGCACGACCCGCCGGATGGAAGGAAAGCCGCGCGCCGCCAGAAAGCGGGCGGTGACGCCGTTGGCCACGATCATAAAGTTTTCGATCATCTCGGTGGCACGGTTTTTACGAACCACTTCCAGCCCGGTCACGGTTCCGTTGGTAAACACCGGGCGCGCTTCTATCGTCTCCAGGGTGAGCGCGCCGTGAGCGTGGCGAAACGCTTTCATCTTTTGGGCGATGTGGTCTTGCAGGCGCAGGTTGTCCGCCAGCCCTGGGATGGCCGCGGCGGCCTCTGGAATGGCTGCGCCGGTTTCTAACCAGGCGGCCACGCCGTTGTAAGCCAGCCGGGCGTGGTTGCGCACCAGCGCCGGGTATAGGTCTGCCCCGTACAGCGCGCCGTCGGCCGCGATGGTCATCTCTACCACCATCGCCAGGCGGTCTTCCTGCTCGTTCAGCGAAGTCAGACCGGTCGAGAGCTTCTCCGGCAGCATCGAAAAGATCATCGCCGGGGTGTAGACGGAAGTGGTGTTATGGCGGGCATGTTCGTCCAGCGCCGAACCCAAAGGGACGAGTGCGTCTACTTCTGCAATTGCCGCCAGGATTTTTACGCGCCCGCCTGCTAACGGTTGAGCTACCGAGAGTTGATCCAGATCGCGCGAGTCGTCGTTATCAATAGAAGCCCAGGGCAGACTGCGCAGGTCACGCGCCGGCAAACCGTTAGAGAGCGCCGGTCCGGCGATCTTTTCCAGTTCGGCCAGCGCCTGCGGAGAAAAGTCGGGCAGAAGCCCCCGGTCGAGCATGGCCTGGCGGGCCACTTTCACCAATATGGCGCGGTGTTCGGTCATGCCATCTCCTCTGCGTTCTTTTGCTACAGGATAATTGTAGCGGTTTCTGGCGTGCAGGGGTAAAAAAACGAATACTGGCCTATCCGGCTCTTTCAGGTGAAAATCTGCATCCCCGCGCGGATGGCCCCAGGGTGGCCCTGGAAAGCCAGAGAGATTTCGGCATAGGGCGAAAAGCCGCACCTGGAGCAGTCGGCGGGCGCGCGGTGGAGCAAATAACAGCCCTGCCAGACGGTCCCATCGGGTTCAGCACAGTCAATGCGCCAGGGCTGGCAGTGCCAGGTGTTCGCCATCAGTGCGCGCAGGGCGGCGGTGGAATTCAGAATTGGCAGTCCGGCGCGTTTCAACTGGATGAGGGCTTCGAGCAGGGAGCGCCGCGCAGGCCAGGGCAGGAACAGCCGGTCATCGGCGGAATAGGGGTAATAGAACTGGATGGTGATGCCTTTGACCCTGTCCGCCAGAAAGCGCACCAGCGCCAGAACCTCAGTGTAGTTTTCAGCATTGACGGTGATGTGCGCGTACAGGCGCGGGTGGGTGGAACGGCGGATATTTTCCATCACCTGCGCGAAGACCGGCGCGCCGCGCAGTCGGTTGTGCGTCTCTTCCAGGCCATCCACCGAAACCCATAAGACATCGGTTGGTACGTCCAGCGTGAGCGTGCCGTTGGTCGTTGCCCCCACCACCGCGAAGCGCGCGCGGGCATAGCGCGCGACATCGTTAAAAACGCGGTCGCCGTAGCGCCACAGCAGTGGTTCGCCGCCCTCGAAGATCACAATCCGGTCGCCGCGGGCGCGCAGACGGTCGAGCATGGCGCAGACCTGTTCATAAGACGGCTCCGCGCCCGACAGATTGACAAATGGACACTGCTGGCAGTGCAGGTTACAGCGGTAGGTCAGCTTGTAACTCGCCAGCAGGGGGCGCCGCCGGCCCGTCAGCAGGTGATGAGCAAATACATCTGCCGCCAGAGAAAGAGAGGTTAAAAGGCCCATATGCATACATAGTATAGCGGTTGTTTAAAGATGCAGTATACTGGTGAATATACTACGATTATTCCGGGGATGCATTTATGACCACCCAACGCAGTGGGTCCGCGCCATTTGAGTTTATTCACCGCCAGGATTTACACGTTCTGCCTGCCGGTACGCAAGATAGTGAAGTGAACCTGCACGGCGGGTTTGCCGTTGATCCGCGCCCAGAGTATGGCCATCTCTACTACGGGATGCCAGGGTGCGGGATCATCCGGATTGACCCCGACCTGAAGAAGCAAGAATTGATCGAACTACCCGAAAAACTGCGGCCGATGAACTTCCACAGCACAAAAATTGGGCAGATTGATGGATCTTGGCGGTTGTTCCTGCCAGCCAATAATGATGCCCAGGTCGCGGTGATCAGCCTGGAAGGCGCGCTTGATTTTGTCTTACCCCGTCCGGAGTTCGAGCAGTACCGCGCGGAAAACGTCCCATTCGCGCCTACCGACACGGCCCTGGTAGCACGTCAATTGTTCGTCGCCGATGGCTACGGGGCCAATTACATCATCGCTGCGGATGTCACCCGGCGCACCTGGACGGGCATCTTTGGCGGGCCGGCAGAAAACCCCACCCAGGATGGCAGGTTTTCAACTGCGCATGGCATCCGTGCCCACCCACTGCATCACCATCACCTCGTAATTGCCGACCGGCCTAACGCGCGCGTTCAAGTTCATGGGCTGGAGGGAGGGTTTATTGCCTCGCACGCACTGCCGGCCGGTTCCTGGCCCTGCGGGGTGGATTTTATTCAGTGGCAAGGGCGCTGGCTGGGCGTGATCGGCAGCCTGGTTGATCCGGTCAAAGACCGCCCCGCGCCAATCTACATTGTGGACGCGAATACTTTTGAGGTGCTTTCAACCATCCGTCCCAAAGAAGACCTGGGCATGGACAGCGTTCAACACCTCCACAACGTAGTCTGGCATCAGCAGAGTGGGCGGCTTTATCTGGTCTGCCAGAGCTGGAACCCGGGGCATTATTTTGTCTTAGAGCAGACTGCCTGATTCCTTTACTCAGCGCCGGGCGACCTTTTCCCTTTCCAGCAGGTCTGGGAGATCGGGCCGGTGAACCGATCTTCACTATGACCGGCTGTGGTGAGTGCATCCGGCAGATCCCGAAAAGCCTCTGCGCGCTTCGCGATCTCGGAGCGTTCATATTTCCTCAGTCGGATGTATAGTTCGCCTAGAAAATGGTAAATCTGCGCCAGTACCTCGGCAGTTGCCGGATCCGGCGTTCTGCTTTCCAGCAGCCGGAAAATGGACTACTCAAAAGCCTGCGCGTTCTTCAGGTAATGGCTGGTGAGATCACAGAATTCAGAATAGGTGTAGGCTGCTAGCGTGGCGAGGTTGGTATCGTCCAGTGCCTGTCGCCAAGCCGCCCGGATATTTCGGAGTTCCGCCATAATGCTGTACAACACTTCTTGTTGACAAGGACCGGTGATAGCAGCACTATGTTCATGTAGAAAATTCGTGTAATACATGCAGTGTAAAACGTGGGCTTCCCGTGCTGCCTGCGGATCCGCAAGCAGTTGGTCGTGCGCAAACCGGCGCAGCAGTTCATGGAAATGATAGCAGTCATCCGGTCCCCAATGTAGCAGCGATTTATCTACCAATGTCGCTAGAATAGATACGTTCGCGCCGGCCACCTGCTCCGCCGCCGCGCGGTGAAAGCCTCCCTGGAAAACTGAGAGCCGCGCATATACTTGGCGTTCTTCGGGATGGAGCGCCTGCCAGGAATGGTTGATCACAGCCAAAATACTGCGGTGTCGTGTGGGAATATCCTGATATCGGGCTTCTAAAAACACCAGCGAGCGTCGAATTTCAGCAGCAATCTCGGCGCAGTGCATCATCTTCGTCCATGCCGCTGCTATTTCGATCGCCAGTGGCAACCCTTCAACCACCTGGCAAATCTGAATGATCCCGTCCAGCTCATCTGCCGGGCAAAAATTATGCTGAAGTTTTTTGGCCCGGTCGATAAAGAGCCGGATAGCAGGGAATTGGCTGAGATCGTCCAGGGTCGGCGCAACTGCCATTTCACTCATGAAAGCGGCCGGGTAGGATAACCCCTGCACCCGGTAGATCCATTCACTGCTCATATTGAGCACAGCTCGCGAAGTAATCAACACCTTCACCCCAGGCACCTGTTGGATCATTTCAGCCAGAAAGGCCAGGCTGGCGTCAGTATTTTTCGCCGGACTTTGCAGAACTTCTTCAAAGTTATCCAGTAGCAGGAGCATTTTTTGCTCTTGCAAGAACTGGATCAATCCTTTTCTGGGATCGTCCGTGCCGGAAATCGGCATCCCGATGGCGTCTATTATCGCCCGCGCTAAGAATGCAGGCTCGGCGGCAAGCTGCAGTGCGACAAAGAAAATACCATTGGGAAAATCCAGAGCGCCTTTAGCCGCAAGCTGAGTAGCCGCCTGGATAGCCAGCCGCGTTTTTCCAATCCCTCCCTCCCCAGTAAGCGTCAGGAGGCGGCAATCAGGTCGGTTGAGGATGTCTCGGATCTCGGCGACTTCACTTTCCCGATCGATCAGCGGGGTTGGCGGTACAGGCAGGTTGTAACGCGGCGCGGTGGTGGAATGCTCTTGATCGGAACAGGGTGGGGGAAATTCATTCGAGATGTTTTCCCTGTACTGCATCAGATGTTGTGATGTTGATCGCTGAAGTTGTTGGAGAAGCCTCGCTTCGGTTTTCTCGTGTTTTTGCAGAGGCGCCATCCCTGCCGCTTCGAGCAGTGCGTTGGCCTCTTCTTTTGTAAACAATGCCTCCTGTTGGTGTAGCCACGAAATGGCAGATACCACCCGTCCACGCGCGTGCAGCCCGGTCAGGCGTTTTCCCTGGCACATCTCGGAGATCACTGACGATGGTTGGTCAATCCCCCTGGCTAATTTGAACTGGCTCAAACCATGCTTACGGTGGAGCAGTTCTCCCAATAGATCGCCGAATAAATGACTCATACGTGACCATTCCACCCCCTAAGATTCGCAAAAAACATAGATGATATTCGCACTTTATTTAGCTATATTATATATGATTCGATAATAATTTCAAGATTCATGGCTCCAATAGTTTTGTTGCCTAAACCGTTCCAAAAATTGACACCTTATGAATTCTTTGAGTTTAGTAAAGCTACCACCTCTCATGGAACGAACCAGCGGTAACGCTGAAATTGTTATTGGGCTTATCGATGGGCCCGTTGCCATGGAGCATCCAGACTTCAATTCCGAAAATATTCATGCGATTACAGGGGACTTGCGTGGTTCGTGTATATCATCACACAGCGTAGCCTGTCTTCATGGTACTTTTGTGGCCGGGATCCTGTCTGGGAAAAGAGGCTCTAACGCGCCTGCTATCTGCCCCAACTGCACATTATTGGTGCGCCCAATTTTTGCTGAAACGACCTCGGAAAATGGAGCCATGCCGAGCGCGACGCTCAAGGAACTTGTTGAAGCCATTTTTGATTGTATCAGTGCAGGCGCCCGTGTGTTGAATCTGAGTGCGGCTCTCGTCCAACCATCCATCAAAAGTGGGTACGAACTAGAGGAAGCGTTGGATTATGCTGCAAAGCGTGGGGTGATCCTGGTAGCCGCGTCTGGGAATCAAGGAACGCTGGGCAACTCTGCCATTACCCGCCATTCTTGGGTCATTCCGGTTGTTGCCTATAACCAATTCGGCCGACCGGAAGGCCTGTCGAACCTCGGAGTTTCAATAGGACGGCGCGGGTTAGGCGCACCCGGTGAGAACATTATCAGTCTGGGAGCGAACAGCCAGCCCCTGACCTTTCGAGGAACCAGCGCTGCTGCCCCTTTTGTCACGGGAACGATCGCCTTGTTGTGGTCAGAATTTCCATCTGCAAGCCCAGCTGAGGTCAAATATGCTGTTTCTCATTCTGTTTGGAGGCGAAACACCGTAGTTCCTCCTTTGCTCGATGCCTGGTCAGCTTATCAAACCATGCTGACCGTCCACACTAGGAGGTGAGTATTCAATGAAAAATGATATACCGACCAACAAGCAAACGAGCGTGAATGAACGGCAGCCTCACCTGGTGAGGCTGCCTGGGTTCATCAACGATCAAGATATTGGTCTCGGCGATGTAATCAAGCGGGTAACGTCCACTTTTGGAATCCGTCCCTGCGGCGGCTGCAAGGAACGCGCCGCCATGCTAAACCGCTGGATGGTTTTCATCAACCGGCGCACTCATTAACGAACCTGGAGGATCGACATGGAACCAGATGAAGTTCAACAACAGTTAACCAATCAAGCGAATTCACGTCGCGATAGAGGGGTAATTTTGCCATCTCAAGTTGACGATATGACTGCTCCGACTGGCAAAGAGATGCCATGCTCAGCTGGTGGAAGTGCGGCCTCTTACGTTTCGGTGGCATACATCTATGCGTTGGGGAGGATCGAGGCGCGTTTTCCCCGCCTGGACGTAGAGAAGGAATTCGCTCAGGTTACCAGCCGGACGGAGAACAATGGCAAAACTGACCAACAAGTCTTCCAAGAGGTTCTGTCCAAGCCGGAGAACCGCTACCTGGTACGTCAGATGTGCTGGATACTTAGCCTTCAAGGGATGGAAACTTACCTCTTGCAGCCGCGCAACCCAATGGATTACGATCTTCTGGTTGGCGCTCTCCGTCCTGAGCCTGAACCCGGTGATATCGATTTGGTGGTGGGCGTGCTTGGGCCGATTGCGCCGCCGGATCTATGTAATGGGCTGATGGTCCCCATGGTTGCGTTTGACCAAATATATTCCTTCACGCGTGATGCGCTCATTCAGGCTATTCCACGACCGGAAAAAGCAGCCGAGGAGAAATATCGACCGGCTGCGGAGGAGGTGTTCGACCGGATCATGCTCATGATGGACAACGCTGGTGCAGAGGACGAACACCGCGCTATGAATTACACGATGATGCGTTATCCTGCCATCTTTACCAAAGCTGCCGAGCAATTCGAGCGCGACTTTTCTCTGACTGGAATCGATACGCGGCCCTCGCCGTTAAGTGTCACCCGCAAGATCATCGAGGTAATCTTTTCTTACACCCATCGGCAGACTGATTTCGTAGAGAAGTTTTACGTGCGGGTGGATGTTACCGAGGAGTTTCCATTCCTGGTCACGAAACTGTCGCCGTACTTCGATCGGTGAACCAAACTAATCGAAAGGTTTGGCCTCGTAATGCGAGCAATATACAAGGATTTGGAAATTCACAAAAATAGGAGATGAGCCATGAATACAAGGCATATTCCGGGATTCACTGCAGAGGCATCGGTCTATGTTTCAACAGTCCACTACAGAGCGATGGCGGAAAGTTACCACGGCGAGGGAACATCCATCGTTCCAGCCCAGTTTAGCTTTTGCCCCCCCATACAACAGGAATGTAGCGCCTGTATACCCACAGGGCCGGCGATTTTTGGCCGCGGTCGCCAGTTTTGCCAGCTAGTAGCATGTTCGCCATCAGGCAGACATGGGGGATGTAGATGCTCAGTAATTTTCAAGGGATTTGTGAACTGCCGCGTCCCTTTCCCAGATGTTCTAACACAATAATCATCAATGCGGGCTGGTCATTAATCTGTCGCTATACCTCAATCGTCATACGTAACCAACGAAAAGGAGTTTTTATGATTACCATGAACATGCCAGGGTTTACCGCTGACGCATCCTTACGCCGAAGCCGGCATTCATATAGCAGTTACCCGAGTCGGCAGTCTGCCCAAACACAAGCCGGAACAGTTGTTCCTGCAATCCCTTTTTGCGGAAACTGCGATGCAATCCTTGAAAGATGTGCAGAAAACGGCGGGCTCCCCCGTGCAGTGTGCAATGCGTGCGCGCGTGGTTATTGCTACGACAAACCGCCGTTGCCCGATCCATACCCGGATCCGTTCGATTTCTTGCTGCGCTTCTGATGCACCAACTTCCCCGCCAGTAGACGCAGCCTCCAATGTGCATGGCCATCCGGTGCATCTGTACAAGCCGTGGCAATCAGGGTAGCCTCCGCCCGTCCATCGAGCTTGCGCTTCTGCCCGGGACGTGGATCTTCGTTCAAGGCACGCTCAATGCCATCCACCACAAAGCGTTTGCGGATCCGTTCAACACAGGGACGGCTGACATTCAACGCGGCCATGATTTGCGGGTCCGACAATCCTTCATCGGCCTTGAGTAAGATCATGGCTCGTTTGAATTGCCTGGCTTTCAGGCTCCCTTTATGGGTCATTTCCAGCAATTTAGCTCGATCGTCTTCATTCAAATTGATAAGGTACGTTTTTCGTGGCATCTCCAGGGTCTCCTTGCCCCTGAAGGTTGCAACTCTTGTTTCATCTTTTTCATTATGACTGACTACTAAGTCTGTTTCCCGTCACCATGTTTCTAGAAACTTATGACGGTCTACTTAGATGGTTGAAATTAAAGCATAAACCCCCATTTGTGGGGGTTTATTGTGTGACTCACCAGGGACTTGAACCCTGAACCCACTGATTAAGAGTCAGTTGCTCTGCCATTGAGCTAGTGAGCCGTATGTCCGTTGTCTCTTGTGTCTTAACGCAGATTCGTAGATGGTACGTTAAGGAGAACCGGGTAGATTGTCAAAGAACAGATTGGATTTTACCACAGATTTTCATTATGAAAAGGGTTTAGGCAGGTCTCTCGCCCGGTTTTCGGCGGCCTTGTCTCGCAAGCAAATTGTCACGAGGTTGGCACAATTAGAGGATAAAAGGAAGTTATAATTAAAAAACCGGAGGGAGAGAGATTTCTAACGCAGGGTTGGAATACCTAAGCCTCATGGAAACTGCTCTAGCACGACTTGGCCCGGCTTTACATCCCGTTGTGCATATGCTATAGTCAAAGTTATGACACATACGCCTCTCGACCGGCAGGAAGAGATCAGCCTGCTTATCCGTGCGAAATACCCGATTCTGTACATTGTTGCCTGGGAAGAACGCAGAATTGAGAATATTCTTCGGGCAGTGGCGCGCGAGCGGCGTAAGAAACTCTACGGTTGGTCGCTCACCGAAGGGATCTTCTCGCTGGACGATTATGACGGACCCCCATTTGACCCGGCCAGCCATCATCCTCAGCGCGCCCTCGATCTAATCGCCGCGTCGCAGGAATCGGCTATTTTTGTCCTCAAGGATTTTCACCCCTTCCTCGATGAGCACCGCGCCGATCAGGCGGTGATCGTCCGCCGCCTGCGCGATATTACCTATGAATTAAAACGCAGTTACAAAACTCTCATTATCCTTTCCCCGCTACTGCGCTTTCCGCCTGAGCTGGAAAAGGATATCACCGTGCTGGATTATTCCCTCCCTACCCGTCAGGAATTGGAAAATTCTCTGGATGAGGTCATCAAAGCCGCGCGCGAGCGCTATAACGTTAACCTCAAACTAGACGTGCAGACGCGCGAGAAGGTGCTTAAGGCCGCTCAGGGGCTGACCTGCACCGAGTGCGAAAATGTACTGGCAAAGTCATTGGTGCAAACGCGCGGCCTGGATGTGAACCTGATCGTAGCAGAGAAGAAACAGATTATTCGCCGCTCGAACATCCTGGAATACTTTGAGGCCGCCGAAGACATGTCCTTTGTGGGCGGCATGCCGCTTTTAAAGGAATGGCTCAACAAACGCGGGCTGGCTTTCAGCGAGCGCGCCCGTCAGTTCGGCCTGCCAGAGCCGAAAGGGCTGCTCCTGCTGGGCGTGCAGGGAGCTGGAAAAAGCCTGGTCGCCAAGGCCATTGCCAGTCAGTGGCAGCTTCCTCTACTGCGGTTGGATGTGGGCAGCGTTTTCAGCGAAATGGTAGGCTCATCTGAACAAAATATGCGCTCGGCCCTGCGTCTGGCCGAAAGCGTGGCGCCCTGCCTGTTGTGGCTGGACGAGTTGGAAAAGGGCCTGGCCGGGGCCGCCAGTTCGCACCTTTCGGACGCTGGAACTACCGCGCGCGTTTTCGGTAGTTTTCTGACCTGGATGCAAGAAAAAACCGCCCCGGTCTTTGTCGTTGCAACCAGTAACGATATTACCATTCTGCCGCCCGAGATTCTGCGCAAAGGCCGCTTTGATGAGATCTTCTTCATTGATCTGCCCAATTTTGATGAGCGCATGCAAATCTTCGCCATCCACCTTGCCCGCCGGGGGCGCAACCCGCGCAGCTTTGACCTGCAACTGCTGGCCGAGAAAAGCGAGGGCTTCTCTGGCGCAGAGATCGAGCAGGTGGTTATTTCAGGGTTGTATGACGCTTTTGAAAGCGGCCGCGATCTGAGCGATGAAGACATCCTGAATGGCCTTGCCAGTACCATTCCCCTGTCGCGCACAATGGAAAGCCAGATCAGTGCCCTGCGCAATTGGGCGCGTGTTCACGCGCGCCCGGCTTCCCCGTGGAATCGCTCGGGGGCGCACAGAGAAAACTCGAACCGTTCGGGCCTGCGGGCCATGGAATTGACCTGACGATGGCATCTTTCCTGCGCCTGCCGCACGGTCTGGTGCGGCGTCACCTTTCTTTAATTGAGCGCGCGCTGACGGCCGCCGCCCTGGCGTTTATCCTCTATCGGCTGCTCGTCAGCCTGCCGGCTTACCCCTCCCCCTGGGAAGTGGCGATTGCCACCGCCGTCTTTGTGGTCACGCTCTGGTCGCCGCCGGTGGCTTTCTTTCTGGCGGTTCTGGCGGCGGCCTACCCCCTCTATACCCTATCGCTTTACCTGGCCGTTCTTTTCCTGGCGGTGGCCCTGCTGGGTCAGCGCGTTTTTATCAACAACCTGGGCGCCGCACTGCTGGTGTTGGCGGTTCCGTGGCTGGCGCGGGCTAACCTGGCCTGGCTTCTTCCGCTGTTAGGTGGGCTGTGGTGGGGCAAAAGCGGCGGCGCATGGATGGGCGGCCTGGCGGCCTTGTGGGGCCAGCTTCTCTTTGGCATGATGGGCCGCTCACCCGACTGGCTGCTCATCTTGGGCAGTCGGCCGGCTTTTGATCAGATCGCTGGGCGCTTCGCCCCGGCCAATTCGTTGGAGACGTTATTGCTCATTGTCAGTCCCCTCGCGCCAGATGCCACTTTGCTGCTCTATCACCTGCTGCAAATTGTCTTGTGGGCCATGACGGCTGGCCTGTTGGGTGGGCTGGCGGAACGCGCCTGGTTTCAACAGCGCCGGCCGGTGGGGAATATCCTGTTGGGAGCCGCTGGCGTCACCCTGCTGGCCGTGGGTCACTTCGCTTTGGCCTTCTGGTTGGGGCAGGTCACGCTGGAGGGGGCCGCCGCGTTGGTTTCGCTCCTGGCGCTCAACGCCCTGCTGCCGGTGCTGGCGCTCGCCGTATTGGAGAGCGTGCGTGATCTGGTAGAACACCCTCTGCCTGCCATCCGGCTGCGGCCAGAGCTTTCTGGGCGCGCCCGCCCTCCCGCCATTCCACCGCGCAAAGCCCCGGTTGGCCCAACCTGGGCTCGCTTCTTACAGACGCACTCTGCGCCTCAAAATCAATCCGAAGCGCCCCATGCAGGTGCGCCCTCCACCGAATACCCGCCTCTCCCCATCCCCGAAGACCTGCCCAAAAGCGGCCAGAACAAGAAAAATCAGAACGATGATCTGATTAAGATCGAATTAGATTAAAATAAGGAGGAGGGTAAGCCAATCCTGCTTATTCGTTATGCAACGACAGCGCCGGTCTTCTTTGTCCTTATCGCAGCGCCCCAGTATCAGCCGTGAAGAGCGGTCTCCGGGCGCGCTGTTTACCATATTGTCGATCGGCGCTGTTCTGCTGCTGCTGGCCGTAACCTTTGTGGCGGATTGGCTGCGCACTCCAGAGCTGAGCATTACCAGTTCGCCCGCTTATCTTTCTCCGAATCAAGATAACAGCTACGACACTGCCTCCATCAGTTACCGGCTTTCAGAAAACGCCGAAGTTACGGCCCAAGTTCTCAGTGAAGGCGGCGGGGTGGTGCGCACGCTCTTCAGCGCGCAAAAACAAACTGCCGGCCAGCACCTGCTGACCTGGGATGGAACCGATGACCTGGGCCGCCGGGTGAATGACGGCGCTTATCAGGTGCAAATTGCGGCCAGAGGAACCCTGCGCTCACGTACCAGCAGCGTGACACTGATTGTAGATACCCGCCCGCCCGACCTGCAGTTGGTCAATCTGCCGGATGGCGCGCGCGTGCGCGAGAGCGTGCTTACTGTAGAAGGGCTGACCGAGCCAAACGCTACCGTTATCGTGAGCGGCGTCTTTCAGCCCGTACCGGTAGATGGGCAGGGGCGTTTTCGCACCCAGCACCGGCTAAGCGAAGGCCAGAACACGGTCGAAATCCGCGCCTCAGACCTGGCCGGCAACACCACCAGCCAGACGCGCACCATTGACTTGGTGACCGCCGCGCCAGAAGTGGTCATCACCAGCCCGGAAGAAGGCGCGTGGATCAATAATGCTCTGGTGCAGGTTATTGGCGTCGCTCCGCCCGGCGTGACGTTGACCATCAACAACCAGAGCGTGCCGCTGGCCCCAGATGGCGCTTTCAGCTTTGACTTACTGCTCGACGAAGGCCAGCAGGCCATTCGGGTGACGGCCGCCGATGACGTTGGCAACATGACCACTGTAGAGCGTCTGGTGAATGTTAAAACCAGCGGCCCGCTCTTAGAAATCAACGTTGCTGAGGGTACTGCGTTCAGTGACCCCCAGATTCACGTCACCGGCCGCACCAATCCGGGTGCTCAGGTGACGGTGAACCGCCGCCCGGTTACGGTGGGCGCGCTCGGCGACTTTCAGGCCACTATTGAACTGCTCGAGGGCGATAATGTCATCGAATTCGCCGCCCGCGATCAGGCCGGCAATACCACCAACCTGACCCGCCGCGTGCGTTATGAGATTCCAGCTCCCCCTGGCGACATCGAACGCCTGCTGGAAAACCTGCAAGCTCTGCCCGCTATGACCATCCCGGCGGTGCTGTTCCTGGCTTTGCTGCTCGGCTTTTTCTTCTACCGCCAGAATCAATTGGCAATCCAGCTTTCGGTAGATACGCACAGCTTCGCTCCGGGACTGCCGCAGGAAGGCAAAAACGTGGCCCTGCGCCTGGAATTAAACCAGCCGGCGCGCGTCACCTTAGAAGTGCTGGACGACCAGGGCCAGACTCAGGCCGTTTTGCTCGATAACCGGCGGCGCACCGCTCGCCAGCACCTCTTTTTATGGGATGGCTATGACGATTTTGGGCAGCCGGTTAAGCCGGGGCAGTATACCGTGCGGGCCACAGCGGGTTCGCCGCCGATCAAAGTTTCCAGTGCCGTACAAATTGTCATTGAAGAAGACCCTTACGTTTACAGCAAAGCGGCGCAGTTCGAGAAGGTTCAATTCATCACACCGTCCCCGCCCTCCATCCGCCGCCGCCCGCGCCAGAACCGCAAAAGAATTTAAATTTGGTAAAATAAGTTCTGTGGCGATCCGGGGCGGCGTTGCCCCGCAGAACCTCAGGATCGCACCGGTAGGGGGAAGGGGCCGTTTAACGGTGAATTGGATGAGTTTAAAAAAGGAAGGAGGACCATGATGCGTCTGGATCCAGTGGAATCCAGTATGCTCGCGGCGGTCGGTTATGATGCCGCCCTTCAGGCGCTGGTGGTTCTGTTTAACAGCGGGCGCGCTTACCAGTATGTGAACGTCCCGGTTGAAACCTATACCCGTCTGATGGAATCGCCCTCCAAAGGGCGCTTCATGTTAGATCATGTAATTGATCATTATCCCTATGCCGTTTTTACGGGATGGAAGAATTTGCGTGCGGCCATTCCCAACGACAAGTAAGTGGTTTCCGTGCTTTTTTCGCCAGAATCATGGGAATATCATAGGAGGTTTATCATGGCGCGTATCAATACTCAAGAAGAACGCCTGTTGCTTAAACTCATTGAAAAACTGCCTTTGCCAGTCGAAGATAAGAACGGCTGGTCTGAGCGTATTCGCAATGGCGAAATGAGCGCCGAATTGGCGGAGGAAATCCGGGTTAAACTGGCCGCTCCCGTAGAAGGAGATGCCAATCCTGCCGTCCGCGCCCGTCATCTGGCCGAACTGGCGAATCTGGTGCGGCGCTGGCGGCTCAGCAGCCAGTCTCACCACTTTAGCCGCAAATAGCCGATTACTACCTGCCAGCATTGATGACCGAAGAAGAGCCGATTGTATCTTCTTCTGAACCCTCACAGGGCCTGTTCGCCCGGCTGCTGAACCTGTGGGGTGGCTACCGGCGCCTGCTGACTGTTGTAGTCGTAGCCCTGGGGTTGGGCGGGTTTCTCTGGTCGCTGGAACCCGAAACCCGCCGCGCTCTTGTTCGGGGGCTGTGGGCCAACCAGGCACTCATTATCCTCTTGCTGATTTTTGTCTTGCTGACCCTTTCTTTATTGTGGTCGGCAGGCCAGCGCCTCGATACCTGGGTATTCCTGCTCTTTAACCTACGGGGGCATCATCCACTGTGGCTCGACCGGCTGATGTGGACCCTGACGCAAATCGGCAACGGCGTCTTTGGCATTCTTCTGGGCATTTTTCTCTATTTCGCCGACCGGCGGCGGCTGGCGGTAGAATTGCTCTTGGGGATTCTAAGCCTGTGGCTGGTAGTGGAAATCATGAAAGCCCTGGTGGAACGCCGCCGGCCCTTTATCACCATGGAGGGCGCGCGCATCGTGGGCTGGCGAGAGCGCGGGCTGTCATTCCCCAGCGGGCATACGGCTCAGAGTTTCTTTATGGCTGTGCTGTTTGCCCAATACTTACAGGCCGGAGCGCTCATCGGCGGAGTGTTCTATGGCTTCGCCGCCGCCGTTGGCATGACGCGCATCTACGTTGGCGCTCATTACCCGCGTGATGTCCTCGGCGGCGCAATCCTCGGCAGTATTTGGGGGATTCTCAGCCGCCTCATCCAGGCTTACCTGACGACCGGGCAGTTTTAGAAAGGCTTCCAGCCCAAAGGAATCAGTGCAGGGCCCACAGCACAGCGCGGGCCCTGCACCGGATCAGGCCCCTTTTTCTGCTTCACCCTCCCGCCGGAAAGCCCTTCCAGGGCTCCACGGTGTACCGATTAGCGGCAGCAGCCAGCGGTCTAAGCCGATCCAGCCAGCCGTTTTCCAGGCCAGGATTAAGAGGATCGTAACCACGAACATCAATGGGTTAATGCTGGCTGTGCCGGCCATCATAAAATTCCAGTTCAGAAAGGCCCCGGCAAAAGCCGCGATGCCCGTAAAAGCTCCCAGGATCAGGGCTACTCCCACCAGCAGCTCGCCTGCAACGATCAGTTTGGCAAACCAGGTGTAGGCCTGGGCATCTAACAGGGATTGAATAAAAGCCCGGTACCAGTCAAAGGCGATGGCCGGGCGGGCCGGCGCCTCTGGCACTACCACTGCATTTTGCCAAAACCCACGCAGCGCCTGGCCGGTTTGCGTCCAGGCCGGGTTGCTCAGTTTTCCTAACCCAGAGGTCAACCAGGTATAGCCAATGTACAACCGCAGCAATAGCCACAGCCAGGACCAGCGGGTACTGCCCAATAAATCTGCTGCAAAAGGCGGATCGGCAATCATCACACTATCACGGATACGAGTCGTATTCATGTGCCTCCCTCTTTAAACAGGGTCTGAGCCGATAGTAAGGTCCGATATAAGACCTTTTTAGTCAATTATTTTAATGCATGAATGCCCGCTTGCCTAGCGGGCATTTCCCCCCTTTTTCTCAAGCCGGATATTTCTATCTCAGACGATATACACCTGCACCTTTTCGCCTTCCTTATCATTCACCTCAATCACTACCGGCTCGCGCGATTTTTCCAGCGTGTCGAGGAATGGAAGGACGCGCTCGGCAATGCCCTGTTCCCTTAGCTGCGGAATGGTGTTGCCGAAAGTACGCAGGAACCAGCCAGCCAGACTGGTCGGCAGAGGAAAGCTGATTTTAATGTTCGTGCTTTTCTCCGGCTTGTTCTCTTTCACCCGCACGTGCAGCCAGCGCGATTGACGGCTCCAGGCCGCCAGCACGATGACCAGCACTCCTAATACCAGCGGCAGCCAGGCGCAGTAAAACCAGAAGAACCGCTCGGTCGTGTATCCCCAAGACATCAACCCTGCGGAAAACACCAAAATTCCAACGCCCAACCACAATGGGTACAGCCACCAGTTCTGATACCGCTGAATGCCAGCCGCTGAAAGATCTTCCAGATTAACTTCCTGCATCACAGGTTCTTCTGGCTCAGGTTCACTTTCCAGTCTGTGGAGCAGGCGCGCGCCTTCTTCTACCGATAGTTCTCCGGCCTTCACTTTGTTCAGAATATCCATTCGATTCGATTCCATAGCGCCAGATTCTCCTTGTGATTAATGACGGACCTGCGGTGGATACGCTTTGATTGTACATGATTTATGCAAGGCCGTGTATGTCAGTCGCTGGCAGACCACAATATTTTACAGAAGAAATATTAACGCGCTTGACGCATTTTAAAGGATATGCTACTATCATTGGCAAGAAACGAAGATTTTTACTTCATGCAACCTCTTGAGAAGAAAAAAAGACGCCGCTCCCGATTGCCGGGCCGCAGACCACATCATGACGAAGGAGATCCCTGAAATGAAAGCGTACTCAAAGATCCTTGTGTTGGTAGTTGTTGCATTGTTTCTGACGCTCGCAGCTTGCAGTCGAACGGCCTCAACACCGCCTGCGGCCATCACCACCCCTACCGGCGTAGACTTTCCGTTTGTGACAGAAGACCCGGTTTCGGCGGCCTCCACGCAGACGGCCATGGCCTCGCAGCCGCTGCCCATCCAGCCTACCGATACGCCCCAGGTGGTGGTTGCCACCAATACCCCTGAAAGCGCCCAGCCGCAAACCGGTGATCAGGCCACCGCTACCCCCGTCCCAGCCGAAGGTGGGCCCGCTCCTACCCTGGCTCCCCTGGAACGGCCTCAGACGTACACGCTTCAGCAGGGCGAATTCCCCTTCTGCATTGCCCGCCGCTATGACCTGGATCTTGACAGCTTCTTCCGGCTGAACGGCATCAATAACAACACTCGCCTGGCCGCTGGCGCGGTCCTCAAGATCCCTGCCACCGGTAACTGGAACACCTCAGCTTACGGCCCGCGCGCCCTTAAACAACACCCGGCCACCGTCACCGTTGTTGCCGGGCAAACCGTTTATTCGATTGCCTGCCAGTTTGGCGACGTGGCCCCTGAACATATCCTGGCGGCCAATGGGCTTCAAAGCGCCGCGGATGTCAAAGCCGGGATGACCCTCAACATCCCCTAAGCCGCCCGTCATCCGACTCAAGACGATGGCGTCTGAGGGGTCTGCCCCTCCATTGACAGTAAAATCAATGCGGCAGTCTTCAGGAACGTTATCAGGCTATACCGCCTGTATTTGCATTGGATGGCGGGGGTATTTCCCCCCGCCTTTCTTTATGAGGGGATATTTATGGATTATCAATGGTTAGAAGAAGAAACGATTTATTCCGGGCGGGTGTTTGACCTCAAGCGCGTCCGCCTTCAACTCCCGAATGGCCGCCCTCACACCTATGATCTGGTGAGCCATAACGGTGCAGTAGTGATCTTGCCGCTGGACGACCAGGGGAATATCTGGTTCATTCGCCAGTTCCGCGTTGGTGCGGATCAATGGCTGCTTGAACTCCCGGCGGGCGTGCTGGAAACCGGCGAGCAGCCCGAAGCCTCAGCAGACCGCGAGGTGCAGGAAGAGGTCGGCCTGGCCGCTGGTCAACTGGAAAAATTGGGCGAGTTTTACATGGTTCCGGGTTATTCGACCGAAAAACTGCACGCTTACCTGGCGACCAGCCTGTACGAATCCAGCCTGCCCTCTGACGAGGACGAATTCTTAGAAAAAGTGGCCCTTCCTGCGCGCGAGGTGTACGCCAGCGCGTTTCGCGGCGAAATTCAAGATGGCAAAACCCTGGCTACCCTGCTGCTGGCTCTGCCGATTTTGCGCGAGCGTTACGCGAATCTTATTCCATAGGAACAGGATAGGTTATTCTGCCGGTCAGCAAGTACTGACCGATCCAAAGATTTCGATCAACTTCGAGGAGGTTGCTGCCATGGAGACCCTGTACGCGATCCTGCTGCCCATCCACTCGATCTTGCGGTGGGTGGTGATCTTGCTGGCGTTGTTTGTCATTGTCCGTGCTATCACTGGACTGCGGTTTCGCCGCCCCTATGAACCGATGGACGACAAAGCCGGTCTGTGGTATACCCTGGCCTTTGACGTTCAGGTGCTGGTCGGATTGATCTTAAACTTTATCCTCAGCCCCGTCACCGCGCCGCTGTGGCAAAACATGGGCGCCGGCATGAGCAACGCCGCCGCTCGCTATTTTGGCGTTGAACATGCCGTGCTGATGATCGTTGCACTGGCGCTGGCGCACATCGGGCGCTCGCGCGCCAAAAAGGCCGCTTACCGCCTGGAGAAAGAGCGTGATAAACTCACCGACCGTAAAGAGATTGCTCGCCGCAGCGCCCAAATCCACCGCGGCGCTCTGATCTTTTTCGCCCTCTCGCTGGTGGTAACGTTGGCTGCCATCCCCTGGCCCTTCCTGGCCGTTGGGCGGCGCTTGTTCCCCGGCCTGTAACAGTTCTTGCGCTATAAGAAAGCGACAGCGCGGGTGTTGCCGCCCGCGCTGTCGCTTTTACTGCGTTTCCTCTTTGGTCGTTTTCGCCGTTTCTAAGAGGCTTTCAACCCGCGACCACAACTCGCGGATGTTGATTGGCTTCGACATATACACGTCACAGCCGGCTTCCAGGGCTTTTTCAGCATCCCCTTTCAGCGCATTGGCCGTGATAGCAATAATCGGCACGTACATGAAGTGTTTATCATTACTGCTGCGCAGGCGGCGCGCAATTTCGTACCCATCAATATCTGGCAGGTTGATGTCGAGCAAGATCAGGTCAGGGTGAAGCTCATTGGCCTTTTTCAGGCCGTCCAAACCCGTTGGCATCCCCACAAAAGTATGACCAATTGCCTCAATGGCACGTTTCACCAGTGTCATATTATCGGGATTATCTTCGATATATAGAATGGTGGCGCTCATTGATCTTTTTCCTCTGATCTACCCTTTTGCTCAATAACTTCAACCACCTGATTGACAAACGCCCGGACCGGTAAAGAACCTTTCTGGTAAAGCGCCTCCACTTGCGTTTTTAGACGCTGAAGTTCCTCTGCCGATATATCCTTCGCGCTGACCACAATCACCGGGATCCTGCGCGTGCGCGGGTCGAGCCGGAGTTCTTCGATCACGCTGAAGCCATCCATCTCCGGCATGGTCAGGTCGGTGATGATCAGGTCTGGAAGCCGCTGCCGGGCCTGTGTCAGACCCTCCCAACCGTCTCTGGCATGAAAGACCCGGTAAGACTTCTTGCTCTCTAAGAAGCGGCGGATTAACAGCGCATCGTCCGAATTGTCATCGATAATCAGCACGGTGGTGGTTTTCTCATCCAGGTTTTCCAGGGCCGCTACCAGCCCTTCTTTGGGAACCGGCGCCTGATTTTCGCTCAGGCGGATATCCACCTGCCACTGATCACCCAACACGTGCTTTTCAACGGGGAAGGTGTGGCCGGTGCAGTTGACCACCACGCATTCTTCTTTTTCGATCACGCCCTGACGAACCAGCTTCTCAGTTCCGGCAAATGCCACTGCCGCAGCCGGCTCCATGGCCGTACCTTCTGCTTTTGCCAATGTTAACATCGCCGTAAACGCTTCCGCGTCGGTGACGCTCTCCATTGTACCACCGCAGCGGCGCAGCAGAGTATACAAATATGTATAGACCCGTCCCGGGTCACCGGTGGAAAGGATGGCAATGCGCGTTTGGGGGATAACCGGAGTGGCCTGATCTGTGCCGGCGCGCCAGGCCTGTACCATGGGCGCGCAGCCTTCCGCCTGAATGATGCCGATTTTCGGGATCCGCTCAATGAGTCCCATCGCGGCCATTTCTATAAAGCCGTGCAGCACCCCCAGCGGCCCCAGACCACCGCTGACTGCCTGGATGTACCAGTCGGGCGCGCGCCAGCCCAACTGTTCAACGATCTCATAGGCAATCGTTTTCATCGATTCGCGCGCCGGAATGCTGTTGGCGCCCCGGTCGTACCACAGCCCGCGCCGGGCGGCGAACTCAGAGGCGATCTGTTTGGTCTGGTCATACGTTCCAGAGACTTTCACCACCTCTGCGCCAAACAGGGCCGCCTCGCGCAGCTTTTCCTGAGGCACCAGGCTGGTCATAAATACCCATAGTTTAATCCCCACTCGCGCGCAGGCCGCCGCATAGGCCACCGCGGCGTTGCCGGTTGAGGCGATCACGCATTCGCGCACCCCTGCCTGGTACATCGCGGCCACCGAAATCACCGCCTGGCGGTCTTTGAACGAGCTGGTGGGGCCGTAGCGTTCATCTTTTACGTAAATCGCCGGATGATCAAAAGACTGCCCAAAGCGGCGTGCCTGCTGGAGCGGCGTCCAGCCGACGTTTTTAAAGTCCAGGGTGTCTGGCTCTTGGACGGGCAAAATGTCATGATAGCGCCAGATGTCATGCGAGCGCCCGCGCAGCCCGCCGAACACGGCGCGTTTAAAGGCGGCGTAATCATAGTGCGGCTCCAGCCAGGTACAGCCGCACTTCGCGCACACCGGCGCTACCATTGGCTGATAAACCTGGTGATGGCCGCACTGCACACATTCAATGAATAAGGGAAATGCCATAGAACTCTTTTCTCCCGCGTGAGGACGATCTAATGCGGCCTGACCGCCTCGCGCGGCAGTTCGATGATAAACAAAGACCCTTCGCCCGGCACACCCTCGCTTTCAGCCCACATGCGCCCGCCGTGCATTTCCACCAGACGACGGCTGATCGGCAGTCCCAATCCGGTGCCGCCCACCTTGCGGGTGGTCGAGGTATCCACCTGGCTGAATTCCTCAAAGATCATTTCCAGCTTGTCTTTGGGGATGCCCAAACCCGTATCTTTGACGTGAATGCGGACGCGCTCATTTTCGCGGCGCGCCCAAATGGCAATGCCGCCCTTCTCGGTGAACTTGACGGCATTGGAAATGACATTAATCATCACCTGGCGGATGCGTACCCGGTCGGCGCTCATTTCAAACTGATCGTCCGAATCGGGTTCCACCCGCAAGTACAGGCCCTTTTCGCGTGCCAGCGATCCGGTGATGTCAATGGTATCGTTCAGCAGTTCGCGCAAAACAAACTTCTCAAAGGCCAGGTTCATGCGCCCGGCTTCGATCTTCGCCATGTCGAGAACGTCGTTAATCAGGCTCAGCAGGTGTCGGCCGTTCTTTTCGATCAGGTGGATGTCGTTATCCATCAGCTCGGTCAGGGGGCCGTCTAACCCTAACAGCAGCACCTCGGCGAACCCCAGAATGGAGTTCAAGGGGGTGCGCAGTTCGTGGCTCATATTCGCCAGGAATGAAGATTTCAGGTGGTCGAGTTCGCGCAGGCGCTCGACGGTGGCGGTCTGTTCGGCGTACAGTTCGGCGTTTTGCAGTGCAACTGCTACCTGCGCGGCCAGGGTATTATAGGTGCGGGCGTCTTCGCGCGAGAAGCGCCCAATCTGATCAGACTGCACGTCGAACACCCCCAACAGCCGGTCGCCGACCACCATGGGAATCACCATTTCAGAGCGGACGTTGGGCAAAAATGGGTTGTGCCGGTAATTCGGATCTGCTGGAATGTCGTTGTGAATCACCACCTGGCGGTCGCGGGCGGCACGCGCCACCGGCGAAAGCGACTCCCAGACCTCATATTGTTTTTGCGCGGCGATAATGCGCCCGATTTCGCCAGCCCCGGCTGCTACTTCGAGGATGCGCTCGACCGGCCGGTAGAGATACACCTGCGCGTGGTACAGGCTGAAACTGGATTTGGTCAAATCCACCACTGCCTGGAGCAAATCCTGCGGGTTGAGGATGGTCGAAGCCGCCGTGGAGACCTGCGCCACGGTCTGAAGCTCCTGGGCGCGTTTGCGGGTCTGTTCGAGCAGCATGCGGTTGTTGATCACCACCGCGGCCTGGCGTGAGAGGGCGCTGTACAGGCGTCTCTCCTGGGCGCTAAAGGCGTGGGGCTGCGCCCAGTGGATGTACACTGCTCCTACCCAGCGTTCGTTAATCGCCAGGGGCAGGATCGCCACCGCTCGCGCGCCAGAACGCAGCAGCAGATCACGCCCGGCCGCGTCTAAGCGGCTGTCCTGTTCAACATTCTCAATCAGTACCGGGTTTTCGGCGTCTGTTAACCCGAGGCGATAGTGAGGATAATCGGCCAGGGCAAAGTGGGCCTGTACCGGGATCAGTTGCGCCCCGTCATCAGGGTACCAGGTGGCCGCCAGGGTCAGGCCGTCAACCTGCCCGGTTTCATCGTAGGTTACAAAATACAGGCGGCTGTCTGAAGCGCCCGCCGCGCGTGCCGGCAGAGAAATGGAAGTGAGGGCTTCTTCGAGAGTTTGGGCCGTGCTCAGGTGCGCGCTGATCGAATAGAGCATTTCTGTCTCGGCCAGGGCCTGCTCGCGCTGTTCTGCCAGGCGCAGACTTTCCAGGTGGGCGCTCAGCCGTTCAGCGATCGTGCTAACCAGGCCGGCGGTCTCTTGCGCTTCGCCCTCGGATCCCTCCGGCGTGATGAGGGCCAGTTGTCCAATGATCTCCTCGCGCACTCTCAGGGGGAAAATCATACCATTGAGGGGTGCTTGCGCGTCGAAGGGCTGTACCTGTTTGCGGTCGTATTGAAACCCCAGGCGCTCTTTCGCGGTTGTTTCCAGGTAGGCCTGCCAGTTCTGGTACGTCAGCTTGTGGATGGCGGCTTCGGCTTCGGTGCGAAAGTAGCGCGACTCTTCTAACAGGCGCAGGTTTTCTATCTGCTGGGCCATGCCTTCTAGCTCATTTCGCTGACCATTTTTTTCTGGGTCGTCTCGGCCAGAAACCCCAGGCGCGCTCAGATCCGTCCCTTCCTGCTGCGGATCTGTACCCCGCCCGGCATCTGGCGCGGTCGGCTCTGCCGGCGGACTGCTCTGCAGACTGGCCGGCTCGATTTCGGAAAACAGCTTTCCTAACCGTTTCGTAAATCTGTTACTTGAGCTCATCTTTGCGTTCCACTCCCAGGCGGACGACGGTATGCGGCGCGCCCAAAGCGCGCCCGATCTCGCGCACGGCCACCTGCAGGGCGCTCTCGATTGAATCGGTTGCCTGGATGCGCTCATTGATGGCGTTGATGAGGGCCTCGCGCTCAGCCTGGCGCTGGGCGCGGGCATAAGAGCGCGCGTTTTGCAGCGCCACAGCCACCTGGGTTGCCAGCGTGGTCATAATGTTAATGTCCTCCAGCGTAAAGCGTCCTACCCGGTGATCTTGAATATCCATCACGCCCAGTACAATCCCACCCACGATCATGGGAATAGCCATTTCAGAGCGGGTGTCGGGCAAGAGGGGGTGCGGCAAGAAACCCGGCTCCTGGCTCACATCGTTGGCGATCACCCCATGGCGCACGCGCGCCGCCCGCGCCACCAGCGACTGCCCGGCGTTCAGCGCAATACGGCGGCCTTCGGCGGCCATACGCCGGCCCACTTCGCCCGCGCCTTTTGCCAGGATCAGCGCATCACCGCTCTCATCAACCAGGTAAATATGCGCGTGGTACAGGTCAAAGGCCTGGCGCGTCAGATCCACTACGGTTTGGAGCATTTCGTTGGGGTCCTGGATGGTTGAAACGGCGGTAGAGACCTCTGCTACCGTCGCCAGCTCGGCGGCGCGTTTGGCAATCGTTTCTTGCGCGCGGCGCGCTTCGGTAATATCTTGCGTTGCGCCCGTAATCCGCTCCACCTGCCCCTGCGCGCCCACTACCGCGCGGACGCGCGTCGCCAGGTAGCCGCGCGAGCCATCCCGCCGCCGGAAAGGATGTTCCAGGGTGACAGCGGCCTGCTCACCGTCTGGCTGCATGGCGTGCGCCAGAATGTCGGACAGCAGGTTGTGGTCCTCTGGGAATAAGAACAGTTCGCTAAAACGCTCTGCGCTGAGGGTATAGCCGCCCGTCTCTTCGACAGAACGCTCCAACACGGCCAGAATTTGATCGTTCAGGGTAAGCATCTGGCTGGCGGGGTCATACTCAAAGTAGCCCATGCGGGCAATCGCCAGCGCCTGCGATAGTTGCTCAGAAGTGATGCGGAAGCGCGTCTCAGAAGCCAGAGTTTCCTCAAACAGCAGGCGGTTTTGAACTGCCACCGCCGCTTGTTGGGCCAGCGGCGCGCTGATGCGCTTCTCTTCATCGCTAAAGTGGTGCGCCTGGGCCGCGTGCAGCGCAATAACGCCCAGCGGGCGGCTGCCGATCCACAAAGGTAGGATGACGGCGGAGTGGATGCGGTTCATCCGGGCGTTTTCATCTGTCTCATCCAAAAAGACAGGGGCATACCCCTGCATTTGCTCGAAGAACTGCCGGGCCTGCGCCTCGGCAAACCGCAGCCCGGTGGGGAAGGACGGCATTTCGCCTGAGGCGCAGTAATTTTCGCGTACCACCATCCCGGCCAACTGGTCATCGTCATCATATTCAAACAGGAACAGCGCCGCGCGGTTTAATGCCGGGACGTTGAACGCCTCTAACACTGCCTGCAGCATTTCGTTGAGATCCTGGGCTTCGATCAGACGGCGGTTGGCCGCGTACAGCCCAGCGGTCTCTTCCAGTGCCTCCTGAACCTGTTCGAACAGCCGCAGGTTTTGAATGACCGTCACGGCCTGCTCAGCCAGGCTCAGGAAGGTGCGCGTTTCTTCTTCCGTGAAATCCAGCTTTTCCATGCTGACGCCCTGGATCATGCCGACAAACTCGCCCGATACGATGATCTTGAAGACGACCAGCGCATGGATGCCGTTGGCCGCGAAAAACTCGCGCGATGCGGGGTTGAGAAAATCGAGCGCCTGAACATCTCCGCTGACGATCGTAGGACTTTGAGCCAGGGTTTCGACTCCCGGCAGGGCGTGCAGTGGAAGCGTAACGCCCGATTGGAAGATGGCCGAGCCGGGGTCTCGTTCCCACACGGCCGCTACCCGCACCGTGCCAGGGATGGTTTTATCCCAGGGCCGGTCAAAAAGGTTGATGGATGCATTGCTGAACTGCCGCAGCAGGGTGTGTTCCGCCAGTACCCGGATCACGTCTTCAAAGGTGGCGCAGCGCGAAAGCTGGCGCGAGCCCTCGTACAGCGTCTGGTTTTGTTGCAGCAGGGTTTGCAGGTTGGTTACATCACGGGCAAAGGCCAGCACGCCCAAGGGGTTACCGTGAGCATCGCGTAGGGGCGTTTTATACGTGTCAAAGATGTGAACTTTCCCGTCAATGGTAGCCAGGTCGTCCGGGAAATGGTGGGGTTGATTGGTTTCGATCACAAGCCGGTCATCGGCCCAAAAGCCGCGAATGCCCCTGGCCGGGTTGCCCTTGACCAGTTCTTCGGGAAAGCCCAAATCGAGGTCGTCTTTGCCAATAAAATCTTCCGGCTGCAACTGCAGCGCGTTGGCGTACCCCTGATTGACCAGCCGGTAGCGGTGATTAAGGTCTTTGATAAAAATCCAGTCGGGCGTGGAGTTAATCACGGTGCGCACCAACTCTTCTGAGGTGCGCGTCGCGGCGTGCTGGCGGGCGTTCTGCAAGGCCACTGCCACCTGCGCGGCCAGAGTGGTCTCGGTTAGGATATCTTCTTCGTCAAAATGGCCCACCCGGTCCGACTGCACGTCCAGCACGCCCAGCAGTCGGTCACCGACCATCAACGGCACAGCCATTTCGGCCCGCGTATTGGGCAAAAGTGGGTGCGGTAGAAATTCCGGGTCGCTCCGCACATCGTTGACGATCACGCCCTCGCGGGTGCGGGCCGCGCGCGCCACAATGGACTTTCCCGAATCCAGCCGGATCTGGCGGCCTTCCAGGACCATCTGGCGGCCAATATCCCCGGCCCCTTTGCTCAATACCAGTGTATCGCCGGCCTCATTTAACAGGTAAACGTGCGCATGGTAGAGACCAAAACTGGCTTTGGTCATATCAACTACGGTTTGCAGCATTTCATCGGGGTCTGCGATGGTGGCAATCACCGTGGCAACTTCAGACACGGTGGCAAGCTGCGCCGCGCGTTTGGCAATCAGGTCTTCAACCTGTCTGCGCAGGGTAATATCCTGCAAAACGACCACCGAAGCAACCACGTTGCCCTCGCCGTCCACCACCGGCGAGCCAGTCACATCCAGCAGCAGGCGCTGACCATCGGGCTGACGGATCTCCAGATCGTCTATATGCGCCGAGACCCCGTACATCCCGGCAGTGACCGGCAGTTCCTGGGTGGGGTAAGGGATATCTGTGCCGTAGCGGTAAGCCGGGTAAACCTGGTTTAATTCCTCTCCGGCGGCGTCGGGCGCAATGCCGCGCCCCAATAACTCCTCTGCTTTACGGTTGGCGAGGATGGGCCGGCCGGATGGAACCTCCACCATGTATACCCCGGCGGCCATATTATCCAGAACGGCTTGCAGGTTGCGGCGCTGTGTTTCCAATTGTTCTTCCGTGTGGCGGCGCTCTTCCAGCTCACGCTGTGCCGAGGTGTACAGGCGCAAATTTTCGAGGTGTGCGGCCAACTGCTGGCTCACTGCGGTGATCAGTTCGACATCCGGGGGCGGCAGGTTTTCCTTTCCGATGACGCTAATCGGGTCGGTGGACTGCCCATTGACGAGGATATCCACCTGCTTACCCAACGCCTGGCTTGTTTCGCGCACGGCCACTTCCAGCGCTTCTTCAACCGAGTCGGCCATCTGAATGCGCTGGCCGATGGCGCTGATGAGGGCTTCGCGGCTGGCCTGGCGTTCTGCCTCAGCGTACCGGCGGGCGTTCTGGAGCGCCACCGCTACCTGGTTGGCAATTGCTTGCAGAAGGTCAGCATCTTCCTGCCGTAAGCCGTCCACCCGGTCTTGCTGCACGTCCAGCACCCCCCATACCTGAGCGCCCGCCGCAATCGGCACGGCGATTTCCGCTTTCGTCTCGGGCAGCAGGGGGTTGGGCAGCCATTCGGGCGATTGGCTCACGTCCTGCACCAGCACCGCCGCGCCTGTTTCGGCGGCGCGGCCTACCAACCCACGCCCGCGAGGGATTTTGTGACCACGCTCGCGCATCAGGCGGCCAGCTTCGCCAGACCCGGCCATCATCACCAGATCGCGGCCCTGTTCATCAAATAGGTAAATATGAACGTGATAATAATGGAAGGTGCGCTGCAATTCCTCGATCACTGCCTTAACCAGTTCATCAGCGTCGAGAATGGTCGAAAGCCGCCGGCTGACTTCGGCGCTGGCTGCCAGCGCGCGGGTGCGGTCAGCGACGCGCTGTTCCAACGTCTCAACCAGGCCTGCCAGTTGTTCGGCCATGCCGTTAAAGGCATCGGCCAGCGCGCCAACCTCGTCCTGGGTCTTTACCTGAGCGCGCGCCGCCAGGTTCCCGGCGGCTAACTGGCTGGCTGCCGCTGACAGGCGCGTCAGTGGAGCCGCCAGAAACCAGGCGACCAGGAACCCAAAGCCGATTGCCAGCAGAGAGGCGATCAGGACCATCAACAAAGCCCCGCGCGCCTGGTTGCGTACCGGCGCGAATAGAACTTCTTCCGACTGCCCCGCCACCACGTACCAGGGGGCGTTTGCCAGGCGCGCCACCCCCACCCGTTCCGTGTTACCCCGGTGTTCTAACA
>DAOUAC010000027.1:0-59760 GCA_034434155.1 Anaerolineaceae bacterium
GCCCAGCAGGATGTCTGCAAAGGCCCGCCCGCCTTCCATGCCCGGATACCACAGCATGAGGATAACAGGAACCTGACGCCGCCAGTTTTCAGTGATGATGGCACTGCCGCCCATCATCGCCACCACTACCTGCCTGTTGACAGCCGCCACCGCCCGGATGAGTTCTTCGTCCTCCGGGTGCAGGGTTAATACCCGCCGGTCTCCGCCGGGGGGCATGGCATTAGGCACGCTGCTGGTCGCGGTCATGCTGGCCATCAGTTTTTGAGCGATAGGCAGTTCTTCGGGGGTGGGGGGCGGGAAGTTTTTCGCCAGTTCAGCCATTGAATCGGGCGAAACGAATTCGCCTTCGTCCTGACTGGTATAGCCTACCACCAGCACCGCGACGTCCGCTGCGCTGGCAATCCGCACGGCCTCGTCTGGGTCACTGCCATCGGCATAGAGAATTTCCGCCTGCCCCTGTAGTGCTTCTTGCAGGCCTTGCAGTGGGGTGATCACGTATTCTGGCCGAGTGTTGGAGGAACCGCCGTCTCCTGTGTTGGGCGTGGAGGCCAGTTTTCCGATCACAGCCAGTTTCTTCACCTGTTTTAACGGCAGCAGCCCGCCATCGTTCTTAAGCAGGACAATAGCCTTTTCAGCGGCTTCGCGGGCGATCCTGCGGTGCGCTTCGCAGCCTACCACATCCAGGGTGTACTCTTTCGGATTGCGGCCCTGCGCAAAACGAACCTGCTGGCGGATCACGCGCAGCGCGGCATCCTCGATCCGCTCCAGGGGAACTTCTCCTGCTAGTACCAGCCGCTTGAGGTGCTGCCGATGGATCATATCGAAGGGCATTTCAACGTCCTGGCCGGCCAGAGCGGCTTTCTTCGAATCGCGCATGCCGAAGATGAAGTCGGTCATTACAAAACCCTGGAAGCCCCACTGCTGCTTGAGAATTTCGGTCAGCAGGGTGTAGTTCTGGCCGCAGTACTCGCCATTGACGCTGTTGTAGGCACTCATGATAGAGGCCACCCCCTCTTCAACCACGCGCTTGAAATGGCGCAGGTAAATCTCGTGCAGGGGGCGGGGTTCGATTCTTACATCCACGGTGAAGCGGGCGTTTTCCATGGAATTGAGCGCGTAGTGTTTGGCGCAGGCCATCACGTGTTTCTGCACGCCGCGAGCCAGCGCCGCGCCAAATTCGCCCAAGTGGATAGGGTCTTCGCCATACGTTTCTTGAGCGCGTCCCCATGCCGGGTGGCGTAACAGGTTAATGCACACTCCGCCGAAGAAATTGCCTCCCATGGCGCGCAATTCGCGCCCGATGACATCCCCAATGCGTTCTTCGAGTTCTGGGTCAAAGGTTGCTCCCCGCGCCATCGAAACGGGGAAGGTGGTGGCGCCATCCAGAATCACCCCGCGCGGGCCGTCTACGAAGCGCACCCCTGGGATACCCAGGCGCGGAATCGCGCCGGCCACCCAGGGGTGATCGGCATAGCCGCCGCCGAGCATATCGGCCATGCCCACCCAGAAAGGCAGATCACCAGACATGGTTTTGATCTTCTCATCGAGGGTGAGCTGACTCAAGAGTTCGCGTGCCCGCGCATCAATCTGGGCATCATTCAGCGGCTCGGTCGTTTCCAGCCCACCAAAAGCAGGGCCATGAAATTTGGCTTTGGTACCCATCTGACATCCCTCCAGAAAAGCAGTAAAACAGATTGGGAAAAACTGAGTGAACTTGGGTTATTGACATTATAGTAAATTTTTGCCATAATGACTATAACGTTTCCAGTATTGATACCGATAACGTTTTCTGGGAAAACCCCATGAAGCGACGTTCTAAGAAAACCACCATCGGAGATGTAGCCAGAGCCGCCGGCGTCTCGGTTTCTACCGTCTCGCGCGTTTTGAACCGTAAGGGAGATGTGTCCGAAGAGACCATCGAGAAGGTTCAAAGCGTTATCCACCAGTTGGATTATGCCTCAAGCCTGGCGGCGCGCGGCATGCGCAGCCGGCGCACCAACGTGATTGGCCTGGTTTTACCCGACGTTGCTTCTCCTTACTGCCAGCAGATCATGCGGGGGGTTAACCGCGCCATTGCCCAGTTAGATAAACACCTGATCATCTATACCAGTGGGAGTTGGAAAGAAAACATCGCTCAGAATGAGCGGTCATACGTCTCTTTCTTAAACGGTGGGATCACAGACGGGTTGATTGTGGTGACGCCTACGGCAACCAGCTTTCCAACCCACGCTCCGGTGGTGATTGTGGATCCCAACGCTGAAGCCCCCGATCACCCCTCTGTGATTGCTACCAATTACGAAGGTGCGCTTGCTGCCATGCAGTACCTTACCAGCCTGGGTCATCGGCGCATTGCACACATCACCGGCCGGTTAGATTTGATCAGCGCTCACCAGCGATTGCAAGGCTACAAAGATGGGTTGGCGGCCGCGGGTATCCCTCAGGATGAAAACCTGATTTCGATTGGCGATTACACCATCGAAACTGCCGTTCACCGCGCGCGTTCCCTCTTGACCAGAGCCGATCGGCCAACGGCGATCTTTGCCGCCAATGATATGACCGCCATGGGAGTTTACCAGGTGGCAGGCGAGCTTGGCCTGTGCATTCCAGGGGATGTATCGGTTGTGGGGTTCGATAATCTCCAGGAAGCCTCGTACATGGACCCACCCTTGACCACGATAGATCAGTTCATCGAGGACATGGGAACAGCCGCCACTGAGATGATTGTGAAGCTGGTGGGTGAAGATCCATCGGTGGAGACGATGCGCGTTTTTCAGACTCAACTGATCCTTCGCCATTCGTGCACGGTTCCAAACGAACCGTAATGAACCAAATCAACCGTAATGAGTTTGCCAGGATGCCTTTCTCGATCGTTTTTCGAATGCAGTCAGCGAAGTATCCTCGCGAAAATCAGTTCGATCCATGAAAGGAGGTGGAACGAAGAAAGGCTTGCTGTCGAATGCTGGTTCGGCCCAATTGAACCAGGTAGTGTTGTGGGGTTCTTTTCTTTGAAGAGTTCAGGAGAAGGAAATGAAAAGGAAATTTAACCGCCGCAAGTTTCTGAAGATGGTGGGTACAGGTGCTGCAGGCGCAGTCCTGGCCTCCTGCGCGCCGGCCTCCGCCACCCCTCAGGTCATCGAAAAGCCTGTCGAAGTCACCCGTGTCGTCGAGGTTCAGGGTACGCCTAAAGTGGAAGTGGTTACTGCTACGCCGCTCCCGACGAAACCGCCAGAGGAAGTAGCCAATGTGTTGGGAACCTTCCCCCGCCGCGAGACCCTCATTGCCCGCATCCTCACCGGGCGCGTTGGCACCCCCGATAACTTTAACCTGTGGGTGGGTTGGAAGTGGCAGGACCGCGGTATACAGAACCTGGCCGATGAGCCGTTCTGGTCGGTTGACTTTGCCACCGGCAAGATCATCCCCGGCGTGGCGGATGGAGACCCGACCTATACTCCGGATTTCACCGGTCTGACCGTCAAGCTGCGCCAGGGAGTTCACTGGTCGGATGGTGAGCCTTTCACCGCGGCCGATGTGGTCTACACGGTGGAAACGCTGATGAAGTACGAGGGCTTCAACGCTCACTCCTTCTTTGTGGATAACGTGGAGAGCGTGACCGCGCTTGATGACTACACCGTCGAGTTCAAGCTGAAACAGCCCAACTCCCGCTTCCATACCACTTTCCTGGACCGCTGGGGCTGCACCCGCTTCTTCCCCAAACACATCTTCGAAAAAGTGGACGACCCCGTTCAGTTCCCATTCAATCCCTTTGTGGGGTGTGGGCCGTATAAACTGCACAGCTTTGACCCGCAGGGGAGCTGGACGGCCTGGGAGAGACGCGAGGATTGGGATAAAAGCCCTACCGGCATGATGTATGGCGAGCCAAAGCCCAAGTACATCATCTTCCAATACTTTGCCGATGAAGGCGCGCAGATTCTGGCCCAACTGACGCACCAACTGGATGTGGCGGAACTGTCTGCCGACGGCCTCAAAGCCCTGCTGGCGCAGTCGAAGACCTCTCGCGCCTACCAGCCGACCTTCCCGTTCGTGGTTAACAACGATCCCTGCATCACAGGCATCCTCTTCAACACGGCCCGCCCGCCTTTCGATAATGTGGATGTCCGCTGGGCGCTGTTGCTGGCGATTGATATCGTCGAGTACACGAGCATCGCCGTCGACTCTTCGGGTACTTTGAGCCCGGTTCACATCCCGCACCTGGGCCCCTATCCCGAATATTACATCCGGCCGATGCAGGACTGGCTGAAATCTTTTACCCTCGACATCGGCAACGGCGAGACCTTCGCGCCCTACGACCCCGATGCGCCCAAGCGGGTTGCGGACTACGCTCGAAGCCGCGGGTACGTCTTCCCGGATGATCCGGCTTTCATTGAGAAGGCCTTCGGCCTCGGCTGGTACAAATACGCCCCCGACGTGGCCGCCAAACTGCTGGAGAAGAACGGCTTTACGAGAGACAAAGACGGCAAGTGGCTCAAGCCAGACGGCACGCCCTGGAAGATCTCCTTCATGTGCGGTACTGTGCTCTCGAACCACGATGCGCGCAACGCGGCGGCGGCTGTGCAGCAGTGGAAGAAGTTCGGCATTGACGCCGAGATGTATACCACCGAGAATGGGGACGGCCTGGGAGCCACCGGCGACTTCGACGTGAGCGGCGCCTGGCCGGCTCAGGAGCCATGGGGCGCAGGGCCCGACCTCTACCGCGTGCTTGACCGCTGGAATTCTGCTTACAAGCGGCCCGTTGGAGAGCGCACTCAAGGGATTTACTCGCGCTGGTCTAGCCCAGAAATGGACGCGATCATCAAGAAACTGCGCGAGACCGATCCCTTTGATACCGAGGCGGTGGTTGCCATCGGCATCGAGGGCCTCAAAGAAGCCGTCAAGAACATGCCCGGCATTCCCACTTACGGGTATATTGGGTTTGTGGGTTGGGACGAGTACTACTGGACGAACTGGCCAGGTAGTGAAAATCCCTACAACGAACCCTACACCCACTGGCCGAACTTTAAGTATACGACCCCCTTCCTGAAGCCAACCGGCGCATAGTGATTTTCGAGGTCTGACCTCGAATCTTCCTACGATTCTCCTGGGCGGAAAACCCGCCCAGGAGATCGCAGGTTTATTTTGGGGTCATGGCCGTATACTGTAGGTATGGCTTGGTTCCTCAAACCTGACTTTGTGATGAGGGTAAGACCGTGGCATTTGTAAAACGATATCTCATTCCCCGTTTAATTCAATATTTCTTGGTGATCTGGCTGGGCATCACTGTGGTTTTCCTCATTCCCAGGATCACTCCGAATGACCCCATCATGCGGATGATCGGAGAACTGCGGGGGCGCGGTTCTACCATGGAACCGGGCGCCATGGATGGCATTATCCGCGATCTGACGCAGTTATACGGCCTGGAAGGCTCATGGCTCGATCAATACTGGGCCTTTTGGGGCAGGCTGTTCCGCGGCGATTTGGGTGTGTCTTTCTTTCAATTCCCTACCCGCGTGAACCAATTGATTGCTGTTGCCATGCCCTGGACGCTGGGCCTCCTGTTGCCCACCACCCTCATTTCATGGGTCGTCGGGAACATCATCGGTGGGCTGGCAGGATATTATTCACGCAAGAGTTGGTCGCGCATTCTCGATGCCGTCGCCATGGTGGTGCGCCCGCTGCCCTACTACATTTTTGCTTTCGCTTTACTGCTGTTGTTGGCTTACGTGGTACAGTGGTTCCCTATTACCGGGGGCGCATCTCTGGGAGCGGTTCCTTCTTTCACCTGGGCGTATATCAAGGATGTCCTTTGGCACTCGTTCCTGCCGGCCTTATCGTTGTCTGTTCTGGGAGGGGCGGTTACCTTTCAGACGATGAAACTGATCGTGCAGAATGTCAATGCGGAGAGTTTCGTTCAGTACGCCAAGATGGGCGGCGTCACTGAAGACCGCATCGTGGGTAAGTACGTCATTCGGAACGCTATCTTGCCGCAAATTACCGGCCTGGCGCTTTCGATGGGGCAAATTTTCAGCGGGGCGCTGATTACCGAAATCGTCTACGGTTACCCGGGCCTGGGCATGTTGCTTTACCGCGCCATTATCAACGGCGACTATAACCTGATCATGGGGATCACACTCTTTTCGATCCTGGCGATCACGACGGCGATTCTGATCGTCGACCTGACGTATCCATTGTTTGATCCACGGGTCCGATACAAATAGGAGGTCAGCGCCGTGAGAATCCTTAGAGACCTTTTTAGAGATTATCGCTTTGCCTTCAGCTTTGGGGTGATGGTCATTATCGTAGTCATGGCCTTTCTCTCCATCTTCTCGCCGTACGATCCCACCTTGTGGAATGTAGTGCCGAAAGATATGAAACCCTCGGCTGAACACTGGCTTGGCACCGATTCCAACGGGCAAGACATCTTCTGGCAGGCTACCTTTGCCGTGCGCAATTCGTTGATCATCTCGCTGATCGCAGGAATCGTTTCCAGGGTGATTGCCATCCTGGTGGGGATGATTGCCGGCTACCAGGGGGGGATGGTAGACCGGGTGTTGATGTTCGTCGGCGATAGTCTGCTGGTAATCCCGCTGTTCCTGATCATGGTCATGCTGGCCATGCTGGTGCGGAAGTATATGAATCTGGTGATTCTGGGGTTGATGCTTTCGGCTTTCGGTTGGGCGTGGGATGCACGCGTGATCCGTTCGATTATCCTGAGCCTGCGTGAGCGAGACTTCACCAAAACCGCCATTCTTTCAGGCACAGGGACGGTGAAATTGGTGCTGAACGAGTACATGCCGTTTGCCACGCCGTTGATCTTTTCTACCTTGATCAACAATATTGCCTGGGCGATTGGTCTGGAAATCACCCTGGCTATTTTGGGGCTGGTCAACCTGAACGTCCCAACGCTGGGGACAATGTTGAACTGGGCGCTTTTCTACCAGTCCATCCTTCTGGGCCGCTGGTGGTGGGTTCTCACCCCGGTGGTATTATCGCTCTTCCTGTTCATTGCGCTGTATTGGATGTCCGTGAGCATCAGCGAATATCTCGATCCGCGCACCCGCATCCAGCGGGTAGGGGCCTAAAGGAGGAACTATGGAACCAAAACCCGAAACCATCCTCCGCACCGATCAGTTGAAGGCTTTCTATGTGCTGGATATGCACGGGGCGCAGAAGGTTATCAAAGCGGTCAACGAGGTCAACCTGGAGATTCAGGAAAACGAGATTTACGGCATTGCGGGCGAAAGCGGTTGTGGAAAATCAACCCTGCTCAAGGCGCTCTTTGGGGCCATTGAGCCGCCCCTGCGCCTGGTTGGGGGTAAAGTCTGTTACCGGATCAATTGGGAGGAGGTCGAAGTTACCTCTCTATCCGCAGAAGAAAAGCGGAGACTTCGCCTGGAGTACATCTCATATATTCCCCAGGGCTCGATGAGTGTGCTCAACCCGGTGATCAAAATTAAGGAGAGTTACCAGGATTTCATCGCCAGCCACGTGCCCGAACCCCAACGGAAGAAGGTCTTTGAGCAAGCTCAACAGCAGATCCTCGAGCTGGGCCTGCCTAGAAATATCCTCAATGCGTACCCCCATCAGCTCTCCGGCGGGATGCGTCAGCGAGTCACCATTGCACTTTCGGCCTTGCTCAAACCGCGCATTATGATCGGTGACGAACCCACCACCGCGCTGGATGTAGTGATGCAGCGCGGGGTCATTCAGATGCTCAAGGAAATTCAGAAGAAGCTGAAAAATACCATTATCCTGGTCACCCACGATATGGGCGTGCACGCCAACATCGCCAACCGGATTGGGATCATGTACGCAGGGAGGATTGTTGAAGAGGGAACGACGATGCAGATTTTCGAAGAACCTCTACATCCCTACACTCAATTCCTGATCCATTCGCTGCCCAAGTTTGGCGACAAGATGATGCGCGAAAGTGTGCCTGGCAGTCCGCCCTCTCTGGCCGATTTGCCCAGCGGTTGCCCATTCCACCCGCGCTGTCCGTATACCAGAAGCATTTGCCGCGAAAGTATGCCGGGTTTTTCCTATCCGGCTGAGAAACACCGAGTTGCCTGCTGGCTGATTGGGGAGGGGAAACATGGAAAAGCTTCTTGAGGTAAAAGACCTTACCAAACAATATGCCCTGGGCAGCCTGATCGCCAGAATTCTGATTACCGCCGTTGACCACGTCAGTTTTTTCATGAATCCGGCTGAAATTTTCACTCTGGCCGGCGAAAGCGGGTGTGGGAAGACCACCACAGCCAAAATCGTGCTGGGGTTTGAAGAGGCCTCTTCTGGGACGATTGTACATAACGGGAAAGTGCAGACGCGAAAAGAAAAGGTGTGGGCCACAGAGGGGGTACAGGCGATCTTCCAGGACCCGTTCAGCACCTTCAACCCGCTGCGAACGGTGGACTCGTACTTCTTTGAAACGGTGCAGAACTACCGCCTGGCGGAGGGAAAACAGGCGGCCATTGATCTGATTGATCGGAAATTGCGTTTGGTTGGCCTGACTTATCCTGAGTTTGCGGGGAAATATCCTAATGAGTTTTCAGGCGGTCAGCTTCAGCGCATTTCGATTGCACGGGCGCTGATAACTGACCCCAAATTGATCATTGCCGACGAGCCCGTCTCAATGGTGGATGCTTCGCTGCGCATGTCCATCGTCAACTTGTTCAAAAAATTGCGGGACGAGCTGGGGGTGAGCGTGCTTTACATCACCCACGACCTGGCTACCGCTTATTACGTGAGCGACCGGATTGCGATCATGTTCCGGGGGAACATCGTTGAGATGGGGAGCGTGGAGCAGGTGTTGATGAACCCCCGGCACCCTTATACGCGGCTGCTGCGCGATTCGATCCCTGAGGCCGACCCCCGCAAGACCTGGACTGATACCGTCATGCTGGCTGAATTAGAGCAGGAAGAATACCTGCGGCAGGGGTGCAAGTTCGCCGGGCGCTGTGCACTGGTGAGTGAACGATGTAAGAAAGAAGTTCCCAAAGACATCTTTGTAGAAGATGTGCTGGTAAAGTGCCACCTATACGAGGAGGGTAAGGGGAATTCGCCTTCTCGCTGAACCTGCCTGTTCTCTCTCAAGGCCCGCCCCGAAGTTCTGGAAGTTTCGGGGCGGGCTTACGTTAACTCTCGTCGTGCACCAGCCTTTCGGCGGTCGCGCGGTCGGTGATAAGGACGTTGATCCAGCGGCCGTTGAGCGCCCCCAGGATGCCCTGATACTTGCGGGGCCCGCCCGCAATGCCCACCGAGCGCTCGGTGCGGCGCAGTTGTTCGAGCTGCATCGAGATGACCCGGTTATCGAGAGAGCTGTCAACCGGCTTGCCGTGGATGTCGTAAAAGTGCAGCAGAATATCTCCCACAGCTCCGTGTTCGCGGAGGTAGTTTTGTTCTTCCTGCGAAAAGATGTTTCCGCTCAGAGTCAGTAACCGTGAAGGCTCGATAGAGCCAATCCCTACCAGGGCCAGGGTGACTTTGTCAAACAGGCTGAGGGCTTCTTGCACATACTGATCCTGAAGAAGCACGTGCAGGGCGGCCTCTGAACCGACGATGCCCGGGGCAGGCAGAAAAACCGCCGTTCCATTGACCAGGTTGGCGAGCCGGCTGGTGAGGCGCGCGGCATGGATTTCTGCTGAGGGGTTGCCAATGCCGCCGAGAATTTGCACCACCAGAACGCCTTTCTTGGCCGGGATGGGGTGCATGGCATCAATCATCGCCAGCAGGGTTGAGCTCCAGGACGAAATGCCGATGACCTCATGATCACGAATGACGTTTTCCAGGTAATAGGCCGCGGCCGCGCCGATGTCGCGCATGATCTGATTCTCGTCCTCTCCCAGCGTGTCAACGACGATGGCATCTTTAAGAGAGTATTTGCGAATCAATTCGCCTTCCAGGTCCGTGTACACGCCTACCGGCACAGTGACGCTGATGCGGATGATGCCCACCTCTTTGGCCCGCTTGAACAAACGAGAAACGGTGGCCTGTGAGATGCCCAACTGCCTGGCAATGTCCGTCTGGTTCCATCCCCATTCGATATACATTTTGGCAATTTTGGTCATCAGCCGCTGTTCATCCAGTGTGGTCATAACATAATCTCCCTGCGAGTTGCCCTGCGGATTTACCCCTGATTATAGCGACAGGCGCCGATTTTGGCATGCTGGTTCTACCCTGGGTTGTGATCGAGCGCCGTGGTTTGCCTCACTGGAGAGATGCCCGATCGGGAAGTATTGGGCATTCGGGTGTTCTTTTCCAAAAGAACAGCGGCGTCTGCGGATGCTGACGCCGCCAAAACGATAATCTTCTTGCAGGAGGCTTCTCTCATACCAGAGTGGCAGTCGAGAGCGCCCGGCGAACAGCGTCTTTCCAGCCCTCCAGCAGGGCGGTGCGTTGAGACTCGGACATTTGCGGTTCGAACCGGTCGTGTGGGCGGGGAAGGCTTTCGATCTGCTCGAAAGATTGCCAGATACCCGTAGTCAGCCCGGCCAGGTAAGCCGCACCCAGCGCCGAAAGGTCGCTTACCCGGCTCCGCACTACAGGGATTCCCAGCACATCGGCCTGGAATTGCATGAGGTAGCGGTTACGGGTGGCGCCGCCATCAGCCATAAGCACATGCAGGGGTTGTCCCGAATCTTGCTGCATGGCGGTGAACACATCGTAAATTTGATAAGCAATGGACTCGATAGCGGCGCGGGCGGCATGGGCGGCGGTTGTTCCACGGGTGATGCCCACCAGCAGCCCGCGAGCGTGAGCATCCCAATAAGGCGCACCTAATCCAACGAGGGCCGGCACAAAGTAGACTCCCTGACTGTCTGAGACGCGTCCGGCCAGTTCTTCGATCTCATCAGGGCGGTGCAGTCCCAAAAATTGAGCTAACCACTGCACGGCGGCGCCAGTGATGTAAATATTACCCTCCAAAGCATAGGTGATGCCCCGATAGCCCCAGGCAATGCTGGTCGAGAGGCCGTGTTCTGAGAGAATGGGGGAGGGGATGGGCATCATCAGGGAGGAACCGGTGCCATAGGTGGCTTTGATGGAGCCAGGGCGAAAGCCGGCATGTCCTACCAGGGCGCCGTGAGAATCGCCGATGAGGGCGGCGATGGGCAGCCCCCCTGGCAGAGGGCCAATTGGGTGGGTAAGGCCGTAGATGAACCCGGATGGGTGTACGGTGGGCATCATGGCGCGGGGGAGGCCAAAAAGATCGAGCAGTTCGTCATCCCAATCAGCAGTGTGCAAGTTGAAGAGCTGGGTGCGCGAGGCGTTGGTCACGTCGCAGGCGTGCACCTGTCCGCCGGAGAGGTTCCACAAGAGCCAGGAATCAACGGTGCCGAAGCAAAGTTCACCGGCCAGAGCGCGCGAACGGCCGTTGGGGATGGAATCGAGGATCCAGCGGGCCTTGCCGGCGGAGAACATAGGGTCGAGGGTGAGGCCGGTCTTTTTGCGTATAGCCATTTCAAAACCATCCTGGCGCAGCCGGGCAATAAACGGCTCAGACCGGCGGCACTGCCACGAGACGCAAGGGCCAAGGGGGTTGCCGGTCTTGCGCTCCCAAATCAGCGCCGATTCGCGTTGGTTGGTCACAGCAATGGCGGCCAGCTCCCCCGGGTTTTGTGATCCGAGCACTGCTTGCACGGCGGCCAGGGAGGTTTGCCATAATTCGGCCGGGTCTTGCTCCACCCACCCGGGTTGAGGGTAGCTGATCTTTACCGGCTGAGAAGCCTCGCCCAGCACTTCCCCGGATGAATTAATCAGGGAGGCTTTGCTGTTGGTCGTGCCTTGATCAATCGCCAGAATGAGGGAGCGGGTCATGGTTTGGTGTCTCCGGTTTAGAATGCTTCAGTTCCCTATGTTAAGGCGTGTAAGGGGATAGGAACACCTCGCTGTGCGGGGCATTCCTATCCTTCGTGATGGTATACCTCCCACCCAAAGTAGGTTTCGAAGGCTTCGGCCAGGGCAGAGGCGGTGTGGCTGGCCGACATGGCTACGTGGTGTTCAAAGCCCTGCTTACAGATGACTTTCATCAGCCGCTGGAGGTTGGGTACTTCAACTACGGCACGGCTGCCGAAGGTATCTAATGGGTCGTCGGTGAAGCGTCCTTCGCCCACGTAGGTTCGGATGATTCCCTGGATGTCGTCAGTGGAGATGCGGGCAAAGGTCACCGGACCAGCGGGAGTTCGCCCAACGACTGTGCCATAGGTGTTCTCTACTCCCAGGGTGGAACCCAGGATGGGGGCATTGCTGATCTCGATACCGGGGAGGAACGTCTCGGCCCAGTTTCCACAGTGGAAGAACACGCATTTATTGGGATCGTTACCGTAGTTGTTGTTCCAATCTACCAGGGCCGCAGGCGTTCCAGAGGCCAGTTGCAAGGCGTACATCGAGGCTACGCCGGTCACGTCAACCTCGCAGGCCGAGGGGAGCAACTGCTGGCTCATCATGGACATGAGGGTGCAAACGTTGATGCCGTAGTTCTTTTGGATGGAAGTCCAGCACTGCAAGGCACTGGCCTGAATTTCGTTTTCGGTCATCCAATCGTCGAGGACGATGCCCAGTTTAGCCATGCGCACCAGGCGTTCAGAAGGCACGGCTTCGGCCCGGGCGTAGGCGGTGATCTGGCTTAGTTTGGCCTTTACGCGCGGATCATCGTCGGCCAGTCTCCTGGCCTGACCGAGAATCTCGGAGAAATCAACTGTGGTGACGGTAATTCCTTCGTGCTGGAGCAGTTTTTCACTGTATCGCACGGTGTTGAAGGCCGCCGGGCGAGCGCCTACCGCGCCGAGACGGGCATTGCGCAACCCGCGGACCACCTTGCACACGCGCAGGAATTTATCCAGGTCGTTTCTGAAGCTTTCAGAAAGTGGATGAACGGTGTGAAGCTCGGTAAGAGAGTAAGCAAACCCGTACTGCCGCAGGTTGTTGCACACCGAAATTTTGCCACAAAAGGCATCACGCCGCCGCTCCACCGAGAGATGATCGAGGTCATCCGGGTACGCCTGGATCAGAATCGGCACGCGCAGACCAGAGAGCTTGATGGCATCGGCCACGCCTTTTTCATCTCCGAAATTGGGCAGAGTGACCAGAATGCCCTCGATCCGGTCGGCGTTGCGGCGAAAAAGATCGGCGCAGGCTTTGGCATGAGCGTAAGTCTCCACCGAACCGAGCTTGGTATCGGTTTCGCTCAGCATGACCGGCTCGATATCCATAGATTGGAACAGCTCCAGAAGGTCCTTACGTCCCTCCGAGACCAGCCGGTCAGGGAAGAAATCCCGATTGCCCACAATGACTCCAAGGGTTGCTCTTGTCATGGTGCTTTCTCCTTCATCAACTCAAAAGCTTTGGAAGCGATCCCCTGCGGGGTGAGGTGATAATATTCGAACAGGAACTGGGCCGAGCCGGTGGGACAAAACTCCGGGAAGCCCATGATGCGCATGGGGACGGGATGGTGGCAAACGACGGTTTCGGCCACCGCTCCGCCGAGGCCGCCGTGGATAGAGTGTTCCTCGACGGTGAGGATGGCGCCGGTTTCGCGGGCCGCCGAGAGGACGGCTTCTTCATCCAGCGGTTTGACGGTAGCCATGTTGATCACCCGCGCCTGAACGCCGTTCGCGGCGAGCAGCCCGGCGGCGGACAGGGCCACGTGTACCAGCGTGCCGTTGGTGATGATCGTCAGGTCGCGTCCGTCTCGCAGGGTGCTGGCCTTGCCGATCTGGAACCGATAGGCGAGGGCATCGTAGAGGATCGGTACCGGGGTCCGGCTGATGCGCAGGAAGACCGGCCCTTCATGTTCGTAGGCGGCCTGAACCGCCTGAGCAGTTTCCACAGGGTCGGCCGGGACGATGATGGTCATGTTGGCGATGGCCCGCAGCCAGGCCAGATCTTCGATGGAATGGTGGGTTGGCCCTAATTCACCGTAGGCCACGCCGCTGCTCATGCCGCAGAGCTTAACGTTGGTGAAAGAATAGGCCAGGTCCACTTTGATCTGTTCCAGGCCGCGGGCAGTGAGGAAGCAGGAAGCGGCGCAGACGAAGGGGATCATCCCACCATTCGAGAGGCCCGCCGAAAGCCCCACCATGGTTTGTTCGGCAATTCCCACGTTGATCAGGCGGTCGGGGAAGATCTTTTTAAAGCCGCCTACCTTGCTTGAGCCAACCGAGTCGTTGACCACCACCACAACCCGCGGGTCGCGGTGGGCAATTTCCTCCAGCCGGTCGGCAAAGGCATCGCGGCAGTCGAAGAATTGGGTGTTTGCAGGGGATGGGGCGGTTTGTGCGTGGCTCATGAGATCACCTCTCCAAGTTCGGCCAGGGCCAGGGCCAGTTCAGCTTCGGTAGGCACGCGATGATGCCATTCGACCCGGTCCTGAATGAACGAAACCCCCTGGCCTTTGTGCGTGTGCGCGATGATGCAGGTAGGCTTCTCGCGCTCTAATGGCAGATTCTGAAACGTGGAGAGCAGTTCGGAGATGTTATGCCCATCCACTTCAGCAACGGACCAGCCAAAAGCACGCCATTTCTCAGCCAGAGGCTCCAGGTGCATGGTGTTTTCGGTGGTGTCGCCCTGCTGAAGGCCGTTGCGGTCAACGATCAGGGTGAGGTTATCCAATCGGTAATGAGCCGCTGAAAGGGCGGCTTCCCAGTTACTGCCTTCTTGAAGTTCGCCATCCCCGGTGATGACGAAAGTGCGCCAGTTGGCCTGATTGAGGCGGGCAGAAAGCGCCATGCCCACAGCAACCGGCACGCCATGACCCAGAGGGCCGGTGTTGGTCTCGACGCCCGGCACTTTGGCCCGGTTGGGATGGCCGTTGAGGCGCGAGAGAGGTTTGGCAAAGGTGTCCAGCTCTTCGATGGGAATGAAACCAGCTTCGGCCAACGTGGTGTAGAGCGCCCCCGCGCAGTGGCCCTTGCTAAGCACTAACCGGTCGCGGTTGGGGTCATTCGGATAGTGGGGATCAATGTTGAGGATGTGGAAGTAGAGGGTGGTAAGGATGTCGGCCACGGAGAGGTCTCCACCGGTGTGGCCGAGGCGGGCGCGGGTGAGCATTTTGAGGTTCCGCCGCCGGATGGCATTGGCCGTGAGGCGAAGTTGATCGGGAGAAAAGAGGTATGGGTTCATTGGGCTAATTGTATAATTATTCATGTATATGATTCTATTCACATGTGAGTATACTCGTTTTCGCCCAGGAATTCAACTCTGAATAATTATTCTAATAAATCAATTTATTCTTTTGGGGTTGACAGGTACTTGACTCGGCTTTTCGGATGTGCTAAACTGATTTACGAATAAATCGCTTTACTTGAATATTTATTCATACGCGCTTTTCGACCTACTGTTATCGGTTCTGAAATACCAATCTCAAAGAATACCTGGGTTGTCAACTTCATTCCCATTCGATCAAGGAGCCCCAGATGATGTCTGTTCAGGTGGAAAAGTGGAATTGCTTCGAGCTTGCGCTCAAAGGGCCTGAAACTGGAAACCCGTTTCTTGAAGTGCAACTGGAAGCCGAGTTCTCTCAGCCGGGCCAGCAGGTGCTGGTGACCGGCTTTTACGACGGCGAGGGCCTCTACAAAGTGCGCTTTATGCCCCGCCAGGAAGGGGAGTGGCATTACGTCACCCGTTCAAACGTGCCGGCGCTCAACGGGGTGACCGGCTCATTCCTGTGCACGCCTCCGTCCGCGGGCAATCATGGGCCGGTGCGCGTGGCAGACCAGACGCATTTCGCCTATGAAGATGGCACTCCATTTATCCCGGTAGGCACTACCTGTTACGTGTGGAACCTGCAAGGGGATGCGCTGGAAGAGCAAACCCTGCAAACGCTGAAGCGTGCCCCCTTCAACAAGATGCGCATGTGCGTTTTTCCCAAGCGTTATGCCTTCAACACCAATGAGCCGCCGTCTTACCCGTTCCCCGGTCAGGTGACTCAAAAGTGGGACCCCTCGCTTCTCCACAACTACCGCCGGGTAGAACCCCCCAATTACTGGGATTTTTCGCGCTTCAACCCGGCTTACTTCCAGCATCTTGAACAGCGCATCCTTGACCTCCAGGCGCTGGGCATTGAAGCCGATCTGATTATCTTTCACCCCTACGACTTTGGCGCCTGGGGCTTCGACCGCATGCCCCCAGAAGTCAATGACCGTTATCTGCGCTACCTGGTAGCCAGGCTTTCGGCGTATCGCAACCTGTGGTGGTCGTTTGCCAACGAGTATGACCTGTTCATCGGGCGCACCATGGCCGATTGGGATCACTACATGCAGTTGGTTCAGCAGATTGACCCCTACGATCACCTGCGTTCCATCCACAACTGCTTCTCGTTCTACGATCACACCAAGCCCTGGGTCACGCATTGCAGCATTCAGAGTCACGCATTGAATCGGGTGCCGGTGTGGCTCAAGAAGTATGGGAAGCCGGTGGTGGTTGACGAATGTGGGTACGAAGGCGATATTCACATGATGTGGGGCGACCTCTCGCCGGAAGAACTGGTGATGCGCTTTTGGCTGGGCTTCACCCAGGGCGGTTATGTGGGCCATGGGGAAACCTATGTGAACGATCAGGAAATATTGTGGTGGTCGAAGGGCGGTCAACTGCGTGGAGAGAGCGTGCCGCGGATTGCCTTCCTGCGTTCGATCTTTGAGCAGGCTCCCTGTCTTACTCCCATTGAAAAACCCGATAACGAGTTCATCAATCTGATGGAACTGCCCAACCGCGAGTCGCTCTTTGCCCCTTCCAGTCAGCCAGTGGACCGCATCATCGCCGAGGGACGTTGGAACATGGAGGCCGGAGGATACCACGAGAGCGATTATTTCCTGTTTTATTTTGGGATGCACCAGCCCGGCTCGCGCAACTTTAACCTGCCCGAAGGAAGCTACCGGATTGACGTGATTGACACCTGGAATATGACCATTGAGACGGCGGCAGAAAAAGCCAGCGGACAGGTGCGCATTCCAATACCGGCGCGTAAATTCATGGCGATCCGAGTTCAGAAAAACCCGTGAGCAAGAGCAGTTCCTCATACCTTGCTTGGCCTTAAGGAGGTGAGTATCGGGCGGTTCCTGCTGTTTGTGCATGCCATATGGAAGTCCTTGGCTTTTTTTTCGCTTGTCTGAACTATCAGGAGGTAAGAAGATGAAAAGGAGCTTTCGAATCTGGTTTGTTTGTTCCATCGTGATTGTCATTGCCAGTCTCGTGCTTTCGGCGTGTGCTCCTGCGGCTGCCACTCCTACAGAAGCGACCGGGGGGCAGGCGGGCGAGGCTACCAAGCCGGCAGAGGAGGGCGCGTCAGGCTCACAAACGATGACCGATGTTGGCACTCCCCGTTCTGAAACGGTGGTGGTGCAAACATTCGACCGCCAGTCTTCCAATCCCGATCAGCACAACATGCTGATGAACTACGATATCTGGCGCGGGGTGCGGGAACTGTGCATGGGGTATCTGTGGGAAACGGACACTGGCAAGGGCGTTTCGTACCCTGAAGTGGCCGCCGACATGCCCGAAGTGCTGAACGATGAACACACCAAATTCAAGATCACCCTGCGGAAGGATTTGAAGTGGAGCGATGGGGTGGCCTTCACGGCAGATGACGTAATCTACACCCTCGATACCTACTTCAAATACAAAGATAAACTCACCTATTTTGGGGTGGCGGCGGTCACCGGCTACGTCAAGAGCTATTCCAAGGTGGATGACTATACCATCGAGCTGGAGACGGTCAACCCGGCGTATGATCTGCCCCTCTTCCTCGGTGTGGAGACGTGGGGTTCCCGCTTCAACATCGTTCCCAAGCACGTGTTCGAGAAAGAAGCGGATGTCAGCCAGTTCCGCAACACTTACCCGGTGTGTCTGGGTCCGTACACCCTCAAGGAGTTCGACCCCAGCGGTTACTGGGCGCTCTGGGAACGCCGTGAGGATTGGAAGAACTCGTCTTGGGGCTGGTATGGCGAGCCGAAAGCCAAATACGTGCTTTACAAGGACTTCGGCACCGAAGACAAGCGTGTTCTGGCCTTCACCCAGAATATGTACGATGTAGACACCTTCATGAGCCCCGACAGCATCAAGGCGGCGCAGTCCAACAGCCAGTACATCAAGACCTGGAACCCGCTGATGCCCTACCACAACATGGATGACGCCTGCCAGTACGGCCTGCTGATCAACAACATTAAGCCCCCGTATGACAAGCTTGAAGTGCGCTGGGCGCTGGCGCTGGCATTGGATCTCCAGAGCGTGGGCATCAATGCGCTCAGTGGAGAGTTCAAGGTCTCGGCGCTGCCCATGGTGGATACGCCCATTTTGCGGCCGCTCTACTATGACCCGATGATGGATTGGCTCCGCAGCTTCGCCCTGCCCGACGGTTATAAACCCTTCAATGAAAACTTCGCCGCCGACCTGGCCGCCAAGTTGAAGGAGATGGGCTCCACCAACATTCCCGAAACACCCGAAGACCAGAAGGCTGGGTTTGGCCTGGGCTGGTGGAAATATGATCCTGAAGAGGCCGCCAAACTGCTGACCTCGGTTGGGTTCAAGAAGGGCAGTGATGGCATCTGGCTCAAACCGGATGGCACTGTTTGGGAGATCAACTTCATCATCCCAGGTGACTGGAACAACGTCATGCAGCGGACGGGGTTCTCCATTGCCGATAGCTGGACGAAATTTGGCCTCAAGGTCAATACCAAACAGCTCGATAACGCCGGCTGGAGCACGGCCATGAACACCAACGCTCAGTTGGAAGTGCTCTATAACTGGACCCCATTCTGCACCTTCGTTCCCACCGTCTCCAACGCTTACCGCAGCCTGCTGAGCGAGTACGTCCAGGATGACCCGAATTCGAACGATCAGATTCAGGGGAACCTGCTGCGCTTTGCCAACCCTGAGCTGGATGCGCTGATTCAGAAGATGGTCTCGATTGATCCAACCACGGATGAATACCGGCAGACGATCCACGAGATTCACAAGATCCTCGTCTCGAATATGGCCTACATCAGTGTCATGAACATCCCGACGACCATCCCCACCAACGATTACTACTGGACCAACTGGCCCAAGCAGGACAACTACTACGCTGAACCCTATACCTGGTGGAGCTCGTTCAAGAAGATCCTTCAGAACATTAAGCCAACCGGTAAAAAGTAAGCCTGCACATCGGTCTGATGGGGCCGCCCGTAACCCTGCGGGCGGCCCCAAGAGGTGCCAGGTGAACAGGTCTTTCTGAACCGGAGAGCCTGGGCATCGTTTTTTATTGTAGAAAAGCAGAAAGGTTGGAGTATGGGCTTAGTGCGATATATCGCTGCACGGGTTGGGATGTACATTGTGGTGCTGTTCATCGGCCTCACGGTGCTCTTCATTGTGCCCCGTCTCATGCCAAGTGACCCCATTGAGGGGTACCTGATGCGCGTTCAAAATCAAACCAACGTGACTCTGAGCCCCGAAGAAGTTGCCCGCATCCGCGCATCGCTGGAAGATCTATACGGCATTGGCGGAAGCCTGACTTCACAATACTTTGGGTTTCTCAAGCGGGTGTTCATTACCCTTGATTTTGGCCCTTCCATGAACGCCTATCCACGGCCGGTGAAGGAGTTCGTCCTCATTGCCCTTCCTTATACCATGGGGCTGTTATTGACTTCTACCCTGATTTCGTGGGTGCTGGGGAACCTGGTGGGTTTGCTGGCCGGATTTTACAACAACTCGAAGGGTGCCACCGTGCTGGAGGTCATTGGGGTGGTGCTTTACCCGATACCTTATTACATTCTCGCTTTGTTGTTGATCATCCTGTTTGCTTACATCTGGCCGATTTTCCCGCTGGTGACGACCATTCGTCCGGGGCCGCTCACCCTCGCGAAACTGGGTGAAATCATCCGAAGCTCTATTCTGCCGGCCTTGACTCTGATACTGGCGGGGTTCGGATGGAACATCCTGGGGATGAAGGCCCTGGCCTTCTCAACCAAAGAGGAGGCGTTTGTCATCTTCGCCCGCCTGAAGCGGGTTCCCAGCCCGGTCATTATGACGAAGTATGTTTTTCGTAATGCCATCTTGCCGCAAGTTACGGCGCTGGCTCTTTCGATTGGCGGGGTTTTCAACGGCGCGCTGATCACCGAGATGATCTTTTCCTACCCGGGTTTGGGGTCTCTGATGCGCACCGCCGTTGCCAACGCCGATTACAACATGCTTTACGGAACCATTTCTCTATCAATTGTGGCGGTTGCCACCGCGGCGCTGTTGATTGACCTGTTGTATCCTCTGCTCGACCCGCGTATTCGATACAGGTAGGCGCTATGAAAATCAACCTTCGTCTGAAAATTGGCGTAACCCTTCTGGCGATCTTTCTCTTGGGAAGCCTGATCCTGCCCTTTTTTACCGATGTCAACCCCACGGCTCAGGGCACGTACTTCAAAAGCCTGCCAATGAGCTGGAAGCACCCGCTGGGGACGAATTCGCTGGGCCAGGACATCTTTTGGGTGATCGTTTTTGCGGTTCGGAACTCCCTCCTGCTTGGGGTTTCGGTCAGCCTGATCGTGAACCTCATTTCCATCACCCTTGGGCTGACGGCCGGCTATTCTGGGGGGTGGGTTGACCGGCTCATTATGACCCTGTGCGACTCGTTCATCACCATCCCAACCCTGCCCATTCTTATCATCCTCGCAAGTCTGATCAAAGGCTCAGCATCGTTTCTAACCATCGGCCTGATTCTGGTGGCCTTCGGCTGGGCCTGGGGAGCGCGCACCACCCGCTCGATGGCGCTGAGTTTGCGCGAGCGCGAGTTTATCCACATGGCGCGCTTCTCGGGAATGGGGCATTTTGAGGTTATCTTTAAAGAAATCTTCCCCTATGTGTACACGTATGGCATCGTGGGCTTCATTAATACTATCCTGTATGCCATCAATACCGAGGCGTCGCTGGCGGTCATCGGGCTTTCGAACCTCAGCGTGCCAACCCTCGGCTCGGCTCTGTATTGGGCGTTGAATTACAACGCTCTCTTCACCAAACAATACACCTGGATCCTTTCCCCGGTGATTGCTACGGTTTTGCTTTTCCTGGGGCTATTCCTGACGTCAACCGGATATAACGATTTATTTGCCGCGCGGAGAGGAAGGTCATGATTAGAATTAACAATCTTGTGGCAACGTACACGACGGTCCGCGGTACGGTGACAGCGGTAGATCAGGTCAATATCGAAATTCCTGAGGGCATCACCCTGGGAATTGCCGGGGAGTCGGGGTGTGGGAAGACGACCCTCTTAAAGGTGCTGTACGGCGATGTTGGCTTTCCTCTTGCGATTCGAGGGGGAGCGGTGGAATATGGCATGGTGGGCGATCAGAACGAGGAGATTACCACCCAGAACATTCAGAAATATTGGTTCCGGCGGATTGCCTATATTCCCCAAGGATCCATGAGTTCTCTAAACCCGGTGGTGCGGATTCGTTCTCAGTTCCTGGATTATTTGCGAACCGGGGGCGAACAAAAACGTAAGCTGGAAGAAGCCCGCGAGTATGTCAAAAGCCTGGGTCTTCCACCCGAAGTTCTGGATGCTTACCCTCACCAGCTTTCCGGCGGGATGCGCCAGCGGGTGATGGTTGCCATGGCCTCTTTCTTAAACCCGGATATCATCCTGGCCGATGAGCCGACGACCGCCCTGGATGTGGTTGTACAGAAAGGAATTCTCCTGCTGCTGATGGATTTGCAGGAAAAGATGAAAAGCACGATCTTATTCGTCTCGCACGATATGGGGGTTCATTACCAGATTGCCCATAAGATGTTCATCATGTACGCCGCAAAAGGGTTGGAATACGGCAACTCGGAAGAGGTTTTCAGCCACCCTCTGCATCCTTACACGCGCCTGCTGATCGATTCCCTGCCTGCAATTGGCGATACCAACCTCCGAAGGGGCGTGAGCGGCCACCCGCCCAGCCTGTGGGATACTCTGGTAGGCTGTCGGTTTGCGGACCGCTGCCCTTATGCCACCAACGAGTGCCGCACCCATGAACCGATCCTCCGAGAAGTTCGACCAGGGCACTTTGCAGCCTGTCATTTTTCGGAACGCTTCTTATAGGGACAGAGGCTATGACCGTCATCGTTTTGAAAACGGAACATCTGAATAAAGTGTACAGCCTGGGGAGTCTTTTCCGGCGGGTGAAAATCCATGCCCTGGACGATGTCAATCTAGAGGTGATGAGCGATCAGCCGGTGATCATCAGCCTGGTAGGCGAATCGGGAAGTGGAAAAACCACCCTGGCGAAAGTGCTCCTGCGAGTGGTACAGCCCAATTCGGGCGGCGCCATCGTGTATGACCGGGTCGTGGCAGGCAACGGGGCGCTGGTGGATCGCTCTGCGTTTCTGAAAACGGTACAGCCTATTTTTCAGAACCCATTTGAGGCGTTCAGCAGTTACCGCCCGGTAGATGCTTACCTGGAGACGACCGCCATGCGCATCAACGGGTTTTCGCGCGCCGAATCGGTGGAGATGGTGCGCGAGGCGCTGAGTGCCGTTGGGCTAAAGTATGCCGACGTGCATGGGAAGTATCCCAATCAGTTTTCAGGAGGGGAACTACAGCGGGTATCGGTTGCCAGGGCGCTCATTCCACGCCCGAAGATCATCATCGCTGATGAGCCGGTGAGCATGATTGATGCTTCCATGCGGATGAACGTAGTCAACCTCTTCCTTTCCTTAAAGAACGATTACAAAACCAGCTTCCTGTACATTACTCATGACCTGGCAACTGCTTATTACATCAGCGATTACGTGGCGGTGATGTATCGCGGGTGCATTGTAGAGTTTGGCCTGGCTAAAGACGTGCTGGCCTCGCCCCTCCATCCCTACACGCGCCTGTTGCTGGATTCGATCCCTTCCGTCAGGGTGAAATGGGACCGGAGCCGGTACGCGCATTCTGACTTAGAAACCAAGGAATTCCAGTTCGTGGGGTGCAAATTTTACAATCGCTGTCCGTTGGCCCAAGAGGTGTGTGCCCATCAGAGACCGCCAGCGGTTCTCAAAGAGAACGGGCGGAACGTATACTGCCATTTTGCCTGATTGAGGCGGGCTGGCGTTCAACCTGGGGTTATTTGCTTTATCTATTCGCAGTATTGAGCCGGGCGTTAGGATGAGGTTTGGTCTGTTGGTGATCTTCTCCATCTTGCGCGGCTGAGTCAGGACGAGGTGACCTCCCGGATAGGGAGGTCACCGTATGAAGCGGAACGGGAGACTCACGCTGTGGCTGGCTCAAGCCAGGTTTGTTGCGGGGCTTGGAACCCTTTGGCGACGAAGTCCTGTTCCCAAGCAGGTGCCAGCACCTGTTGCACGCAGGCAGCGTAGGCATCGAGAGCGGGGGCCAGTTCGGTCAGCAGGGTTTCGGCCCCTGGATGGGTGGGGTAGGGGTGGTATTGCGCGGCGATCTCGCGGAAGACATGCGGGTTGTCAATTAACTGGCATGGCAGTAGAAGGTTGGGGTTGAACGGCTGGCGGGCGCGAATGGCCCGGAAGAAGGGACTATCCAGCGCCTCGCGCAAACTTGTCTGGTGAATGTTGTGCGTGGCGAAGTGGGTGAAAATACAGGGCTCAACATCGCCACGAGAATTGATGTGAAAGTAATCTTTGGCTCCGGCAATGCAGCCGCCTACGTAGGGAGCGTCGTTCCAGAAGTCAATCACGAAGAGCGGGCGGGTGGCGCGGATGCGTGCCGCGCCGTGAACGCGCATCCATGCACGTTGTTGGGGGGTGGGCATCAGCGCTGGGTTGGGGTTGTGACCCACCGGCATATACAGAAAATGCCAGCCGATGAATGCGCCCTGCTCCAACAGCCAATCGTTGAAGGCATCACTACAGACGGTTTCCACATTGTGGCGGGTGACCATCGCGGAGAACCCGAAGAACACCCCTGCTTGATGCAGGCGCTGCATGGCTTCGCTTAATCGGTCAAAGGCTCCAGGGCCACGCCGCGCGTCTGTTTCTTCTCGGAAACCCTCCACGCTGATCATCGGAGCGACGTTCCCCAGGCGGGCGATGCGCTCAACGGTTGATTCTGTGAGCAGACTGCCGTTGGTGAATACCATGAAGGCCATATTGGGGTGCTTTTCGCACAGGTCGAGCAGGCCATGGTAGACGAACGGCTCGCCCCCAAGCACAGTGATCAGGTAGATGCCCAGTTCTTTCCCCTCGCCAAGCAGGCGGTCGAAGACCTCGCCGGGCAGATCATCTTTGCGGGTGTAATTGGCGGCATAACAGCCGGTGCAGTGGAGATTACAGCGCATAGTCGGACTGATCAGCATGGTAAAAGGCGGGCGGAAGCCTTCGGTTTCCATGAGGCGGGTGCGAACTTGCGCCGCTGGACCATAACTGTTATTCAGTACCACATTGCGGATGAGGGCCCGCCTGACCTGCGGGTTGCATTCGCGCAAGAAGCGGCGGATCAACTGTGCGCCGGGGTGGCGTTCGTGCCACAAACGTCGAATGGCTGGGATCTGTTGGCGAGCAATAGGGTTGTCGCCCGCGATATGCTCTACCAGGTTCAGAATGCGCTCCACATCTACATCCGATGCATGTTCGAGCAGGGTTAACAAGACCGAGAGGCTCTGCTCCTGAGCAAAGGAAGTCAAGGTGTTCCAGGCCATAGATACCTCCTCAAAGAGAAGATTGGAATGGACCACCACTTTGATTGTAGCGCCCAAGTAACAAGTATATAGTGATATCATATACTATTCAAGAGGTGTCTCTTGAAAATCAGACTCAACCGTTTGCCAGGAGAGATTGTATGACCACCATACCCACACGGATTTTGGGCCGCACCGGCCTGAAAGTCACCCTGATTGGCCTGGGCGGCGGCGGTAACAGCCGGCTGGGCTTATCAACGGGTCAGGACGAAGCCCACGCCGCCGATGTCGTCCGCGCGGCGCTGGATATGGGCATTACCCTGATTGATACTGCCCGCGTCTACGGCACAGAAAGCGCCGTAGGCCGGGCGCTCGCCGGGCGGCGGCGCGATGGAGTGGTGGTATCCACCAAGAGCCCTTATCTTGACCAGGCCGGCAACCTGCTGACGGCCCAGGCGTTTGCTGAGAACATCCATACTTCACTGCGTGAGCTTGGCCTAGAAACGATTGATATCTATTTCATCCATGGCTTGCGTCTGCCATTCTACGCAGCTGCCCGCGAGTCGTTTTTACCCGTGTTAGATAAAGCCCGTCAGGCCGGTAAAATCCGCTTTATCGGTGTCACCGAGGCATTTGAGTCCGATACACGCCATGAAATGTTACAAACCGCCGTCCAGGATAACGATTGGGACGTGGTGATGGTGGGTTTCAACCTGCTGAACCCCTCGGCCCGTGAGCGTGTGCTGGCCTTCACCCAACCCAAAGGCATCGGAACCCTGGGAATGTTCGCGGTGCGCCGCGCCCTCATCAACGAATCCTGGCTGCGCACCCTGCTCCAGCGCCTGGCCGATAGCGGCGCGGTAGACCCCACGCTGGCTTCAGCGCCGGACCTGTTCCAAACCCTCGGACTGCAAGGCGCGGCTGAGTCGCTCACCGATGCCGCTTACCGCTTTGCCGCCTACGAACCGGGCATGGACTGCGTTCTCAGCGGAACGAGCAGTCCCGATCACCTGCGGGCCAATCTCGACTCGGTCCTGCGCGGCCCTCTGCCGCCCGCCGCTTTGGCCCGGCTGAAGGAACTCTTTGGCAAAATTGATAGTACTTCGGGTCAGGTGCGCTGATCACTCCGCAAAAATGCGCTCCGCGTTCAGGTGATATACCTGCTCCAGTACCGCATCTGGCAGGAACAGACCGTAAATGCTCCAGCGCCCCACGGGCGGAATCGGCGCGGTGCTGTAAGGGAAGTATTCGTCGTCCGTCTCTAAAAAACGGTAGTAGATGCGGCTTTCTTCCGGACGCACCGCGCTGACATCCGTCCCAAACAAAATGCGGTCGGCGTGCTCGATGAAGAATCGGCGGCAGGTGTAGGGCTGGCGGCCTAATTCGGCAATCCGCGCCGAGATGTCAATGAAAAAGTTGGGGCATTCATCCATCACACTGCCCACCCAGTGGAGGTTTTCAGCGTAACAGCCCACGTGCGCGCCGATAAACGTCACCGCGGGGTGCCGCCGCACCACATCGCGCATATCTTCGACCAGAGAAAGGAAGGGTGGAAAAGGCGGCGAAGGAAAATGCCAGTCGGGGTGCGCTTGCAGTTCTTCCCAGCGTTCATTCTCTGGCGAAAGGGGCAAGAAAAAGGCCACCGGGTCGGCAATGTGGATCGTCACCGGAATTTTTAGCTCTCCGGCGGTCTGCCAGATTGGCTCCAGGCGCGTGTCATTGATGCGCACCAGGTTGCCGTCTTGATCTTTGACGTGCAGGCCCAGATTCTTCCAGATTTTCAAGCCCTGCGCCCCGCGCCGCACCTGTTCGCGCAGCCGCCCGGCGGCCCACTCGCCAAAACGGTCGCCGTGTTCGGCCCAGGCGTCGAAATCCACCCCGCCAAAGATTCGAAAACGCTCTGGCGCTTTGGCTTTAAACCGCTCCAGGTGGCGATTCACCAGGTGTTCGCCCCAGGCCCCGTCCAGGTCTACGATGGCTTTCACTCCGGCCTGTTCCATCACATCGAACAGTTCAGAAAGTGGCCGGTCGGCCCATTCGCGCAGATGGCTGTGAGCTTCGAACACGGGGTAGCGCGGGCGCTCCACACGAGTTTCTTTCGTGACCAGCATCGAGCGTGGAGAATATTCAGAAAGCAGCATGAGCGTATCCTTTGGATAGGGAGATGAAATACTTCTTGCTGTATTGAATTGTATCCCAGGTCTTAGGGTTCGTCTTTTTCTGGTTCCTCTCCTGTCACCGGCACGAGGACGGGGTGATTTTGTCCTGCGGCCGGCTCGCCGCTGAGCGAACTGGACGCGTTCAGGTGGGCGCCCGGATCAACTCCTACCCCCAGCCGGTCCACCAGTTCTCCGCCCAGCCAGCCGCTGACGGCGGCAAGGGCAATCGCTATAAAGGAAGGGATGAGCGCCACAGCAGACGGAGCAAACCCTGCCGCTCCCTGACGCGCCAACAGGCTCCAGGCGAATAACAGCACGACGAGCACATTGCCGATCCCATGCAGCAGACCGATCCGTTTGGCGCGCGTGCCTGCGGGTACGGCGAGCCAATCGCGGAAACCAAAAATCGCTGCCAGCAGCCCACCACTGATCCCCCCGGCGATATTGTAGAAAGAAACCGCTGCGTATAGTTCATTACGGGTGATCAGGTACAGAATGTCGAAAATGATGGCGCTGGTGAACAGGCCGAGTGGAAAAACAATCAGCATGGGATGGATGGGATGGCCCAGCAATTTGGATTTGCTTTCCATAGACAACACCTCCTGATATACAGTTGCGAAATCTCCCCCTAAATGGATAAATTATTATACCTACATATGATCGCTATTTGAAGACGTAAGGCAGTACGCACCCGTTGATAAACTGTCCAAGCGAAGAGCATAAGAAAACCACGCCCTCAGCAATATCTTGCGGCGTAACATTCCCTCGCTCCATCCACGCAGGCCTATCTTCTTTGGCCCCCAGGCACGCATCGGCGGCATCTTGCAGGCTTAAAAAGGGCGCTACCGGGCCAGGGGCGATGACATTGGCCGTTACGCCATGCTTCCAGGCCTCGCCAGCGATCAGCAGAAGGGCCTGTAGGCGGGCGGCTTTGGCGGCATTGTAACTGTATGCTGGCGATGGGTAGGCCGGGTTGAGCGCGATAGTGATCCAACGCCCCCAATGCCGTTGATACATCCCAGGCAGAACCAACGGAGCCAGGTTGAAGAGCGGGGCCATTTCGCTGTGCAGGTCTTCCAGCGCCTGATTAGGCGCCAGCCGGTCGGCTGTTTCTGGATGCCAGCCCGCCCCAGGGTTAATCACGCAGATGTCAATGGGCCCTAACAACTGCTGAGCTTCATCAACCAGCCGCGCACACGCCTGTGGGTCAAGGATATCAGCCTGCACAGCAACCGCCTCGCCGCCGCACGCCGCAATGGCGTTAACAACTTCTTGGGCGTTCTCTGCGCCGGTGCGATAATTGACTACTACCCGCGCCCCTTCACGCGCCAGGGTCAGCGCAATGCTGCGGCCCATGCCAATGCCAGAGGCGCCGGTTACAACCGCGACTTTACCAAGCAAAGAAGCTGTCATTGTTTCCCCTTCATCTCTCGGTACAGTTCGATAACTCTGGCGGCGCACGCCTCCAGTTGGGTAAGATGGGTTTCGTCTAGCTCCCGATCTTCATAGGCTATCTGGCATTCTCCGCACATTGCTGTATACATCTGGTAAGCGTGCGTGGAGCGGAACGTAAAACTTAGCCGCTTGCTGGTTGCCTCGATAACGCGCCTTTTAATCGCGTTTACGCGCGCCCACAGTTCTTCCTGATGTGGGTCGGGCGGCGCGTTGGTGGGTGGGCCAGCAACGGGATGATCTGGCATGTCGTTAGGGTTCCTAAACGCCTGGTACGTGTGAGGATAGGTACTGAATAGTACTATTCCTAAGTACATCAATAATCAGTATATCAATAATCTCATTTTAATTAGCCTACTGCGCCGTCAATTTGTTGACCTGCTTATTGATTCCCTTAATTTGTTGAGGGCTAATTTGGGATTCCGAAACAGCTTCCAAGAGAGGCTTTCGTTTGATAACGGTTGTGTTTCGATTTTTAAAGATAAAATAGTTATATTAAGATAAATTATATGGTTGTTGAAATTCATTTCTGTTATACTGGAAACAGCTTTTGGGTAAAAATACCTGCAATTGGTGTACAGGTTTCATCAAATAGGGTAACAGATGTCATACAACCTCGTTAGAATTAATAAGAGAAATTAATACGAAGTTGTGATGATTTACGGCCTGAAATCAGGGGGGAAAAGGCATATTTATGGGTAAAATTGAAGTGTCAGACAATTTGCAGAACGAGACTTCCATCTTCGCCGGAGCTTCGCCTATGCCAGATATCTTGCCCGGCCGCAGCTTTCCCCTTGGGGCTACGGTCTATCGTGGTGGGGTACATTTTAGCGTTTATTCCAAAAATTCTACAGCGATGGAACTGCTGCTCTTCGATCACCCCGATGATGCAGTCCCATCGAAAATCATTCCACTCGAACCAAAGATCAATCGCACGTTCTATTACTGGCATGCCTTTGTCCCCGGCTTAGATGCCGGCCAGTTGTATGCCTTCCGCGCCATCGGCCCATCAGACCCCGCGCGTGGGATGCGCTTCGACTCCCACAAAGTCCTGTTAGACCCATATGGGCGCGGAGTCGTCTTTCCGTCTAACTACAGCCGTAAGCTGGCCTGCCTGCCTGGTGACAACACGGCCCATGCTCTCAAAAGCATTGTGGTTGATCCTTCCACCTATGATTGGGAAGGCGATCTGCCCCTGCATCGTCCCTTCTCGCAAACGGTCATCTATGAAATGCATCCGGCGGGCTTCACGCGCCACCCGAATTCTGGGGTGACGCCCGCCAAGCGCGGGACCTATGCCGGGCTGGTGGAAAAGATCCCTTATCTTCAAAACCTGGGCATCACGGCGGTTGAACTGCTCCCTGTCTACGCCTTTGACCCCGCCGATGCGCCCCTGGGCAAAACGAATTATTGGGGGTATAGCCCCATTAGCTTTTTCGCCCCGCACCCTTTTTACAGTTCTGATCCAGATCCCCTGGGGCCAATCAATGAGTTCCGCGATATGGTTAAAGCCTTTCACCGCGCCGGGATCGAAGTCATCCTCGATGTAGTTTACAACCATACCGCTGAAGGCGATCAATCTGGCCCGACCCTGTGTTTTAGGGGCCTGGAAAACGAAACTTATTACATCCTCGACCCCCAGGATAAATCGCGCTACGCCAATTACTCCGGAACCGGTAACACCCTCAACGCCAACCACCCGGTCGTGCGCCGTATGATCTTAGACAGCCTGCGTTACTGGGTTTCAGAAATGCATGTAGACGGCTTCCGTTTTGACCTGGCCTCGATCCTCTCGCGTGACGAGCAGGGCCAGCCGCTGGTGAACCCACCCGTGCTGTGGGATATTGAATCCGATCCCTACCTGGCCGGCGCGAAGCTGATTGCCGAGGCTTGGGATGCCAGCGGGCTGTACCAGGTGGGCAGTTTTATCGGCGAGCGCTGGAAAGAATGGAATGGTCATTTCCGCGACGATGTGCGCAGTTTTGTCAAAGGCGATTACGGCTCCATTCGCCACCTGGCCGAGCGCATTCAGGGTAGTCCCGATCTCTACGTCCACGAAAACGTAGAACCAGAACAAAGTATCAACTTCATCACCTGCCACGATGGCTTCACCCTGAATGATCTGGTATCGTACAGCGCCAAGCACAACGAGGCCAACGGCGAGAACAACCGTGACGGCCATAATGACAATCGCTCCTGGAATCACGGCGTCGAAGGCCCCACCACCGACCCGGTCATTGAAGCCCTGCGGAACCGCCAGGTGAAAAATTTCTTTGCTTATACCCTGCTTGCCATTGGCACGCCCATGCTCCTGATGGGTGATGAAGTTCGCCGCACCCAGTTTGGCAATAACAACGCCTACTGCCAGGATAATGAAATCTCCTGGTTTGATTGGAGCCTGGTAGAGCGCCACGGTGATATCCTGCGCTTTGTCAAAGAGTTAATCCACTTCCGCCTGAATTTCGTCACCAGCGCCGAAGATGGCCGCTCCCTGGCCCAGACCCTGCAAGACGCCCAGATTGCCTGGCACGGCGTGCGCCTGAATCAGCCAGATTGGCGGCCTGAGTCACACGCCCTGGGCATGACCATCACTACCGGCAACGGCCATAAGCATATGGCCTATTTCTTTTTCAATGCTTATTGGGAACCGCTGTTATTCCAGCTCCCGCTCCTGCCGGGCAATATGGCCTGGCATCGCATCATAGATACTGCTCTGCCCTCACCCCATGATATTACTGACCGCGATCATGCGGTTCTAATCAAAACGCCCACCTACTGCGCCGAGCCGCGCTCGGTCGTCGTCCTGGTTGCGGACGAATAAGCCCATCCGGGAAGACCCGCTTAGTCCGGCGTGCCCAGCCAGCCGAATTCTCTAAAATCAACGCGGTCGTTTTTGTCAAATACCACCCCTTCGGCTTCCAGCATCTGCCGCTGGATTGCGCCGCCGTAGGGATCGAGAATGGATATTCGCCCCCGGCGGTTGATTACCCGCTGCCAAGGAACATCGGGATGTCCGCCGCTTTTCAGCGCCGCCATCGCGTACCCAACCATCCGCGCGCTGCACCCGCCCACGGCCTGGGCTACCTGCCCATACGTCACCACTTTTCCCGGCGGCACCTGGCGCACCAGGGCATAAATGCGTTCATAGAATGCGTTCATAGAGGGTAGTAGGGTCTTATGCTAGATAAAAATCGTTGACAAAAAGTCCTCCGAAATGGTAAGACAAGGGTTACCACACCGCAATCTTGCCAAATAGAGGTCAAAAACGATGATAACCGACTTTGAAGATTTTTGCACCTGGGTGTATGTCGTCGTGGATGGCATCTGGCACCCGCGCAATATCTTCTTCCGCAAGCTGCGTCAGTGATCGAATGTATATCTCGGCCATTGCGTGATCCTTTTCGGTTGATCCATATGATTATACGTGGGATCTGGCTGACCGTCTCCGCCGATGTTGAAGCTTAAAAATATTGCTGCCGGACCGCCACGAATGGCAGTCCGGCAGCAGCGAATTACCGTTAAGCTTTACGGTTGAGCGTGTGATTTCAGGTAGTCGCAGATCGGATGACCATCGCAGGCGGGCGGCAGAACCTCGCCGGCCGAGAACTGGGAGGCAGCCATACCTTCTTGCCCGGAATGGAACTGGATGTAGCCGCATTCGGGCAATCCGCCGCAGGCTAGCGCGGACGATAGCGCGCTATCACCGGTCGGCGGGATAACGATCGAGACCGTTGCAACGCGCCCGAAGTTCATGGAATGGGCGATGATGTAATCGCAGAAGGCAAGCTGCTGGCAAGTTGGGGTGGAGTTCGTGAAAACCTGGAGATTGGCGGCGCCGGGCTGGGCAGCATGCATGCGGATGTAACCGCATTCGGTCAGCACATCGCAGCCAATCGGCGGAACAAGCCGCTCAGGTTCCCCTTGGGCTGCCACAGGGCGGGCGCTGGTCATCGCCAGCGTGATGAGCAGGGTCATGACAGCCAGTAGCCAATCAACACGAACGATGAATGAGCGAGTAGTTGCGAACATCGTAATTTCTCCTTTTTACGTATCTTCACCGGTTGACAACTTCATGCTGTCACTATATCCACTTCGCTCCGCTCAGTCACCGCCCAGGAAGTATGGAAAAAGTGTGGAATTTGGATGGTATATATCCATGTTCTTCCATCCTTGTTATAATTGGACTGTCGCTCCTGGTTGTTTTTAGGGCGCGATCGCGCCGAAAACAACCGCTCTCGTCATTTTGACAGTGGTGAACGATGATGATCAAAGAAAACCGGGCTAATGCTGAACTGATCGAAACCTTCAGCCGGCGCGAGCTGCAAATCCTGGACCTGCTGGTACAGGATTACACCAATCAAGAGATCGCCGTCCAGCTTTCGCTGGCGGTAAATTCGGTCAAATGGTATCTACAGCAGATCTTTGGCAAACTCACCGTCAAGAATCGGCGAGAAGCGATCCGGCGCGCGAAAGAAAGCGGACTTTTGAACAAGCAGACTCGCGTGCAAGCCCTCCAACCCCCTCCGAATAACCTGCCAAAGGCGCTGACGACATTTATCGGGCGGCAGAAGGAAATCGACGAGATCCGCCGGTTGTTCACCCATTCTGGCGCCCGGCTGGTCACGCTGACTGGCACCGGCGGGGTTGGCAAGACACGCCTGGCCATTCGCGCCGCCGAGAACAGTCTGTGGGAATTCAACGATGGGGTGTGGATGGTCGATCTGGCCCCCCTGGGTGACGCTGCCCTGCTGCCTCACGCGGTTGCCACCGTCTTTGGCTTTCAGTCCGGAGCAGATAGCCCAATCGAAGAAGTGATGATCGCCAACCTGCGTGTGAAGAAGAGTTTATTGATACTGGATAACTGCGAGCACATGGTTAAAGCCTGCGCACCCCTGGTCGAGAAGCTGCTGCATGCCTGCCCCGGCCTTGGGGTGCTTGCCTCCAGTCGCGAGGGGCTGGGGATCCCAGGGGAAGTGATTTACACGGTCAGTTCCCTCTCCGTTCCAACTGCCGATTGGCAGGCCCTCGCCAGCGAATTGCTTCAGTATGAGGCTGTACGCCTGTTTATCGACCGGGCTCAGCTCGTGCTGCCCGCCTTTGAGCTAACTGCAGAGAACGCGCAGGCCATCGTTCAGATTTGTCGCCGCCTGGATGGCATCCCGCTGGCAATCGAGCTGGCTGCTGCGCGCGTGAAATTGCTGCCGGTCGACCAGCTGGCTGCACGCCTCGAAAAAAGCTTCCGTCTGCTGGCCGGGGGCAGCCGCACCGCCCTTCCGCGCCACCAGACGGTGCGTGCATCGATCGAATGGAGCTTTGCCATGCTCACTCAGCCCGAACAGGCCCTGCTGCGCCGCCTAGCGGTCTTCCGCGGCGGTTGGACGCTATCGGCAGCCGAATCGGTGGTGGAAGGGTTCTCAACCGGCCCAAACTCCGGCCGCCCGGCCGGAGAAGCGAGCGAACCCGATGAGATCCTGGATGGCCTGGCCCAACTGGTGAACAAATCTCTGGTGGTCATCAACCAGCAGGCTGGCAGCGAACCGCGCTACCGCATGATTGAAACCGTCCGGCAGTATGCTTTTGAGAAGCTGATCGAAACTGATGAGACAACCCAGGCCCGCGATGGCCATCTGATGTACTTCGTCCAGCACTGCGAAGCGCTCGAACCCCTGCTGCGGTCGGCAAAACGCCTGTACTGCCTGGATCAGGTTGAAAGCGATTTAGACAACATCCGCGATGCGTGGGCGTGGGCGTTAGATAGCGGCCAGGCGGAATTGGCCCTGCGCCTGATCAGCACCCACCCGCTGCTTTATTTTTTCCGCATCCGTGGTCATGGCTTGTTGAATGAAGGCCGCCAGTGGTTAGAGCGGGCCAGAAGTGGTTTTTCCTGGGACAGTCCCCGGCTGACCCGCCTGCATGCCAGAGTGTTGTATGCGGACATCAGTCTGTTTACAGGCCTCGATTGGAATTCATCAAGCAGTCATAACAGTTGGAACGAGTGTGCCAATCTGTTCCAGAGCCTTGGAGATGAGACGAATCACTTTCTAGCCATCGCTGAATATGGGTATCTTACCAATTGGTTTCAAGTAGGATCAGAGGAGCATCAGCGCCTGTTACTAGAAGGTTATCAAATCGGCATCCGCCTCGATGACCCCTGGATGAAGGCCATGGCGCTCATGTTGTATGCAAAGACAACCATGCCGCAAAACTGCCAGGACATGCTGCGGCAAAGTATTCGCCTGTTTGAAGAAAACGGTGACCGCTGGTTTGCGGGTATGGCCATCCTGGCGCTGGGATTGGTGGCATTCGGTCAGAAAGATTATGCAACTGCCGAAGACTCCTACCTACAATCTCTGCAAATCAACCAGGAGATCAAAAATAAAGAGGGGATTATGTGGGCTTTGACCAACCTGGGCGATCTGGCGTACTTCCGGGGCGATTTCGCTAGGATGGAGAACTATTTCTACCAGTGCCAGATTGCCTGTCAGGAAATCGGATTTATAACGGGGGTCGCCTGGTCCATTCATCATCGGGGGCTGGCCGCGCACCGCTTGGACCAGATCTCCAAAACGGTAGCCCTGTATACCGAAAGCCTGAGATTAGCCCAGGCGTATAACATCAAAATTATAGTGAGAGAATGCCTTTTAGGATTCGCCGTACTTTGCGCGGAAACCGATCAATGGCAGCCGGCGATTATCTTGCTGGAATGCGCGAAGCGAACCGAGGAATGTGATGAACTCACGAACACCGGTGTGCTAACCGCTGCTGAGTACGACCGGATCAACCAGCTGTTTCCCGCCAGGCTGACCCCCGCCGAATACGAAGCCGCCTGTACAACCGGAAAAGCCCTCAGCTATGAAGAGGCCATTCAGTTCATCCAACCGCTGAAATTCCCGTCAGCCACCCGCGCGCAGCAGCATTGAAAGGCTGGTGTTCATCTGGAACCTGCCCCAATGCGGCCGTTCCATGAGATAGCTTTTTTGCCTAATCACGGCATCAAGACGCTCAGGTTTCTATCGTCTTTCGCCTGTACGCTGTTCACTTTTCGCTTCCTAATAGGGTCATATGCTAGATCGGAAAAGCCAAATTTTTGATCGGTAAAAAATCCGGTTTTTCAAGCAAACGATTGAGGTAGATACACAGGGTATGGGCAGTCAGTTTGCTGTACAAGCGTGTACATAAGCCCCAAAAGGTATGGGCATAATTTTTTTCAATCCCAAACTGCCCTGACAATTGGCCGTTGACCGTTTCAATCAACTGCCGGATGGCATTGTGCAGATGTTGGAAGGTCGCTGAAACTTGTTCTATCTGATTGGAACGCGAGATAGTACGCAACCGTATCCGGTTGCCCTGCCACAACGTGGCCGCTTTTTCGGCGCTAATATAGCCCTTGTCCCCCAACACTTCCAAATCGGTCTGCTTGCCCAGTAACTCAAAGCCCGCTTCGATGTCCGAACAATTGGCCGGGGTCAGTTCAAAATCGAGGATCAGTCCGCCCAAGGTGATCAATAAGTGCAAGCGGTAGCCAAAAATCGTCCGTTTTTTGGTAATGGCTTTGCCAAAAGTCGCCCCATAGGCCTTCCAATCGCCGGTGGAACTCGGCACCAGATGAAACAAGACGACCGGGATCGGCAAGCTATCGATAATACACTGTCGATCCTGGCTTAAATCCAGACTTTTCAAGATGACCTGTCGGATCATATTGATGGCATGCATCAAGTTCCGTCGCCGTGGTAACCCTTGTCTTGCCCTTTCGGAGGACTTTTTGTCAACGATTTTTATCTAGGCTCTGTTGACATTTTAACAAAAGGTTGACGGAAATCCTACACAAAGTAGTGAAAATGGAGGGATGAATAACTGCATTACGTTTCGAGAAGATCAATGGGTAAAAATCGTTGCGTTCCTGCGCACGCAATCGGGGGTGTACGTCGGGCGGGAAAGCTGCTTACGTCGTTTTCTGGAAGGCGTGCTCTAGATCTTGCGGAGTGGCGCCCAATGGCGCTTGCTACCTGCGGAATATGGGAATTGGAACAGCGTGTACAAGCGGTTTGCCCGTTGGTGCGAACAAGGAGTCTGGCAAGCCATGCATGACCATTTCGCCCAAGACCCGGATATGGAGAATATCATTCTGGATAGTACGGTCGTCCGGGCGCATCCTTGCGCGGCAGGGGCGCGAAAAAAGGACGGTGGGCAGGCCGCCCAAGCCCTGGGGCGGAGCCGTGGTGGGTTCAGCACCAAAATCTATGTTAATGTGGATGGTTTGGGCAACCCGTTGCGCTTTCGTTTGACCGCTGGGCAGCGCCATGACATTACCCAGGCAGACGCCCTCATTGCCGATTATGCCTTCGAACGTCTGATTGCCGATACCTCCTACGACGCGGATGCGTTTCGGCAAGTGCTGGCGGATAAACCCGCTGAAGCTGTCATTCCGTCCCGCAGAAACCGCCAAGCACCCCACGACTATGATCCTCACCTCTATAAAGAGCGCCATTTGGTGGAGTGTTTCATCAATAAGCTCAAGCACTATCGGCGCATCTTTTCCCGCTTTGACAAATTGGCGCAGTGCTACTTGGGCTTTCTGAGCCTGGCAGGAGCTCTCATTTGGTTACGCTGAAATGTCAACACTACCTAGCATAAGACCCTAGTAGAACTGGAAGAAGACATAAAGACCCTAAAATTTTCGGTTTTCGCAATCCTCACGTATAATTATAGACGCTTACGCAGCCGTAGGGGGCGGATTGCCGGTAGATCAGGCGGCCATGTCTCATGTCTAAATTATTAGTTGGATCAACCCTGCTGAACCAGTTTCGTGTGGAGAACTTCATTGCCGCCGGGGGGATGGCAACGATTTACCGCGTCTGGGACGTGCGGCGCGGCGTTCCACTGGCGATGAAGGTGCTCCACCCTGAACTGGCGAGCGACCCGGCATTTATTGCGCGCTTTCAGCGAGAAGCCCGCGCCCTCGAAGCTCTTTCGCACCCGCACATTGTGCCATTTTACGGCATCTACAAAACCGGAAATTTAACCTTCCTGCTGGAACAATATATTGACGGCCCTTCCTTAGATGAGGTCTTGCGCCGCGCGGCCGGCGCGCCCATGAGCCCACGTGATGCGCTCGTGTATTTTAAGGCGCTCTATACCAGCCTGGGATACGCCCATGCCCAGGGCATCATCCACTGTGATGTAAAACCCGGCAACGTCCTGGTTGATCAGGGAGGGCATATCTTTCTGACGGATTTTGGCATTGCCCGTTACGCCGAAGGCACAGGCACTACTTCGGCCATCGGCACGCCCATCTACATGGCCCCCGAACAGATTCGCGGGGAGCGCGCCCGGCCCGAAACCGACGTCTATTCGCTGGGGGTTGTCATGTTTGAACTGCTCACCGGCCGCCGCCCCTTCCGCCCAGAGGGCGATTACCCCCCAGAGGCCGGCGTCAGCCCGTCGGATCGCCTGCGCTATGCTCATCAATACCAGCCTCCACCCAACCCGCGCGACTTTAACCCGGCTTTATCCATTCCACTCGCCCGCGCCGTGCTGCAAGCCCTTGCCAAAGACCCACAGGAACGCTACCCGAACATGCAGGCAATGGCCGAGGCCATCTTTTCAGCGGCGGCGACCCGTCACGAGGCTCTTCCAGACCGGGTGCGCCTGCCCGATGATCTTGCCGGGGGCCAGCCTGCCGCTTGGGACGAAAGCGAATCATCTCTGCCGGGCGATGCCCAGCCCCCCTATCCTTATGACCGTTGGGAGCCGTCGGGCGCGCTCGATTACCCTGTCCCAGAAGGAACCGCCCCACGCCCGCTGCGCCGCGCGAAACTGCTTTCGCCACAGGCATGGGTGGCGTTGGGGGCGGTGCTCATTGTACTGGTGTGCCTGCTCATTGGGTTTCAGATGGTTCGCGCGCTGGCCGGCGGCTGGGGCGCGCAGGGCGGTCTCCCGCCGGTCAGCACTTCCGGCGCGCCCCCCATTTCGGCCACGGAGATGCCCGCCACTGCCACAGTGCAGCTTACCGCCACCCTCGCGCTCTTACCCACTGCCGCCGCCACCCCCGCCGAACCAACCCCAACGCCGCTTGCGCCCACTCCCACAGTAGGGGGCCAGCTTGCAGAAGCGGTAGCCGGCCAGTTTGTGATCGTTCAACGTGAGTCCGGCAGAGACCTTCTCTTCCTGGTGGATTCGGCCAGCGGCGAAAAACAAAGATTGCAGAACTTATCCGACGTTACCGATTCCTGGGCCCCGCAGTGGTCGCCCGATGGCCGGCGGATTGCGTGGGTGGCCTCGTACCGCGGGCGCACACACATCCTGGTGATGGAGGTCGCTTCGCAGGAATGGATTGCGCTCTCGGCCGCGGAGCAGTTTGAACGGGTTCATTCCCCTTCCTGGCTGGCGGATGGGCGGCGGGTGTCTTTTTGGGCCGCGGACAGCGGGCGGAATTGGGTGGTTATCGCAGACGCAGCCACTGGCGAGCAGCTTGAGCGGTTTGACCTGCCGCGCTACCGCAACCTGTTTGTCTGGAACTGGTCGTCGGGCGGCCAGGTGGCGTTTGCCCAGCAAAGCAATGATTTTTACGAGGTAGTCATCAGCACGGCGCCAGGTGCCGCCGGCCTGGTCATCCAGCCAGGCACCGAAGCCTATGCTCCGGCCTGGTCGCGTGATGGCCAATGGCTGGCGTTCCAGGGTTCCAGCAGTGGGGGCGAGTCGCAAATCTGGGTGGCACGCGCAGACGGATCTGATCGGCGTCAGATCACCAACAGCCCGCCGGGAACCTGGTCGCGTGCGCCGACCTGGTCGCCAGATGGTCAGTATATCGGGTACGTTTCCAGCCAGGCGGGCAGCGCCGGGGCCGACCTGGGCGAGTTGTTTATCGTGGAAATGGCAAGCGGTAATTTTCGTCAGGTTACGTACACTGGCGGCCTGGTTTATGACTGGCGCCCCGACTGGCGGCCTTAAAACTTTTACGGGATCATGTAATTTTTCGCATAGCCGTAATTATTGACAACTGGCAACAACGTTGGCGTTTGTAATAAAATTTCGTGTAGTCAGTTACACAAACCTTAAACACTCTCAAAAACCTCCCAAAACACCACAACGCCCTTGCGCACAATGACATCCCCTTTTGCGCACCCTTTATGTCATACTAGACCGCAGATCGAGGGTTGCATTCCCGCCTACCTGGCCGTATTTGTTTCGATTTGTTTTTGCAGGCAGGTATAATCTTTATAACCTTACCGGATCCACACAGGAATCAGCCATGACCGAACTGCCCGAACAACCCAATTACGACGAGAGTAAAATCCCCGCTTATTCACTGCCCGATCCACTGCGTTTTGAGAGTGGGGAGCGGGTGCAGTCTGCGCAAGACTGGCCGCGCCGCCGGGCCGAAATTCGGCGGCTGTTTGAAGAACACGTTTACGGCATCATGCCGGGGAATCCCGCCGTTTTGCGCTTTGAAGTGCGCGAACAAGAGCCGCTGGCGCTCGCCGGAACAGCCACCCGCAAACAGGTTTCGATTTACTTTTCAAACCAGCCCACGCCGCGCCTGGACTTGCTCATCTACCTGCCTAACGGAATACCCAGGCCCGTCCCCTTGTTTATCGGGCTGAACTTCACCGGCAATGCATCCATTCACCCCGACCCGGCTATTCTGTTGAGCGATCAGTGGGCCATGGCCGAAGGCGCGCCGGATGTCTCGCGCCAACGGGTCACCGGGGCCGCGCGCGGCAAAGCGGCTTCGCGCTGGCCCGTAGAGCGCATCTTGGAACGCGGCTATGCCCTGGCAACAGCCTGCTACGGCGACCTGGACCCCGACTATGACGATGGCTTCCAAAACGGAGTCCATCCGTTGTTCGACCGCACTCAACCACGCCCGGCCAACGCCTGGGGTGCAATCGGAGCCTGGGCCTGGGGCCTAAGCCGCACCCTCGATTACATCGAATCCGATCCAGACCTGGATGCCCGGCGTGCGGCGCTGCTCGGTCACTCGCGCCTCGGAAAAGCCGCCCTGTGGGCCGGCGCTCAAGATGAACGCTTTGCAGTCGTGATTTCCAACAACTCTGGCTGTGGCGGCGCGGCCCTTTTCCGGCGCAAAATCGGCGAGACCGCGGCCCTCATTAACGCGCGCTTCCCCCATTGGTTTTGTCAAAACTTCAAGCAGTACAGCCTGAACGAAGACCGCCTGCCCGTTGACCAACACTTACTGCTCGCACTCATCGCCCCGCGCCCGGTCTACGTTGCCAGCGCCGCCGAAGACCTCTGGGCCGATCCACGCGGCGAATTCCTGGCGGCCAAACACGCCGCGCCGGTCTATGAATTCCTCGGCCTGGGCGGCCTGGAAGCCGATGATATGCCCCCCATTGAGCGGCCCGTGATGAGCCGGGTGGGCTATCACATCCGTTCCGGCAAACACGATGTCACCCTCTATGACTGGGAACGCTTCATGGATTTTACCGATCGCTATATGCGCTAGCCCCTGTTTTTGTCACAAATTGGATGGAAGCGCCATTTTAAATACGCCTTTAAAAACACAATGCCATCCAGTAGGGAGGTCAACTTGATCAACCAGGATCAGATGGAAGAATGGATCCGCGAGGTCGAGGAACGCCCGCAGTCCGGCGCGGTCATCGTGCGATTTATCATTCAGCGTTTGAAGGCGCTCACCGAGCGCAACGAAGAACTTCTAGCAGAGAATATCGAACTCCGCAGCGGCAGGCGCGTGGAAGAATATGAACGCCGCATTGCCAACCTGGAATATCAGCTAGAGTTACTGCGGCGGCAGTTCGGCGGTGAGATGCCCTCTGGTGCAGCCCTGGGCGCAGCCGTTAACACGCTCAGCTTTTTGGTTTACAACCCCAAAGGTCAGGTACTGCGGGCCACCGTCCCGTTGGACGAGATCGGAGCAGGCACAGTCGTGGCTCACTTCCAGGATCAGCAGGCGCTCCAATCGGGCGGCCCGGCGCGTCTGCTGGTCACGCACGAACACGAAGAACTGGTGCTGGTGTTCGACAGTGGTCGGGTAAAGGCCATTCCAACCGATCAGATCCCCATCCACTCTCCCCATGCTTTAGACTGGCAAGACGCTTTCTTCGCCGAACCGCACGCCGGCGAACAACTGGTAACTGCTTTTGCGGTGGGCAAGATGGGTTTATTTGATTATGTTCTCCAGATCAGCCGGCGCGGCTGCGTCAAGCGCATGATGCGTTCCTCTTTTGAACAACATCTTGCTAAAAGTTACATCGGCGCGGGCATCAAACAGCCGCCCGACAAAACCTGCTGCCTCGCCCTCTCCGGCAAAGACGGTCTTCTCATCCTCGCCACGCACGAGGGGTTTATCCTGGCTCAGGAAGTGCAGAATCTGTCATACACCATTGAAGAAGCTCTGAAATTGAGCGCCACCGATTACCTGGTGAGCGCCTTCGTGCTGGGCCAAAAACCTGCGCTGCTGATCGTAACCCACAACGGCAAAGTCATTCACCGCGAAAAGAACTGGCTGGAGCCGGCCGCCAGCAGCAAATCGCGCGGGCAGGCCGTCTTTTCCCAATCACGGCGCGACGCCGGCGTCCGCGTGATCGGAGCCGCCGCGGTAGACGAGAGCGATTGGGCCGCGGCCCTGCACCTGGACGGCAAAATCAGCGTCCACCCGGCAGCGGACCTGTTCGCCGAGGGCAGCATTGTCACGGCCAGCGAACTGGTTGAATTTACGGCTTTCACCAAATGAGCGAGGATTGAAAAGCCATGCCTATCCATGTCGGCATTGATTTTGGAACTTCCAATTCGGGGGTCGCCGTCAGTGATGGGCGCAGGGTGCGCCTGCTCCCCATTGATCAAAAAAACGTCTCGCCAGAGGTGGTTAAAACCATCCTCTATATTACCCGCGATTTCCAATACTATATCGGCCAAGAAGCCATGGAGCTTTATTACCGCCAGAACGTAGGGCGGCTGCGGCGGTTCGCCAGAAAGTGGGTGGGCGAGGTCGAATATAGGGGCGCAGATATGTACTACGTGACCGACGTGTACGCCTACGTGGACGAACTCCAACCTGGGCGGCTCTTGCAGTTCCTCAAAACGGCCCTGCGCACCGAAGGATTGGAAGGAACGCAGGTGTTTGATCGCTATTTCACCATTACCGACCTGCTTATGGTTTACCTGCGCGCATTGAAACAGCGCGCTGAAGATATCCTGGGAGAGAAGATCACGGGCGTTACACTGGGGCGGCCGGTTAAGTTCTCTGAGAAGCCCGCTCAAGATCGCAAATCACAAGAGACGCTGCGCGAAGCGGCTTATGAGGCCGGCTTTGAGAAAGTTAACTTTGAACTGGAGCCGGTTGCCGCTGCCCTATATTACGAATTGACTTTACAGAAGCCCGAAAACGTCCTGATCTTTGACTTTGGCGGCGGCACGCTCGACCTGACCCTCATGCGCCTCGGCGAAGGCCGCCGTGGAGAGCGCCGGGTGTATGCCAACGGCGGCATTGACATCGCTGGCTCTGATTTTGATCGCGCCATTATCGAAAAACGCATGCTCAAGCACTTTGGCAAGGGTCAGGTAGAAGACCGCCTGGAAATTGCTGAACTGGTCAATGCCGTTTCTGATTGGATGGTCCTCCCAGAGCTTAGCGTTCCCAAGGCACGGGTGCGCTTAGAGCAGGCCATTCAGGCCGGGGTCGCCCCGGTGCGCCTGCGCAGCTTGAAAGCCCTGATCTTCAATGACCTGGCCTTTTCCTTCTACCGGGCAGTTGAAGAGGCCAAAATCAACCTCTCAGACCAGGGAGCGGCCGTCATCGCACTGCAAGAAAAAGACATTGACCTGTGGGAGCTATATACCCGCTATCAGTTCGAGCGCGATATCCTCGATCACCGCCGGCGCATCGAACAGGTCATCTTTGAAACGGTGGATGCCTCTGGTCTGGAGCTGGATGAGATTGACGCGGTGGTAAAAACCGGCGGCTCTTCGAACATCCCGGTGTTCACCCAAATGTTGGCCGACATCTTCGGCCCCGATAAAATCAAAGCGAGCAGTGCCTTCAGCAGTGTCACCGCCGGGTTGGGAATTCGCGCTTACAGCGGGTAACGGTCAACGCCAGCATCTTTGCATCTTTATCCGGCTTGCAAAATAAAAAAATCTTATTATAATTATCTCATATATCAATAAGGGAGTGGTGGATGAGACTTTCCTGCATGTGTACGCGGGGCGGCTGAACGGCCCCCGCGCATCTGAAAACAAGATTTAAACGGGCGGCCTGTTTAGTCAAAAGATAATCTTTTGGGCTGTGGCATGGGCCGCCCGTTTTTGTTTGCCCATTGGTTCTTTTGATAATTACCGTTGACGAATCGAAAGAGGAGAGGAATATGCTTAAAAAGGTAGACCATGCGGCCATCCGCACCAATCAGGCAACGATCATTCTCTTACTGCTGGCGGGGTTCGTGCTGAACTGGCCTTATCTGACAGCAGTTGTGGCGTTTTTTATGCTGTTGGGCTCGCTGGTACTGCGCCGCCCCGGCTTTTTCTGGCTCTATACGCGTGTTTTGCGCCCCCTGGGGCTGGCGCGCCCCGATGTAATTGACGATCACCCAGAGCCGCACCTGTTCGCTCAGGGTCTCGGTGGGGTGGTCGTGCTGGCCGCCTTTGTCGCTCTGCTGGCTGGCGCCAGCGCGCTCGGTTGGGCGTTAAGCTGGCTGGTGATCGCCCTGGCCGCGCTGAACCTGTTCGTAGGGTTCTGCGCGGGCTGCTTCCTCTATTACTGGTTGAACCGCCTGCGCGCGCCGGGCTTCGCTCAGTCGGCCCCGGCGGGGACCATCCCTGGCTTTCGCCCGCGCCAATCTGCATTGAAGCAAGGAGCGCGCCGTGCCGGAGAGTGATATTCTTACCCGTCTGGTGATGGCCCTGCTGCTGCTGGGCGGCGGCGTGGGGCTGTACTGCCTCGCCAACCGCCTGTTGATCTGGCGGGTGCGCTCGCAGATTCGCCCGGCCCATCACGATCTGCCCAATTACACCCCCGGCGCGCCGACGGTGTTGTACTTCACCACCCCGCAGTGCGCGCCGTGCAAAACCGTACAGCGCCCGGCCCTCCAACGCGTCAAAGAGCGCCTGGGCGACCGCGTGACGGTGATCGAGGTCAACGCTCAAGAGCGCCCCGACCTGGCTTCGCGCTGGGGCGTATTGAGCGTGCCGACCACATTTATCCTGGATGCGAATGGGCAGCTGCGGCACATCAATCACGGCGTTGCCCGCGCCGAAAAGCTGTTAGAGCAGGTAGGGGAATTGACTTAGCGCCCTTCCCAACGGTCCAGCACCCGGTAAACGGCGTCCTTCACCTGTTCGCGCGCGGTCCAACGGTCAACGCCCCGCGCAAGCAGTTCGTCGTAGGGAGTGTCGTGGTGGCGGATGTAGGCAATCACGGCCAGGCGGATGGCGTTTTCATCGAGCGGTTTGGCGGCTGTCTGGCGGCCAACGCGGTCTGAGTACTTCAGGCAGGCGTATTCGGCGATCTCGCGTTCCCTGCCCGCTGGCATGAAAGGGTAAAGGCGGCGCGCATGACGGGCAAATTCCTCGACATAGCGATGATCTAATTCTTCGCGGCGGGCGGCGGCGCGCTGGCGCTGATGCTCGCGTGCTTCGGCGTCGGCCAGGCATTCTAATTCGGCCTGGTCAAGCGCGGCGGCCTCAACCAGCAGGCCCCGGCGCTCGTAGCGTTTGCGCGTAGGGCTCCACTCTAAAACCACGGCGGATAACTTAGAATACTGGCGCGCCCGGCGGGTGATGCAGGCATCTCCACGTGGTAGGAAGAGGAGATGGTCAAGGTCAGCGCAGGCCAGGCAGAGGGCCCCTTTATTTTCTACCAGGGTGACCCAGGCACGGCGGCCCAGCGCCTCGCCGCATTCGGCGCAGGTGGCCTCGCTTTGGGTGATAAAAACTTTCAGGTCGTCCATACAAGCTGCCTCTCATGGCTTTCAACGATATCGCCCCCGCGCGGTGCGAGCCTGAACCCGACCTGCTCGCTGTCACCCCTCCAACGCCGCCAGGTTGTTACGGATGATCTGAAGGTGAGGATGGGTAGGGGGCAGGCTTCCTTCGAGAATCGTCAAGGCGCGCTCGAAGTGCTGGCGGGCGGCGGGCAGTTCGCCCAGGGCTTGTAGCACGCTCCCCAGGTTGTTGAGAACGGTGGCAACGGTGGGATGCTGCGGGCCGTAGACGCGCTCGGCGATGCTCAGGGCGCGCTCGAAGTGCTGGCGGGCGGCGGGCAGTTCGCCCAGGTCTCGCAGCACCAGCCCCAGGTTGTTCCACAGCGCCCCGGCAGGTTCCACCCCATGCGCCTCGGCGGCGGGGGCGCAGGCCTCCAGATGAGGGCGCAGGGGCACAAAGGCGGCGGGCAGGCCGGTCTCGAGGGCCTGGGTGGAAAGGGCGGCCAGCGCATCCGCCAGGGCCGCCAGCGGGCCAGTATCTTCCCCTTGCAGTCTTTGGGCGAACTCCGCCAGCAGGGGGTGCAGCAGCGGGCCCTCCGGCGCAGATTCCAGCAGTCCCAGGTCCATCAGCCGTTTGAGGGCGCGGCGGAAGGCCGGATCAGCCGCTTCCAACCCGGCGGCGCGGGAGAGAACTTCGGGCGGGATGGGCGCATTAGGCGCGCACCACCCAGCAGTGAAAAACACCCGCCGTGCCAGCGTTTCGACCGGCCCTTCCCCGCCTAGGCGCTCCCAACTGAGGGTGAAGGTCGCCATCAGGCTGGGGGCATGGCGGGTGGGGGTGGAAGCGGTCCAATCCACCAGGGCGGGGTGGGCCAGCGCGGAGCTTTGGTTCAGTCCGGCCAGGAAGTCCTCCGGCGTGAGCGGAGCCAGTTCATGCAGGTAGCGCCCGGCCAGGTCCAGCGCCAGGGGCAGGTCGCCCAGGCGGGCCGCCAGGCTGTCCAGGCTGACGTCCGGCAGAGGCACCAGGTGCGGGGCAAGCCTGCGCAGCAGGGCCAGGCTGTCGGCGCGGGGCAGGGTATCCAGCGGGTAGACCTGCATCCCCAATTCGCCGGGCCAGTCGGCGCGCCGGGTTGTCACCAGCACGCGCATGGCCCCCAACCGCGGCAGCCATTCGGCCAGCAGGCCGGGGTCTTCCAGGTTGTCAAGAATCACCAACCGGCGGCGCGAGGCCGCCCAGGCCCGCAGCGTAGCGGCCACCTGTTCGGGCTGTTTCTCCGGCCAGGGCTGTACGCCCATCGCCAGCCCGCAGGCGGCAACGGCCGGGGCCAAGTCGCTGGGATGGGCCGCCGGCAGCCAATGCACGCCTTCGAAGAAGCGCCCGTAGCGATAGGCGAACTCTACGGCCAGTTGGGTCTTGCCCACGCCCCCCAACCCGGCAATCCCTGCCGGTTGAGCGATGGCAGTGCGCTCGTGGCCCCACAACAGCGCCCCGGCCAGGTTCTTAAGCTCCGCCCCGCGCCCGGTGAAGAGGGCGTTGCGGGGCAAAGGCAGGTGCGAGCCGCCCGGCAGGGCCGCCGGTTCGGGCAGTTCGGCAGGATCGGGCAGGGGCGGCAGGCCAGGGGCGGCGGGAGATTGCAGTTGCAGGCCGGGATGCAGGCGGGCCAGAGTTTCGGTCGTCACGGCAAAGGCAATGCGCCCGTTGGGGGCGTCCCAGCCCTCCGCGACCATGCCCACCACACAGCCCAGGTCGGGGGCAAAGACCGGCGCGCCGCTGATGCCGCCGTAGATTTCCCCGCCGGCAATTTGCAGCATGTTTACCCCATTGCGCCGCATCGGAATCACCCCGTTGATGGTTCCATAGGGGCGCAGCGCGGCGGCGACGGGGGTATTGGGAAAGCCCAGGGTAGTGAAGGGGTCGCCGGGCCGGGCCGCCGCGGCGGGGGCCAACGGAGCGGGTTCTGCGCCGGGCAGGGGAGCGCTCAGGCGCAGGAAGGCGGCGTCTTCAGCCTCTTTTGGAGAGAAGCCCTCGCTCAACACCTGGGCGATCTGTGGATCACCGCCAGCGTAGAGCCGTACCCGGGCGTAGCCGCCGGGGGCGCACTGCGCCGCCGTCACCACGTGAGCGCAGGTCACGGCCAGGTCCGGCGCGAGCAGAAAGCCCGTGCCAACGGTAGCGCCATCGGAGGTGCGCAGAATGCGCAGAATCGATCTGTCTAGATTGTACATGCTCATCCTCAGCGGAAGCGAACTGCGGCAGGATCTGTTGATTCATCCCCCTGTTCGCGGACAGCACGGGCAAAGACTGCGGCAAAGCCGTTAAGGATCATTATATAGGATATTGCGCTAGCGCAAAACGTTCTCTCCAGTTCGCGCTATTCTACAGGCACGTATGCACCCCCAAGCTCCCTGGCTCAAACTCTCTGTAGCTCAGGCGCTCCGGCGCTATCCAGGTCTGCTGCGCGTGTTGATAAAACACCGCACGGGCTGCGTGGGATGCCCGATGGCGTCTTTTTGCTCGCTGCGCGCGGCGGCGGATATTCACCACCTGGAGGAATCCGCCTTTTTTGAGGACGTTGAGAGGGTAATCCGCGCTGGCACGGAGGGGCAAACCAGTGGAGACGAAGACCCACTCGATTGACCCAAAGGAGGCTCTATGGAAAAGCAAAAAGCATCCCAACCCGGCGAAGAACAAGCCGTGCCCCCGCGCGGGCAGGCGATCTTCGACAACATTGCTCTGTGGTTTATCCTCTCCCTGGCCTTCAGCCTGCTGTTGTATAACGGCTGGGGCCTGTTGGAACTGCTGTTCGTCCCCGCCGCGCCCTGATACCCTTTTGCATTAGGAGAAAAAGCATGTTACCCCCCCCAACCCTATGGTGGAGATCGTTAGGCCGGTACGAGAAGAACTGGCTCATTATTGCGTTTATGTGGTGCGTGCTGATGACCGCTATGATGCCGCTGTGGTTCAGCCTGGGGCGGCAGAATGTGCCGGCGACTACCTACCGCGTTACCCCAGAGCAGTTTAACAAGGCCATGACGAACTTTGTGGAGCAGTACAGGGTCGGTGAAGAGCAGGGCGTTCCCGTTGTGGCGCCTCCCCCCGGCGACATTTACCTGGTTGGCCGCCAGTGGCAGTGGTACCCGATTCTGAAGCTCAAAAAAGGCCAGCAGTACCGCCTGCACCTGTCTTCGACGGATATTGTGCATGGGCTGTCGGTCCAGCCGGTAAACCTGAACCTGACTGTTTCGCCTGGCTACGATTATGTGGTGACGCTGACCCCCACGACCAGCGGCGAATTTTCGCTGATCTGCAATGAATACTGCCTGGTAGGCCACCACGTGATGGTCGGAAAAATGATTGTGGAAGAATAAGGAGCAGAGCGTATGACTGCAATCGCTGCACCTATGCCGGCGGCCAAAGAGTTCGAGGCCCGCACCTGTCCGGTAACGGCTTTAAAAGTGGATCTGGCCGCCGAGCGGCTGATTATCGCCAACGCGGTGGCCGCGGTGACGTGCCTGTCGCTGGGCGGTCTGTTTGCCCTGCTGATCGCGCTGACGCGCTGGCAGGCAGTTCACCTGTTGAACCCGGTATGGTTCTACCGGCTGATCACGGCGCACGGCATTGATATGCTGGTGGCCTGGATTGTCTTTTTTGAGATCGGCGGGCTGTATTTTGGCAGTACCGTACTGCTGAACGCGCGCATGGTCAACCCGCGGCTGGCCTGGTTTGCCTTTGGGTTGATGGTCGTGGGCGGGCTGATGGTGAACGTGGTGATCTTTACCACCAACACCTCTGACGTGATGTTCACTGCCTATGTGCCTATGCGGGCGCACCCGCTGTTTTACCTGAGCTACATTATCTTCGCTGTCGGCGCGTTGATCGGCTTGGGGCTGTTCTTCGCCAATATTGCGATTGCCAAACGCGAAGGGCGCTACCAGGGCTCGTTGCCGCTGGCGGTCTTTGGCCTGGCGACGGCGGCCATTCTGGCGGTCTACACCCTGCTGGAAGGCGCGCTGACGTTTGTGCCAGCCTTTTTATGGTCGTTGGGCGTCGTCGCTGACTTCGACCCGATGGTTTACCGCAACCTGTTCTGGGGCTTCGGTCACCCGGCCCAACAGGTCAACCTGGCGGCGATGGTCTCAATCTGGTACATGCTGGTGGGCATCACGGTGGGGGGCAAGCCGCTCAACGAGAAGCTCTCGCGTCTGGCGTTCATCCTGTACCTGTTTTTCATCAACCTCGGTTCGGTGCATCATCTGTTGGTAGACCCGGGCACGGGCTTCTGGTACAAGATGTTCAACACCTCTTATGGGATGTACCTGGCGGTGCTGGGCAGTCTGATCCACGCCTTTTCACTGCCAGCGGCGGTAGAAGTGGCCCTGCGGCTGAAAGGCTACAACGGCGGATTGTTTGAGTGGCTGCGTAAGGCCCCCTGGAAAGAACCCGGCTTTGGCGGGCTGGTGATGTCAATGTTTATCTTCGGCTGGATCGGCGGTGTGACGGGCGTAACCCTGGGGACCGAGCAGATTAACATGCTGGCGCACAACACTTTGCGCATCCCAGGGCACTTCCACAGCACAGTGGTGGGCGGCACAACCACTGCGTTTATGGCAATTACTTATTACCTGATCCCCCTGATTTTCCGTAAAGAACTGAAGCTGAAGAAGTGGGCTACCTGGCAGCCGTATGTGTACGGCATTGGCATGATCCTGGTCTCGGTGGGGATGATCACCTCTGGCCTGCAAGGAGTTCCACGCCGCCATTGGGATGTTACCTTTGCCAACGCCAAGTTTCCCGTGACCATTCCGGGGACGGTGGAGATCACTCTGGCGATTTTGGGCATCGGCGCGTTGATTGCTGTGACCGGCGGAATCATGTACGTGACGATTGTGCTGGTTTCGATCCTGACGGGCAAGCGCAAAGACGCCTCACAGCTTTTGCTGGCAACGGGGGACCGCAACCCGCTGGTAGAGTCAATCTCGGTATCGTATGCGGATATGGAGCACCCGGCGGTGCAGCCGAAAGGCACGTTTGTGCTGGTACTGGCCTTCCTGATGTGGTTCATGCTGTATTACTTTGGCAACTGGTGGCTGTTGGGCCGGACGTGGTTTATCCGGTAGGATGAATGGAGTTCAGGGCGGGTCCGCGCCCTGAACCCAACCAGAAATGACCCAGGAGAGAAGCCCATGCTAAAAAAAGAGACGATAGATCGTTTGGCGCTCTTTCACCCGGCGGTGTGGAAGCAAACGCTGCGTGACTTGCTGGCGCTGACCAAGCCCGGCGTGACGGTGGTTTTAGTTTTTACCGCCATGACGACGGCGCTGGCGGCGGCCAGTCCGTGGGTGGAGCCGGGCGTGCTGTTGGCACTGCTGGTATCTGGGCTGCTGGCCTCTGGGGGAGCGGCGTCGCTCAACCAGTATTTGGAGCGTGACCTCGACGCCCAAATGCCGCGCACGGCGCGCCGCCCACTGCCTTCTGGCCGTCTGGTGTCGGAACGGCTGGCACTGCATTGGGGACTGCTCTTATGCGGCATGGGAGTGCTGTTGGCGCTCTTCACCCTGCCGCTCGAAGCCACCCTGCTGATTCTGGCAGGGATCATCGTGTACGTGCCGGTTTATACGCTACTGCTCAAGCGCCGGACGTACCTGAATGTGGTCATTGGCGGGCTGGCGGGGTGCTGTCCGGTGCTGGCCGGCTGGGCGGCGGTGCGGGCTGATTGGCCGCTGGCCCCCTTTGCTTTAGCCGCCCTGGTGTTTTTCTGGACTCCGGCGCATTTTTGGGCCTTTGCTATGGCCCATGTCACCGACTATCACCGTGCCGGGTTCCCCATGCTGCCGGCGGTGATCGGTTTGCGCAAAACCGCGCCGTTTATTTTCGCCCATGCTTACCTAACGGCGCTGATCGCTCTGGCGGCGCTGAACGGGGCCGGGTTGTGGGCAGGCGCGGCGGTGGGAGCGGCCTGGGTGGGCATGTGTGTGCGTCTGTGGCTGAACCCCGGCAAGCGGCTGGCGTATATGACGTATAAGGTCTCAAATTATTACCTGATGGTGGTATTTCTGGCCCTGCTGACGAGCAAAATCTAAAGGAGAGCGCGGATGTTAATGGCATTCATGCTGGGGGTGACGGGCAGCCTGGGCCACTGCGTAGGGATGTGCGGGCCAGCGGCGGCGCTGCTGGCGCGAGGGCGGGCGCGCTCAGCGGTGATCTTCTTACACCTGGGCCGGCTGGCGACGTACACGCTATTAGGCCTGCTGGCGGGCGCCTTGGGCCAGGCCGCGGGGCTGGGAATTTCACTCATGCGGCAACTGCAAGGGGCGCTGGCACTGGCAGCGGCGCATGCGGCGGTATATTTTGCTCTGGCAGTGCTTGGGTGGGCGCCTTCACCTGAAAGACTGCTCGCCCCGCTGGTGAGCCGCTGGGGCGGGGCCATGCGCGCCCAGTCGGGCGGCGTCAAGGGGCCGGGCGGCGCAAAAGGACGGGGGTGGGCCTCAGCTCTGACTCTGGGGATGCTGTGGGGCCTGCTGCCGTGCGGCATGGTGATAGCGGCCCTGTTCACGGCGCTGACCTCGGCAGACGCGCTGGGCGGGGCACTGCGGATGGCCGCCTTTGGCCTGGGGACGCTGCCAGCACTGCTGGCGGTGCGCTGGCTGGCAGGGCGGGTACTGCGCCTGCGATGGCCGCGCTATGCCGCCGCCAGTCTGCTGCTGCTCTTTGGGGCACAGCTAGCCCTGCGCGGACTGGCCGCCTGGGGCGTAGTGAGTCACCTGATGGTGGGAGAAGTGATGGTATGGTAGCCCCTGCTCGTTCCAACTGTTCACTGTGCGGCCTGCCGGCCTTTCACCCTATCCAGGGCGAAGCGGGCGAAGTGTTCTGCTGCCGCGCCTGCCAGGAAGTGGCGGCGTTGATTAAGGAATCGCCCGCGCCAGATCCAGAGCCAGCCCAGGCGGGCGCTGCCCTTACCCTGAACCTGCGTGGACTATGGTGTTCTTCCTGCGCCTGGCTGATCGAAAAAAGCCTGCAAACCACGCGCGGGGTGGCAAATGCCCAGGTGAGCTTTTTGCAGCAGCAGGCCGCCGTGTCCTACGACCCGGAGCGCATCACCCCCCAGCAGATCCGCCGCCGTGTGCGCCGCTTAGGGTACGCGGCTTATCTGGAAGGCGAGACCCCCAGGGACGAAGAGGATGCTTTCTTCACCCGGATGCTGGTGGGGGGAATGCTCTCGATGCACATTATGACCAGCAGCGGGTTAATCTATCTGCGCCAGGTGATGGGTTGGGGAAGCCCCGATGAGCAGTGGCTGGTACAGTTCTTCCAGTGGATGGAGTTCGCCCTGAGCATTCCTCTGCTGTTGATTTTAGGACTGCCGATCTTGAAGTCGGGACTGGCAGGACTGCTGCGCGGGCTGCCCAACACCCACACCCTGGTGGCCGTGGGAACGGCGGCGGCGCTGGCTCTCTCCACCCGTAACCTGTTGATGCACACCGGGCAGGTGTATTTCGACACGGCTTCGATGCTGCTGGTACTGCTGACGGTGGGGCGCTGGATCGAAATGCGGGCGCATAAAAGCGGCTTACAGGCCGTGGAAGAACTGGCGAGCCAGATTCCCGACCAGGCTACGGTGGTTGATGGCGGCGGCGAACGGGTTATCCCGGCGGTACAGTTAGCGCCCGGCGCGCGCCTGCTCGTCCGCCCCGGCGAGCGTTTTGCCGCCGATGGGCGCATTGCGGCTGGCAGCGGCGACGTGGACGAGAGCCTGTTAACCGGCGAAGCCACGCCCGCACTGCGCGGTCCCGGTGAAGCCGTCTATGCTGGCTCGGCAAGCCTGGACGGGACGTTTGAGGTGATCGTCTCAGCGGTGGGAGCCAACACCCGCGCCGGGCAGATTGGACGGCTGCTGCATCACGCCCTCTGGCAGCGTTCTCCGGTAGAACGGCTGGCCGACCGGCTGGCGGCGGTGATGATGCCCCTGGCCGCCGTCCTTGCGCTGGTCACGTTCCTGTTTTGGAATGCCCGCGCCGGGTTGGAGATCGGGCTGATGCACGCCCTGGCGGTGCTGTTAATCGCCTGTCCGTGCGCTTTGGCGCTGGCAACTCCACTGACGCTCTGGCAGGCCCTGGCGCGCGCCGCTCAACATGGGGTGATCTTGCGCAGTACCGCCGCCCTGGAACGGCTGGCCCAGGTGAAGCACGTATTCTTCGACAAAACCGGCACGCTGACGCGCCTGCCGCTGCGCCTGATGGCCGTGGCCGTGGAACAGGTCGGTGAGGACGAACTGCTGGCCGCTACCGCCGCCGCCGAAAGCCCGTCTGAGCATCCCCTGGCGCAGACGGTGGTAGCCGAGGCCAGAGCGCGCGGCCTGGCGGTGACCGCTCCGGCTGTGTTCGCGGCGCTTCCGGGGGCGGGCGTGCGCGCCGAGGTGGGCGGAGATTGGGTATGGGCCGGCAGCCGCCGACTGATGAACAGCGCCGGCCTGGCCCTCTCCGCCCGCCTGGAGGCCGCCGCCGCAAGCTGGCAGCGTGAGGGCTGGGTGGTAGTCTTCGCCGGGTGGGGCGGTCAGGTGCGCGGTGCGCTGGCCCTGGGCGAAACCCTGCGCGCTGATGCCCGCGCCGCTCTGGATGAACTGGCCGGACAGGGCCTGAGCCTTTCCATCCTGACGGGCGATTCACCCGCGGCGGGGGCGCGCTGGCAGGAACGGCTGGGCATTGCAGTAGAGGGCGGGCTGTCACCGGAGGAAAAGCTGGCGCGCATTCAAGCACGGGGTTCCGGCGCGGCCATGCTGGGCGATGGCATTAACGATGGGCCGGCACTGGCCGCCGCTGGGGTGGGGCTGGCGCTGGCGCGCGGGGCGCAGGTGGCGCGCTCGGCGGCAGAAGCCGTTTTGGTGCGCGACGACCTGCGCCTGGCCCCCTGGCTGATCGCCCTGGCACGCGCCACGCGCCGCCGCCTGCACCAAAACCTGGCCTGGGCTTTTGTCTATAACCTGGTGGGCCTCACCCTGGCAATGGCCGGCCAACTGACCCCCCTCATCGGCGCGGCGGCAATGGTAGCCAGCAGCCTGGTGGTGACGCACAACGCCCTGCGCCTGCGCCGCTTTCCGGGTCCGAGTGAAAGCGAGGGTAGGGCCGGCCAACAACTGCCAGACGTGGCGGTCCCGCCCCTACCGATGACAACCAAAACGTAAAATTGTGTTCCCCGTAGGAATCCTTACTTCCCCTGCTAAACAGAATTGACAGAAAAGGAACCTATCTTGGCTCATCGTTTCGACGTTAACATCCCTTACGGCGAGGGCCGCCTGGCACGCGCTTTCGAGAAGCCCCTGGCAAAACTGGAAGGGTGGATCAACTGCCTGACGACCCCGCGCTTCAACCCCCTCTATCACCTGGGGACGCTGGCCGTCTTCCTGCTGGTCGTGCTGGGCATTACTGGAGCGTACCTGACGGCCATCTACCGCCCCGGAGTAGAGGCGGCTTACCCATCGGTAGAGCGCATTTCGTCTAACTGGTTTGGCCTGCTGGTGCGCAGTGTTCACCGCTACGCTTCAGATGCCTTCCTGGTGGTGGCGGTGCTGCATGCGCTTAAGAGCCTGGCCTCGGGGCGTTTTTGGGGCAGCCGCTGGCTGGCGTGGGTTTCTGGATGGGTAATCGCAGTGCTGGCGTGGTTCACGGGGTTGTTGGGCTTCTGGCTGGTGTGGGATCAACGCGCTCAGTGGATCACCGAAGTGGCGATGGAGGCCCTCAAAGGGCCAATCGCCGTGACTTTTCTGACGACGGACATCGCTTCTTCGACGTATTCGGCCTTCGTGATCGCGCTGTTTTTGCACATTTTCATCCCTATGGGCTTTGCCGGGCTGATTCTCGTCCACGTGGCGCGGCTGGCGCGGGCGCGCCTGGTCAGCCCGCGCTGGGTGTTGATCCTCAGCACTGCCGGGCTGGCGGTAGTAGCGGTTGCCTGGCCGGCGCGCAGTGCGGCTCCGGCGGCGCTGGAACGCGCGGTCGAAGCGGTGCAGTTAGACCTGTGGTATTTGGGCTTTTTGGCGCTGGCAGAACGCTTCGGCGGCCTGGCAGTGACGCTGGCAGGCGCGGTGGTTTTGGTGGTCCTGCTGGCACTGCCTTGGCTGGCGCGCGGCAGGCACCCGGGACCGGCGGTTGTCACCGATGAACGCTGTACGGGCTGTTCGTTATGTTCCATCGAATGCCCCTATCACGCCATTGAGATGCTCCCGCGCGACGAGAGCGATCCCAGCGGGTATAAGCGCCGCGCCCGCGTCACCCCCAACCTGTGTACGGGCTGTGGCATCTGCGTGGGAGCATGCGCAACGGCAGGGATCGAACTGCAGCATCTGCCGACCCACAGCGTGTACCGCGAAGGGCTGTTAGCGCGCGTACAGCGCCAGACGGCGGAAGGCCGCTCTCCGGCGGTGGTGTTCACCTGCCGGCGGCTGGCGTCCGCCGGAGGGGTGAAGCCACAAGACGATGCCCTGGTATGCGTTCTGCCGTGCGTAGGCATGGTGGACCCCGTCTGGACAAAGGAACTGTTCACCGCCGGAGTGAGCGAGATCGCCTTCTACTCTTGCCCAACCGATGACTGCGCCAACCGCGAAGGCCCGCACTGGCTGGCGGCCCGCTTTAAGCGGCGCAAGGCCCTACTGCGGCCCGAACTACACTGGGTGGAGTCTGCGCCTGATGATCCCCTGCCGGCCAACTGGCGGGCAGCGCCGCCCCCAACCCTGTCCGATTGGCGTGAGCGCCAGAAGGCCTGGCCCGGCCTGGCGGCGGCACTGCTGGGGTTGGTTCTGCTGACGCTGCTGGCTCTGCCGGTCGAACTCACTGCCGGGCGTGCGAGGGCCGGGGAAGGCCGGGTGCGCATCGTCGTTGAGCATCATGGGGTGGTTAAAACGAGCCTGGATGCCGCCGGGGTAAAACTGCCCGAACACGCCTCGGTGGACAGCGCCCAAATCATGGGCGGCGAGCGCTACCCGGTGCAGATCCAGGTGTGGGTGGATGGCCGCCTGGCGCTGGCAGAAACTTATGCACCGGCGGGTCTGCGCAAAGAGGGCATGATTACCGGGATGAGCAGCCTGGTTTTGCCCGCCGGAACCCGCGCGGTGGAGGTGCGGATGATGGACGACGGAGCCAACTGGCGCACGCTCTTTGCGGAGACGCTGGAAGTCCAGCCCACCCACATCTATACCCTGGCTTACGACCCACAAAAAGATGCGTTTACCAAACCATAGGCAGCAGACAACAATCAGCGGTTAGCTAACCGCTTTTCCAGCTCACTAAATAAACGCATCAGCGGTCAGCTTTGTTAGCTGACCGCTGATCGCTAGAAGCTGTTTACTGACTGCCGATTAAGGCACGCCCAACACCGACGGCAGGAAGACCTTTACGGCAGGCGGAGCACCCAAGACAGTAGTGCTGGCCGTAAATTGGTTGTTATTTGGCTCGCTGTCGGCTTCGACCTGCCCGGCAAGGGCGGTGAAGGCCAATATGCTTCCATCGGCAGTATTGGCAGGTACGTAAACCACAATGGTCACTGGAACCATGCGCCCGGCGGTCAGACTGCCCAATGCACAGGTGACGGTCTGCCCGGACAAGGCACAGTCACCGGTGGATTCGGCATCGCTGTACGTCACGCCAGCCGGGAGGGTGGCCGTCACCGCCACGCCGGTAACGGTGGCCGTGCTGTTATTGGTGACGAGCATGGCATAGGTGATGGCCTCGCCTGCTTTTACCTCGGTAGGGGCGTTGCCCGTCAGGCGCAGGTCAGCGCCGACCCAAATTTGCGCGGCGGCTGAGGCCGAGCGGTTGTGGTTATCGAAAACGGTGAAATTAAAGGTATAGGGGTCAGCGCGCACCTGGTCGTTGGTGGGCGTCCAGGTAAAAGTGCGCGTGGCCGGGTTGAACGAAGCCCCGGCGGGCATGGGCTGCGGCAGGCCGTTGACCAGGTAAGCCGCAGAGTACGTCAGCGGATCGCCGTCGCCATCACTGCCAGAAACCGTGAAGGTGAGCGTCTCGCCGGGGGAAATGCGCGCGTCGTAGTCAATGGGGGCCAGCACGGGGGTATCTTCTACCGCCGTCACTGTGACGGTGACGGTCGCGGTAGATTCATAGGGGCCATCTACCAGCGTATAAGAGAAGGTAAAGGTCCCCCAATAGTTGAGGGCTGGCGTGTAGCGGACGTATTCGCCGCCGACTACTTCTACCACCCCGGCGGCAGGCGGAGCCGCGCTGACGCGGTCGAGAACCGGGTCGGTCTGGTCCGGGTAAGCAGGCGGGTTGAGGGTGTCATTCGCCAGGACGAAAATCTGGGCCGGGCCGCTGTCTTCGCTGATGGTGATGCTGTCGGCCGCGGCGATGGGCGGGTCGTTGACCGGGTTAACGACCAGGTTGACCACCAACTGCCCGGTAACGCCTACACCGTCGCTGACGGTGAAGGAAAAGCTCTCGGAGCCGTAAAAATTGGCAAGCGGTTCATAGATGAAATTGCCCGCGCGCGTAAAGTTGCCGCGGAAGGCCGCTTCGCGTTCTGGGGTCAGCCGGACGGTTGCGGGGAGCAGGTCTCCAAGCGTGAACTGGAAGCTCTGGGCCGGCCAGCGGGCCAGATCGTTGAGGGCGGGGTCGTTGTCCACGTCTGCGATGAGGGTCTTGAGGTCACCGATGAGTTGATTGGTGTCCTCATCAACCGCAGGGAAGGTGTCGCCGATCAGCACGGGCAGGTCGTTGACCTGCGTGACCAGCACCGTGAACTCGCGCTCATCTTCCAGGCCGTTTTCTTGCGCGGCGCGCAGGGTAAAGGTATCAACGCCGTTGTAGTTAAGGGCTGGAGTGTAGGTAAACTCCCCGCTGACGCCGTCAAGGGTGAGCGTGCCGCGCGCTGGTTCTGTCACCACGCTGTAAGTGATCGGGTCGCTCTCGTCAGCGGGCTGGGTGGCGAGGACGGTATAGACCAGCGCAGTTTCTTCAGGGGTGTTGGGCAGTTGGGCAGGGGTGGTGAAGATCGGGCGGTCATCCACCGGGGCAATGGCGAGCGTAATGACGCCTTCATCCGTACCGCCGCGCGTGTCGCGGACGCGGTAGGTGAACTGGTCTGAGCCATTGTAATTTTCGGCGGGGTCGTAGGTGAACTCCCAACGGGAGAGGGTGTTGTTGTACAGCACCGTCACCGTGCCGTGCTGAGGCGGCACAACCGGGATCGCGTCCACCGTCAGGGCGTGACCATCGGGGTCGGAGATGTCAAACGCGCCGGTGAAGTTCACGTCTTCGGTCACGTCAAAGGCCGAGTCGTTCCCGATGGGCGGCGTATTGGGGCGCAGGAGCGTCACCAGGGCAGGTTCGGAGTATTCCACGCCGTCGTAGACGCGGAAGGTGAAGAAATCATCGCCGGTGTAGCCCTGGTTAGGGGTGTAGGTAAAGCTGCCGCCAGCGGAGAGGCTGACTGTGCCATGGGCGGCGTTATCAACCAGGTGGAAGGTGAGGGTCTGGTCGGGTTCACTGCTGCACGGCGAGTCGTTGTCGGGGTCCGCGGCGGAGAGGACCGCGGGGCCGGAGAGCGGCAGGTCAAAGGTGGCGGCGTGGGCAATAGGCCGGTCGTTGACAGACGTGATGGTAATCGTCACCGTCTCTTCGGCGGAGTAATCCATCCCGCTCAGGCCAGGGGTGGCGGCGCGTACCTTGAAGCTGTCAGAGCCGTTGCAGTTCTGGGCTGGCGAGAAAGTGTACGTCCAATCGCCGGGATTGGTGAGGATCGGGCTGAGCGCGCCCAACAGGGGGGCCTGGCTGATGTCAAAGGAAACATTCTGCCCGTCTACGTCCGTGCCTAATACGCGGATAGGGGTGAAGGGCTGATCTTCGGGCGTGGTGAAAGCGCGCCCCGAAACGCCGTTCAGCAGGATGTCGGTCAGAGTGGGCGGGTCGAATTGAGCGCCCACAACCACCGAGATCACCGCCGGGTCGGGGTCTGGCGTGCCGTGTTCATCTGCCAGCCGGTAGCTGAAGGTTTCGGTCCCGTTCCAGTTGGGGGCAGGGGCATAGGTGAACAGGCCGGTGGCCTCGTCGAAGGTGATGGTCGCGCCGCTGGCGGACTGGTAGCCGGGAGTGGCGTCATCAGCATCGGGTGGCAGCAGCGAGCCGGGGACAATCGCCAGCGCGTCGGGGACATCAGGGTCTACCGCCTCAAAGTCGGGGTCGCTGTCGTTATCCAGAACGTTGATGGAACCGGCGGGGCCGTCTTCCTGAACCGCCAGGTCATCGTTGACCGCCGCAGGGCGGGCGTTGGCGAGGAAATCGAAGACCGGGTCGGCGGGGTTGCCGCTCACCCAGTTGGAACCGGCAAAGGAAGCGTCAATGGCCTGGATGGCCCAGAAGTACGTGACGCCGTGCGTAAGTCCGACGATCTTAAACTGCACCTGCCCGTTCACGGCTCCCTGGGTTCCGGGGCCGGCGGGAGTTAGGGACGGGCGCACCGTGTAGACCGGGCCGCCATCGTCGCGCCATAGGCGCAGGGCATAGGTCATGCCGCTGGCAGGGGTTTCTTCAGTGTCGGGGAAGGCGGCGGGGGTCACGCGCAGAACAGCGTCATTGGTTCCCTTTACGGCCCCAGCAGTGACCTCCACGCTCCAATCCGCAATACTCAGGTCGGGGATGGTATTATCACCGGCGGGGGGCAGGTCGGTGGGGCTGAAATACAGC
>DAOUAC010000028.1:0-34588 GCA_034434155.1 Anaerolineaceae bacterium
CGCCAGAGGTACCAGCCGGTGCCGAAGTAACCGTGGAATTCACCGGGCACGTGCCAGCGGGGATCGAGGATGGCCGTAATACCCGCGCCGCCCTCGCCGCCGTGGTAGAGGTAGGCCTGGATGTCATTGGTCTTGCGGCGCTCACCCAGCACAGCGTCGGTGATCGAGTCCATGGTGACGTCAACGCCCACTGCTTTCCAGTATTTAATGAGCAGTTCGGCCACCTGAACGTAGTGCGTGCCAAATGACAGGTCATTGGAGAAGGTCAGCAGGAAGTTAAACCGGCGGCCATTCTTGTCGAGGCGGAAGCCCTCGGCATCTTTGTTCGGCAGTACTTTGTCGAGGTACTCGTTGGCCAGGTCTACGTCATATTCAAGGTACTGGTTGGCGAGCTGTTCGTTGTAGAGCGGCGAAGACTCTAACGGCGCAACCTGGGCAGGTTTACCCTGGCCCTTGAAGACCACTTCGATAATCTCAGCGCGGTCAATGGCGTGCGACATGCCGATGCGGAAGTCTTTGTTGTTGAAGACTTCGTTCAGAATGGGGTCCTTGACCGTCATGTTGAAGTGGATGGACTGGGTATTGCCGCCATCGGGCTGTGGGTTGTAAATCGCGATGGGCTTGCCTTCATCCACGGCGCCGTAATACAGTTCGCGGCTCGGTTCGCCGGGGTCTTTGATGTAATCGAGGTCGCCGTTGAGCATGGCGAAAGTGCGGCTCTGGTCATCCTGGTAGGAGATGCCGGTCACTTTGTCAATGTAGGGGAGCTGGTTGCCCTCGGTGTCCACCTTCCAGTAATAGGGGTTGCGCTCCAGGATAATGGTCGTGCCGGTCCCTAACGGCTGTTTGGTGACCCAGGGGGACATGGACGGCAGGTTGGGATCATCGAAGAAGCGCTGTGGATCACCCCAGGTATCGGGGCCTTTCTTGAAGAACAGGCCGATCCAATCTTTGACGTTACCGTCGGCAGCCACGAGCTCATCAACGTCGGGGTTGTACTTCTTGTGGAACTGCATCAGGTAGTGCTTGGGGTACTGGGTGAACTGGCGACCGCCCCAGGTGGCAAGCTGGATCATAAACGTACCGTAGGGCTTGGGGAAGATGAACTTGACGGTGTAGTCGTCGAGCTTTTCCCATTTGAGGCCCTTGGCGACTTCTGTAGAGGGCAGCCAGTCGGCGCCGATGCCGCCGGGGAACAGGTCGGTGTTGCCGATCACATCTTCGAGGTAGAAGATGATGTCGTCGGCGGTGTAGGGTTCGCCGTCAGACCACTTGAGGCCCTTGCGGATGTGCCAGGTGTACTCCGTGGCGTCGGGGCTGGTCTCCCAGCTTTCGAGGATGTTGGGGACGATGGTGCTGAAATCGGGGCTCCACGAAACCGGGTGTTCCCAGCCAGCCAGGTAGAGGAAACCACCCCAGGCGGCGTTAGCGCCGACGAAGCCGAACTTCAATTCTTCACTGTACTTGCCCACCTCTACCAGGGGCGTTACCACCATGGGGTTTTCGGGCAGGCGGTCTTCAACCGGGGGCAGTTTGCCGGCTTTGACCAACTCGGCCAGCATGGGCGACTCGTTGTATTTCGCAGCCGGGGGCAGGGTGGCGGTAGGTTCGGCGGCAGTGGTGGCGGTGGCCTCAGCGGCCGGTTTTTGGGTGGCGGTAGCCTCGGCCGCGGGGGCCTGGGTTGGCTCCTGCACTTCGGGCGTGGGCGGGGCCGAGGTCGCGCAGGCGCTCAGAATCAGCATGAGCGCCACAATCAGATTGATAACAGCAAACTTACGCATTGACTCCTCCGTGTCAGTTGATCGTTGGGTTAACACAACTCAGACTCAGCAGGTGAAACAAGAATTTCGCGAATCATCACCTCCTTTTGATGCAAAGGCTGTGGACTGTACCAGGTAAAGCGCCGAAAGATCTTAACCATGAGGCTTGCAGGCCCGACAAAACGTCCAGCGGCCCTACCTGGTTGATTAAAACGCTTCCGGTATTTCAATTAACCGGCAGATCAATTGTTGAACTTACCTGTAAGGAGGAGCAACTACTACTGTTAAATATTCAGTCTGCTTGCTTGCCAGCACTGCCAGCTTGCGGCTTGAGCGAGCGGACGGAATCACGAATGATTAACTGCGTCGAAACCAGGGTCGTCACCTTAGGACGATCTGGGTTCTGGGCGCGATCTAAGAGGTGACGCAGGCCTATGACACCCATCCAGGTTTTATGCACGTGGACGGTGGTGAGGGCGGGGGTGACGTTTTTTGCCATATCTGTATTGTCAAAGCCGACGACGGACAGGTCTCTTGGGACATCCAGCCCGAGGTCGCGGGCGGCGCGCAGGGCGCCAATGGCGACTTCATCGTTGCAGGCAAAGATGGCCGTCACCTGGGGGGATGTTTTTAACAGGCGTTTGGTGGCCTCGTACCCCGATTCCATGTAAAGGAAAGAATCCTGCACATAAGCCTGCTCGATACCCCTCGCCTTAAGCGCGGCCAGGTAGCTACTGCGCCGCTCGGCGATGCTGGGGGGCGAATCGGGGTTAGAGCCGATCAACCCGATATGCTGATGGCCCTGGTCGATCAGGTAATGGACGGCGGAAGCGGCTCCCTGGGCATTATCGGTCAGCACGCTATCGAAATTGAGATTGGGGGCGTAACTATCCACCAACACAACGGGGATCTCAGCACGGCGGACGATCCTGTCAATCGTGCCTGGGATAAAGGTTCCAATGAGGATCAACCCATCAATGCGCTGTTCACTGATCATGGTCGGCCAGGTGACAGGGCGGTTCTGCTGGTCCACAATAATGGTGGCGTACATCAGCCCGATATTGAGCTTGCGGCACTCACTCTCCACCCCGGCCTGCACATAAGAGTAGAACGCGTTGGCCGTAATCGGCAGTCCAAAATCATTTTTGGTCAACATGCCGATCACCGACAGGTTGGTTTCAGTGGACGGGGGAGGGTCTTTCATCTGATAACCCACCGATAGGGCGGCATCCAGCACGCGGGCGCGCGTTTCTGGAGAGACATTGGGGCGATTATTGAGGGCTTGAGAAGCCGTGCCAATGGACACGCCCGCCAGTTCTGCCACATCGCGCAAGGTTGCGGAAGACGCCATAGTCGCTGTACCCCAGGAAGACGATGAAATTATTTGGGCCAACAGGCCCAAAATCACACCACAACCACAAGGAATTTCAACGGGTATTTGGTAAATTCAGTAAAACTTTCAATGAACAATTTAATCATATCGCGTTTTATTGAGGTTGTCAACGACCTTTTAACGGGTTTATTAAAATTATCAACAAAACTTTCAAGGGATTTCTTAAAAAGAAGTCTAGACAATCAAAATTGTTGCTTCGCAGATTGCTCTCATAGTACAATAATTAAGTTCTTATGAAGACGGATCTTCTACCCACACGCTATACCCTGGCGGGGGTCGCGGCCATCTTGTTGTGGGGCACGACCATCGCTTTTTCGCGCTCGCTGACCGAGCGGCTTGGCACGCTGACGGCGGCGGCGCTGATCTACACCCTGGCCGGGGTGGTGGGCCTGGCAGCGGCGGAGGCGCAGGCGCGCGGCAGTCTGGCGCGGATGGTGCGCCTGCGGCCCGCCTTCTTGTGGGGCTGTGGGGGCCTGTTTGTCCTGTACATGGTGGCGCTCTATGCCGCCGTGGGGATGGCGGAAAACCGCGCGCAGGTGCTGGCCGTTGGGCTAATCAATTACCTGTGGCCGGGCCTGAGCCTGTTGTTTTCCATTCCAATCCTGAAGCAAAGGGCAAAACCTTGGCTGGCTCTCGGCCTGGGGCTGTCGCTGGTAGGGGTGTGGCTGGCAATGACAGCCGGCACAGACGCCGCCGGGCAGTTACTCCCCGCGCTGTTCGGCGGCGCGGCCCTCCCTTACCTGCTGGCGCTGGTCGCGGCAGTGGCGTGGAGCCTGTATAGCAATTTCAACCGCCGGTGGGGCGGCCAGGAAGACGGCAGTGCCGTACCGGCCTTTTTGCTGGTCAGCGGCCTGGTGCTGGGAGTCTTGCGCCTTATCAGCCCCGAAAGTTCAGAATGGACGCTGTCGGCAGTCTTCGAGCTGGCTTACATGGCGATCTTTCCAGCCATGCTGGCTTATATCCTGTGGGACCTGGCTGTCCGCAAGGGAAATCTCATCCTGGTTGCTTCGCTCTCTTATCTCACGCCCCTGTTATCAACCCTGGTTTCGTCGCTGGTGCTGCGCGTGGCTCCCGGCGTGGGGTTGTGGGCGGGCGCTGTGCTGGTGGCGGCCGGCGCGGTCATCAGCAAACTTTCCCTAACCGAATCAAACTAGCCGGAATCTGGAACTTTTGGGCCGGTTGTTACGTCCTATAGCTATTCAAACCCTGGGCGGTTCGCTTTGCTATGGCAAAAGCGCCAACCGATCTGGGAACTGTGGAGGAAGTTCATTGAAACGAAAATTGTGGGTTGCCGCCATTCTGGCATTCAGCTTGCTGGCATTGAGTCTGCCCGCCGCGGCTCAGACTCAGGCTGGCCCGCGCCTGAGCGCCACTCCCGCGTATGACGGGTATTTTAAATACGGGGAATGGCTGCCCATCTGGATCGAATTGGAAAACCAGGGGAAAGATGTGGATGGCGAAGTCCGCGTGCAGGTGACGGGGTCACAGGGGACGACGGTGTTTGCGGCCCCCATCACACTGCCAACAGGTTCGCGCAAGCAGTTTCCCTTATATATCCTGCCCAACAACTTTTCGCGTGAACTTCAGGTCAACCTGGTCAGCAAGGGCCAGGTACTGGCAACACAGCGCATCAGCGTCAGGCCGCAGCCCAATATCAGCTTTTTTGTAGGGTTGGCCTCGCCAGAACGTGGGGCGCTGGGACTGTTGAACGCCATCGTTCTGCCAGGACAGGACCGGCCTAAGGTGATTGTGGACGTAGAACTGGCGGAACTGCCGGAACGTCCTGAGGCACTGCGCTCGCTGGATGTGCTGGTGTTGAATAACGTGGATACCGGCCGTCTGACGCCCGGACAGGCCGGGGCCATCGAAACCTGGGTGCGGGCCGGCGGGCGGCTGGTGATCGGCGGGGGAGCGGGCGCGCTGGAAACGACGGTAGGACTGCCCGAAACCCTGCTGCCGGCGCACGTGCAGAATACCGTCGAAGTGGCCGCAGACAATATTCAGGAACTGGCCCGGTTTGCCGGAGCAGACCCCATTCTCGGCCAGCAGCGCCTGGTAGCCGCCGTGGGCAAGCCGGACGCAGAGAGCCAACGCCTGGCGGGGAGCGAGGCGCTGCCGCTGGTGATTGAGCGCGCCGTTGGGAACGGCAGTGTTGATTTTGTGGCCTTCGACCTGAGCGGCGTTCCGTTCAACGGCTGGCCGGGCACTCAGACCTTCTGGGAAAAGCTGCTTGCACCAGGCGCGGCCTACCCACCTAATATGCCCTTCGACGTTTCTCTGCGCCAGATGCGCGGGAACCAGCTTTTTTATGCCCTTACCAACATCCCCTCGCTGGACCTGCCTTCGATTCAGGGATTAACCATCCTGCTGTTGGTGTATATTGTGATGGTCGGGCCGGCCAATTACCTGGCGCTGCGCCGCCTGCGCCGTCTGCACCTGGCCTGGGTCACCATCCCGGCGATTACGCTGGCCTTCACTGCCGGGGCCTTTTGGACCGGCTACGTGATGCGCGGAACGGACCTGTTAATGAACAAAATTGCCATCGTTGAGGTGCAGCCGGGCGGAACGGCGGCTGTCACCAGCTATATGGGGCTGTTTTCACCCCGCCAGCAATCGTATGAGATTCTGGTAGAAGGCGGCGGCCTGGTCTCGCCGATGACCGGCTATGACGGGGGCGGCTGGGGGCCGGGCGGCCCTTCGATAGGCGGCGAGATGGTTTTCACCCAGGGCAACCCTTCGACAATCCGAGGATTGACGGTCAATCAGTTCTCGATGCAGAGCTTCATGGCTGAGGAGACCTGGGACGATTTTGGGCAGATCAGGGGGGATCTGCGCATGGAAAACGACGTTCTGACCGGCGTGGTGCGCAATGAGACTCCCTACACTCTCACCGATGTGGTGGTGGTGATTCAGACCCGTTTTGTCCGCCTGGGCGACCTGGCCCCCGGTGAGGAAGCCAAAGTGGACCTGGGGCTGGGCAACCTGCAAGCAGAACGCTTTGGGCCGCCCATCAGCTACCTGGTTTTCCAGGACCGCATGAACCAGACCGGGCCAAACCCGCGCGCGGTTGATCTAAAAATCAATATTCTCAGCGCTGTGCTGGATAATAATATGTCGTGGGGCGCGAAGGCCGCCATTAACAGCCGCGTCTTCCCCGGCGGCGACTCTTCTATCACACGCGGCAACCCGGTGACAGTCTTTGGCTGGCTCGATCAGGCCCCGCCCAACGTTGAGGTGCGCAATAACCGCCTTTCACAGCAAACTACGGCGCTGGTATATACCTCTTTGAATTTCAACATTTCCGAAAGCGGGGCGATCAGCCTGCACATCGGCATGGTCCCTGGCAGTCTGAGCAAAATGCCGCGCGACGGCGGCCCCTGCGGCCCTAACAATACGGCTTCGGTCAGCATGGGAAGTGGAGAAGCCGAATTTGAGTTCCGGGTTCCGGCTGAGCTTGGCGACGCCCGATTGAAAGCGTTAAAATTAAACATCTGGCGCGACAGCGGGGGAGACTGGGCGTTGCCAGAGGTTGCCCTGTGGAACTGGCAAAACGAAAGCTGGAATGCCATCCAGGACCCGGTGATGGGCACTAACGAAATCCGCGAACCTGCTGGGCTGGTCAGCGATGGCGGCGCAATCCGCGTGCGCCTGAAGAGCGACGGCGCGATGTTCGCCTGCTATTATTTAGACATGGGCCTGGATGCCGAGCGTGGGCCGGCAACCGGAGGTGCGCAGTGAGCGAAGCAACCCCTACGATGGCGATTGAAACCCGCAATCTGACCCGGCAGTATGGCAAACTTACGGCGGTGCAGGACTTGAATTTGGCAATCCCTAAAGGGTCGTTATTCGGCCTGATCGGGCCCAACGGCGCGGGCAAAACCACTACGCTGCGGATGCTGGCCGGCCTGCTGGAGCCGACTTCCGGCGAAATCATCCTCAACGGCAACCCGATCCAGCAAAATCTGACGATTCTGCGCCGGCAGATCGGTTACATGCCGGACTTTTTCGGCGTCTACGAAGACCTGCTCGTTTGGGAATACCTGGATTTCTTCGCGCGCTGTTACGAGCTGCCGGCCCGGCGGCGCAAGGTGATTATTGATGAACTGCTGGACCTGGTGGACCTGACGGAAAAGCGCGACGCTTACGTGCATACGCTCTCGCGGGGGATGCGCCAACGCCTGTGTCTGGCGCACGCCATGGTGCACGACCCCCAGGTACTGCTTCTGGACGAGCCAGCTTCGGGCCTGGACCCGCGCGCCCGGGTGGAGATGCGCGAACTGCTGCGGGAATTGGGCGCAATGGGGAAAACCGTGGTGTTGAGTTCGCACATCTTGAGCGAACTGGCCGAGCTGTGCGACTCGATTGGCATCATCGAGCGCGGGCGGCTGGTCGCCAGCGGGCGGCTGGACCTGATCCGCGCACAGTTACAGGAAGGCCGCCGCCTGCACATCCATCTATTATCGGATGCGGCAGAAGCCGAAGCTATTCTGCGCAACCAGCCGGGCGTGGGCAGGATTGAGGCCGACCCGGTGAACGGCGCAAGTGGGGTTAAGTTGGACGTGGATTTTTCGGGCGACGAAAATGCCGTGGCCGATCTGCTGGCGGCCCTCGTCAGCCGGGGGACGCGCGTGGTCTCGTTCAGTGAAAACCGCACCGGCCTGGAAGAAGTCTTCCTGCGCCTGACGAAAGGAGAAGTGGCGTGAAGCAATGGATGGCGCGCTCAGGCTTCCGCCTGGGCGTCAACCCGATTATTGTGAAGGAACTGCGCTCGCGAATGCGCGGACCGCGCGCGTTTATCACGTTAACGATTGTACTGCTGCTCACCGGGGGCGTCCTTTTTGGCCTGCTGCAACTGGTTCTGGCGACTTCGCGCTACACCACTGTCCTCAGCCCACAGTTGGGCCAGGGGATGTTTGCGGCGCTGGCCTACCTGGAACTGTTTATGATCTGCGCCATCACCCCGGCAGTGACAGCGGGGGCCATCAGCGGTGAAAAAGAAAAGCAGACTTACGAAATGCTCATGGCGACGCCTCTATCACCGGCGCGCATTTTGTGGGGCAAGTTAATCTCGGCGATGAGCTACGTGCTCTTGCTGTTGTTCGCGGCTATTCCGCTGGCGAGCATTGTGTTTATCTTCGGCGGCGTCGCGCCGCGCGAAATGATCAAGGCGCTGGTGGTGCTGTTGGTGATTGCCATCACCGTGGGGATTTTGGGGCTGTTTATGTCGGCCCTGTTTGGCCGCACCGGATGGGCCACTGTTGCCAGCTACATTACGGTGGTGCTGATGACTGCGGCGCCGATCTTCATTGCCGTTCTGGTGGGCGTGCTGCGGCAGAGCGAGCCGCCGCGCTGGATTCTGGCGCCCAGCCCGATCTCGGCGCTGGCGGCGGCCCTGGCGCCTTCGCTGTCACAGTCGGATAGTTTCTTCCAGTTGTTTTACGTTCTGAGCGGAATTTGGAACATCGGCATCAGCCCTATCAGCCAGACGGAAATTCCGCGCCCGCTGTATCACTACAGCCTGCCTTTTTATGGGAGCCTGTCGCTGGTGCTGTATCTGATGACGATGCGCCTGGTACAGCCAACGCGCCGGTTTCGCATCCGCGCCCGCGAGGCACTGGTGGGCGCGGCCATTCTGATGGTTTTCTGCGGGCTGGTAGCGGCGGCCTTCTTGCTAACTGCCGGGCGCTACGAATGGGCCCGGGCGAACGGTCTGGGCTTTGACCCAACGCCGGCCCCCATAATGCCCCCCCCCGTTATTGCCGTCGAACAGCAGGTCGTACAAATCTACCCACCGCCTGGGGGGCCAACCCCTACGCCGCTTTCCAGACCTACCAGCACCCCCGCCGCACCGGGAGAGGTTACGTTGAACGAAGAGGCGCGCGCGCAAATCTACGCGGCAGTGGCGCGGCAGTTGTACACCGTTGATCACACCTTTGGCGACCAGCCTCCGAACTGGCCGGTGATCTACCTGGTGCAAACGACCGACGACGGCGTGGGAGACCCCAACACGCCCAAAGAAGAGCCGGTAACGCTGGACGAAGCCACCATGCAGAGCATCAGCGCGGCCCTGGCGGATCTGCCAGCGGAAATCCGCTGGACAGCTTCGAGCGACGAAGTTGCCAAAGACCCGCAGACCGGGCAGGTCGAAGGCAACGGGGTGATCGTCACCTTTGGGAATCTCCACGCGCAAAAGGATGGGAGCGTCCACGTACCGGCCAGCCTGTACTTCAGCGGCCTGGGCGCAGCCGGGAAGACATATATTTTAGAATTCATTGATGGACAATGGACCATCACCGGCACGACCGGGGTGGAATGGACCAGCTAAAATGGCAACCTCAGCTTTAATTCCGTATTTGCGGCGGTTCGCACGGCGGCTGCGCTGGCGCGACGGCATCGCCCTGGCCCAGCAAAGCCTGTGGCTGGCGCTGTTGGCCGCGCTGGGCGTGCTGGCGGCTGGGCGCATCTGGCCGGTGGAAAACCTGCTGAGATGGGCGCTGTTACCGGTGGGGGCATGGCTGGCGGCTGTTCTTGGCTATACGCTATTGCGTCCAATGCCTCCGCTGCGCGTCGCCCGCCGGGTCGAGGCCGAATTGGGGCTGAAAGAGCGCCTCTCTACCAGCCTAGCCCTAGAAAGCGATAATCCAATGCTGCCCCAAGCCGTACAGGCCGGTTTTCGACCGGAACTGGTACAAAAACTCCACGCTGACGCGCTACGTGCGGCTGGGCAGATCCGGCCAGGGCAAGATTTTCCGCTGCGCGCTCACCGCCGCGCACTGTTATACGCTGGCATCGCCCTGGCGGCCAGCCTGGCCCTGATCTGGCTTCCCAACCCTATGGATGAGATCCTGCGCGAGCGCGCCGAAGCAGCCCGCGAGGTAGAACGCCAGGCCGAAGCCGTGGAACGGCTGCGCGAGGAAATTGCTAATGCGGATGAAATGACCCCGGAAGAGCGCGAAGAACTGCTCCGCCAGTTGGATGAACTGGCCCGCCGCCTGCGCGAGAACCCCGGCGACCGCGAACAGGCCCTGGCTGATATTTCGCGCCTGGAAGAGAGCCTGCGCCAGCAGATTGACCCGCGCGCCGGACAGCGCCAGGCGATGCTAGAAGCCCTGGCCGCCCAATTGCAGGCCCTGGCAAACCAGACCGAAACGCCGCGCGGTGATCTGGAAGCCGCCGCCGAGGCCCTGGAGCAACTGGCTGAACAACTGGAGGCGATGAGCCAGGAAGAGCGCGCCGCCCTGGCGGAGCAACTGGCGCAAATGGCCGCGCGCGCCGCCCAGGCCGGCGACAGCGAGCTGGCGCAGTCACTGGCGGCGCTGGCCCAGGCCGCCCAGGATGGTGACATGCAGCAGGCGCAAGCGGCCGCCGAACAGGCCGCCGGAGAGATGCGGCAGGCCGAAGGCGAAATCGCCGACCAGCGCGCCCTGAGCCGCAGTCTCTCACAGTTACAGAGCAGCCGCCAGGCCGTCGCCAACAGCGGACAGCAGGGGGAGCAGACTGCCCAGAACGGGCAGGGCAACCGTCCGTCTCAAAGCGGGCAAAGTGGGCAGGGTAATCAGGGGCAGAACGGCCAGAGTGGGCAAAGCGGTCAGAGCGGCCAAAGCGGACAAGGGCAGAACGGGCAGGGTTCACAGCCCGGTGGGGGCGGTGGCACGACCGCCAATACCCTGCCTGGGGCCAACCGCTCTGGTCGGGCCGGGGACCCGCAAGGCGAAGCCCGCCCCGACGGGGTTGGCGAGCTGGATAACCAGGTCTACGTGCCGCGCGAGCGCGGCGGGCAGGGCGATGGGGAGCTATCTATCCCTGGGCAAGACACCGACCAGGGCGAAACCACCAGCCGCGAGCAGCAAAACCCGCTGGGTGGGGTCAACAACCCGGCCCTGGTTCCTTACCAGTCCGTTTACCAGTCGTATCTGGATGCGGCCTCGCAGGCGATGGAGCAGTCTTATATCCCGCCGGGTCTGAAGGACTACGTGAAGAACTACTTTTCGCAACTAGAACCTTAACCGATGAAAAGGACACACTGAAGGCCTGGATGAAGCGAGTCGGGTGATCTATGAATATCAGGCGCCGCTCGCGCCTGCAGAATAAAGGAAAACCATGGAAACTGAGACCATAACCGCAGATGAATTCCGCGCAACCGCGGCGGAGATCGAAGCCCAGGTAGGGAGGGTGATCGTTGGGCAGAGTGAATTGGTGCGTCACACCCTGGTTACGCTGTTGGCAGGCGGCAATGCCCTGTTGGAAGGCGTACCTGGCCTGGGAAAAACCATGCTGGTACGCACCCTGGCGCAGGCGGTGGACTGCTCTTTTGCGCGCATTCAGTTCACGCCTGACCTGATGCCCGCTGACATTGTGGGAACGAACCTGATCGTTGAGGATGAGCAGGGGCGGCGGCAGTTTCAGTTCGAGCCGGGGCCGATCTTTGCTAACCTGGTGCTGGCTGATGAGATCAACCGCGCCACACCCAAAACGCAGTCGGCCATGCTGGAAGCCATGCAGGAACACTCCGTGACGGTAGCGAAAGTCACCCGGCGGCTGCCGGAACCTTTTTTTGTGCTGGCGACCCAAAACCCGCTGGAAATGGAAGGGACTTACCCCCTGCCAGAAGCGCAGTTAGACCGCTTCTTCTTCAAGATTGACGTGCCCTTTCCTTCGGTGGAAGACCTGGTGGAAATTGCCAACCGCACCACCACCACATCTACGCCAGCGGCCAGCCCGGCGGCAGATGGCGAAAAAATCCGCGCAATGCAGGCGCTGGCGCGCGGCGTGCCGATTGCCAGTCACGTCACCGCGTTTGCGGCCCGCGTGCTGAAGGCCACCCATCCGCAGGATCCTGAATCACCGGCTATTGTGCGCGATTACGTCCGTTATGGGGCCAGCCCGCGCGGGATGCAGGCAATGATCCTGGCCGGGAAGATTTTGGCTCTGTTAGATGGGCGCTATAACGTAGCTTTTGACGACATCCGCGCCGCGGCAGTCCCGGCCCTGCGCCACCGTCTGATTCTGAACTTCGAGGCCCAGGCCGAAGGGATCACCACTGATGCTCTGATCGGTGAAATCCTAAAAGCGGTTGTGCCGGAAAAGACAGCCTGAACGGAATGAGCGAGCCGTTTTTCTCGGAAGATTTTTTGCAGAGACTGGAACGCCTGGCCCTGGCTGCGCGGCACGCGATGCCAGGGCAAACGCAGGGCGAGCGCCGCAGTACCAAGCGCGGCCAGTCGGTTGAGTTCGCCGATTTTCGCCCCTACGTCATGGGAGATGACTTCCGGCGGATTGATTGGAACGCTTACGCCCGCCTGGAACGCTTCTTTATTAAGCTGTTTGTCGAGGAAGAGGACCTGACGGTTCATTTTATCATTGACGCGAGCCGCTCGATGGATTGGGGCGAGCCCAACAAGCTGCGCTACGCCGCGCGGGTGGCCGGGGCGCTGGGGTACGTGGCGCTCACCGGACTGGACCGGGTGACGGTGACGGCCATCGGCGGGGGCAACGGCCAGCCGGTTTTTCCGGCACAGCGCGGTAAACGCCAGGCGCTGGCTCTGTTCGCCTTCTTACAGGCGTTGAAGGCTCCCCAAAACGGCACGCCGGGCGACCCGGCCGCTCAACTGCGCGCTTATGCGGCGGCGCAAAGCCGGCCCGGCCTGCTGGTGGTGCTTTCGGACCTGATGCACGACGGCTGGGTAGAAGGTCTGCGCGCCCTGGCCGCGCGCCGGTTTGAGATCAGCGTCCTGCATATCCTCGCGCCAGAAGAAATTCGCCCAGAACTAAACGGCGACCTGAAGCTGATTGATGCAGAAAGCAGCGCCGAGGTGGAGATCACCGCGGATTATGAGGTACTGACGCGCTACTGCCAGAGTCTGGCTGACTGGCAGGCAGACCTGCGCCAGTTCTGCCGGTCGCGGGGCATGGCGTACCTTCCGATTGAAACGACCGTGCCGCTAGAAGAACTGCTCTTCACGTGGCTCCAGCGCCAGGGGGTGCTGCGATGAACTTTTTAGCGCCGGGCGCGTTTTTCTTGGGGCTGCTTCTGCCGGTCATCGTGGCTTTTTACCTGCTTAAGCTGCGGCGGGTCGAGCGGAGCGTCTCCAGCGTGTACCTGTGGCGGCGGGTAGTGCGCGACGTAGAAGCCAATGCCCCCTGGCAGCGCCTGCGGTTCAACCTGCTGATGATCCTGCAACTGCTGTTCCTGATCGCTCTGATACTGGCCGTGGCGCGGCCTTTTACGTGGGCTGAAGGGGCGGGCGGGCAGGCGGCCATTTTCATCCTCGATTCGTCCGCCAGCATGTCGGCCACGGATGTAACCCCCTCGCGGCTGGAATCAGCCCGGCAGCGCGCCCGCCAATTGGTGGGTGACCTGCCCGACTCGGCGCGGGTGACGATCATCGAGGCCGGGCAAGAGGCCCAGGTGCGCCTGTCTGCTTCTCTCGACCGCCGTCAGGCTTACCAGGCCCTGGAAGCCATTCGACCGGGGATGGGCGGCAGTGATATGAGCGTCGCCCTGGAACTGGCCTCGGCTATCGCGGCGCGCCAGCCGGGGACCGAAATTTTTGTGCTTTCAGACGGGCGCGTGGAACTGCCGCAGCGGCTGACACTGCGCGGGCGGCTGCGCTACCTGCCTTTTGGGTTATCGGGCGAAAACCAGGCCATCAGCCTGCTGACGCTGGAACCTGGAGCGGCGGGCAGTGACCTAACGGCTTTCGCCCAGGTGAGCAATTACGGTGAGGAACCAGCCAGGCGCCGCCTGTCAATCTTTGCGGGGGGACGGCTGATCAACGCATTTGACCTGGAGATTGCCCCCGGCGGAGTAGAAGCGGCTCTGGCCGAAGGTCTGCCCCCCGGCACGGAAGCGGTGGAAGCGCGGCTGGATGGTGCAGACGCCCTGGCGCTGGATGACCGGGCGCTGGCCGTCTTGCCGCAGGCCCGCCCGGTGCGGGTGACGCTGGTGGGCGGGAACAACGTGTTCATCAAAACCGCTCTGTCACTGCTGCCGGGCGTCGAGTTCAGCCAGGTGGAGCCGTCAGCGCCTACCGGCGAAGAAGAAACTGCCCCCACGGCTGAACCACCGGCAGAAGATGCGCTCAATGCCGCCGACCTGACCATCTACGACAACCAGGTCCCTGCCGCGCTTCCGCCCACCGGCAGCCTGCTGTTCATTGCGCCGCCGGCCAGCACCGAACTGTTCACCACGACGGGCATAGTGCAAGGTCCGCTCCCGCGCGTGCTGGATCTGAATGACCCCATCCTGGAACACGTTACCCTGGCAGAGATTAACGTGCTGGATGCGGTGGAGATCCCCCTGCCCGACTGGGCCCTGCCGGTAATCGGGGGCGATTTGAAAGATGACAAAGGGCAGTATGTGCGCAGTGTGCCGCTGCTCTTCCGGGGCGAGGTGGACGGCCGCCGGGTGGCCGTGCTGGCCTTTGACCTGCACCATTCGGACCTGCCGCTGAACGTGGCCTTCCCACTGCTGTGGGCCAACCTGATTGACTGGCTGGCGCCAGGCGCGCGCAGTCCGCTGCCCGCGCAGGTGGCCCCGGGCGAGCGCGTTACGCTCACGCCGCCCAACCCCGCGCTGTTGAGCGACGCAGCAGTTCAGGCTACCATCACCCGGCCAGATGGCTCAACGGCGGTGGTACAGCCCGAAAATGGGCGGCTGATCTTCGCAGACACTACCCAATTGGGCCTGTACCGCATCCGCTTTGGGAGCGAAGAGGATGAATTGGCCTTTACCGTTAACCTGTTCGCGCCGCAAGAGTCGAATCTGCTGCCGGCTGACTCGCTCCCTGGACTGGAAGGGCCAGCGGGAACAGGCGGCAGAGACAGCCAATTGGGACAGCGCGAATGGTGGCGACCGCTGGCGCTGCTGGCCCTCGGTCTGCTGATGGGCGAATGGCTCGTCTATCAACGCGCCGGGCTGGCCCGCCTGCGCGACGCGCTGGCCGCTGGTTTAAGGGGGATTACGCGCCGCCCGGCTCCTGCCGGAGCGCAGCGAAAAGGAAGAAAATGACCGGTATTGCGTTTATTTACCCACAATTCTTATGGCTTCTGCTGCTCATTCCGCTGACGGCGGCGCTGACGGTGCTGGGCAGGAGAGCCCTCAGCCGCGCCCGCTTGTGGGGTGGACTGGCCCTGCGCATCTTCCTGCTGCTGCTTATCATTCTGGCGCTGGCGGGGATACAGGTACGGCTGCCTTCGCGCACGCTGACGGCCGTCTTCGTGCTGGATGCCTCTGACAGCATTCCACCAGAAGAACGCGAGCGCGGCGAAGAAATGATTGAAGCGGCGATCGAAGCCATGCCCACCGGAGACCGCGCCGCGATTGTGGTCTTTGGCGAAGACGCTCTGGTGGAACGCCTGGCCTCGCCCGACAGCAGCCTGGCACGCATTACCTCAGCGCCCATCTCTACGCGCACAGATATCGCCAGCGCGTTACAGCTTGCTACGGCCCTGTTCCCGGCGGAAGGCGCGCGCCGCCTGGTGCTGCTCTCGGATGGGCGCGAAAACCTGGGCTTTGCGCTCAAGCAGGCTGAATTGGCCGCGATGCAAGACATTCAGCTAGAATACATCCCCCTGGGCGAAAGCGGCCAGGAGATCGAGGTATTAGTCGAGTCGCTGGAAGCTCCCGCCGACATCCGCGAAGGGCAGAGCTTTGACCTGAACGTGGTGGTGCATTCCAGCGCGCCGGTGGGGGCCTCGCTGCGAGTATTTGCCGACGAGCAGCTCATCCACACACAGGAACTGGCGCTGCAAGCCGGCCCGAACCGCTACAGCATCCCCATCGAAGGCCCAACTGCCGGATTCCACCGCTACCGGGCCCAGGTGACGCCCGACGCCGATCGCCGCCTGCAGAACAACGAGGGAGCGGCTTTTACGGTGGTTCACGGGCCGCCGCGCATTTTGGTGGTCGAAGGCCAGCCCGGCGAAGCCGAGAACCTTATCCCCGCGTTGGAAGCCGCGAACATGCAGGTGGAGCGCGTCTCGCCGGCGGAACTGCCGACCACCCTGCCCGAACTGGCGGCCTATGACGCCGTGATCCTGGCAAATGTACCGGCTTCTGCCCTGCCCAACGGCGCAATGGAGGCCCTGCCGGTCTACGTGCGCGAGTTGGGTAAGGGTTTGCTGATGACCGGCGGCGAGAACAGCTTTGGCGCGGGCGGCTATCTGCGCACGCCCATCGAACAGGCCATGCCGGTGTATATGGATGTGAAATCACGCGAGCTGAACGCGAACCTGGCACTGGTGCTGGCGGTGGATAAATCGGGGAGCATGGGGCGCTGTCACTGCGACGACCCCGACCTGAACCAGAGCTATACGCCCATTGAGACAGGCCAGCCCAAAGTGGACATCGCCAAAGAAGCAATTATGCGCTCGGCGGGCGCGTTAGGCCCTGAAGATTACCTGGGCGTCGTCACTTTCGACAGCCAGGCGCGCTGGGCGCTGAACGTGCAAAAATTGGTTGATCCGCTGACGCTGGAAGGCGCGATTGGGACCTTTCAGGCCGATGGGCAAACCAATATGGCCTCTGGCGTCACCGCGGCGTATGAGGCTCTCAAAGGGGTGGACGCCAAGCGCAAGCACATCATCCTGATGACGGATGGATGGGTGCGCACCGGCGAACTCAATGCCCTGGCGAAGGAAATGGCGGCTGAAGGCATCACCCTGAGCGTAATCGCCGCTGGAGAGGGCTCGGCAGAATACCTTGAAGCCCTGGCGCAAGACGGGCAAGGGCGTTATTACCCGGCGGTGGATATGATGCACGTCCCTGACATCTTCCTGAAAGAGACCGTGCAGTCGGTGGGTCAGTACATCGTAGAAGAAGCCTTCTTCCCTCTGCCGGGGCCGCTCAGCCCGGCACTGCGGGGCGTAGATACGAATGACCTGCCCGGCCTGTTTGGGTATAACGGCACATCGCCCAAAGGCACGGCGCGCCTGGATATGCTGACGCCGCGCGGCGACCCGCTGCTGGCTTCGTGGCAGTATGGGCTGGGACGGGCTTCGGCCTGGACTTCGGACCTGAAAGGCCGCTGGGCTACCCGCTGGGTGCAGTGGGAAGATTTCTCGCGTTTTGCCGCGCAGTTGGTCGGCTGGCTGGTCCCGCCTGAAAAGCCTGAAGGGCTGACTCCCAGCGTCACCCTGCAAGACCAGGGCGCGCTTATCCAACTGACCGCCGAAGATCCAGAAGGCCGCCCGCTGAACTACCTGGATGTGACCGCTTACGTGACCACCCCCAACCTGGAGACGCTGCGCCTTCCGCTGCGGCAGGTAGGGGCGGGGAAATACGAAGCCCTGGCGCCTACCGGCGCACCAGGGGCCTACCTGGTGGCGATCAGCGCCAGTCAGGATGAAGTGCCGCTGGGCCCACCGATGACTCTGGGACTGGCTGTGCCGTACTCGCCGGAATACCGCGCCCAAGGGACCAACCTGGGCCTGCTGGAAGAACTGGCGCGCATCACCGGGGGCGGGCCGCTGGAAGAGCCGGTGCAGGCATTTTTGCACAACCTGCCTTCGGCTGAGAGCGCCCGCGAAGTCTGGCGGCCTCTGCTGCTGCTGGCCGCTCTGCTCTTTCCGCTAGATGTGGCGATCCGGCGCGTGCTGCTCAGCCCGCGCGACCTGCAAAAAGCGCGCGCCTGGGCGCGAGAGCGCCTGAGCCGAAGGGGAACGGCGGCGCGGCCGCAAGAGCGCGTCTTAGGTCAACTGTTCAGGGCCCGCGAACGTGCCCGCACGCGCACCAGCGGCGGGCCGGCGGCTCCACCTATGGCCCGGCCCTCAGAAACGGCCTCTCCACCGCAGCCGGAACCAGGGCCGCCTTCTGCGCCGCCCGAACCGCCTCCCTCTGAAGAAGACGCCCTGGCCCGCCTGCGCGCCGCCAAAAAACGCGCCAGAAAATAAAACCCAAAATCCTTTAAAATTTTTATTAAAAATACTTGACGGACGATTGCATTCAAGAGTATAAATGATTATCTGTCATTTATACAGGAAATCCGCCCGGCTTCTTTGGAATGGGTCCGAACTGCCAGAGAGCCATCGCGCAACAATAAAGAGAGATTATGCCGTCTAAACGCTCGAAGATCACGATGTCTGATATCGCCCGAGAGAGCGGACTTTCGCTTTCCACCGTGTCACTGGCACTCAACGATAAACCCGGCCTGCCGCTGGAAACGCGCCTGAAGGTCGTGAATGTAGCCCGTGAACTTGGCTACCCGGTGCGATCCCCGTCGGCAGCGCGCAGTGCCTCACTGCACACGATTGGGATGCTCGTCAAACGCTCGCTGGGCGACGATGCGCCGCCGTCAACCAATATCTTCTTCTCACACGTGATCTCCGGCATCGAAGCCGCCTGCCGCCGGGCGAATATCTCACTGATGTACTCTTCTCTGCTGGTAGACGCGCACAATAATACCCTCGAAGTTCCACGCCTGCTTCAGGATAACAGCGTTGACGGCCTGCTGTTGGTAGGCAATTATGTAGATGAGCAGTTGAGTGAGGCTCTCCAAAAGCGCAATATCCCCACTGTGCTGGTGGATGCCTACTGCTGTCACGGCAATTACGACTCGGTTTTGACCGAGAACGTCGAAGGCGCTTACATGGCCATCGAATACCTGATCCGCAAGGGCCACCGTCACATTGCCTTTATCGGCAGCCTGCCCGACACGCGTCTGAGCTTCCGCTACCGCCGCGAGGGCTACGACAAGGCGCTGGCGGACTTTGGCATTGCCGAGCGCTATTACGGTGACTGCCCTCACAATGACCGCGAGGCGATCATCGCCACCACGCGTGACCTGCTGATCGCCAATCCGCAGGTGACGGCCATGTTGGGCTGCAACGACCAGGCCATTTTGATGGCGATGCACGGCGTTTTGGAAGCCGGCAAGCGCATTCCAGAAGATGTGTCGGTGGTGGGGTTTGATAACAGCAGCAACGCAGAGATTGCCATCCCCCCGCTGACGACCATGAACATTGACAAGGTGAGCATGGGGCGGCTGGCGGTGCAACTGCTCATCAGCCGGGCCGAGAACCCCGACCAGGCTCCGGTGACGCTCTACCTGCACACCCATCTGGTCGAGCGGGCCTCGGTGCGCGACTTGCGCGCCCCATAAGCGCCTGAACTCTCTGGTGTCTATCAGAAGGATGACCGTGAATACTACTGTAACCATTGAGGGCAACCAGTTTTTCATCAATGGGCAATTGACGTATGCAGGGCGGATGTGGGAATCGTACCCAATTGAGGGTCTGCTGATGAACGCCCGCCTGGTACAGGCCGCCTTTGATGACCTCAACCCTGAGACGCGCGCGCTGTGGGCCTACCCTGACACGGGTGAATGGGATCCTGAGCGCAATACGCGCGAGTTTATCGCCATGCTGCCGGTCTACCGCAGTTATGGCCTGCTGGCCTTTACCATCAACCTGCAAGGGGGCAGTCCGCAGGGGTATTCGCGCGAGCAGCCCTGGCATAATTCGGCCCTGACCCCAGAGGGCGAGCTGCGCCCAGACTATATGGCGCGCTTCGAGAAGATTGTAAACCGCGCCGACGAATTGGGAATGGCGGTGATCCTGGGGATTTTTTACTTTGGGCAGGATCACCGCCTGAAAGACGAGGCCGCCGTGCGGCGCGGGGTAGACCGGGCGGTGGAATGGGTCTTCGAGCGCGGCTACCGCAACGTTTTGATCGAAGTCAATAATGAATGCAACGTGCGCTACACGCACCCTATTCTCCAGCCCGATCGGGTGCATGAATTGATCGAGCAGGTGAAAAGCCACACGCAGGATGGGCGGCGGTTGTACGTCTCTACCAGCTATGGGGGCGGGTTTATCCCCCTGCCCAATGTGGTACGCGCCGCAGACTTCCTGCTTCTGCACGGCAACGGCGTGGGCGACCCACTGCGCATCCGCCAGATGGTGGCGCAGACGCGCCAGGTGGAAGGCTACCGCCCGGTTCCGATCCTGTTCAATGAGGACGATCACTTTGATTTCGACCTGCCGGTGAACAACCTGGTTGCAGCGGTGAGCGAGTACGCCTCGTGGGGGTATTTTGATTACCGCATGGCGGGCGAAGGCTTTGACGAGGGCTACCAAAGCGTGCCGGTCAACTGGGGCATTTCTTCGGCGCGCAAGCGCGGGTTCTTCGAGAAGATTCGCGAGATCACCGGGCAGGCAGGGCCAAGCGTTTAAACTTCGCACGTCCCCTTTTTCATTTGCGGAATAGCGGTATCAGCACCGACATTATACGGCAATCAACAATGGCCGGGGCCGCTTTGCCATCCATATGTCAGAGAAGGTGAGAGGAAAACATGACGACCGCCCTACGTACTTATCACCATGCCCAGGATTACCAGCGCATCAGCGAATTTCTGATCACCCACCACCGGCCCGGCAACGCGGACGGGAATTGGCTTGAACCGATGTGGGAATACATGCACTTCCACCCGTCTTTGGATGCCGAACACATGGACAGGTTCGGGATTTGGGAATCGGGCGGGGAAATCGCTGCGGCCTGTCACTACGAATGGCGTCTAGGAGAGGTTTTTTTCCAGTTCCACCCGGCTTACCGCCACCTGCGCACAGAAATGCTGGATTATGCCGAAGCACAATTGACGGGCATCTCAGACCAGGACGGGCGCAAGTATCTGGGCGTTTATGTTAATGATAACGACCCCGAGTTTTTAGCACTGGTACAAGAACGCGGATACAAAAAAGATGGAGGGCAAACCCGCCCAATGTGCCAGTTCACCATTCCCGAACCATTCCCTGCCATTTTCCTGCCCGAAGGCTTCCGCCTGACCAGCCTGGCCGAAGCGTGCGACTGGGGCAAAGTCCAGCAGGTGCTTTGGCGCGGATTCGATCACGGTGACGAAGTTCCTATGAACGAAGAAGAATTGGAGAGCCGCAGGAAGATGTTCGACACCCCTAAAGCGCGCCGCGACCTGAAAATTGCCGTTGCGGCCCCTAATGGCGAGTTCGCTTCCTTCTGCGGGATGTTCTACGAGCCAACCGGGCGCTACGGATATGTGGAACCGGTCGCTACTGACCCGCGCTACCGCCGCATGGGGTTAGGCAAAGCCGCCGTATTGGAAGGCATCCGCCGCTGCGGAGTGCTTGGCGCTACGGCGGCTTATGTTGGAAATGACCTGCCGATTTATCAGGCCATTGGGTTCAAAAAAGTCTATAACAGCGAGTGCTGGGTGAAATACCTGGAGTAAAAACGCGAATCACGGACCGCGCCGCATCGCTTTCTTCACGAGCGCGACAATGTTTTCTTCTACGGCGGGGGTCAACTCCTTCAGCGCGAAGGAGGTCGGCCACATAGCACCTTCATCGAGGTTAGCCGCGGCGTTGAAACCAAACATCGCGTACCTCTCGTTAAACTTGGATGCGGCTGTAAAGAAGCAGATCACCTTGCCATCCTTGTTGGCATACGCGGGCATCCCATACCAGGTTTTCGGCCAGAGGTCTGGCGCGTTGGCTTTGATAAGCTCGTGAATCCGCCCGGCCATGGAGCGGTCTGGTTCTGGCATCTCGGCGATTTTCGCCAGCACGGCGTTTTCTCCCTCGGCCCTGTCCTTACTCATGCGCGCTTCGGCCTTTAGCTCTTGGGCGCGCTCTTTCATCGCGGCTCGTTCTTCGTCCGTAAACCCTGCATTTTTCTTTGCGCTCATAGAAATTATCCTTTTTGCGGTTGACTATTAAGGTTTTCTGCCACCCTCAAAGAGTGGATATGATAAATTTTAGAATATTTATTCTATTAAGTCAATAAGCGCGATCACAGTACTTTTGGGGAAAATACTTCGGAAAGATTTCCTGAACAAGGTTTTCGTCAACCTCGCTTTACTGGCAGAACCCGGCTACACCGGAGCATATACACGAGCTTGACATGCCCTCGCAGTTAATCATTAATAGATCCAGTTGCCAATCAAGAGAACATCAATGGAGATAATCAATGATGAAACGCCTGATCAGGAAGATCTTTCTTGTTATCGTCTTCGTTATTCTTTTCACCAGTCTGGGGTGCCAGGCCGCAACTCGGAACGCGAGTTTCACGGAACAACCTGTTGCGTCGCCAACCCCTGGCGTTGTTCAACCAATCTCCCCTACAGAGACGATGTCGCCCACGCCAACCCGGCCTGCGCCAACCCCAACCAGCCAGGTTACCCCCACCGCATTGTCTGCAAAGCTCGATTTTCGAGACCACCCCAAAATCATCCTGGCCGCCGATCCGAATATACCGGGAAAACTGTACATCCACATTCCAGACAATAAGATTTATCAAAGCATGGATGGCGGAAATCAATGGAAAGTTTTGAGCGAGCCAGAAATCAAACAGGTGCCCCCATCCTTGCTTAATTCCTTCATGCAGTCGGAGAGCATTCCCGTTCTCCGCAGGATGTTGGCTCCGGGGATCGCTCCCGCTCTGCTGGCGGTAGATCCACTATCAGGAACTTTATATGCAGTTGATGAAACAGCCAGCAATCTGGTTGCAAGTTCAGATGGAGGCAACACCTGGTCGCCAATCGGCCCACTCCCAATGCTTACCCCAGAAGGCATTCTGGCAGTCGACCCTGTAAAAGCCGGGCGTCTATATTTGGTGAATATGGGGGGGATTTATCGAAGTGAAGATGGTGGCAAAACCTGGATGAACAGCAGTACAGGCATTCGCCAACCTGGACCATCTGGTTATATGTTTACACAAATAATTTTTCACCCACAGATTACCACAACCCTCTACCTCACAGGTCCGGGTGACTATACTTATGTCAGCACCAACAGCGGCGAGAATTGGACAGAGATTCGCCTACCCGAAGCAGACAATTTTCACCAGGGAATAGGTGGGTTATTCCTTGATCCACATTCCGATAAATCTCTTTACGCGATCAACAATTTTCCCCCACCAGATTTGAGGCTTTATCAGAGCAACGATGGCGGTCAAGAGTGGGTTGAAACGAACTTTGAACTCCCCGATGGCGAACTTCGCTATTTGCTCATTGATCCATTTGAAGCATCGGTACGGTACATCATCCTTGGAGCTGGGGAATTCAGCGGCTTCTACAAAAGTGAGGATGGTGGAGCTACCTGGAGCGAAATTGAGACGGGGCTAGTGCCATAAAGGGGCTATATAAATCACACAAAAACGAGACAAAAAGCAGTACAATTATGATTGACAATCATCACAACATGCGATGGGGGTCAGGAGTTACGTTGGAAACCTCATTTGGGAATTGGGTTCGCCGCCGCCGGAAGGCATTGGATTTAACGCGGAATGATCTGGCCCAACGGGTGGGATGCTCGCCGTCGCTGATCTTCAAAATTGAAACCGATGAGCGCCGTCCATCACGCCAGATTGCCGAGCTGTTGGCGGCTCAGCTCGAAATTCCGCCTGACCAGCGCGAGATGTTTCTCAAAGTCGCACGCCAGGAACGGGCGGCCTTGCGCATGGGCGACCCAACGGCTCTGCCGCAGCCTGCATACGCGCCGCACCAACAGACTCAGCTCACTTTTGCGACCCCTGCGCCAGAAAATGACAGCTCGCGTGAGCGCAGGGGAGTGCCTACATCTTTGCTGCCGGTGTTCCCGACCCTCTTTATTGGCCGCGAGCACGAAATGGATATCATCCTCCGGCAGTTTCTCGACCCGGCCTGCCGCCTGCTGACTCTGACCGGGCCGGGCGGGGTGGGCAAGACGCGCCTGGCGGTTGAGGTCGCCCGCCGGCTGGAAGCTACCTTTACCGATGGGGTGTACTTTCTGCCAATGGCCGGGGTTGACCTGCCGGAATCCATTGTGGCTGAAATAGCTAATGCTCTGGGTTTATCCTTCTCTGGCCCGGCGGATCCCAAAATGCAGGTGATCCAGGCACTGCACCAGAAAAACGCGCTGATAGTTTTTGACAATATGGAACACCTGGTAGAAGGCAGTGCCATTTTGGGTGAAATCCTCTTGCATGCGCCGGGCCTGCGGATGCTGTTAACCTCACGCGAGCCGATCTATTTGCAGTGGGAGTGGATTTTTGAGGTGCAAGGCCTACCCGTCCCTGAAACAGCCAGGCCTGAGATGTTCGAGTCGAACAGCGCGCTGATGCTCTTCTTGCAGCGGATGCGCCAGGCCGCGCCGCAGACTACGCTCAAAATTGAAAGCGCCTCTCCAGATGCGAGGGCCGTCTTGCAGATTTGCAAGATGGTGGATGGGCTGCCGCTGGCAATTGAGCTGGCCGCTTCGTGGGCGCGGGTGATGTCTCCAGGTGAAATCGCCGCGGAACTGGCGCGGGGGTTGGATTTGCTGGAGACGCGGCTACAAGACGTGCCTACCCGACACCGCTCCATCCGCCTGGTGTTCGACCATTCATGGAAACTGCTGACCCAGGAAGAGCGGGCGGCGTTGATGGCTCTGGCCGTCTTTCCGGGCGGGTTTACGCGCGATGCGGCTCACAAAGTGGCCGGCGCGGCGGTTTCACTGCTCTCCGCGCTGGTGAACAAATCACTGCTGAGGTACGGCAAACAGGCCGGGCGCTACGACTTCCATGAGCTTGTTCGCCAGTACACGTTGGAGCGGCTCGGCGAGCAGCCCGACCAGGAACAGGCCGCTTATACTCGCCTGGCCGAATACTACGCTGACTGGCTGGCAGATCTGGAAATGCCCATTAAAAGCGCCCAGCAGTTGCCTGTCTCCGCGCGTATTCAGATGGAAATGGCAAACTGGGGCGCGGCCTGGCGCTGGTCTGCCCGGCAACACCGCCTGGAGCTGCTGCGCAAGATGGAACCCTGCCTGTACTGGCATTACGAGATTCACGGTGACAATACTGAGGCTGTCTCTTCCATAACTTACGCCGTTAACGAGCTGCACACGGCAGGTGCGCCCGCAAGCCTGAACGACGACTTTCAGAAGGCGGCCTTTGCTCTGCTGGTTGATCAGTTGGGCTGGTTCGAGTTCCGCACGGGCAACGTTGAGCGCGCCGCGGCGCTATTCACCGAAAGCCAGCAGATCGTCCAGGGGATGGCCGAACCCGATCACGAAGTTCTCTATTACATTTATATCAACTGGGGGTATATGGCGCTGGTGACCGGCAACTTCGAAAATTCCGCCCGGCTGACCCAGATCAGCCTGGAGCACGCCCGCGCCCTGGGCGGACAGTGGCACGCCGCCATCGCCATTAATATTTTGGGCATTATTGAGTATCAGCTAGGGCATCTCGAAGAGGCCGACCGGCAGTTGAGCGGTAGTCTCCATCTCTGGCGTGAAGTTGGCGACCCGCGCGGGCTGGTTTTCTGCATGCTGTACCTCAGCGCCGCAGTGCTGGCACTGGGCGATTACGACCGGGTTGAGGAGACGGTGCGCGAGAGCAACGCCATTGCCCAGCAGAAAGGTGACCGCTGGGCTCATGCTTTTGGCCTCGACCTGCTTGGGCATGTCGCCGCCGCGCGTGGAGAGGCGCAGTGCGCCGTGGAATCCTTTCGCCAAAGCCTGGCGCTGTCGCAGGAAATCGGCGACCAATGGGCCGCGACGCTTGCCCTCATTCACCTGGGGGATGCGCAACTGGCGCTCAATGACCGCGCTGGCGCGTGGCAGTTGTTCCGCAAAGCCTATGAAAACGCCCAGCAGGCCCGCTGGCTGTCTACCATCCTGGAAGTGCTGGTAGCCGCGCTGGCCGCCGACGATCGCCAACTCGATGAAACTCATCTGGCGATTGCCCTGGCGGTGCAGTCAAACCCCGCGGCCAACCTGCCCACCCGCCAGCGCGCCTTACGCCTGAACGACCGGCTGGCGGCTGTTCTTACCCCTCAGCAGATCACCGCCGCCCAATACCAGGCGCAGCAGAAAACTGCTGAGGAGTGGGCCAGGTCCTTCTTTAGAGGACGCGGCGCAGAGGGCTGGACGTATCTAGAATCGGGTGATTGAGATCCATGCAACATCTTCAGATTGCCTTTGTGATGAGCGCAATGATGATCGGTTTTGCCGCCCTGGTAACGGCCGGTATTTGGGCTTTGCGGACGAGGGAAGGCTATCTGCGCGACTTTTGTCTCGTCTACAGCCTGTTCACGCTGCTATTAGGCATCAGTGTATTTAAAAAATATTTATCGCTAAACCTTGCCGATTACCCTGCTTTAGCCTGGTATGGGATCTCGGGCGTGTACCAGATGGTGAATTTTGCCGTGATCGTCGCTACCATTCATTTTTTACTGGGAATATTTCACGTTCGCTTAAGAAAAGTGGTTATTCCGGTGCTGCTGGGGTTAATGGTCGTTTGCGATATGGTGCTCTTCTCTCCATTTGGCGCTGTTCTTAGTGAAGAAACTAATACGATCCGGCTTGGATGGGGATATCTGATTGCGAGCAGCTGGTTCCTTGCTTCTTTTACATTGGCTCTGATCCTGGGGCTAGCCCTCACCCGGCGGGTCTGGCGGACCGATAAGCAAACCTTTGTGCTTGGCCTGCTGGTATTTGCGGCCACAGGGTATGTAGAAACGTTCATTAGTTTTACCCAAGTTCTGCGCAGCCCATGGGTTGTTCGCTCGGCCGAGCGCAACTTTCTGTTCAGTTCAATCCCCTACGCATTGTATGGGATTTTCATTATCTTTTATTTTCTCCGTTTCTACGCCTCGCCTCCCAGAGTGATAGACGGTCCCTCGGAAGCGTTCCTGACGAAATATGCCATCACGGCGCGAGAGCGCGAGATTATTTACCAAGTCATCCAAGGCAAAAGCAACGCGGATATCGCTGATGAGTTGGTCATCTCGCTGGCAACGGTGAAAACCCACTTGCATAATATCTATACCAAAATGGGTGTGGACAGCCGGTTTGACCTGCTGGCCCGGGTTCGATCAGATCAATAACTTGTCCTCTTAGCTCCACTGAATTGGATCCCAAACCAAAGATGTAGGCGTTTTTTTGCAGGTTACATCCGGCGATTGATTTTCGATTCCCCCCAAAAGCTGGATGATGGGTGCGGTCACGAGTTTTTTGGACGTTGTGCTTAGAAGAAAATGTGTGGAGGTAAGCTATGGACACTTTTGCTGGCGAAAATTACGCCAACCCAACGCGCGCGGCCGAAGGGACGGCACCGGCGCAAGGGCAGGGTCAATATTCAATCTGGCAGATCGTTGGGATCTGGTTAGCCGGAGGAGCACCACTGTGGATCTTCAGTTGGGCAGTGTTCCCCCTGTTGAGCCATAACCGGCCAGCGGCGGATGCAGCACTGCTCCGGTTCCATCTACTCACGGTTGGGCTGGCCTGGCAGTTCGCACTGGCGCTCCTCATTATATACCGCGAGGAAGGGAACCTGCGCTTTGAGACGGTCCGCCGGCGGGTTTGGTTACAGAACCCGGTCTCACCGAAAAACGGCCGGGTCAACCACCGCCTCTGGTTCCTGGTGATCCCGCTCATTGTGCTGGTCGCGGCGATTCAGATGGGCCTTGCGCCTTTCCTGAACGACCTGTGGATCACGGTTTTCCCGTTCTTCGCGGAGCCGCCGGGTTATGAAATGAGCCATCTTTTTACTCCAGAACTGCGGTCTCAATGGATCGGCGCATGGGGGTTACTGGCGGCATTTGCGGTGAACGCGGTATTCAATACCTTTTTGGGCGAGGAGTTCCTATTCCGTGGCGTGCTGCTGCCCAAAATGAACGGCGTTTTTGGCAGGTGGGATTGGGTGGTCAATGGCATTCTCTTCGGTCTGTATCACCTGCACAAGCCGTGGGGGATCCTGACCAGTATCTGCACCGGATTGGTTTATGCCTTTACCGGCAAGCAGTTCAACAGCAATTGGTTCCCCATCATTCTTCATTCCGGACAGAGTATTTACTTCATCGTTCTGATCCTGGGACTGGTGCTGGGCCTGGCATAAATTCTGAATCTTGCGCATGGTTGATTGAGGAGATAGAAAGATGCTTGAAAATCCTAATCTGGTCATCCAGACCCTGGTCTAAGTAAATCCTATAAGGGAGCAGGGGCGGTTAAAATACAGTTCAGCGGCGGTGATCTGCCGCTGAACCGATTACGCATGAGCTTTTATCGTGTTACCAGAAGCCCTCTGAGGCGGCCCAGCACCATCAGGCCAGGTCGAAGCGGTCCAGGTTCATCACTTTGTTCCACACAGCCACAAAGTCGTGAACGAATTTTTCCTGGGCGTCATCGCACGCATAAACTTCCGCCAGGGCCCGCAAGATGGAGTTCGAGCCGAAGATCAGGTCTACCCGCGTGGCGGTCCACTTAAGCTCGCCCGTGGCGCGGTCGCGCCCTTCGAACACATCGGAGTCTTCCGCGGTTGGCTTCCATACAGTGCGCATGTCCAGCAGGTTCACGAAGAAGTCGTTGGTGAGGGTCTCTGGGCGGTGGGTGAAGACGCCGTGGCTGGATTGGGCATAGTTGGCGCACAAGGCACGCATGCCGCCCAACAGTACCGTCATTTCTGGGGCTGTCAACGTCAGCAGTTGCGCCCGGTCCACCAGCAGTTCTTCTGCCCGTAAGGAAGCTCTCTCTTTGTTAAGGTAATTACGGAACCCGTCGGCCACCGGTTCGAGTGCGGAGAAGGATGTTACATCGGTTTGCTCCTGCGACGCATCCGTCCGCCCTGGCGAGAAGGGAACCGTGACGTGATAACCGGCATTTTTGGCGGCCTGCTCCACGGCGGCGCAGCCGCCCAGGACGATCAGGTCGGCCAGCGAGACCTTTTTCCCACCGGTCTGCGCATCGTTAAACGCCTTTTGAATCCCTTCCAGGATCTCCAACACGGTCTTCAGTTGGGCCGGCTGGTTGACTTCCCAATCTTTCTGCGGCGCGAGCCGGATGCGCGCCCCGTTCGCTCCCCCACGCTTGTCTGAGCCGCGGAACGTAGACGCCGAGGCCCAGGCCGTAGACACGAGCTGTGAGATTGACAGGCCAGAGGCCAGGATACGGGCTTTGAGATCAGCAATATCCTGCGCGTCAATCAGCGCGTGGTCAACGGGCGGCAGCGGATCCTGCCAGATTAGCTCCTCTGCCGGAACCTCTGGTCCCAGGTAGCGCGCGCGCGGCCCCATGTCGCGGTGGGTCAATTTAAACCAGGCGCGGGCAAAAGCATCCGCGAACTGATCGGGATTCTCATAGAAACGCCGGGCAATTTTTTCGTAAACCGGGTCGAAGCGCAAGGCCAGATCGGTGGTTAACATGGCCGGCGGGTGACGCCTGGATGGATCATGCGCATCTGGCACGGAATTAGCGCCCGCCCCGTGCTTGGGTACCCACTGATACGCCCCGGCCGGGCTCTTGGTCAGCTCCCACTCGTAGCCAAACAGGTTCCACAAGAAGTTGCTGCTCCACTTGGTGGGCGTGGACGTCCAGGTGACTTCCAGGCCGCTGGTGATGGTATCAGCGCCTTTGCCCGTGCCAAAGCTGCTCTTCCAGCCCAGGCCCTGCTCTTCGATGCTGGCGGCTTCTGGCTCTGGGCCAACGTGCGACGCGGGGCCGGCGCCGTGCGCCTTGCCAAAGGTATGCCCGCCGGCAATCAATGCAACGGTTTCTTCATCGTTCATCCCCATGCGCCCGAAGGTCTCGCGGATATCTCTGGCGGCGGCGAGCGGATCTGGTTTGCCGTTGGGGCCCTCTGGGTTCACGTAGATCAGGCCCATTTGCACGGCGGCGAGGGGGTTTTCGAGATCTCGCTCACCAGAGTAGCGTTTATCGCCCAGCCATTCAGTTTCTGTCCCCCAATACGTTTCGTCTGGCTCCCAAACATCCTCGCGACCGCCGCCAAAGCCAAAGGTTTTGAAGCCCATCGACTCGAGCGCACAGTTGCCAGCCAGTATCATCAGGTCTGCCCACGAAATCTTGCGGCCATATTTCTTCTTGATCGGCCAGAGCAGCCGGCGCGCCTTGTCGAGATTGGCATTGTCCGGCCAGCTATTCAGCGGCGCAAAGCGTTGATAACCAGACCCCGCTCCGCCGCGGCCGTCGCCGATGCGGTAGGTTCCGGCGCTGTGCCACGCCATGCGGATGAAAAGGGGGCCGTAGTGACCAAAGTCGGCGGGCCACCAATCCTGCGAGTCGGTCATCAACGCATAGAGATCCTGCTTAAGGGCCTGGAAGTCCAGCTTCTTGAATTCTTCCGCGTAGTTAAAATCCTCGCCCATCGGGTTGCTCAGGGGCGAGTTCTGGTGAAGAACTTTCAGATTTAACTGGTTCGGCCACCAGTCCTGGTTGGTTGTGCCTCTGCGCGGCGCGCGTTCAAGACTCTTGCCCGTAACGGGGCCCTTGTTGCCTTCCGTCATGCTGTTTCCTCCTTTTTTCTTGTGAACAGAAACCACTCATCCGCGTTGCGCTGTTCCTTAAGCGGACCAGTCAACTTCCGTAACTTTTTGGAATATTTTTCTATTATATACCAAAGATAAGGTATATATTGAAAAAATTATTAACTTTGTACAATGCCAACCGGGCAAAAATCTTCTCTATTTAAGTGAAACCCACCTAACGGACAATTCCATCTATAGCCTGCGCGGCCCGCTCCAGAGCGCCCTGCACCGAGTCTTGCCCGGTGTACGCCTCTTGCAGTGCCTGGGTCCAGCGCGTTGCGACCTCCAGGTAGCGGGTGGATGGCGTGACCAACACCTGTCCCAATTCTTCCACCAACTGCCGCGAAACGCTGGCAAAATTTCCCCAAGCCGCCGTGCGCCGGGCAAACGCCGGGTCCTCCCAGATACTGGCGCGGGTTGGGTTCATATTTCCCTCAAAGGCCGAGCGCAACAGGAACGCTCGCCCGCTGGCCCATTCGATGAAGTCCCAGGCGGCCTGTGGGCTGCGCGAGCGGGCATTCATCACCAGTGACCAGGTCCACAGGTTCGGCTTCCGCAGCCCCGACGGGCCAGCGGGGGGCAGGGCATAGCCCACCCGGCCCGCATACTTCGATCGTTCGGGGTCTTCAAAAAAGGCAACGTAGTGATCGGAATCCACTAACAAACCGTACTTTCCGTTGGCAAAGTCCAACGCCAGTTCATACCAGCGCTGGTTCGTCCAACCTGGCGGACCGGCGGCGTGGAGCGCCTGAACGAAATCTTCGGTGGCTTTCACTCCTGCCGGCGAAGCGATTGCACACCGGCCTGTCTCGTCAAAATCGGTGGCTCCATACGACCAGAACTGAGTGGCGTAGCCGGTATACATGGTATGCCATACAAATACGCCCCGCTGCCCAAAACCATGTACCGCTCCACCGCTTCGGGTGACAATCTGGCGCGCCGTGGCAAAAAAGGCATCCCAGGTGGCCGGAACTTCCAGTCCATATTCCTCCAGGACTGCGGGAATGTAAGCCAGATTATAGGATTCACAGTTGACCGGAATTTCCAGCAGGGGGCCCGAACCGAGCGGCTCGCCAAAGCGCCCGCTCCAGCGGTTGGCCCGGATCAACGCGGGCAGAAAGTCTTCAAAATGATAATCGTCTCGGGCGGCGGCGATAAAGTCATCCAGCGGCCGCACATAACCACCCCCAGCATGTTCCCACAGCAGCACCGGGCCCGACATGAACACATCGGCGGCATTGTCACCTTCCAGGTAGGATTGAATCTGGTTGGAGAAATATTCATCGCTGCCGATGATGTGGAGATGGGCCGTGTGACCGGTACGGGTTTCAAACTCGCCAATGTGCCGCTGTATGCTGGCTACATAGGCATCGGTATCAGGGGCAAAGAATCGGACAGTCGCCATTGGAGATTCCTCCCGCTGCGCAATTTGAAAGCGATATCCCATTATAGGCTCGCCGCCGCTTCGAGCAAAATCTTTGTGTAAGGATGCGCGGGGTTCAGATTTTGGGAAATTGCAGGTCAAAGACGGCTGTCAACCTATCCTGGCCCATCAGAACAAGTTAAAACCCAAATAAGTTATGGAGGGAGACAGGCGAATTACCCGGCCAGGACTGGTTCTTAAGTGCACGCATAAATGTTCGATGTCATTTTTGGAAACAGAACGTTGAGTAAGATGCGAAATTCGGCGGCCAGGCCTTCCTCCCCATTCCACGTGTTCACCTCACGGAAATGGCTCGTCAACTCATCAACGGAGGCTTGCCCCATGAGAAGGCGATAAAAATCTGCTTCGGGCATTTCAATTTCAGCGCGTTCACATTCTAGCTGGTAGCCTTCGATTTCCTGGCTGCAAACGCTGACCAATTTGCCTTTCTCAAACGTGAGCACCAATCCCTCTTTGCGATAATACAGCTCAATCCTGACTACCCGGGTGTAGCCGCAAATGCTCGATTGGGCGATGCGCTCCTCAAGAAGCGGCGCGATCTGTCGAATGAAACCCGCCAGGTCAACCAATCGAATATAACCCATCGTTGCCGGCATGACGCGTTGTGGAATATCTGCCAGGAACGGGTAGCTGGGGTGCGCCGCGCCCAGCGCCAGATAGAGACTCTCCAGCGATGGGGTCGACTCCATCAGGCAACTGAGAACGGACGGCAGCGTTTCTAACCACGAAACGCCTGGCATTAACTCCAGGTTGAAGACAGGTAACTCTTCGCTATTCTCATCTACTCCGCTCGCGGTCTGCACAACCCCCAGAGGCGTTCCATCAGGTTGAGTAATGACACGCACCAGATCACGATTCCGCTCAAAATAGTCGAAACCGTACCATTTCCAGGTACTTTCAGAATAGGGGAAAGAAACCAGATAACGTTTCACCGAATGAGCGTGCAAACCAGAAAGAAAGGGTAAATCTGCTAACACAGCCGGGCGCAAGACGATTTTGCTCTGAGGCATGGAAGCAACGGCGCGCTTGAGGTGTGGGGCAGAGTAGACAACTCCACCCATATAAGGCAGCAACGGGTGAAACCGCAGACGTGGGTAAAATCCGGCAATGCCGAACACAACCAATGCCTGAACGCCATCCTGTTTGGCCCGTTCCACCAGTGTCTCGACTTCAGCTCGAAGTAAACCCTTTTCGCGGTGCTCGGGCAGGGTGGCTACAATCTGCATGTTCAACACTGGAAATGGGATGCCACCGTATGAGAAGATTTGCGGCACGCAGGGAATAGCGGATACGATCGCGCCGCTGGTATTTTCGATCGCCACGACCGTATGCGGCGGGCCAGCATCTGGGTGCAAGCCGTCTACCAGCATGCGTGCCCATTCACCGTATTCGTCGTGCCCAAGAAACGTAGTGGTCATCATTCTCGCTACTTCCGCGGCATCTGACGTGGTGCAAAATCGAATGTGGTAATTTGTGTCCATGTTTATCCTGGATGTTTCCACCAATGTATTGGCCCAGTGAATTTGCTGGTTATTGGGGATCTTGAAAGAACTTATGAATTGTAAGGATATCTTCGATAAGAGGCAAGCAAAAACGGCGTGGTAAACGCGCTTTTCTTCATCTAAAATACATTTTTACCCATCCGTTGTATGTATAATGAAAGTGGTTGGAAATTCTGCCCACGGCCGCACAGGAGGTGATTACTCTTATGCCCGAATTCGTCACTCCTTCTGAACTTGAGCATCTGCGCTCAGAATATCAGTCGCCTGAAGAAGAGCCGGCCAGCGTCCACAATTCTCCCTTCATTTATATTTTGTATTCCACCAACCAGCAGGAATTGGCGCCCTTCTTTGAAGAGCGCAAGTGCCGCCCAGGAGAGATCATCGTGCGCGAAAACGAACCGGGCGACAACATGTTTCTGATTCTTTCGGGCGCGGCGGCGGTGGTGAAGGGCGAATTTTCCAACCCAACTATCTTGGGGTTTCGCGCGGTGGGCAGTATCATCGGCGAAATGGCCCTGATCGAAAACCGCCCCCGCTCCGCCTCGGTCGTGGCAGTGGAAGATTTATCGCTTCTCAGCATGTCCCGCGAGAAGTTCTTCCAGTTCCTCAACCGCTATCCGGCGGTTAACAATTCGATCATGGGCATGCTCAGCTCGCGCCTGCGCAGTGCCGATGACCTGGTCATCCAGCAAACCCTCAACGAGCGTCGGCTGCTGAAACGCATGCAAGAACTGGAAGACGAAAAACAGCGTCTGGAAGAACGCCAGGCGCTCTTTGATCGGGCCAACGAAATCATCGCGGCGCTGCGCGAGCAGGCCATCCGCGACCCGCTGACTGACCTGTTCAACCGCCGCTACATGGAAGAAACCCTGGAACGCGAGATCAGCCGCGCCCGCCGCGAGAAGATCCCCGTATCGGTCATCATGCTCGATGTTGATTACTTCAAACTCATCAACGACAGCTACGGGCATCTCGCCGGAGACCTGGTGCTAAAAAGTCTGGCCCACCTGCTGCGCAACAGCGTCCGCCTGGAGGATGTGATCTGCCGCTACGGCGGGGAGGAATTCTGCATCGTCATGCCGCGCGCCACGCTCGAAACTGCCACCTGCCGCGCCGAGGCCATCCGCCAGGCCTTTGAAGCCATGCAGGTAAAGTACGGCGAGCATACCCTCTCCGCCACCCTTTCGCTGGGGGTAGCCACTTACCCCCTGGATGGCAACTGCGGCGAAGACATCCTC
>DAOUAC010000029.1:0-117344 GCA_034434155.1 Anaerolineaceae bacterium
GCTCGGTGCATGCTTTCTCCAAGACGGCACTCGGTCCGGCCTTCCTGGGCTTTATCAGCCTGACATTCCTGGCCTCAATGGCGCTGCTGCTCTGGCGTTGGAACAGTCTAAACGCTGAGCACGAGTTGGAGAGCTTCGCCTCGCGCGAGGCTGCCTTCGTGCTGCAGAATATGCTGTTTCTGGCCATTACTTTTGCCATTCTCTGGGGCACTGTTTTCCCATTGATCACAGAACTGTTCACAGGCGATAAGATCACCGTTGGCCCGCCGTACTTCCAAAAGGTGACCGGTCCGATGTTCCTGGCTCTGGTTGCCCTGATGGGTATTACGCCGCTACTGGCCTGGCGCAAGCAGCCCACCCGGAAATTACTGGCGGGTCTGGCTGTCCCACTAGGCGGTTCCATTCTGGCGACCGGTGGCTGGTATCTGCTCTACCCGCAACAGCCCTTCATTTCTCTGTTTTCCCTTTGGGTTATGTCGCTGGTGACGCTGTCGATCCTGGCAGAATTCTGGAAAGGCACGCTAATCCGTATGGTTAGCCGGGGTGAAAATGCGCCCATGGCGCTGCTCAAGCTAATGCTAACGCACCGCCGTCGTTTTGGCGCCTATATTATCCATCTCGGGGTCGTGATGATCGCCCTTGGGTTTATCGGTGATGCGTTCTTCAAACAGGAAACGCAGGGAACGGTATCTGTTGGAGAAACGCTGGCAGTCGGCGATTACCACCTCCGTTTTGATGGCCTGCGCTCTTACATGGGAACCGACGGCCGAGAGGTGGTCGAGGCAAAAACCGCGCTGTATAAAAATGGCGTATTCGTCCAAAACCTGTCGCCGCGGCGCGATTACTTTATTGTGCAGCAGCAGCCAGTGACCATCGCAGGCGTTCACTCTACAGCTGCGGAGGACGTCTATGTTCTGCTTGTTGGCTGGGAAGCGATCGGCAACGGCGGGTCGACGTTCAAGATCTATATCAATCCGCTCATCAACTGGGTCTGGATTGGCGGCTTCGTGCTGACGTTTGGCGTGCTGCTAGCCGCCTGGGGACAGGCGCGCGGGCGCGCTGAGGCAACCTATGTGTTGAAACAGCGGCAGGCAGAAGCGGATGCCGGCAGCCTATCCAGTGTACCGGCAACGGGAGATTGAAGGATGAATAAGAAGAACCCCTTACCCCTGATATTGCTTCTAATCACGCTTGTCGTAGTTACTGCAGCGGTGAGTCTCACCGTTTCCCAAGAAGTTTCCGCACAGGCGCCTGCCCCAACCCAATTGCCCAGCGGAACAATCACCGATAACGATGTGAACCGTGTGGCAAAAAAGCTGTACTGCCCGGTCTGTCCCAACACCCCACTAGATGTCTGCGAGACCCAGGCTTGCAAAGACTGGCGCTTGCAGATCCGTGAGCAGCTGGCTTCTGGTTGGACGGATAAGCAGGTCATGGATTATTTCGTGATGCAGTACGGCGAGCGTGTTCTGGCCGAACCGGAACGCGGCGGATTTACATCACTGGTTTGGATGCTGCCAGTGCTTGTAGCTGCCCTGGGTTTGATCGTTGTCTGGCTTGTTCTCAAGAGCTGGCGGAGCGGGCAGAAACGTACGTCAGGAGCGATTGTCCCGCAGGCTGGAATTCCGCCGGCGGTTTCACAGGATACATTGGCCAAAATCGAGGCTGAAATCCGAGCGATGGATTAGGAGAACTTTGTGAACCCTATTGCAATCCTATTTGGTTTCGGGCTGTTCGCTGTCTCTGTATTTTTTGTTGCCAGCCCGCTGCTTTACAGCACAAACACAAAGAAGCCAATCGGCGCAGCGAAAAAGATAGTAACAGCGGAGCACACTCATGAACGCCAGGCTGTTTTACTTGCTCTGCGCGATCTGGACTTTGATTTTCAGGCCGGGAAAGTGGCGGAAGTGGATTACCAACCGCTGCGCGCGGACCTGCTGCGTCAGGCCGCCGGCTTGATCGAAGATCAGGAGCGTGTGAAAGATGATGCCATTGAAGCGATGATCCAATCGCGCCGGACAGTAAAAAACGGCCAGCAATCTTTATTAGAAGGGCAGTGCCGGCAATGCCAGTCGCCTTTGCTTCAAGGCGCGAAGTTTTGCTCGAAATGTGGATCACCGGTTGAGGAAGCGCAGTGTCCGCACTGTAAGAACTCGATCCAACCAGGCGACCGCTTCTGCCCATCTTGCGGCGGCGCGGTTCTTGCCGAAAGTCCATCTCATTAGAATTGGTATTCCTATGAATTTTCCGACCAGGGTTTTAACTATAATTCTTTTCGGTCTACTACTGTTCGTGGTTCCCGTTCCAGTGTGGGCACAGGCTGAACGGCCGGGCGGCAGCACTCCAAACGGGATACCCGGGCCAACACCTGCTGCAACACCCACGGAGTTACCGAAAGGGGAAATTACTGGGAAATTGGTCAACCAGAATGATCCTGCAAAGCCGCTCGGTGGACTTGAGGTCATGCTGCATATCCTGGATCAAAACCAAAATCAGCTGGGGATGCTCCACGGTAAGTCGGTTGAAGATGGTTCTTATACAATTGCTGATGTACCGATGCAGGTAGGATTGGGATATGCGGCGGCCGTCGTATATGAAGAGACAACCTATTACTCGCAAGTCGTCCAAGCAGAAGCCGGGAAATCCAACCTGACCGTGGATGTTCCTGTCTATGAAAACACCACGGATATAACCAAGATCCGTGTGGATCAAATGCATGTTATGTTTAATTTTGCCCCGGATGGGATCGAGGTGCAGGAAGTATACGCGCTGTCGAATCTGGGAGACCGGACGGTGAAGAATGGGGTAACTGTGCCAGGAACGGACGATACTCTTGCGTCGGTTCAATTCCCACTGCCAGAAGAAGCGCAGTACGTTAACTTTAAGCCGCAGGCAGAAGGCCGCTTTCATAAGTTCCCGGGTGGGTTTGCCGATGCGGCGCCCCTGGTGCCGGGCGAAATTGTTAGCCAGTTTTTGGTAAGTTACTTGCTGCCGTATTCCACGCCGCTCACGTACGAGCTAAAAACGGTACTGCCTGTTGAGAGAGTCAACCTGGTGGTTCCAAAGGAGTCGGGGATCACGCTCAAGGGCTCGAACCTGGGTGCGCCCGAGCAAGTGACTGCCCAAAACGGCCAGGCCTATGACCTGTATCCACTGGAGAGCATTCCGGCTGGAGAAGCGATAACAGTTGCACTAGAAGGAAACCTGGTCATTCCAGGAGGCCAGACAGTAGCGTTGGTAACCCCTGATCCCTTTGCGAACCAGAAGCCCTGGTTCCTGGGGCTCGGCGCGCTGGGGTTGGTTCTGGTCGGCGGTAGTACGCTGTGGTGGGTTCGCTCATCGAAGCAGCAGGATGAGCATGATGAGGAAGATCTTGATGGCGTTGTGGTAGATGATCAACAGCCCGATTTTGAGCGAATCTTGCAAGAGATTGCTCAGTTAGATAAAGCCTATGAAGCTGGAGATGTAGATAAAACCACGTACGAAGCGCAGCGGAGCGAGTTGAAAAAACAGGCAAAAATGCTGCTCGATGAAAACAAGGATAGAGAACCTTTCGAGGCTGACGAGAACTAGGAAAACAAAGAAGCGGGAGGTCCCTGAGTTCAGGAACCTCCCGCTTCTTTGTTTGATGTTTATACCTGTCTAAGAAGTCCTTTATTATTGAAGGCCTGGAACAGTGCGGTGATCAACGATGGGTCCACCTGTTCTTCTATCACTCCCTGACCTGGTTCCAGATATACCCAGGTCTGATGATCAACGCCTTCCATTGTCATTGTTAGCGGGCCGGTTATTGTGCCGAAGATCAGAAGAATGACCAGTTGGCAGGTACAATGCGCAGTTCCATGTGTAGGGCAACAAAAACCGCTGGAACTCGATCGGACAGCTTCTAGATCGAACGAGCAAACGGTTTGCATCCCAACTGCCCGAACTTGTTCGATGACAAGCTTGGTCAGAACCTGGCAGTCCTCATTCAGCAAGAATAGCGGCTTTTTACCTCCAATCATATTTCCATTGTAGAACATTCCATTTGCAAAAATAACCGCAAGGATACCTAATTTTGATTGAGCACTTTTGCCTAATTGTGCTGGATTTCTCGAAGATGCACTGTGGCCATCACTCCGCGTAGTAACTGTGTTTAACCATTCTTCTCTTACTGTGTAGAAAAACCTGCCTGGAATTTTGTTCCAGGCAGGTTACGTATCTTCTTCTGTTCAGCTTGATCTTTGATTAATTCTGAACATCCCAAGAAAAAACTCGTTCCGGCGCGTCAACGTTCTGAATCTTCAATGTAATAACCTTCGCACCTTCAAGAAGAGATCTACCATCCTTTTGAGCAGGAAAGGAGAGTGTGCCCTCAACATGGTGTCCACCTTTTGGTCCATTCCAGGCAGAGCCCGGTAAAGTAACACCGGTGTCCGTTGATAGGGTAGAGAGGGAGGGCAGATCCATATCCAACTCAACCGAGTGGGTTTTCATTGAAACCTTAAAATCCAGCGTTTCACCGGGGTTGTCCAAATTGACTGGCGTGACGGTTACCACAACAGCCCCTTGCGTGTCTTTCTGCTCAAGAACAGAGGACTGTTGTGAGCTAGTCTGCTCAGTGGTATCTGTCTGGGCTTCAACGGTTGGAGCGGATGACCCCGAACATGCAGATAAGATCAGGGAAAGTAATAGGACGGGTAACACGAGAAAGCGTTTCATTCACTATATCTCCAAAACTGACGACTGGGCTTGCGCGGTGCAAGCCTTCTGATGTTGCACGGCTTTCCGCCGCTCGCGATACAGGATTGCCAGCATAACAGCGATACCAACAACCGTTGTCCCCAGGCCCAGGTACATAAAAGCTGTGCGGTACTCGCCCAGGAATGCAGCGGCAGCTGTCAGCCCCAGGATGGGCAGGACATCGGTGACATGATGGGCGCAGCAGGCAACCATGGCCAGTGCTGAAGTCGTTCCTCCGGCTCCTGTCATTGCTCCGGATGGCCCTGTACTCGATACTGGAACGAACAGCCTCTTCTTTAGAATGGTGTACAGGCTGGTTTGAACGCCAAACCCAAGAATGATCGGCAGAACAATCCAACGATCTTGCCAGAAATAATCTATAGCGTGTTGCGGACTCTCCGCCAGGGAAACAATTCCAAAGTAGATGAAGGCCAGGCCAGCGGCCCCAAGCAGCCCCATACCGATAGGCCATAAAATGCGTTTTTGCAGGCTCATGTATCTTTCTCTCCTAACATCGTAAACGATCTGCAAACACTATACCTGTCGTTGGAGGGCAATACAGCGTTAAGGCTACGCGTTCCTCAGTAAGCATTTCTACTCACCCAAAATACGCCAATTGTCGCATGAAAAAACCGGATACATTGGTTAGACTTTCTACTAGGAGGATACGATGTCGAACATGCCGATCCGAGTACTTCTGGCAGATGACCACGCAGTCGTGCGCGAGGGCATTCGTCAGTTTCTAGAACGTGCGAAGGATATCGTGGTTGTGGCGGAAGCGGATGATGGTGAGGCAGCGATGTCGCTCATTCGAGCGCATGAGCCCGATGTTGCTGTATTAGACATTCAGATGCCCAAAGCTACTGGGATTGAGGTGACACGCTGGGTGCGGGCCTACATGCGCGAAACGGGTGTGCTGGTCTTGACTGCATACGACGATGATCCGTATATTATTGCTGTACTGCAAGCTGGAGCGAATGGCTATGTACTGAAAACAGCATCCCCGCTCGAAATTATTCAGGCTGTGCGGGATGTTCACGAAGGGAAGTCCGCCATCAACCAGGCGATTGCGCAGCGGCTCATTGCGTTTGTTACCAAACAGAAAGATGAAGCGCCATTGATGAAGCTCTCTGACAGGGAGATGGAAGTATTACTTTCGCTGGCAAAAGGGCTGACCAACCGGGCCATCGCGGCGCAGATGGGAATCAGTGACAGGACGGTACAGGGTCATATCGCCCACATTTTTGACAAAATGTGTGTATCGAACCGGACCGAAGCTGTCATGCGGGCAATATCGCTTGGTTGGATCCAGCAGGGGTATGCCAGCCATTCGTGAATCATTCGTATGCGGAGCTGTTTTATTGGCTTCGCTTTACTGTTACCAATTCGGGCTGGCCAACGATTACCTGTTCATTCCGCCCTGTTCCATTAATCCACTTTTTTTCCCGAAACCAGGTACATAACGCCGCCTATGCGCGGCTCAACGCGCAGCTGCACCAGGCGGCCCTCAAGCAGCCGCCAGGGTTGTGTATCGATGGGAGGGGAAATCGGCAGCCACCTTTTTGAGATCATGCGGAAAAATGGATTAGTCAGCCAGCCGATCGGCGGGGCAGTAAGCTTGGCGCCAAAGGCCGCTACACAGCCCTGGGATTTCAAATGAGCGAAGAGGTTATCGAGCGCGACGGACGAGGTCAGGATTTCATGGGCGGCAAAAAGCAGCAGCGCGTCAAAATATCCTTCGAGCGGCGCGGACTGGGCGGGCGCTTCGATTACAGAAACGTTGTGCCATCCGTTCTCGCGGATATGGGCCCGGGCTCGGCTGGCCATCTCTGTGCTGACCTCGATGCCCACTACTTCACCGGTTGGCCCAACCCGCTCCAGAAGGAAGGGAAAGCTGCCGCCGTTTCCGCAGCCCGCATCGAACACTCGGTCGCCAGGCTTCAAGTTCAGCCGGCCCACTGCTTCGCTGCGCAAGTGATCGATCACGGAAATGCGCCGGTCGGAGATGCGGCCCATGATGCGGATATAAGGTGGTTCGGGGGATTGAGGCGAGGGATCCATCGGTAGACGAGTTCCTTCGAGTGTATTCGTGGCCTGATTTCTAAAAAAACACGAGTTCGGAGCAGCCGGGCATGGAGCGTATGACGATTGACGACATGATGATCAGCACCGCGCCAATTGCAGGAGAGAGCAGCATGCGCTTCCATTTAATAAGAATACAGGCTCGGTCCAAAAACAATATCTAACAAGTACCTTCCTTTCTATTTTATGGTTCTACAGCATTGGTGCAAGCTCGAAGTTTTCCTTCTTTGGGTCAGTCTTTACCCTGAATGCTGTATACGCAATTCTGCCTACAGAAACTGTACGAGGAAATACTCGGCAAAAAATACGCCTCTTTGCGCTTATTTCTATCAAACCAGGTCGATATACTGAAGGGCAAGTAGTAACGTATCAGCTAGAAAGATATTCTTGTGGAGGTAGACCGTGATTAACCACAGCCAATCCCTGATGTACTTGAGCCAGCCGTGCAGTGAGACTGTCCAGTGGGCGATGGGACGGTTGAATCAGGGCGGTTTGCAGGTGCTGCAGACCTTTGATTTTGAGGGTGCTCGTGGTATTGATACCTCCTGCACCTGTGCGTACCACGGCACGGACCGCTGCGATTGCCAGATGGTTGTTCTTCTTGTGTATGGAAAAGGCAGCCAGCCGGTCAGCCTGATGGTACATGGTCATGATGGAAAAACCTGGGTGAGCCTGGTGGAGAGTTTCCAGTCCAACAACTCAGTTTTGGAAACACAAATCCGGAAGCTTCTTGTGCTTTCCGATAACCGTACGGAAAACAGCGAGTAATCGTTGGCGTAATTGGAAAGGAATTGCAGTGATGATCGAAAACCAGCAAAGAGTATCTATACCGGTCAGCGGGATGAGCTGTGCTTCTTGCGTTGGACATGTGGAAAAAGCGCTCACGGCACTGCCCGGTGTTACGGATGTGGTCGTGAACCTGGGAACCAATCATGCCAGTCTGTCCTATGATCCAAAGCAGGTGGACGTGACCGACGTCAAAATGGCGATTGAGAGTGTCGGGTATCAGGTACCCACCGCGGAAGTTACGCTGGATGTGCAGGGCATGACCTGCGCTTCTTGCGGTGCTCATGTGGAAGGTGCTTTGCAGGATCTGCCAGGGGTAGAGGTTGCCACGGTGAATCTCGGCCTGGGCACAGCTCGGGTCAAGTATGTACCCGATGTTGTTCACATCTCCACAATGAAAAACGCAGTAAAGAACGTCGGTTACGAAGTCAGCGAACGCAGCGGCAGCCAGGTGGATGCGCTGGACCGCGAGCGTTTGGCGCGGGAAGACGAGATCCGCCGGCAGGGCCGCAACCTGCTGGTCGCGGGTCTGATCGGCCTGATCGTGATGATCGGTACGTTTTACGAGATGCTTGGCCCGCTGAAAGCTTTTGTACCAGAATTCTTATCGTATAAATGGGTCATTGGTCTTCTGACCACCCCGATTGTTTTTGGTCCGGGCCGGCAGTTCTTTACGAATTCCTGGCGCGGCTTGAAGCACGGCGTTACGGATATGAATTTGCTGTATGCCACGGGGATTGGCGCCGCCTATGGGATTGCGGTGATCAACACCCTCTTCCCAGAAGCTGGTTTTGGTGGCGAAGGCGCAACGTTTTTTGAAAGCGCAGCGCTGTTGACCGCCTTCATTATTCTGGGACGCTGGTTGGAGGCGCTTACTCGCGGCCGCACTTCCGAGGCCATCCGAAAGCTGATGAAACTGCAGCCGAAGGTGGCACGGGTCATTCGGGATGGACAGGAATTGGAGATCCCGGCCGAGGAAGTCCAGCTGGACGAAATCATTCAAGTGCGGCCGGGCGAAGGCATACCGGTAGATGGCCAGGTGGTCGATGGTTACTCGGCTGTAGATGAATCGATGCTGACCGGCGAAAGTTTGCCTATCGAGAAAAAAGCAGGCGACCTCGTCATCGGTGGAACAGTGAACAAGACAGGCGCCTTTAAGTTCAAAGCGACACGTGTTGGCGCGGACACTGCCTTGGCGCAGATTATTAAGCTTGTGGAAACTGCGCAGGCCAGTAAGGCGCCGATTCAAAAACTGGCCGACTGGGTCGCCGGGCACTTCATCCTGGGCGTGCACTTGCTTGCCGTAGTGGTGTTTGTCTTCTGGTTCTTCTTTGGGTACCAGCGCTTCTTTGATCCGAATTCAAGCTTCTTGCTCTCGCCCTATATGCTCGGAGAGGTTGGCGTATTTGGTTTTGCCCTGCTCCTGTCCGTGACCGTGCTGGTTATTTCCTGCCCTTGCGCTGTTGGCCTGGCAACACCCAGCGCCATGATGGCCGGAACAGGAAAGGCTGCTGAAAATGGCGTGCTGTTCAAAGGTGCGGAAGCCATCGAGAAAGCCAGCAAGCTGCAAACGATTGTGTTTGATAAAACCGGAACGCTTACACGTGGCGAGCCTTCTGTGACAGATGTTGTGCCGGCGAATGATCTGGCAGGCGGCGAAGTAAAAGTGCTCCAAATTGCGGCGGTCGCTGAGAAAAACAGCGAACATCCCCTGGGCGAAGCGATTGTGCGTGGCGCTCAAGAGAAGCAGCTGCCGTTGAAAGACGCAGAACAATTCAACTCCATCCCTGGTCATGGCATTGAAGCAGTCGTGGAGGGTGAGACGGTTCTGCTCGGCAATCGTAAGTTGATGCGCGAACGACAGGTGGACTTTTCCAAGCTCATAGCTCAGGCCGAAGCGCTTGAGCTGGAGGGAAAGACCGTGATGTTTGTGGCGATGAGCAACCAGCCGGCGGGATTAGTAGCTGTCGCTGACACAGTGAAGGATCATGCAGCTGAAGCAGTTCAGTTCCTGCACCGCATGGGGATCGAAACAGTGATGATCACCGGGGATAACCGCCGCACGGCCGAAGCGATCGCTCGTCAGGTAGGGATCGACCGGGTGCTCGCTGAAGTGCTGCCGCAAGATAAGGCCGAAGAGGTCAAAAAGTTGCAGGCACTGGGTAAAAAAGTGGCGATGGTCGGGGATGGCGTCAATGACGCGCCTGCGCTGGCGCAGGCGGAAGTTGGTATGGCGATTGGTTCTGGAACGGACGTGGCGAAAGAAACCGGCGATGTGATCCTGATCAAAGATGATATCCGCGATGTGGTCGTGGCGCTGGAAGTCGCTCGGACAACCATGAACAAGGTCAAACAGAATTTATTCTGGGCCTTCATTTACAACACCCTCGGAATTCCGATCGCCGCCGGCCTGCTGTATCCTTTCATCTCGGTGGTGATTAGCCCGGAAATTGCTGGCCTGATGATGGCAGTCAGTTCCGTTACGGTGACCTTAAACACCCTGCTGCTGAAGGGTTTCAAGCCCTCGATCTATAAACACGAATCGCATCGCGCAGGTATCGAGGGCCGCAAGCAGTTCGCTCACACCGCTGCTGACTAAGGCAGTCTGTTGGAGTAGGAGGATAGGATGGAACACGAAAATGTTGAAGGGCGTGTTGCGAAACGCAGCGCGATGATCTACCTGCCGATTTCGATTGGCGCGGCGCTCTTGTTCTGGTTGGCAGCCAGCATCGGCGGCTCGTATCCACTGGTGGCCCGAATAGGCGGAACGGTATGGGTTCTATTGCTAATAACCATCGTCACGATGCCGGTCGTAACCAGTGAAGTGAAGAAGCGCTCGGCAAGAATCTCAAAACCATAACGTATGCAAAAGGACGGTGTGACTTCGCTCACACCGTCCTTTTGTTTTTCCTTCCCCGTTGAAGTGGATTCCTGATAAATGCCTGGTTTAAAAAATTGTTGTGGAGAATAGACTGTTCAGTCGTTGACTATCAGAGATGTTGTCCTTTATAGTGCTTTCATGGGGATCCATTGTTTCTTAGGAACACATTATTAGTCGTTCTGTATCAAGAAGTATATCTTTATATGGTGGGCCCTAATGAAAGCCAACGATCCTTTCCATCCAAAACCTGTTGTATATGGAGAAGAAACAGATGAGAAAAAACCATTTTTTGAAATTGTTTATCATCTTGTTGCTGGCTTCGATAGCCTTGTCCTCCTGCTCGTCCCAGAGCAATTTACTCACCAATTCCCCTAGAGCAACGCCAATCTTATCTATGAGACTCCAGCCAACACAAACCCTGGCTGACTCTCCCACAAAATCTGTAGAAAACAGTAACGTCTCTCGTAGGTCTGCTGCTACAGAAGTACCTGTACGTCGAGATGCAAAGGTCTACCATACTGTTCTTATGCTTCAGAAATCTGCCGATTTGTCGATGACACTCATCAAAAGGATGCATGCGGGAGAAATCGCGCCGGGTGATATGGATGCGATTGCTGATTACAATTATGCTTTTATTCTGGCAGTAGAGTCATTTAACAATGCGAATCCTCCAGCTGATTACACGGATGTCTGGAAACAAATGTACCAAGTGATTCAACAATATAATACGATCTATACTTGGCTCATCGAAGGCAAAACGATCTCGAAGGAAAACCTGGCCCTGTTGGAGGAGTCTCGACAAGTACTGTCACTGGACCAACAGATGATTGAAAAGTTCTTAAAGCCCGGCGGTTTAGGGGATGACTTCTTTACAAATGAGCAAAAGGCCGTTGATCAGCATTTTGCTGATGCCTATGGGGCGCAAGGCCAGCAAGTCCCAGAGATTCTACCTTGAAACAAGATACCGAAAAGACTAGATCCTCTATGCCAAAAAATCACAAATTCATTCCAGCACTCCGGTTTGATTGGCTGACCCCACTATATGATCCGATTCTAAGATGGGTGATGCGCGAGGATCAGTTCAAGAAGGAATTGATTCAACAAGCGGAACTATCTCCACAGCAAAAAGTGCTCGATTTGGGTTGTGGTACAGCCACATTGACGATCATGGTCAAAGAAGCGCACCCGGATGCGCAGGTCACTGGTCTAGATGTGGATCCAAAAGTTTTAACGATTGGACAGGCGAAAGCCATGAAAGCAGGTGTTTCTATCTCACTGGATCACGATCTATCGTACGCGTTACCCTACTCCGACGGCGCTTTTGATCGCGTACTCTCGAGCTTGATGTTTCATCACCTGACATCCCAAGATAAACAACAGACACTCAAAGAAGCTTACCGTGTGCTCAAGCAAGATGGCCGGCTGTGCATCGTCGATTTTGGTCCCCCGGTCGGTCTCTGGGCGCGTATTATTTCCCCTGTCATGGCGCGCCTGGAAGAGGTGGGCGACCATCACAAGGGGCTGTTGCCCGTCATGATGCAGCTTGCTGGCTTCCGAAACGTGTCGGTGCGCCGTCGTTTTGCGACGGTTTTTGGAACCCTCAATTTATTTGTTGGCCTTAAGTAGCCTGTGCATGTCTATTATGGAGACCAATCGGATTAACTTCTCCACAGTTTTCCCGGCAATACGCCGAGCCAGAGTTTCAATACTTGCGATTGCACTGACCTATCTTATCGCCGTCCTCATTGGCATCAGTATGGTGCACATGGATGTTCCGTTTGCGCTCGATGCTCGCGATAACATCGTCGCGAAGGCTAACAGCAGCAGCGATCCGACCTCCAAAGCGATGCAAAACGGGCAGCCGCTTGTGGCAGCCCTATCGGATTTTACGCGAAACTTATTTTTTGGAGCAATTCCTAGCACCTTAAGTGGATTAGGAGTGGCTTTTCCGTATCCTGAAGCGCTATACCGAGGGTGGGTTGGTGGAATCGTCTCGGTTGATGGAAATCACATTAGTAGATTTACGCAATCTCGCGAGGCAATCTATTACATAGTTACATTGGTCCTACAACTCATTCCTTATTCATTGGCGGGCGGGGTGGGGGTCTACCTGGGTCTGGCTTATTTCCGCACCCATTCTGGTTTTCGGCCAGCAAAGTGGTATGAACTGCCCAGACCCGAGATCCTGGATGTTGCCAGGATTTACCTGATCATTATTCCGCTGTTTTTCATCGCATCCCTGTGGGAGTTTTTATTCCGTTAGAGAATTCACCGCGAAGGCATGGTTACTATACTGCTGCAAAGGATGGGAATTCGTTTGACGCAGATGATCCTCTCCTTTTTTAGGATTACACAGGTTTTTCGAGATTAAGGGCGAGCACTGGTGGGCTTCCGATCAGGAAATCGTGGTTGTTTGAAAGAAATTTGATAGGCTTATGCAGTTACGTCCTTCTATAAATGTCTTGCACTCGCGTTAAACAGGCAAAAAAGCCTGTTTTCGGAAGGGCCATTTATCGCTTTCCTTTCTATCGGCTGTCCGGTACACTCAGTACGGCGTTCCAAACAAATGATGATGTTCACCTGTGAAAGGGAATTAATTGATGGAAGACAACTGTCACGTAGATGCTTATCAAAAAGAAGTTCGTGCCGAGGATCTCGAAAAAGCCCAGGTGGTGCACCTGGCTGTAGAGGGGATGGGCTGCCCGAGATGTGCTCTGCGCGTTCAGAATGGGCTAAATCGTCTGGATGGCGTATATGAGGCTGTGGTTTCATTACAGCTTCAGTCCGCGGAAGTGTATTATGATCCGCAGAAAGTGCGGCTTGAGGATATGGTGACGGCCGTTTCTTCTTCTGGGGATGAGCAAAAGCACCGCTATCGCGCTCAGATCATCCAAAACTAGCGCTCATCTTCTGATCACAATGAGGAAAGGGGTTGTTCAAAGGAAACTTTTTGAACAACCCCTTCTTAATTCAACGATGAGGCGGAAATTTTGCGAAACCGTGTCTTTTCTTTAATCCTAAGTGTCGTTATAACGGGTGGCATTCTTTGGCTCCTCTTTGCTTCTGGTTTTCTGAGCCTCTTACCCGATCTACTGAATGACACACCTCCGAAAGTTGGTCGAGATAATCAAGTACTAAAAACACCGGTAAAATCCCTTTCTTCTCCAAGTCCTTCCCCTACGATGACCTCAGTGCCGAAAATTGGCCCCTGGACGGACTGGCAGGCCCCGGATTTTATGCTGAAAACGTTGTCAGGGACCACAGAGCAGCTTTCTGACCACCAAGGACATATCGTTTTGCTCAACTTTTGGACCAGCTGGTGTATCCCCTGTAAAGAAGAAATGCCTGATATTCAGAATATTTATGAAAGGTATCAGGATCAGGGATTTATCGTTCTTGGCATTAACATTACCGCACTGGACGAGCGCTCTGAAGCGGAACGGTTTGTGGATGAACTCGGGCTCACCTTTCCAATCTTGCTCGATGAGGATGGAAATGTGAGCGACGGTTTATACCGCGTGATCAGTATTCCGATGAGTTTCTTTATTGATTCTGAGGGAAAAATATATTCGGTCCAGGTAGGGGCCGTGCCCAAAGAGAAAATTGAACAACTCGTACGAGAGCTGTTGCCCGAGTGAATAAACACATTATTTCAAAAAATGGAAGTTTACTCGCCTGCCTTATGGTTTTTCCATCGATACATCCGGTCATCAGCCTTTTGCAAGAGCAACGTGCTGTAATCACCATCAAGAGGGTATACAGCCGTGCCAATGCTCAGCGTTAGTTGAGTCTTTTCCTTGCATGAAGCATGGATTCGCTCGACAATCGCACCAGCATCTTTCCTTTCCAGCCCAGGGCAGAGGACTGCAAATTCATCCCCACCGTAGCGAGCGACCGCATCCCCCGTACGAACGGCATCCATCAGGATTTGTGCGATTTGCTGAAGCGCCTGATCCCCTGCCAGATGCCCGTGTGTGTCGTTGTAGCGCTTAAATTGATTGACATCCGCTAGAAGGAGCATATACGGCTGGTTTTGAATCTTTGCTTGCTCTAGCCCACTATCAAACAATTCATCAAATCCACGCCGGTTGAAGATACCGGTCAGCGCGTCAGTATATGCTTGCGCATGAATGGTTTGCAGCCATTCTCGCGTGTTGTTCAGCTGCCTTTTTTTGTCCATAAACCTACGAATAGAAAAAGCGGCTGTCCAGAAAATGGATGACCAGAGGAGCAGGGTGACAAGATGCAAGGGCACTACCTGACCTAGGATGTGAAACACGGAAAAGGATGCTTGAACCCCGTGAAGGAACAGTTCGTAATACACCAGAAGCAGGAAAAGGACAAATAAGGGGATGCCGAGAATCAGAGTCCAAACCGCAGCAATTACCCCATCGATAATAACAGTGTGGCCGTCCCTCCGAATGTGAGTGGGAAAAATGTTGACCAGTGATGCGTAGCCTGGAGAAATGCATTTCCCTTGCATATGACCCTCTCAAAAGACAAGGCTGACAGGTGAATTTCCCCTGTCAGCCTTGTTACTCACATGGTTATTGGACAGCCAGTCAACTAATCCGTTCCTGATCGATATATTCTTTCTCAGCAGCATTTCATGCGAACCGCGCTACTGCTTTCCTTACCCTTTGAAGGTTACTGCACACCCTGTTTTACACGGACTCCAATATCGGGTTTTGCATACCGCCTAGGCTCTTTTTCAAACTGTGCCTGGCAGACAGGGCAGCAAAGGAAGTATAAAAAGTGATTGTACTCAACCGCAGCATGCGCTTTTCCACGGTTGATCCGTTTTCCACATACTGGATCTTTTGTCACTAGAGCTCCTTGGGTAAAAACGCTTTTAGAATTGTTTCATATGTCGTAGCGCTTCAACATTTAGTCGTCTTGCAAATAAATCTCCTGGTAGAACTTCACAGTTGATCGCAACTTCTCGACTTCAGTTTCCAGCGCTCGAATTCGGCACTTCATTTCGTGCGTTTTCCGGAAGGTCCCATTCGGCTTTAGGGTCGTTCTAGGAACTTCCCCTTGAGACTGTACTCCTCGCTCCGCTTCAGTATTCTTTGCGTAATTCAACCTTTTTAGCATCGTCGGTTTCCTTTCCTGCGTGTGCAGGTTTGGTTTTTTTTAACCATTACCAGGTAATATCGCAAGGGATCTTCGGATCCGAGATTTTTCACCTTTCGAAAAGTATAGAATTTTGCCCATCGGAATCCAAGCGCTAAAATACGTGGATCCTGGTGGGCAAAATTACTTAATGTAACCCGAGTTGCCAACTAGAGGGAAGTAGATAAAAAGAATCATGCGAACTCTAGTACAGTTTACGGTGACCAAACCATAAATCAGCCTGGTCTAGCGAATAACCCTTTATTACACACCTGCTCAGTAGCTGGCATCATGACGTCGTGAAACATTTTCTTGTCCCCAACGATTGGGACCATGCTGTTCTCGGTAAGCATGATCATTTTGGCCATTAACGCCGAGTTGCTGAGCGGGCTACAGTTTTCGGCTTGAGCTAGAAAGATCAAAAAAAGCGACTATCTCTTTCCTTGTAATATTTTTTTGTCGTATAGGGGTTTTCCGTATCTATTTTAGGCAGACCCCCTATTGCCTTTTCAGCCTGATTTGAGAAGATATTTGTGAAGAAAGTTTCAAGAGAGGAGGGGGAACAGAGGGATAGGTAATTAGACTTTTACTTGAGAAGGCTCTTTCACATATTAAAGGATATGGGCAGTCACTCTTTTGGACACACAGTTTCCAAAACATCAATGTTGATTGAAAGGGGAAAACAAAGTGAACAACCAGGAAACGAAAGAGAAGGAAATGGAACAAATGAAGATGAAGCACAACATGTACCGCAAACTGGCGATCATGTCGTTTCTCTCTTTTGTTGCCATGTATATCCTGATGTTTTCGATGATCAATACTTTTGGCAACTTCATCAACAATATCAACATGGCCTATATGGCTGGACTGATGGTCGCTCCTATGATTGTGTTTGAGTTAGGTGTCATGTGGGCGATGTATAAGAACAAAACCCTCAATTATCTAATTATTGCCGGAACAGTTGTTGCTGGACTTCTGCTGTTTCTATTTATTCGCCAGCAGACGCTCGTGGGTGACAGGCAATTTTTGCAGTCCATGATTCCGCATCATTCGTCGGCAATTCTCATGTGTCGGCAGTCCTCCATCAGCGACCCGGAAATTAAGCAGCTCTGCCAGGAGATCATCGAAAGCCAGCAGCAGGAGATCGACCAGATGAACGCTATTATGGAGCGGTTGGAGTAAAGCCAGACATGATGGATGAGCGATAATTCAACATCACATACTCATTGTAATGAGGTGAAAGTCGGCCTGTTTGTCCTTGCTACCAGCCGCAACTTCCTTTAATAGCAACATGGGTGAGTGTATTGCGTGTGTTTCAGACTGTTATCACATATCTTACCTTTAATAGATAAGCGGCGGACAGTTCTGCTTTGATCTGATAAGTTCAGAAGCCTGCCCGCCGCTTAGACTTTAGCCTATCACTGCTTGTATGTTTTGCGGCTAGTCGAGGAAATATCTTGCCTTTCCCCTTTGCTATCGTATGGATCTAATGATGGTTGGAACCCTAGGATTGGCTCAAAGCCTGACCCAGATCCCAAAGGATATCCTCGATATCCTCAATCCCGATGCTCAAGCGGACAAAGTCGGGTGTGACACCCGCGCTCGCCTGCTGCTCTTCGTTCAACTGGCTGTGTGTCGTTGTAGCCGGGTGAATGGCCAGGCTCTTAGCGTCACCAACATTCGCCAGATGGCTAAAGAGTTTGAGGCTTTCAATGAACCGCTTGCCTGCGTCGGCCCCGCCTTTTATGCCAAAGCCCAGAATTGCGCCAGCGCCTTTCGGTAAATACTTTTGCGCGGCCGCATTTTCTTTGCTGTTTCCCAGGCCTGGGTAAGATACCCAGGAGACTTTTGTATGTCGCTCCAGCCATTCCGCGGCACACTGCGCATTATGGACATGTCGTTCAATGCGAAGACTTAGCGTTTCAAGTCCTTGCAAAAACAGGAACGAGTTGAACGGCGAAAGGCAGCCTCCAAAGTCCCGTAAGATCTGAACTCGCGCTTTTAGAATAAATGCAGGAGCTCCAAGACCAGCATAAATGAGGCCATGATACGATTCATCCGGCTCGTTGAAGTTGGCAAAGCGGGGATTGCCTGCCCATTGGAAGTTGCCGCCATCAACAATTACGCCACCAATCGAAGTGCCATGCCCACCGATAAATTTTGTCGCGGAATGAACGACAATATTTGCGCCCCACTCAAACGGCCTGCACAGGTATGGCGTTGCGAAGGTATTGTCAATGACCAGCGGAATGCTGAACTCCTGCCCAATCTTTGCCACTTCTTCAAACGGGAACACATTGATGAGCGGATTACCAAGTGTTTCTCCATACAGGATTTTTGTATTGGGCTGGATCGCTCTACGGAAGTTCTCCGGATCTGTTGGGTCGACAAATGTTACCTCGATACCTAGCCTGGGGAAAGAATAGGCGAACTGATTGTAGGTTCCGCCGTACAGCGTAGCGGCAGAAACGATATGATCGCCGGCGCCGCACAGCGTAAAAATTGCTTGGGCCTGTGCGGCGTGCCCGGAGCTGACAGCCAAAGCGCCCACCCCACCTTCCAGGTCGGCAATGCGTTGCTCGAACACATCACTGGTTGGGTTCATGATGCGGGTATAGATGTTCCCAAATTCTTTCAAAGCAAACAAATTGGCAGCGTGTTCTGTGTCACGAAACTGGTAAGAGGTTGTCTGGTAGATCGGTACTGCACGTGATCTAGTGGTTGGATCAGGCTGCTGCCCAGCATGTAATTGACGGGTCGCAAATCCAAATTTGCGTAGCTGTTGGTGGTTCGACATTGTTTTGCTCCTTACAAATACAATACCTTCGCCAATTTTATAAAGCGTTCAGAAGTCTCCCAAATGTACTGGTTGCATTGTGACATGAACACCATATGTGGCGGTGGAAATTGGCTCCAAAAATTTTGGCGAAGGTATTGAAATAATGAATGGTTTATTTTGGTTACCGGCATTCAAAATTTTTCCCGGTTGGAAATAACGATGCGTAAGAATGGGTAATTCTTTCCCGATCTGGCATATTAGCCAGGATGGTCAGGTCCTAACAATCGTTCGGCAATCCTCCTTATCTTCGTAAAAACAAAAACCTCTTCCTGGAAAACAAGAAGAGGTTCGCAAATTCACCGTATCGGGTAACGTAAGATCTCCTCTCATCTTCCAGAAACCGATGAATTTGGGTTGTGAACCAACCGTCATCTTCATCATCTGCAGGATTTGGCACCATACCGGTTGTAACCTTCCGTTACTTTAGGCTGGTTGTCGAGGTTTCACAGGGCCTGTCCCTCCACCTCTCTGGATAAGAGCCTTCGACAAAATGTTAGATTTTATCGAACATATTCAGTTGTTGGCGAAGATAGTAGCACATGGAAAGACCAACTTCAATAGACTGTTTGGTGGATTGAATTCGGGCCAAATGGCTTATTGACAGGAGAAAGACGAAGCCGTAAAATTCAGGCCATGTTTACGAACAGTGACCTACCGGTAATGGGAATGTGCTTATGTACAATGGCGAGGCGATGGCGCTCGATCCTGACACAAGCACGCATTCCCGCTGGTTAGTCAGAACCCCTCAATCGGGCCCCATCGCTTCTTAAAAGAAGATCCGATATCCGGTGGCCCACATACGTTTTGTGTGTTGTTGTAAACAGCGCCACCTTCTGGTCCAGGTGGCGCTGTTTTTATTGTCGATCAAACCCTATTTACCGTTTTTTAGTGAGGAGATGAAATGAGCGTTAATGTTACCATACCAAACGCAAGTTCTTCGTCGAGCAGCCGCGTGCTGCGTATAACATCGCTTCTGTTTATTCTCGCCCTATTGGGATCGTTATTGGCAAGCTGCGCGCCGTCGGCTGGCCCTTCCGGGAATACTCCTTCTACGCCGCAGAGTGCAGCCGCGGAAAACGCGCAACCGGCTGAAGGTCAGGTCATTAAGATTAAGGTAGGCGCTTCACCGGTACCGCATGCCGAAATCCTTCAGTACATCAAAGAAAATCTCGCCGCGAAGGAAGGGCTGGAAATTACCATCGTCGAATTTACCGATTATGTACAGCCCAACCTGGCCCTGGCCGATGGTCAAATTGACGCAAACTACTTTCAGCATGTGCCCTATATGGAAGATTTCGCCAAGGAGCATAAGCTGAATCTATCTGTGGCAGCCAGTGTTCATATTGAGCCGCTCGGTATTTACTCAAAGAAGGTCAAGTCTTTGACGGAAGTCCCGGACAAATCCATTGTGGCCATCCCGAATGATGCGACAAACGGGGGCCGTGCCCTGCAGCTGCTTGCTGCAAACGGCCTTATCAAGCTGAAAGAAGGGGTTGGGGTGAATGCTATCGTGCAGGATATCGTTGAAAACCCGAAGAACCTGCAAATTAAAGAACTGGAAGCCGCACAGCTCCCGCGTTCGTTAGACGACACCGCCATTTCCGTAATCAATGGCAACTTCGCCATCGAAGCGGGCCTCACGCCCAGCAAAGATGCTCTGGCCCTCGAAAGTGGTGAGAATAACCCCTATGCCAACATCCTGGCTGTCGTGAAGGGCAAAGAGAACGACCCTGGCATTGCCAAGCTGGTGAAGTTACTCAATTCGCCCGAAGTTAAGAAATTCATTGAAGAGAAATATCAGGGGTCTGTACTGCCTGCTTTTCAATAGTCCATGATGATGTTCTGATGTGAACGGCCTCGGGGGAGGGCGTAAAGTTGTCTGATGCGCCTTCCCCTGTGCAACTTCAATTAAGTAAGGTTAGAACACAATGATTTCGATCCGAAACGTAACCAAGACCTTTGGACGAGATGGGCAGGCGGTGGCGGCACTGAACGGTGTCAGCCTGGAGGTTAAAAAGGGAGAAATCTTCGGGGTGCTGGGGCCCAGTGGTGCTGGCAAAAGCACGCTGATCCGCTGTGTCAATTTACTGGAGCGGCCCACTTCAGGCTCCATTTCTGTCAATGGACAAGAACTGACGAAACTTTCTCCGGCGGACCTACGTAAAGCTCGCCAGCGGATCGGCATGATTTTTCAGCATTTCAATTTGCTGAGTTCCCGGACGGTGGCAGAGAATGTCGCCTTTCCGCTTGAAGTGATTGGGTATGAAAAGTCAGCCCGCATGGAGCGGGTTGCTGAGTTGCTTTCACTGGTTGGTTTGCGAGATAAAGCTGGTGCATATCCAGCGCAGCTTTCTGGTGGACAGAAGCAGCGCGTTGGGATTGCCCGGGCGCTAGCAACAGAGCCGGATGTGCTGCTTTCAGACGAAGCCACCTCAGCTCTAGATCCGCAAACGACAAGCGCGATCCTGGATTTACTACATGATCTCAACCGACGGTTAGGGTTGACCATCCTGCTGATCACGCACGAAATGAATGTGGTTCGCCATATCTGTGATCGTGTGGCTATTCTAGAAGACGGAAAAATCGTGGAACAGGGGCGTGTGGAAGAACTCGCTGCACAGTTCGGCAGCCGGCTCTCACAGGCGATCTTCCCACACAACGATATCCCTTCCATTCTTCCGGGCGCTACCCTGGTCACGATTATCTTCGTCGGTGAAGCAGCCGATCAACCGGTGCTCACCCAACTCATCCGCAATTTTTCTGTGGATGTTAATATCCTGGGTGGCAGTATCCAAACCATTGCGGGCCAGCGTGTGGGACAGCTGCAGGTAGAAATTGCCGGATCGCAGGTGGAACCGGCGTTGAGCTTCCTCCGGGCGAACGGTTTGCGTGTGGAGGTGCGCTGATGGATTGGTCAACCTGGATTCCCGCACTGTGGACGGCCACACTGGATACCCTGTACATGGTAGCCGTCTCAACAATTTTTACCGTTCTGATTGGTCTCCCCTTAGGGGTACTGCTGGTGGTCACCGATCGCCAGGGCCTGGCGCCGAAACCAGTGCTCAATCAGGTGCTTGGCGCCGTAGTCAACGCCGCCCGGTCCCTGCCGTTTATCATCTTGCTAGTTATCATTATTCCTTTTACCCGTCTCATCGTTGGGACAACGATTGGGGCTACGGCAGCGATTGTACCCCTGGCCATATCAGCCATCCCGTTTTTTGCTCGGGTCTCAGAGGCAGGTCTGCGAGAGGTGGATCGTGGGTTAATAGAGGCTGCGCAGGCGATGGGCTGCACCGTATGGCAGGTGATCACGAAGGTGTTGATCCCAGAGTCGCTGCCTTCCCTGGTGCTGGGCATCGCGATCACCATCATCAGCCTGATTGGTTATTCTGCAATGGCCGGTGCGATTGGCGGTGGCGGGTTGGGGGATCTTGCCATTCGCTATGGTTATCAGAGGTATGAAACCGATGTGATGGTTGCAACGGTGATCTTGCTGATCGCGCTTGTTCAGGGAATCCAATATGTTGGAAATACCCTGGCTCGTCGTGTTTCGAAACGGTGATGAACGATTATTCGCCATCAGATGAAAACCGACTTTGGAGGTGATCAGGAAATCAGTTTTTTCAACGTCCTGTTTTTGAGCTTGCTTGGTGGCAAGCTGCTCTGTGGTTTCACTTTCAAACCACGCCTCAGTCGTTTGCCGATCATCTTGCTGTTGGTGCCGGTGTTCCAGAGGATACCCACCAAACTGTTCTGATGAGCGCATCCAATCATATGAACTCGCTTTATTGTGTATCAGTCATATTTGTATTTGCGAAATATCCCTAAGGAGATTAAAAAAGCAATGAAGACTTTTCGTGTAGAAGCCAAGCAAGTTGACAGATTCCAGATAGAAGCCATTGTTGGCGAAAACACTATTGTCATTGACCAACCGAAAGCAGTTGGCGGTAACGGGGCCGGTCCTTGCCCAGTTGAGTACGTTCTGGCTGGCTTTGCTGCCTGCATCCTCAACGTGGCCTATGTGGTTGCCGGTGAGCGCAATATCGAGCTGCGCAGCCTGACTGTGCGCGTGGAAGGCGACTTGAACCCTGCGAAGTTTTTGGGTATACCTACGGAAGACCGGCCTGGCTTCCAGAGCATTCGCCTGATCACCAACATCGACGCTGATATGACCCTGGAAGAAAAAGAAGACTTTCTGCGCGCCGTAGAGGCCCGCTGCCCGGTTTCCGATAACCTGGCCAACACAACCCCGGTTGATATCATCCTGGAAGAAAAAGCTCGCGTGTAACCCGCTTGCTGCGAAAACACAACAGGCCTCCACAGGTAGGGCCTGTTGTGTTTTCGGGAGTTCATAAGTTCACCTGCAGCAACTGGCTATGCACTTGCTACGGTAGACCAATTTTTGGGTTCGTTTCTTACCAGCCTCTGCATTCTGTGCGCCACCTGGTAACTACCCAACTGGCTCGTCCAGCTCCCTTCATTCCATTCACTGCTGGAATGTGTTGATGAAAGAAGACCTCTTGTTGAAAACAAGGTTGGTGAAAAGCGATCAGCTCCACTGAAAATAAGTGCTAATCATGGAACGATGGTTCAGGCCGGGCATACGGCACCCGGCCTGAACTTAAAATTCCCGATTATCTGACTGAATCCCAAAGAGTTTATTAACTGACGGGTTCTCTTATTAGATCCAAATCCTCTGCTGCAAGCACCTAGTTGGTCCCGCCAGCGCCACCCCGGTCATTCATCATTTTTGCCAGGTCGTCCATCATCTGCATCAGCTTGTCTATCATTGTCATTATGTCGTTCATAGAAGAGTTGCTATTCGATAGATCAGGCACCGCAGTTGGGGCAGGTGTTGGTGAACTGGCGGGCATATTCATTCCACCCATCTGGACAGACGGATTACCCGTCATGCTGTCCATCATCGCCGTAAAGCTTTCCATCGTAGCGATCAAACTGTCCATGGATACGTTGGAACCACCGTTGTCACTGGCCATACCAGGCATCGGCGTGAGTTGCACCGGGGGCGTATTCTGCATCCCAGGCAAACTAGTGGGGGTTATACTGGGCAGAACCGTGGTCGTCACAGTGGGCGTGGACATGTTCAAACCGTTCATCGGGTCGGCGCTCGTGCCATTAGAATTTGCCCCTGTCTGCTGCTCCTGGAGCTGCTGCAACAAGTACTGCATTTGCTGCATCAACTGATCGAGCTCGTTGACCATCGCCTGCGCCTGTTGCAGATCTGCCTGAACTGTCGCCGTTGGTGAAATCATAGGCAGGTCTGGCATTGGGGATACTGTGGGAGTAGGTGCAACCGTTAATAAAGCAGAACCCCCCCGCGCCTTTTGGAGATGATCTGCCAGGTAAGCAAAACGGATTTGAAACAGGTTGACTTCAGCGCGAACACTGGCGATTTCTTGGGGAGAAGGATTGCCTTGTGTATTCGCTTGAATGCGTTTCATCAGCGGCACAAGTAATTTCTCTAGCTCCTGAAGCTCAGAACGTACCCAAGGCAAGTTTGCCCTTGGCAGGGCCGCTGGTGGGTAGGACGGTACGGTCGGAGTAGCGGTGGGTCCTGTTGGATTGGGGGTTGGTAAGAGCAAGTCTTGCCCGCCCATTTGCCCCACCATATTTTGAAGGTTCTGCATGGTCTGCACAATCCGAAGGAGAAGCGCATCCAGTTCGCTGGTCGTTTGTCCATTGACCGGCCCTGAGCCTGGATCTTGTTGCATTCCAGGTGCAGGAGTCGCGGTTGGCAGAACAACTTGCGCAAATGGTGCAGCGCTAGAGCCCTTTGCAAAACTCCCAAAAACAACCATCATGCCCAAGGTTAACAGGAGCGGAATGAACCAGCCACAAAAGGTATGACGAACCACTCGAGTTTGGTTCCCTGGCTTAATCGGCATGAATCCTCCTGATATAAGTGTTGATGCCCGATCACGAGTCTAACGAGCAAAAACAGCCGGTACAAGGACCATATGGTGCAAAGAAAGATCTACCAAATGGTCTACTCGAACCGTGACCGAACTCAATTCAGGTATGGATTCCTAATGTCCATGTCCACCACCACTCGTTGAACTGGTTGTTCCGCCAGGCTGCGTAATATCGATGCTGTTCGTCCTGTTGATCATTTGATTGAGACTGGTCGGACTTATACTGGAACCGTATCTTGGTGCGTTTCCGTTGATCGCGCTGCCTGCCATAGGGGTGGTTGGACTCATCGACATATTTTCTGTTATCAAAGTATCCATCCGCTGCATAATCAAATCCATTTCGGCTTGCAAAGCAGCAGGGTCGTACACCTGGGTGTTGCTAACAACAGTCTGAACAGCAGACGAGGAAGCAGGCACATTGTTTGACACATTTATAAAGTGATTTCCAACTGGTTCAGCAGCCTGAGCATTTGCAGTTGGTCCAAAAAAGGCATAACCAGCGACCACCAGCGTGGTCATAATAAATCCAATCCATAGATGGACATATAGTTTTTTATGCTTGTTTCCACCCTTTCCCGCTGCACTGACCGCCGCAGGTTTCTTCGCCTCTGTTTTGGAACCAATAATCGTTTTGGCTCCGGAATGATCTTTTGTATCTCTACCGATAACGGTCGCAGTGTTGTTTACCAATGTTTCTTGAGCCACGCTTTGCCTCCAGTAATGGTCTTTTTCGATATCAGCTTATCACCGCACGTTGTGCCAGACATCAACCAGGCAGTATACTTTTGTGTCCGCAGTTTTGTTCAAAAGATGATGACCAGGTGGTACAGGGGGGTAGACCATATGGTCGTTGACTCACATAAGCCATTCTTCCTATAATCCAATAAGCCATATACCTTACGCGTTCCCTATTGTTGGATTGTCTCGTGGGATATGCGTTATAAGAAAATCGAAAGTAATTCTGTTGTCCTATACCGACACAGCCTGAGATAAAACTGGACACGCTATGCTTTCAATTCGCCTGTGGTCCTCCCCCAATGTAAACAGCCAAAACAGGCTGGGTATTTTTCAGGTCGTCCCCAATCCAATTCGCTGCATGCAGTGCGGTATTTGTTCATATAACTGTCCTGCTGGCATCGATGTTCGGGCTTATGCCTGGCAGGGCTTAACCATTGACGACAGCGCTTGCCTGACCTGTGGTCAGTGCGTCATTCGTTGTCCCAGGCGGGTTTTGAAGTTTGAGCCGATTTCGTTGTTTGATGGTAACAGGGGGTGAAAATGTCTCGTCGCTATGTCATCGTAGGAACAGGGGTTGCAGGATTGGCTGCCGCCGAGGCTATTCGTGAAGAGGACCCTCAAGGACAAATAACCCTCGTGGGTGACGACCCGGATGGCTACTATTCGCGCCCTGGCCTTGCCTACTACCTCAATAAAACAATTCCTGAGAAACAACTTTTTCCGCTTTCATCCTCGGCGCATTACGAGTTGATTCCCAATCGAATTCTTGCGCATGTAGCCCAAGTTACGCCGAACCAACACGAAATTGTTCTGGCAGGTGGACGCCATATGGAATATGATCGCCTGTTGATTGCAACAGGTTCCAAAGCAGTAGCGTTGAATTTTCCAGGAAACGATCTACAAGGTGTCGTAAAACTTTACACTTTGGAAGATGTTCGAAATATTCGCAAGCTCGCGAAACGCTGCTACACGGCTGTTGTGATTGGGGACGGGATTATTGGTATCGAGCTTGCAGAGGGGCTGGCAGCGTACGGAGTGCAAGTGCACATCTTTATGCTGGGCGATCGTTTATGGCCAATGGTCTTGGATGAGACAGAGTCACGCATCATTGAACAAGGTCTACTTCACTCGGGGATTCGTGTTCATCCTGAAACACAGCTGGCAGAGGCGATAGGGCGAGAAGGGGTGCTTTCCGCAGTTGTTACGAAGAAAGACGATAAGATCGCATGCCAAATCCTGGGAGTAGCGGTCGGGCAGTTCGCGCAAATAGAGCTCGCCAGACAATCCGGTATGGTCACAGAGCGAGGGATCATCGTGGATGAGTACCTGGCGACAAGCGCTGAGGATATCTTCGCGGCGGGAAATGTGGCCCAGGTGCGTGATTCGCGGACCGGAACCACCTGGATGGACACCCTTTGGGCGACAGCCCGCAGACAGGGCCAGGTAGCTGGGATCAATATGACTGGTGGTCATTTGATCTACACGCGTGATGCCCTCTTTAACATCGTTCGTGTCGGTGACATTATTACGTCCACCATTGGCACGGTTGAGCCAGATTCCCTGGCCATCGCCTCAAGCAACCGGAGGAACTGGCTTTCCGTACGGCAGGAGGAGGTTGACCACGAGGATAAAACAAACCGGGTCAGGGTTCTCATAGGTGAGCGGACTATCCGCGGCGCTATCGTGATGGGGGACCAAACTCTGGCTGAGCCTCTTTTCCGTATGATCCAGAAAGAAACCGACATTTCATCGATCCGGTCTGAACTTGCTGTAGATCCAGAGCGGGGAATTGAAGTGCTTGCGCGGTTTATCTCTAAGGAACTTGATGATATTGTCTGCAGTTCGTAGGACAATTTGAAAATCTCTGGCCCTCTTTCCCTGGTGCCATGGGATTTGGCACCTAATCGATCGATGCCATAAAACGAAGTTCGGCTCCCATTGATCATAACCTTACTGTCATCATTGGATTGTTCGGGGCAAGATATGCGCGCTTGCCATGCGACCATACCTCGAAAAAAGTTATTCGTCAGGGAAGCTGGTAGCAATTATTTAAAAAGGTGAGATGGGCTGAACTGAAAACAAGCAGGTGGAAGGCAATCCGCTTCCACCTGCTTGTTTTATTTTTTCTGTAAACCGGGATCTGTTTTTATCTAACTTATGGCACTGCCGGTAGGGTAGGCTGTGTATTCCACATCCTTCCCCAACCATTGATCCCATACCCCGGTTGGTTTAGCATCGTGTGGAGATTGCTGTTGAGATACTGGAGCATGGCGTCCGCCTGTGCCTGGGTCATATACCCCGATTTTACCGCCTGGTCGTACGTCGATTGCCGGCTCGCCATAATGGCATTCATTAACTGCTGCTCATTGATGCCTTTCTCAGCCGCAACCTGAACCATCGACTTCCCAGCGGCCAGGTGATTATCGAGATCTTGAGTGGTCATGCCAAGATGTTGGGCAACATCTTCATGGATCGAGGACTCTAATGACCTGCTCGTTCCGGTGCAGCACCCTGCCGACATGTTCATCTGACCGTGCATGCCCCCGCCCATCATGCCTCCCATCATGCCCCCGCCCATGCCCATACGGCCATGCCTCATTCCTCCGTGCATGCTCATATTCCATGCATTGGGAGCAATGCCAGTTGGAGAAGCGCCGGTGGGTGTGATCTGTACTGTAGGTGTAGAAGTAGCCTGCAGAGTCGGAGTAACGCCTGGCTGAGACGACTGCGCTCCAACATTCGTGACCGTTAGCGCGACAATGAAAATTGCGGCTATGCCGATGACCGTAAAAATATGTTTCATTTTCATCCTCCAAAACACTCGTTTGCCTATACCTGTTTTCAGTCTAGCAAAAAGGTTTTAAGAAGTTGTTAAGACCCAAAGAACGATTTATGAATGGCCTAATTGCTCCAGGAATATGAGTGGATATTCTGAAAGAAACTCCATATATTGTGCAGTGGGTTCAGCATTTGAGAACTGAACAGCCAAGTAATATGGCGTGCTGACCACTAGACCGTATAGCGTAATGACAGTTCCACCATATAGCGCTTTGATCTGTCGATGCAATGCGATAGACTAGGCAACAGAACATGACGCATTATTGACAATAGGAGTTTCCCGAATGGAAAATTTACCAAATGTTTTTTCCGACAGTCTTCGCCGGAAAATGTGGGGATGGGGCATTACAACCGTCCTGGTTGCAGGATCGCTGGTTGGGATTGGCAGTTATGCAAAAAATACCAGTACGGTTGTGTCGGCCCAAGCTCCCGCACCGACGATGGAACCTATGCCCGGAATGCCGGGCATGAACATCACACCGACCGCTATGCCGGCAATGCCGGGTATGGTCATGCCTACCGCAGCGCCGGGGAATACGCTCCCTGCGGCGAATGGTGATATCGATGCCCTAATTCAGAAAATGCAGACCATGACGCAGTCCCTACAGGGTATGATGTGGCAGCTGGATCAGAAGAGCACCATGCTGGCAGCGCCTACCGCTACACCGGTTACACCCTCCGTTGATATGCAGGCCATGATGGCGGAAATGCAGTCGATCAATCAGGCGATGGGCCCCCTGATGCTCCGCATTCAGGCGGACTTGCAGGGTACGCCCTCCGCTGAAGAACTCGCTGCTGTTCGCGCTCAGGTTGCGCAGATCAATACACGGATCGGTAATCTTTTGACTCAGCTTCAGATCGCGAGCGGCAAACCGGCACCGGCCGTTGCTGCCGCACCAACGATGGCGCCGATGGCGGGCATGGGAACGACTTCCGGAATGGGGACGATGCCTGGCATGAGCCAGTCGCAGCCTGCTACAGGCACGCAGACGGATCAATCTCAGGCTATGATGCTGAAGCTTGATCAGATGATGCAAAAGATGCAGGGCCTCATGCAGCAAATGCAGGGCCAGCCTACAGGGACAATGCCTAGCCAGAGTGGAACCATGCCTGGCATGAACATGGCTTCGCCGACCCCAATGCCCGGTATGGGGTCCATGCCCTCTTCATCAGCTCCGATGCCGGGAATGTCCAGCACGGATCCTGCCATGAGCAGCACCATGTCCATGATGGATGACATGATGATGATGATGGATAACATGATGATGGATATGGATATGATGATGGGCATGCCTTCAATGCCCGCTTCCGATCCTGCCATGAGCAGCACCATGTCCATGATGGATGATATGATGATGATGATGGACAACATGATGATGATGATGGATGGTATGATGGGCGGCATGAGCGGCGGTTCGGGCGGCATGATGGACATGATGGGTATGCCAGACATGTAGGATAAGCCTACAAGGACCTGTAACGACAGAAGATTTAGATACACAGATAAGTGAGGCTCGGCATAGTGCCGAGCCTCACTGTGTTTCTTGATATCGGTGCCTCTCTATACGGTACTTGTGTTTGTGCTGATTGCTGTCGTAAGTTATTCTATTCTACACGTGTGGAAAGCAATTATCTCGCTGGGCAGTGTGAAGCCTGGCGAGGGGCTCAAAAGGATTGGAAGGAAATCGTACCTCCTCTCATACCTATCTGTCGTCTTTTTTAATCCAATTTGGCAAGAAAAATCAAACTATCCTTTATGACTTTGGTGGCACGAACTTTCCGCCTGGTGATCGGTACCGTACTGAGCTTTTCCACCGAGGGTAATGGGTTTCGTTCCAACTTGATACGCTAAACTTGGTGACTGAAGGTTTGCTATTCCGAGTTGATTGTTTCCCGTACTCGCTAAGTTGCGACGTTTGGCTGTACCTGGTACGATTGGGTTCCTGTTAACCACCTAACAAGGTCGAGTACAACGGGTGGTCAGGCCAGGAGCTAACAGGTTTTCGCTATATCAACGAATCAGTTTCAAGTTTTCGTTGATACAATAGAGTTCCCGGCCGAGGCCCCATTCTACTTTTTGATGATTATTCGGAAAGTTTTGCTGGAACGGGATAGCCTTCGGCTTACGGTGAAAACCCAGGTGGAATGGAACAAGCAGGTATTATTCGAACAGGGCAGAGCAGTACTATCACCTTGCTATCTGTTCGATATATTAAAATTGCAAGCCAGAAGCACGAATTGGTTGTAGAAAATGCCTGGACAGGTTCATTATCTGGATTTCTGCATGATTTGGTCTGCTTAATACAAAACTGGGGCTCTCCAGAAATTCACCTGGTGAGCCCCAAACATTCTGCTATCGTAATGGGTATCGGCTATCTACTGCAGATAATTCTGAAGCTGGGCAACTTCAGCGTTCTCCACCGTTAGAAGAGCCTGGGCGAACTGTTTCAGCTCCTCATGTCCTACCTTGGTCAGCGCCTCATTGGCCATCTGGATCGAGCTTTGATGGTGCGAGATCATTGCCTCGGCATACCGCTGTTCGAAGGGTTTGCTGTTGTCAGTGCTGATGTTCATCGCACCCATCTCCATGCTGTCCTTCATTGGGCCGGCATTGGGGTGATTTTTCGCTCGATACGCCTTTAGCCAGTCAATCTCTTTCTGAGTAGTCGTCATGCTCTGTTGCGCAAGATCCTTCTGAGCGACATTGGTGCTCTCACGAAGCGCCTGTCCGGCCATACTCATCACGCCTTCGTGGTGATGAAGGATCATATCGATAAAGTGAATATCATACGACGTATCAGCCATCGGTTCTGCATCGTGAGTCATTTGTGACTGCTGCTGCGGCTGGTTACCTTCTGGGGCGGTTGCAGGACTGCTTGCCGCTGGCGTACCTCCGCTGCACGCACTTAAAACGAGCGCGCTCACAAAAAGAAGCATGAGACTAATCCATAACTTAAGCATTGCACTGTCCTTTCTTGATTGGTAATTGTGCATTTGGATATTTTCGTATTGTTGCGTTTTCCAAATACGCACGGAAAGTTGTTGTTATTTGCTGCTTGATCGTAACAAACTCCTCTCGTTTCGATATCCTTCAACCCATTGAAAAATCGTTCAGCAGTACGGTCGTACAAAAAGAGCATCTCTAGACTGTTTGATGCAAGTAATTTGTATTCCTGTTATTCGTCTTGGCTTTAATTCTTTACATCCGTAAGCAAATTTGCTTATGTCATTCATACGAAAATGCACTTAAGTCCAATCAGGCTGTTTGGCGCTTCTCTGACCCTTCCACGCATGTTACATTTTCTATGTCATTGAAGCCGAATTGTGTGAGAAGGAGTTGATCATGAGAAAAGATCCGGTTTGCGGCATGGAGGTTGAACCTCAGTCCGCTTTTGCCAGTCGAGAACATATGGGTCGGGAGTATTTCTTCTGCTCCAAGAACTGCGTGGAACAGTTTGATCAAGACCCGCATCATTATGCACCGCTTGATGTTGAACCTGGCGCCCTCGCCGGTTCTGTCACGACCGGTTATAACCCCGACTTGCCGCTAGCTCAGGTGGAGCTGCCGATTGTCGGATTGAAGAAAGATGGAAACCCCGGCGCAATCCTGATCCGAACGGCTGTAGAAAAGCTGCCAGGGGTAGAGCGGGTAATCATAAGCCCGGTCGAAGGAGCTGCTGTCGTGCAGTATGATCCAGATAAAATCCAGGTTCTTGACCTGGTTGGCGCGATCAAAAAGTCGGGCTACCAGGTAGGTGGCGCAGAGAAAAGAATTGGGATTGAAAACCTGCACTGCACTTCCTGCGTGCAGTTTATCGAAAATGATCTGAAGGCAACACCTGGGGTTCTAAGTGCCAGTGTGAATATTGCCACGCAGGAAGCGACCATCGCGTATCTGCCGCAAGAGACGTCACTGCAACAGCTAGATGCGACCATCGAAAGCTGGGGGTATAAAACCCAGGCGGCAGCCAGCGAACAGCCCGTAGAACAACAAGAGGCGGCGCACGAAAAAGAGTACCGCAGCCTAATGAACAAGTTTTGGCTGGCAGCGATCGTTTCCATTCCCGTGCTGATCACGGCCTATCCTCAATTCTTGCCAATTATCCGGGATTGGTCCATGGAGACACTGCGAGCCGTCTGGCTTGGAGCAGCCGTTTTGACCATCCCCGTTCTGTTCTATTCGGGTGGTCATTTCTTCACGGGCGCCTGGGCGGCGCTCAAGCACCGTTCCGCCAACATGAATACCCTCATTGCCCTGGGTACAGGGGCCGCATGGTTATACTCCACCGTCGCTGTACTCTTCCCGGCAATCTTCCCAGAAGGAACCTCGGAACCGTTCTTCGATGTCGTCGCCGTGGTAATTGCGCTAGTGGTTCTGGGACAGGCGCTGGAAATCCGGGCGAAGGGCACCACCAGCGAGGCGATCAAAAAGCTGATGGGTTTGCAAGCGAAAACAGCGCGCGTCATCCGTGATGGAAAGGAGCTGGACGTTCCGGTTGAGGAAGTGCTGGTAGCCGATGTCATTCAGGTGCGGCCTGGTGAAAAGATCCCCGTGGATGGTGTTATCCTGGAAGGAAGCTCCGCGGTTGATGAATCGATGCTGACCGGAGAGAGCCTGCCCGTTTCGAAAAAAGCCGGAGATGAAGTGATTGGTGCAACGCTCAACAAAACCGGCGCATTCCGGTTCCGCGCGACGAAAGTCGGCAAAGACACCGCTTTGGCCCAAATTGTTAAAATGGTGCAGGATGCCCAGAACAGCAAAGCCCCGATCGCTCGCCTGGCAGACACCATTTCCGGTTTCTTTGTGCCTGTAGTCATGATTCTTGCCGTTGCCACATTTGTCATCTGGTTTGACTTTGGCCCGGTGCCACAGCTTGTTTATGCGCTCGTTACTGCGGTATCGGTCCTGATCATCGCCTGCCCATGTGCATTAGGTCTTGCGACTCCGATGAGCCTGATGGTGGGGATTGGGAAAGGCGCTGAGAATGGAATTCTTATCCGCTCAGGGGAGGCGCTGCAAACTGCTCAGGCAATTAAGACTGTGGTGCTGGACAAAACCGGTACGATCACCAAAGGCAAGCCAGAGCTGACTGATGTGATCACCAGCCGGAGCACGGAGCTGTCGAAAGAGCGCCTGCTGCAATTGGCCTCATCCGTGGAGACGGTTAGCGAACATCCTTTGGCGGAGGCAATCGTGGAAGGGGCAAAGGCCAAAGGCCTCTCTTTGACTGCCCCTGAGAACTTCGACGCTGTTCCTGGTCATGGGGTGATCGCCAAAGTCGGTAGGCATCAGGTGGCGCTCGGGAACCTGAAGATGATGAATCGTGAGAACGTCGAACTTGGTGACCTGGAGGCGCAGTCCATCACACTGGCGAACGATGGCAAGACCCCTATGTTCATTGCAGTCGATGGTCAGGCAGCCGGCATTATTGCCGTGGCGGATACCGTGAAGGAAGACTCTCGGGAAGCAATCGCCGCGTTGCATAAAATGGGTATTGAAGTTGTGATGATCACCGGTGATAACCGCCGGACAGCGGAGGCGATTGCTCGACAGGTGGGCGTGGATCGTGTTCTTGCTGAGGTACTGCCCGAGGACAAAGCGCATAATGTCCAGCTGCTGCAGGCGGAGGGCAAAAAAGTAGCGATGGTTGGGGACGGCATCAATGATGCGCCCGCTTTGGCCCAGGCAGATGTTGGTCTGGCAATTGGAACCGGTACGGACGTTGCCATTGAGGCTTCCGACATCACTTTGATTAAGGGCAGCCTGAAAGGCGTGGTAACCGCCATTGAGGTCAGCCGGGCAACCATGCGCAACATCAAGCAAAACCTGGTTGGCGCATTTATTTACAACGTGCTGGGTGTTCCCGTGGCGATGGGGGTTTTATTCCCCTTCTTCGGGGTACTGCTCAGTCCGCTGCTGGCTGGCGCAGCGATGGCCTTTTCATCGCTGACGGTTGTCAGCAATGCCAATCGCTTGCGTAGTTTTCGCCCGAAATTTAGTGCGAAATGAGGCGGAGATGAATATCAAAATCCTTTATTTTGATGGCTGCCCTTCGTGGCGATATGCATATGAGCAGTTGAGAGCCGCCTTGAAAGAAGAGGGATTAACCATTCCGGTTGAATTGGTAAGAGTACAGTCCGATCTGGAAGCCGCAGTGGCTCGCTTTCAGGGATCGCCATCCCTTCAATACAATGACCAGGATTTCTGGCTAGAGGAGCGTTCTACGTACTCCATGAACTGCCGGGTATATCAGACACCAGAAGGGTTGAAAGGCTGGCCCACAGTGTCTATGCTTCGCCAAAAGCTACAAGAAATCACAAAAGAGAAGGAGTGAGAAAATGACATCCATTCAAATCATCGTCACCATAATTGGGATTGCCCTCAGCATATTCATTGCCTGGTTTTTCTGGTTCGCGCCAAGGGGCCAAACCCGCATTGCTGCCGGATCGGGCGGCGTACAAGAAGTGGCCATCACCGTGAAAGGCGGTTATACACCGGACATTATCGTTGTGAAAGCGGGTTTACCGGTCAAGGCGCGTTTTACGAGACAGGAGAGTTCCGGGTGCTCTGAGATGGTTCTCTTTCCTGATTTCAACAAAAGCGCAAAGCTGCCCGAAGGGGAAGAGGTGGTGGTGGAATTCACGCCTGAAAAACCGGGTGAATATGGCTTCCAGTGCCAGATGGGTATGCTGCGGGGCAAGGTAATTGTCGAGTAGCTGGTATCCAACCTGCCGTGCACTTTGACTTTGGTAGGAGCTGACCTTAAATGGTGTGGTCTCGCTGGCAAGTTCGAGGAAAATCAGAGAAACAAGCATAAATGCCTATGGATTTATTGGCGCACTTGCGTTAATATATCGGCAGATCGTATCACATCCAAATCGATGATTCTTGCAAGTGCCTGGAGAATGGGTATGAATTGCATTTGTCAGCGGCGGGGCATGAAAGCACCGCCTGGATAAACCACTTTCAAAAAAGTCCAGAAGACGGCGTGCTGCCCCGCAAAATTGCTTGCGTGCGAGTAGAGACGCCGTCTTTTTATTTGCCTGGAAGCAGTCGACGGAAAACCAGGCCACTGGTGTGATCGTAAAAAAGTATTCTTATAGGATTGGATTATGTTTTGGATCGAAATGCAAGAAGGGTTGCCAAAGTGCTTGTGTAAAAGGCGGAGACTGTTCGTTTGAGAGTCACGGAAAAGGGAAGATGACAGCAGCCAATCATGGACTTCCCCCAACCAGACTCCAGGCAGATCTCCGCAGACAATCAATCCGTATAAATTTTTCGTATTCCGTGACGGATACATTGTTGGCTGGAAGCATCAACAGTTTACGCTTTAGAAGGTAGAGGATTTTCAATGGCAACCAAACAAATCATTCATCAGGCGGTCGGGGAAAAGAAGTCTCGCCGCGCTACACCTCAGTTCTCTCGGACCATTTTAGAAACGATCGGGCAAACACCGCTTGTACAACTCAACCGTACCACCGAGGGTATTTCAGCAACTGTGCTGGCAAAGGTGGAGTTTTTCAATCCCGGGGGTTCGATTAAAGACCGCATCGGGGTATCGATCATCGAAGATGCGGAACGAACGGGCAAACTTCGCCGGGGCGGAACCATTGTAGAAGCGACATCGGGCAATACCGGCGCCGGGCTGGCAATCGCAGCCGCGGTCAAAGGATACAAGACGGTCTTTGTGATGCCAGACAAAATGAGCGAGGAGAAGATCCGCTTTTTACGCGCGCTTGGCGCTCGGGTGATCATCACCCCGACCTCCGTTGCCCCGGAAGACCCGCGCAGTTACTACAGCGTGGCCAAGCGGATTGTTCAGGAAACGCCAAACAGCATTCTGGCGAATCAATATCACAACCCCGCCAACCCGCTGGCGCATTACCGCTCGACCGGGCCGGAGCTTTGGGATCAGACGGCTGGGCAGATCGACGTTTTGGTAGCTGGAATGGGCACCGGCGGAACGATCAGCGGGATTGGGCGGTACCTGAAAGAACAAAACCCGAATGTCAAAATCGTCGGGGTCGACATCGAAGGCTCATTACTCCAGGAGACATGGAAGCTGGGGCGAATGCCAGAAGACCCGCACCCGAAGACGTACAAGATCGAAGGCATCGGCGAAGATTTTATCCCATCGACCCTTGACTTGGGACTGGTCGATGAGGTGGTTCAGGTGAGTGATCGCGAGTCCTTTAAGATGACCCGCCGCCTTGTGCGAGAGGAGGGTATTTTCTGCGGCGGCTCATCGGGCTCCGCTGTCGCCGGCCTGTTGAAATCCGAAATTATCCGCGCTTTACCATCTGATGCAATTGTGGTGGTGATTCTGCCAGACTCGGGCAACCGGTACTTGAGCAAGGTCTTCGATGATACCTGGATGCGCGAAAATGGCTTCTTCGAAAGTGAGCAGCAGTCCAGCGTATGCGATGTACTAAAATCTCACTCAGAGCGAACGCTGATCACCGCATATCCGGAAGACCGGATGAACATTGTCGTTGGTTGGATGAAGCAGCACGATATTTCGCAAGTGCCGGTGGTTAACCATACGGGCCAATTGATTGGCATCGTCACCGAGATGGATTTGCTCGACCATTTGCTCCACGCCGGACATGTTCACGACCCGGAAGAGACGATTGCCTCTCTGGTTAACCCGAATGTGGTGTCTGTTTCAGCCAATACCCCGGTGGATACCGTGCTCAACTCCTTTGAACGGGGGAAGGTTGTTGTCGTGACCCAGAATGACCAGCCGGTCGGAATTCTGACGAAAATCGATCTCATCGATTACTTGACGGCGGCAATGATGCTCTAAATTGGAAGATGGGTTCCAGGATCCTTCCACCAGCACGTTTCCGGTAGAAGGATCCTGGTAATCTATGGTCCGCGTTACCAAATACAGCGAGGATTGAAGGAAAAATGAATTCAGACCAGCGTTTTGATACCCTGGCGATCCATGCCGGGCAATCTCCCGACCCAACAACGGGCGCAGTGATGACCCCCATCTACCAGACCTCAACGTACGCTCAAGAAGGCGTCGGGCAGCATAAGGGGTATGAATACAGCCGTACTGGAAATCCAACCAGGGCGGCGCTAGAAACATGCCTGGCTGCTTTGGAGGGCTACGGCACCAGCCAGCCCACGCATGGCCTGGCGTTTGCCTCCGGGATGGCAGCAATCGATACCCTGCTCAGGCTTGTTTCGCCGGGTGAACATGTCCTGGCAGGCAATGATGTTTATGGGGGCACGTACCGTCTGTTTGAACGGGTGCTGCGCCCATATGGCCTGACCTTTTCCTATGTGGAAATGAGTGATCTAGATGCGGTAGCGCGAGCGCTGCGTCCCAATACCCGGTTGATCTGGCTAGAAACGCCGACCAATCCGCTTTTGAAAGTAGCCGACATCGCCGCCGTGGCAGAAATCGCGCAGGCTTCATCCAGCCGGCCCTGGGTGGCCGTTGACAATACGTTTGCCTCACCGGCACTGCAAAGACCACTGACTTTAGGGGCCGATTTTGTAGTACACAGCACAACGAAGTACATTGCCGGGCACTCGGATGTGGTCGGTGGCGCGCTCGTGACAGTAGACCAAGAAGCCTATGAACGGCTCAAGTTCTTGCAGAACGCAGTTGGTGCTGTTCCCGGTCCGATGGACTGCTTCCTAACGCTGCGAGGACTGAAAACCCTTCCGATTCGCATGGAAAAACATTCGGAAAATGCGATAAAAATTGCCAGTTTCTTGGCCCAGCATCCGAGTGTTGAGCAGGTGTACTACCCTGGATTACCCAGAGATCCCGGCTATTCCATCGTTCAGAAGCAAATGCAGCTTCCTGGCAATCGCCCAGCCTTTGGTGGCATGATCTCCTTTATCCATCGGGGTGGGATGGAGGCGGCTCAAAATATGGCAGAGCGTACTCGGGTCTTTACTCTGGCAGAAAGCCTGGGCGGGGTGGAATCGCTGATCGAGCACCCAGGGGTAATGACCCATGCATCCGTCGCTGGCAGTCCTTTGGAAGTTCCCGGGGGGCTCATCCGGCTTTCTGTAGGCATCGAGAATGTAGAGGATTTGATCCAAGATCTGGAATGCGCGTTGGAAGAAAAAGAAACCGTCCCGTTCTTTCAGAGGTAGACTGGCGTGAAAGAATTCTCGGTTATAATGCCATCTATTCGCTAAGCTTGAAAACTGGGCTTCCATGCTCAGAATGTGATCAAAAGGATGCTGGATGAAAAAGTCTACTGTTCTATATACTTGAGTGCTTCATCAGGAGACTGGTAAGTCTCCCTCACTGAAGAGCATGCCCAGCACTTTTGGAGTTTAGCAGCCCCGCGTTTCGCGGATCTTCCTCCAAACGACTGCAAGCATGCTTGCGGTCGTTTGTATTTAACCGGGATTATTTCTGAGTAAGATCAACAATCAGATTTTGAGGAGGATCATCGCAATGAGCGCAAATTTCTACAAGAATACCTTTTTACAGATCAGGCGGTTGGGGTATCTCATCTTGATAAGTGTTGTTCTGCTGGCTGGCTGCGTATCTCCACAGGGTGCCCTGTCGGGGGAGAAGGCAGGGCAAGGGACAGAGGCTGTGGAGCCCTTTGTTATTTCCGCCATACCCGATCAGGATCCGGAGAAGTTACAGCGACTGTACGGGACATTGGCCCAGTACCTGAGCCAAAAGTTGGGTGTACCCGTAGAATATAAACCGGTGACGGACTATACTGCATCCATAACGGCATTCAAGGTTGGGGATTTGGACATGGTCTGGTTTGGGGGACTGACCGGGGTGCAAGCTCGTCTGCAAGTACCCGGAGCGCATGCGATCGTGCAGCGTGACATCGATGCGGAATTCCACAGCGTGTTTATTGCGAACAAGAGCAGCGGTCTCTTGCCCTTTCCCGACGTCAGCGGTCTGGCCAGTTTGAAAGGGCACACGTTCACTTTTGGCAGCGAGTCCTCAACGTCCGGGCGGCTGATGCCCCAGTATTACCTCAAGCAGGCGGGAGTGAGCCTGGCGGATTTCAAAGGTGAAGCTGGCTTTTCCGGCTCACACGATAAAACGATCCAGCTGGTAGAGGCCGGGACATATGAGGTGGGCGTGCTCAATGAGCAAGTCTGGGAAAGCCGCACGAAGCAGAACGAGGTTGATCTGGAAAAAGTCCAGGTGCTGTGGCGCTCTCCGGCTTATTTTGATTACCATTGGGTTATCCGTCCAGATGTAACAGAACGATATGGCAGCGATTTTGTTGATCGGGTCAAGCAGGCATTTCTTACTTTAGATCCGAATTTGCCCGAGCAGAAGGAAATACTGGATCTCTTTGGCGCGCAGAAGTTTGTCGAAACTGCCGACAGCAACTATGCTCAGATTGAAGAGATTGCTCGCGAATTAGGGAAAATCAAGTAACGCATGGCAGGAAGAAATCGAGTCACGGGTCAAACAGAGCTGACCATGCCAGATGGAACATTGGTGTATGAGCTGCGGAATGTGAGCCATCGCTTTCAAGGGGTGGTGGCTCTCTCCGCGCTGAATATTACCATCCGGGCTGGGGAACGAATTGGCCTGGTAGGGCCGAGCGGCGCGGGCAAGAGCACGCTGATTCGCCTGCTCAATGGTTCGATCACCCCAACCGAAGGGCAGGTGATTGCGTTTGGACAGAATATGGGCCAGGTAACCATGCGTCACCAGCGCCGGATCCAGCAGCGGATAGGCACGGTTTATCAACAGTTTCACCTGGTGGAGAACCTGCTGGTGATTCACAACGTCAATGCAGGCAGGCTAGGCCGTTGGTCGTTTGCTCGGGCGCTGCTTTCACTCTTTTGGCCGTTGGAGGTTCCTGCTGCCCGGCATGCGCTGGAGCAGGTGGGGATTCCAGAAAAATTGTACGAGCGAACGGGAACCCTTTCCGGTGGCCAACAGCAGCGTGTCGCAATAGCGCGCGTACTCGTCCAAAATCCGGAGGTCATCCTGGCAGATGAACCCATTTCCAGTGTCGACCCAGAACGAAGCCGCGAGATGATGAATTTGCTGCGGAATCTGACTGGGTCTAGCAAAACATTGGTGGTCAGCTTGCATGCCATCGAATATGCCTTTAGCCACCTTGACCGCATCATTGGGCTGCGCCAGGGGCGGATGCTGTTTGACGCGCCACCGACTGCGGTAACCCCAGTGATGATTCAAGAACTTTACCGCATCGAATGAGTGCATCACCGGTTGATCTCAATTCCCGCCTGGGAACCCTGGCCGGACTCAGGCGTTTCTGGCTGAACCGTCAGAAGGTTTGGTGGGCATTTGTGGTCGTTGCAGTGATCTGGGCAACGATACAGGCGGGTTTGTGGCGTGGGCCGCTGGTAAATCCAGGCGGTTGGGCGCTGGTGATTCGCCTGCTCAATGGACTGCTCCATCCCCGCGTAGATGCTGCCTTTCTCTTGTTAACCCTTGATTCGACGCTGGTTACCCTGGCCTATGCGGTAAGCGGAACTGCGCTGAGCCTGCTGCTGGGAATTGCCGGCGGGATTCTATCCTCAGAGGTCTGGTGGCAGGCGCATCAGGGTGGGTTCACAAACAGCCCAACCGATAAAGTCAGAAACCGCGCGCCCTGGCTGGTTGTGCGAGCAGTATTGGCCATTCCGCGCGCGATCCATGAGGTAATTTGGGGGCTGCTTTTCGTCAGCGTACTGGGTCTAGCGCCGTTGGTTGGGGTTTTGGCAATTGCCATTCCCTTTGGAGCGATCTGTGCGAAAGTGTTCTCGGAAATCCTGGACGAACAACCACGCGGCCCATTTCAAGCCATCCTTTCCAGCGGTGCATCACCAGGGAAGGCCTACTTGTATGGCTTGCTCCCCCTGGCGCTCCCAAATCTCATATCGTACGCCTTTTACCGCCTGGAATGCTCCATCCGGTCAGCAACAGTGCTTGGCTTGATTGGCGCGGGTGGGTTGGGGTTTCAAATCCTCCTGAGCCTCCAATCCCTGCGCTATGAAGAGCTGCTGCCATTGCTGGTTGCATTGCTGCTCTTAAGTGGGCTGACGGATTTATGGAGCGCCAGGATGCGCCAGCGGATCGGTGGTTCCAGCCGGATCGATTTGAATTGGGGCAGCGCCCAACAGAACGGCAGGATGCATCAATCATCGAAAGCAGCTTCTGGGTTTGTGCGCTTTTCCGTACTCGCTGTGCTGCTGCTGGTACTGGTTTCATTCCTGTATCTGAAACCCGATTTCACCAGCCTGCTTTCTCCGCGAACAGCTCAATTATTTGCAGGGATCGTTGAAGATGCTTTTCCACCTCGCTTGCCTCAGGAAGGAATGTGGGAGATGATTCGTCTGACCCTGCAGACCCTATCCATCTCCATTCTAGCGATGGCAGGGGCAAGTGCCCTGGGGATGGTTGCAGCGTTTATGGCAGCGCACCCAACGTGGAAGCGCCCGGTAAGAGCATGGGAAAGAAATCCGTTGTTCTGGCAGTCACTACCATTTCATCTCCTTCCACTGCTCGCTCGTGGCCTGCTGCTGCTGGCCCGGGCGGTACCGACGCCCATTTGGGCGTTGATCTTCCTGTTTGTCCTGTTTCCGGGCGTGCTGCCCGGCGCAATTGCCCTGGGTATCCATAATTGGGGAATCGCCGGCCGGTTAATGGCGGAGAGCGTGGAGAATATGAATGAAAAACCCCTGCAATCGCTGCAGGGGTTAGGTGCGTCAGAACCGCAAATCATCCTGTATGGTGCCCTGCCGGCAGCGCTGCCCAGTTTTATATCGTACATTCTATATCGCTGGGAAAACTGCCTGCGTGAAACCGTGATCGTGGGCCTCGTAGGCGCCGGCGGTCTTGGCCGGTTGATCTCAGAGCAGTTGAGCAGCTTCGACTATGCCGGGTTGTCCGCGACCCTGCTGGTGTTGATCGGCCTAACCTTTCTGGTCGATCTTCTTAGCGCTTCGATGCGTTCGGCGTTGCGTTGATCGCATCCATAAAAAGGTCATGGTTCGCAACATCGAACGAATAAAACGTGCCCCGCCCTTGAATTACTGGCCCGCTTTAATATATTTTTCGGGGTCCCGGTCGAACAGCATTTTGCACGTTGCCGAGCAAAAGTAGTAAGTCACCCCTTTATAAATCGACTTAAACATCGTACTGTCGTTCACCTTCATTTCACAAACCAGATCGGTCTGCATGGCTATCCTCCTTTAGGCCCTGATCGTTTTATTTTGGTTTACTGCTGCTCGGAAGATAGATCGGTTTCACCAGGGTGTTCGATCTCCCCGGCCATAAACCGATCAGGATCGCTTTCAAACGCTTTCAGGCAGGCGAGCGTGCAAAAAGCGATTCGCTCGCCGCGGTATATGGCAGAGGGATGTTTTTCGAGATCCTGCGTTGTTCCACCACAGGCTACCCGATACGTAGGTTTGTTCGAGTCGCTATTTTGACCCATTGTTTGCTCCTGTTTTCGATCATAGTTGTTGTTTTCCACGGCTCGACTACACCACGGAAAAGCGAATAACGAGCCTCCAATATACCGGTTGAACATGGGTATGAACAGGGCAAAATTGCTTAATTTTTCCCTCGAGCATTGGCGAATTCCGACTGATCAATATGATTTAAAATTTGGAACAGGATATCGGTCATACCCCATTTTGCCAGGTTCAGGTTTTTAGTTTTTATGAATCCGAACCTTGTCTGAGACCTGGTTTGCTCGCGTCCAGCGAAAGTCACAAAGGGAATCACCGCCTGCTAGCGTTTGGGTTCTGGTGAGATGAAGATCGATCATTTCAGCCAGGGGATAATCGAGCATGCACCAGGTGCGTACCCCGAGTTCTGAGGCATGATGCGCGTGGAAAAATGCTGCTACCGGACAATGGACAACATCAAATCCGATTCCCCCATCGATTGGGGTATAGCGTGCCAGATATCCCGGGGGATTAAACGGAAAAGCCATCGGCCAGCTGCCATCTTTCCCCACCCGTTTATGGTGATTGGCAATGGGATCCGTATGGAACCAACGCCGGATGAATTGACCATACCTTCCCCACAGTTGGTAAATTTTCCAGCAAACGTCTCCGACCAATTCAATCGCCTCGTCTGTTGGCACCCCGGCCGACTGAAGGGACTGAAAAAAAGCGAGTGTTACAGCAGCCATCTGAACATTCATCCGGCTGCCAAACGTAGGTTCGCCAGAAACATCCACAGCCATTCTATCGAATGCGATCCAGGTTTCAGCCAGCAGGTGGTCTACGTCTGTGCGGGAAAAGCGGCCTTTTTGGAGGTCTGTTCTATTGCGATTACGGCCAATCAGGGTTTGGGAGGCTGCCCAGCGCGTAATTGGCTTGACAAACAACTTGAATAACCTGCTTTTCGCTATCATATTCGCTCCTTCCGCATATATTCTTCTCGATCGGTTTTCGCTTTTGTGGTTCAACGCTCCGTTTGAGATTTTGAAGCGACTGGCGGATCCCCAACCGGACGGCCCAGGCGGGGATAAGCCTATTCCATATGCCTGGTATTTGTTATCGCAGATGAAATGTGATCCGAGTCTGGTTGTTTTCTGGGGTGATCTGGCTGGTAGCCTCCATTTCCCACCCGGAAATGGCGCGGTAACAGAATCGTTCCGGCTCGATCCACTCGATAACAACCTCGTCAAACTGAAACCGAATCCCGAGGGGCAGCGTAAAGCGCCAACGGTAAATGGTTCCTTTGCCAGATCGCTGGCTGCCAACAACTTCAAGGTGAGTGAATAGGTTGCTGGTCAGGAATGGCTTGTTCGGATTAGCCACTGCCTCAAACACCGCCGTGGGCATCGCATTGATGAGGAGGGTGTCAGAAACAGCGTGCATGGTTTTTGGGTTATTTTCCATGGTGTGCTTTGATTAATGGCGCTTTTCCTGAAGCGCTCTTCGGGATCTCTGTGACGTGCTGGATCCGGATATAAGGTACCTGCGCCCCTTCCTGTGCCAGCGAGCGGGTAAGCTGATCTTCCAACCAGGCTTCGCTTAGCTTGTCACGGGCGCCGGCAAGCATCACGACAAGACCGTTGTCAGCTTGCTGCGCCACCTGCCATCCAACGACCGGAAGGATATCCATGATGCGGTTGAATACCAACGGTTGAACCTCCACCTTTCCACCGGCAGCTGCTGGAAGGTGAAGCGTGTCTTCCTCTCGACCCTGAATGCTCTCTAATACAGCAAAGGGCAGGTTGCAGTCATGATCGGTAGCCCGAACCCGAACGCTGTCCTTTAGTTCATAACGGATCAGCGGCTGCGTGCGGCTGAAAAGCGTGGTGATCAGAAGCTTTGCACCGTAAGTCCCTGGCGGAACAGGTCGGTTGTTTTCGTCAACCACTTCCACGAACACGAGATCTTCAAAAAAATGCATCTGGCGGCATGTGCGATGCTCGGCAGCAATGCTGGCTGTTTCTGTCGCCGCGTATTGGTTGAACGGCTCTTCTCCCCATATTTCACAAACCAGGTTGCGGGTTTGTTTCGTCAGTAATTCAGAAGAGGTATAGACCACTTTGGGTTGAATGTGCAGCCTGCCGGCCCGCTGCTCTTCTGCAAGGATCCCCGCCATGGAAGCATACGTAATTAACACTTCCGGCTGCCACGCATTCAGTTGATGTACCGTTTGTGCTAACGGCTGGGTTGCCGGCAGCCGCAGTGACGGCCTCCACCAGCTTTTAACGGTGGCGGAAACTTGCGATGACATATGCCAGGGACTGATAGACGCTACCGTGGCCATCCGCTGGCGGTGCTTAAGATCGATCTGCACGCCGGACCACACCTGGCTGCGGGCGAAGGAGGCCAGGATCGCAATCCATTCGTTCTGGTCGAACAGGAAGAACCCGGGCTGGCCGCTGCTGCCGGAAGTGGCGGTCACCCAATACTGACCGCGGTACGGCTGTCCGGCTTCACCATTGGCGGCATAAGCGCGGATCGCTTCCAGGTGAAGCGAACGGTCGGTCACCAGTGAGTCGAAGTTTTCCATCATCATGGCCTTAGTTAGCACCGGCAGTTCCTCGAGCGGCCGGTCCATCAGGCCCTCGTGGAACTTTTGGTAGAACGGAGAACGGGAGTATGCATAAGCGCGCAGCTGCCCAAGCGCCTGCGTTTGATATGCCTCCAACTGTGACCGCGTCCAGTGCTCGTGTTGGCGAAGTTGGCGAACCTGTTTCAATAACTTGAACATAAGCGTTATGTTCATTTGTCTCTCCCTTCGAATCGGCTAATTTCCTATAAGTGCTGATACCGAACGATTTCCAGTTCCCCGGTATGCGCTTTTAAAACTTGTTTGAGACGATGCATCCGCTGGCACTGAACCACGACCAATACACGCCGCCCCGGATCTCGCCGGACCACCTGGAGGATATTGTCAACCATGCTTTGATTCTGCCGGTTCCACTCGGCTCGTTCTTCAGCTGTCCAAGAGGCTTCCGTTAGGGCGCAGATGGTGTGGCAAAAGGCCCCAAAAAGGTAACCATGGATGGCTTGCGGTCTAGCTGCCTTGCGTTGTCCCCATCGTAGCGTGTTTAGACCAACCTGTGCGATCTGCTTTCGCCAACCGGTCTCAACAGCAAATTCACCGTACTTCTTCCGGGAAGGGGCGACGGGAACCAGGACAATATCCGTCGTATTGACCACCGGCACCAATGCCTCGCGCACTTCCAGTTCCGCGGCTGCCAGTTGGCTTTGCTCCCAATCCGCCAGCGTAACTTCCGCGCATAGCAGGTCCGGTGCGCCTTCGGCGATGATTTTGCGCAAGCAGGCCAGATCATACGGCAGCAGCTCACGATGCAAGTCAGACATCGTTCCAAGAATTGCCAGGCGGGTGTGAGTGGGTTTCATCATGTGGGTAGCGTAACCTAGGAGGGAGGGTCGGGAGAAGCGCTGGGTAGCGTATGGAAAGCAGGTAAAACTACCTGTTCGTGATTTCGATTTCAACAATCCCTGCGGATCCGTCTACCGTGACCGGCGTGCCATCCTTGATGACATGGGTGGCATCCAGCGCTCCATCCACCAGCGGAATGCCATATTCACGCGCAACAATGGCGGCGTGCGCGAATGGGCCGCCGACTTCTGTGACCGCTGCTGCCGCGATTCCCAATAAAGAGGTCCAAATGGGCGATGTGGTCCGCGTCACAAGGATATCGCCTTTGTGAAAACGGTTGAAATCCTCTGGCCCATGAATCACCCGCGCGATACCGCTCGCCCGGCCAGCACTGCCCGGTGATCCAACCAAAACATGCTGGTTGCCGCGCTCGCGCAGTCCCCGTCCGCCTGTTGCCAAACGTACCGAGGCAGGCATGATTTGAAAAAAGGCATCCTTTGCCCAAACGGGGTCAGAGATTGGCGGAATGAAGGGCGGCGGCACCAGTCGCTTCTGTTGTTCCCGCAGCGCGCGGCGATGAGCCACTTTTTCGATGGTTTGTTGTGCCGGTTCGGATTCTACCGAATGCAGCTCGTTTCGCTCCAGGAAGAACACATCCTCAGCGCGTGATAGTATTCCAGCCCGTGTGAACTGCTCCCCAACAGCCAGAAAGGTTTTCCGTATGGCTGCGATAACGCGCTGGAAGTGGAAAACTGCATCATCCGTATGCGCAGAGTAACTCTGCCCGATGGCGAGCAACCGCCGGGCGAGAAAACCCCGCAGCCCGGATACCCTTTTGACGGCCTCCTCAGCCGCTCTGCGCCAGCTGCGAGCCTTCGCCAACCGTTGATCCGGAGAGATATTGTTCTCATGTGCAGCGGAAAACTGCCAGGTGAGATGCTGCGGTGATTCCCGGAGGGTTAGATGAATGGGATCGGCGCTCTCGATGGCATGACCGAAGCGAAGTAGAAAGTCCTGTACTTTATCCGGGTTCGCGGCTGCCTGGCGCAAGGTCCGTTCAGCCCCAATCATCAAACTGTCATTTCCGATAAACAACGCGTTCGGGTCGGCGAGGTCATCCACATGCAACGCGCCAATCAATTGTGAACATGAGCGCCCAATCGCAGCAAACCAGGTCACCTCCCTCCACCACCAGCCCAGTGCTGCAAGCAACCAGTCAGCGTGTGCAAGCAGCGCTTTCTCGGAAAGGGTGCTCAGATCAACGTGTTCCAGCGCATCCAGTTCTGCAAGACTGGAGGGCCAGCGCTTTCGTGCCTGCCGGTGCCCATCCAAGCCGCCAAAGAAGAAGCAGGTTGCGCCACCGAGGAGGAAGCTGTACACCGAGATTGGCTGGTGGTCGACGCGCTGATAGAACCACCCATTGATCAGCGTAGACCAGGGCGCGCGAACTTTCGGAACGGGGGGCCAGGTGCGCATTGTCTGGCGTGCGCTGACCATTGCGGCCAGGGTTGTCGTGGCGCCCAACGGGGAGAGCGGTTCCGTCACCCATTCCGCCGCCTGCGCATCTTTTTGCCATTTGGCGCCTGGGATTGGACTTTCCCAATAGACGGTCCGCGGTGGGAAGGTTGTGATGGGGCGCGACTGCACGATGTGGAATTTACCGTTCGCTGCGCACCACTCAATATCCTGTGGGGTACCGAAGAATGCTTCAATTGCCGCGCTCATGCTTGCCAGTTCCGACACCTGGGATTTACTCAGTACTGGCATGCGTCGCAAGTGGGTGTCCACATCGCGTTCTGCGGTACCCGCGCCAACCGGCACGGTCATCACCGCTTTATCTCCGACCGTGATTTGTTGGATCGCCCCGGTTACCCTATTGACAATGATCTGATCAGTCGTCGTCAGCCCGCTGACCACTGCTTCGCCCAGGCCCCAGGCGGCTTCAATCACCAATTCATCGCTGGACTGGCTCAATGGATTGGCTGTAAACAAAACCCCGGCGGCCCGGGCAGGAACCATCACCTGAACGACGACTGCCATCCCGACGGACAATGGGTTCATGGTATTCCGAGCGCGATATTCGATAGCACGGGCCGCCCAGAGACTCGACCAGCAGCGCTTTACGGCACGCAGGAGTTCCTTTTCCCCGCAAACGTTCAGATAACTTTCGTGCTGCCCGGCAAAGCTTGCCTCAACCAGATCTTCTGCCGTTGCGGAGGAGCGTACAACGATGGGGACAGGCGCTTCATTCGCAAGGCTGGGGAAGTGATGGGTATATGCAGAGGTAATTGTCGAGGAAAGATCTTCTGGAAAGCTCGCCTGTTCGAAGCGCAGGCGAATGGCTGCCGTTGTTTCCTCTATAGACTTCGTCTGATCGGTTAATAGGGCAAAAATGGCTGTGTAGAGATCATTGCTGGTGACAAAAGCATGGTAGGCAGTCGTTGTAATCACAAAGCCGGGCGGAACGGGAAAGCCGGCGCTTATCAACCGGCTCAGGTTGAAACCTTTACCGCCTACCTCGGATATCGTGGCCTGCGTACCATCTAAAGGGTGGATGAAGGATTTCATGGCCAAACTCCTTTCTTGTACGTCAATGGGTGGCGGTCAAACAGCTCCCGGCACGCCGTGGAACAAAAATACACCACCTGACCGTCAAAAACTACCTGGGCTTGCGCAACTTCGGGAACCACAAACATGCCGCAAACTGGATCTCGGACCAGATGGTGGGAAGCAGCGGATGGCTGGGTACTGTTTTTATTGGCGCGCGTCTGCACAAACAAAAGCGCCTCCACCACGGCTGCATCCCATTGGGTTCCTGCCCCCATTTGAAGAACTTCACGGGCTTTTTCACGAGGAAAGCCTGTTCGGTAGGGCCGGTCGGTAACCAGCGCATCATAGGCATCTGCGACAGCGATCACCCGCGCTCCGAGGGGAATAGCTTTTCCCTGAATTCCATCCGGGTAACCTTTGCCATCCCAGCGCTCGTGATGCCCGCGGATGATCGGCAAGATCGGCTGTAACATATGGATAGGGGCCAGGATTTCGACACCGAGGGCTGGATGACTGCGCATCGTTTGCCACTCCTCGGCGTTGAGTGGACCGGGCTTTTCAAGAACGGCTTCGCGAATCCCCACTTTCCCCAGGTCGTGCAGGCGCGCAGCCAGACCAAACCGTTCGATCTCCAACTCTGATCGTCCCATCTGGCGGCTGATACGGATGGTCCATGCGCGGACCCGTTCAGCGTGCCCGCGCGTATATGGATCACGCGCTTCTAAGGTTCGCAGCAGCGCCTGAATGCTGGCCAGATATCCCTCCTGCTGGGATTGCTGCGCTCGTTCTACCATAGTTGCATGTTCTTCCAGGCTGCGGCGCAGCAATGCCTTTTCAGAAGGTGAAGAGGCTCGTCTTTGTTCCATAGCTGACCTTCCTGTCCTTGTCATTCTTTCTCCTGCCAACCGCATCACCGGACCATTCCAAACAACCAGGGCCAGGATAACCACTCATAACGCATTCAGGAGGTGTGAATTCCAGAAATTCCCAGGCAAGTGAATGCGAGTGATTGGTACGGTTAGGGTAACACAAGGGAAACGAACAGGAAAAGCGCTACATCAAGCAAGCGGGACAGGTAAAACTACCTGTTTTTCACCTGCTGCATTGCTAAAATGACTGCCTCTGTACGGGAGTGCACACCCAGATGGGCATATAACTTATCCAGGTGTCCTTCCACAGTGCGCACACTTATATACAGCCGGGAGGCAATCGCTTTGTTGCTTAATCCTTGCGATAGAAGTTCTAAAATCTCTCGTTCTCGCTCGGATAGGCTTTTTAGATCGAGATTGTTCGGTAAACATTTTGGGCCGCTGTGTTGGAGAATCGAAACGGCCAGAGAGGGGCTGAGATAGTGCTGCCCCCGCGCAACCTGCCGGATGGCCGCCGCTAACGCTTCGGGCGGCTCTTCTTTTGAAAATAATCCGGCGACGGCTGGGGGAAAGGCTTCAATATCGTTTTTATTGGTCAAAACAAGTAAGTAAGATTGAGGCAGCGGCATCGGAAGCTTAGCAAGGTCACTGCCGGCATCCCAGACCATGACCGTGGGAGTATTCTCGCTATTGCTCGCCAGAACGTCCATCCCTGGAAAACCGGCAATCAAAATAGCCAATCCGGCCCGGTCGATGGTACTGCCACCTCCGATGGTTACTCGAATAAGGGATTGGCTGTTCATACGATTACCCTTGAAGCCTACCAAAAAACGACTGATCTGGTCTGGGTTCTATGAAGCATCGATCCGGACCATTCACTAAATCCATTAAATCAAATATAGAGATAGGGAGGGAATCGGTCAAGCGTAAGAACGTATGTCTTCGAATGAGCAAAAATACCTGTTTTTCCTCTGCTGAAGAGGTTTGAATGGCAAAATTTTAGACACCGCGTAGTTTTACCTGCCGGAAAACGAGAAAAAATACGGTTTCAAAGGAATATCCTGTTTGCTATGCTGGTTGTAGGAAATGGTTCTGTTCCTGAAAGGAGAAAAAATGAACAAACTGAATATCAAAGTGGTTTCCGCAACCCTGACCATTTTCGCGGGAATTGTTTACCTGTTGTGCATCGCTTTCCAGCCGGTCTTCCCCACCTGGGAAATGTACACAACCTCCATGTGGGCATCTGCCTTCCCAGGGTTTCGCTGGACGCTGGGTGGGATCTTGCTTGGTTTGGCGGAAAGCCTGTTGTACGGATTGCTCGCTGGGATCATCTTCGCCGCGCTCTACAACTTTTTCGTGAACCTCTTTGCCCCAACAGCTACAGCAAATCGCGCTTGAGATGATGTGCAGCGTGATCCGTAATTCTCAGCAGAGCCGGCTCTCTCAGGGCCGGCTCTTTTTTATCCGAAGAGAAGGTTCGGAAATCGGCGTGAGAGCCAGAGTTGAAAGTGATTTCTTCCATTATTTACACTTTTTTCTTTAAAGATTTTGAGGAAGTGGATAGAATGATGGATATGGAGCAGCAAGTCCGGAAAGCAGTTTGTGAGGAGGGAAGATGGCGAATGCAAAAGTGTTGATCATTGATGATGAGGTGGCAATTATCAATCTGGTTTCAGCGTACTTGAAACCTGAGGGGTATGAAGTCTATACCGCGACAGAAGGCCCTTCTGGGCTGCAGGCAGCTCGCGCTTACAAGCCCGATCTCATCGTTCTGGATGTGATGCTGCCAGGAATGGATGGTGTAGAAGTGCTGACTCGGCTACGGCGCGAATCAGACGTATATGTCATTCTCTTGACGGCCAAGACTGAAGAAACGGACAAGATTGTTGGCCTGTCGGTAGGCGCGGATGACTACGTCACCAAGCCCTTCAGTCCGCGGGAACTGGTTGCTCGCATCAAGGCTGCACTGCGGCGGTTGAAAAGTGATGGAGAATCACGCACGACCAATGTGATGAATTTCCAGCATGTGCGCATTGACAGCGGCAGCCGCAAGGTTTGGGTGGATGACCAGCCGGTGGAGCTGACTCAGACGGAATTTGATCTCCTGGCGGCGCTCGCTGAGCACCGGGGTATGGTGCTCAGCCGGGAGCAGCTGCTCGAAAAGGTGTGGGGGTACGATTATTTCGGCGATATGCGTGTTGTGGATGTGCATTTGGGCCATTTACGTCAAAAATTGGGCAATGATCAGTTGATCAGCACAGTTCGAGGGGTAGGCTACCGGTTTGAAGACCGAGTGGAGTAGGATCTTATGCTCAAAAAAGTGCGCACGCGTCTGGCGATAAAGCTGTTTCTTTCCTACCTTGTGGTGATACTCGTAGGGATTATGGTGCTCGTTACCACAACCCGGCTGGTGATACCGGCAGCATTTGATCACCACATGGCGGATATGGGGCCGGCAATGTCTGAAATGATGGGCGGTATGATGGAGCAGAGCGTCTACGGAAATTTCCAGGCAGCAGTGATCGAAGCACTGGTTTGGGCTTCTCTGGCAGCCACCCTCGCTGCAATCATCGTCAGCTGGTTTGTCAGCCGCCAGGTGGTCACGCCAATCCAGGGCATGATGCAGGCCAGCCAGCGTATTGCTGAGGGGCATTATGAGGAACGGGTTCAGGTGCCGGGAAACGTTCAACGCGATGAGCTGGATGAACTGGCGCAGCTCGCGCTGCGCTTTAACCAGATGGCCTCCAAACTGGATCAGACAGAAACCATGCGCCGGCAGCTCATCGGTGATGTGGCGCACGAGCTGCGCACGCCGTTGACCGTGATCAAAGGCACCATGGAAGGACTGATGGACGGCGTTCTGCCGGCAGAAAGTGAAACCTACCAACAGGTGCACCAGGAAGTTGACCGGCTGCAACGCCTAGTGGCGGATCTACAGGAACTTAGCCGGGTTGAGTCTGGCGCAGTACCGCTCAATCTCCAATCCATTCCTGTGGAGCGGCTGGTGGAAACGGTCACGGAGCGACTAGACCGGTTGTTTGCCGATAAAGGTGTCCGCCTTGAAAGGGATTTACCCGGTCACTTGCCGCCAGTTCTCGGGGATGAGGACCGGCTGATCCAGGTGCTGATGAACATTGTCGGAAATGCGTTAAAGTACACGGAGCAAGGCGGACAGGTAGTCATTTCCGCTAGGGTGCAAGACCGGATGGTAACGCTCTCCGTGAAAGACAACGGGCTCGGAATCTCGGCCGAACACTTGCCGCATCTCTTCACCCGCTTCTACCGTGTCGACAAGTCGCGGGCGCGGGCCAGCGGCGGCAGTGGAATTGGATTAACGATCGCGAAGTCTATTATCGAGGCGCATGACGGCCATATCTGGGTTCAGAGCGATGGTGAGGGCAAAGGCAGCACATTCTTGTTTAACCTTCCAGTCGTCCCTCAAACGGCCACTTCCGCGTAGCGCTGGCTGTCTTGGCAATACAGTGCTGGTCCTCATAATCTTTACACAATCTTCAAACATGGTTTGCAGAAACTTCACGTACAGCAGGTAAGATTGGAATCGATGAGAAAACAAACGTTCGCCGGATGGATCCAGGCGGCGAAGGAGAAAGAAGCATGATGCTGACTGGTTTATTGATTCCAATCATACTGGTTGTGCTAGTTGTGTACGCCTTAGGCTGGCGTCCAGGGCAAACGACAACCATCGGTTCCTTTGGTAACCGTCAAACCCCCTTGGATGTTTTGAAAGAGCGATATGCACGAGGTGAAATTAGCCGAGAAACGTACGAGGAAATGTGGCGTGATCTGCAGTAACAGACCCCACCGGGAGAACATCGGAAACAGGTAGGTTGGGAAAGGAGCGACTGATGCATGATTATTGGTTTGGATCCTACGGTTGGATTTGGATGATTGTCAACGCTGTTTTTTGGCTGGCTGTGATTAGCGGTGTAGTTTGGCTGGTGATTTGGGCAGTGCGCAGGTCAGGCAGTGGTCAGGCAAATTTTTATTCATCGGGTGCGCATCCGGCGGGAACTGGGCAATCGGCGAAAGAAATTGCACAAATGCGGTATGCGCGCGGTGAAATTACCCGTGAACAGTACCAGCAACTGCTAGACGACCTGTCGCGGTAAGAAAGGATCGTGTTAAATGTGGGGTATGGGTTGGATGATGTTTGGTATGCTCCTCTTCTGGGGAGTGATTATTTTTGCAGCAGTGTGGTTTGTCGGGCTGCTCTTTCAAGGCGGAACATCACAATCTAACTCCCCGGACAATTCCCAGACACCATCCCAGGTGGTGGATCTGCGCTACAGCCGCGGAGAAATCACCCGAGAGCAGTATGAGCAGATGAAAAAAGATTTGACGCTTTAAAGTTGTTTCAAGGTAAATGTTGTGAGCAGGGCAGGCGAAAATTGAGCCTGCCCTGTTTTTATTCGATCATCCAGCCTATCCTGAGGTTATCTATAGCGCAGATGCAGGTAAAAACCACTTATAATGTGTATGGGAACAGTAAATAATATTCCGGGGAAAGAGGGTTTTGATGGATGGATCCGTTGAAGAGGTTTTCCTCCGTCACCGTAGAAAGTTGTTAGGCTTTATCGGAAAACGGGTGGATGACCCAGACATGGCGGAAGATGTGCTGCAAGAAGGGCTGCTCAAAGCGCTCCGGTCAGCCGATGATTTACGTGACGATGAGCGCCTGGTCCCCTGGTTTTATCGCATCTTGAATAATGCCATTATAGACACCTACCATAAGAGGAGCGCGGAAACAAGGTATCTGGAAGCGTATGCCAGAGAAGCGGAACAGGAATTAGATGCCGAAACCCAGTCTGAAATATGCGCGTGTTTCCGGGAATTACTACCCTCGTTAAAGCCTGAATTTGCGGAGTTAATCGATCGACTAGAACTCCAGCCAGGGGATCCCCAAGCGCTGGCACGTGAATTAAATCTCCAACCGAACAATCTCAAAGTGCGCCGGCACCGGGCCCGGCAGGCGCTAAAGCAGCGGCTGGAGGATACATGCAGAACCTGCGCAGTTCATGGCTGCCTCAACTGCACCTGCCAGTTGACCGTTTAGGTCTCAAGAGTGGATAGAACCGTTTTTGTGTGATCTGCGAACAGACGGGGAACTCTACAGGCAGATGACAAGCTTTCTCTCCTTTTACTGTAACCGAGTGACCCTGAGGCACGTCATTAATATCAGAATGTGCAAACAAAACAGGGAATATTTTCCTGAACACTCGGAAATATGGGAAAGGGGAAAAGCAGATGGTAAAGGACATCGAGAAAATGAACGGACATGACGAGCATAAGCATCACTCTTCGCAGGAAGGGGATTCACCAAAAGATGAGCACCAGATGCATGAAGAACACCATGGTACCTCATCCCATATTGAGCATTCTTCGCATGAAAAGCGTGCAGAGCATGAGCAACATTCAGATAACATGACTCCGGAAGAGCACGCCGAACAAGCGATGGAAACACAGCCGGAACATGCCCACGGGGCCGGGCACGGCGCTGAAACGGCCATGCTAATGGATGTGGCAGAGCATGAAGTTGAGCATCAGGCGCATAACCAGCACTCTGTTCCCCATGCCGGTCATGCGATGGCAATGGAGCAGGGGGCGCATGCCAGTCAACATGCGCAAGCGCATGATATGGCGCATGATGAACATGCCGGGCATGGAGCCCACACAGACCATACGGGCCACGAGCAAATGTTCCGGCGTCGTTTCTGGGTTTCGCTGCTGCTGTCCATTCCGGTGCTATTGTATAGCGAGGGCCTGCAGATGATGACGGGGCTGATGGTGCCGGCCTTTCCCGGCTCACAGTGGCTGGCCACGGTTTTCGCAGTCATCGTCTTCATCTACGGCGGCGTGCCGTTCCTGCAAATGGCGCTGCCCGAACTGAAAAATCGCCAGCCAGGCATGATGACCCTGATCTCGCTGGCAATCAGCGTGGCGTTTGTCTACAGTGTCGCCACCCTGTTTATCCCTGGTCAGATGGATTTCTTCTGGGAGCTGGTAACACTGATCGACATCATGCTGCTCGGTCACTGGATCGAGATGCGCTCCGTACGGCAGGCATCCGGCGCGCTCAATGCGCTGGCGAAACTCATGCCTGACACGGCCGATCGTATTGGATCGAGCGGGCAGGTGCAACAGGTGGCGGTTTCTGATCTGCGCCAGAATGATCTGGTGTTGGTCCGCCCGGGCGCGAGCGTTCCAGCCGATGGCGAGGTAGTGGAAGGGGAGTCGGCGGTCAATGAAGCGATGATCACCGGCGAGTCGAAACCGGTGCACAAGCATCCGGGTGAGAAGGTGGTCGGCGGCTCGATCAATGGTGATGGCAGCCTGCGGGTGCGCGTCACCGCCACCGGGGAACAGACCGCGTTGGCCGGCATTATGCGCCTGGTCGAGCAGGCCCAGCAGTCAAAGAGCCGCACCCAGGTGCTGGCGGATAAAGCCGCTGGCTGGCTGTTCTATGTGGCGCTCGCCGCCGCAGCGCTCACCGCGATTGCCTGGACGATTGGGGTGGGCTTCAATGTCGAGGTGATCGAGCGCGTGGCAACCGTGCTGGTAATCGCCTGCCCCCATGCGTTGGGTCTGGCAATCCCGCTGGTCGTAGCAATTACGACTGCCATGGGAGCAAATAACGGCATCCTGGTGCGCGACCGCTTAGAAATGGAAGCGGCGCGCGACATCAACACGGTCATCTTCGATAAGACCGGCACGCTGACCGAAGGGCGCTTTGGGGTGGTTGGGATGGAAACGGTGGACGGCATAGGCGCAGATGAAGCTTTAGCGCTTACGGCCGCTGTGGAAGGCGACTCTGAGCATACCATTGCGCAAGGCATTCGTCGCTCGGCGGAGCAGAAAGGGCTGCCGCTGCCAGCTGTCAGTGACTTTGAAGCCATCAAGGGCCGCGGCATACGCGCCCGCTCGAACGGACAAGAACTACATGTGGGCGGCCCGCGCCTGCTCGAAATGCTGAAGACGAACCTACCAGAGAACCTGGCCCGCTTTGAGCAGTCGGCCAGCGCCAAGGGCCAGAGTGTGGTTCACCTGGTGCGCAATGGTCAGCCAGTGGCGTCCTTTGCTCTGGCCGACGTGATCCGCCCGGAGAGCCGCGAGGCGGTGCAGCGACTGCATGAGATGGGCGTTCAGGTAGCGATGTTGACCGGCGACAGTGAGGCCGTTGCCAAGGCCGTGGCGCAGGAACTGGGCATCGACACCTACTTTGCCCAGGTGCTGCCGGAAAATAAGGATCAGAAAGTGATCGAGCTGCAGCGGCAGGGCAAGAAAGTGGCAATGGTGGGGGACGGCGTAAATGACGCCCCGGCCCTGACGCGTGCGGACGTGGGCATCGCCATTGGCAGTGGGACGGATGTGGCGGTGGAAAGCGCGGGAATTATTCTGGTGAAATCAAACCCACTGGATGTAGTGAAGATCATCCAGCTCAGCCGCTCCAGCTACCGCAAGATGATCCAGAACCTGATCTGGGCCGCAGGGTACAATGTCGTAGCGATCCCGCTGGCTGCCGGCGTGCTGGCGCCGTGGGGCATCTTGCTCTCGCCGGCGGTTGGAGCAGTCCTGATGTCGCTCAGCACGATTGTTGTGGCGATCAACGCTCAGCTGCTGCGTACGCAGAGGTTGTAACTCGTCATAATCACAAGGGCCGGCGGGCAATGATCCGCTTGAAAATACCTCCGCCGGCCAGATCCTCAACCTGAACAATTTTAAACCCGGACCGCCGTACGTTCTCCAGCGTGCGGCGGTTTATATTTGCGCCCATGATCCGCACAACCAACGGGTTGAGAAAATCCATGAGTTTACCGATCATCTGCTGCTCAGAACGCATATGTTCGAGCATCAGCAGCGTGCCGCCTGGTTTCAGCACCCGGAGGATCTCCTGCATCCCGAGTACCGGGTTGGGGACCGAGCAAAAAACAAACGTCGCAACGGCGGCGTCGAAGCTGTGGTCGGGGAAGTCCAGGCGCTGGACATCGCCCAGGCAGAGACGAACCAGCTTCCCAAGTTCTTGCGCTCGCGCTTTCGCACGGTTCAGCATACCAGGGGTCAGGTCAATGGCGGTGATATCCAGGCCATTTGGGTAGTAGGGAATGTTCTTTCCCGTGCCCACACCGACTTCAAGAACCTTAGGTCCTTTCACCAACGGCCATAACTGCTGTCGCCAGGCGGCGTGCTGCTTCTCCAAGCCGCCTTCCATAAAATCGTAGAAGCGCGCGTTGCGCTGGTAGCGCCTGCGTGTGGTTTCCGTGGCTTTTGCGTCATATCTGGTTTCCGGTGTGGAGAATTGATTTTGCATTGGCTGTTTCTCCATTCTTGTGCCACTGAAGGGAAACAAACATGCGGTGAGCCGATGGGCTCACCGCATGTTACGTTGTTTGTATTAGAGGGACGTATTGTCCTCAGGGATCTGATCGGTATCGTGGCAGCCGCCCGCGCCCGGACCCATCATCCCACCAGGATTCATCAAACCACCCGGTCCCATCATACCGCCACCCATCATGCCTGAGCCCATGTTGGTGATCATCCCCTCGTACTGACCCTCCATGTTCTTGAGCATCAGGTCGGCCTGTTCCTGGGTAAGAGCACCATCTTTTACGGCCTGCTCCAGGCCCGCTTTCATGGCAGTTTCCATCGTCACGGCCAGGTCTTTGACCGTTACGCCTTTTTCTTCAGCGATCTGCGACAGGGTCTTGCCGCTGTTAACCTGTGCGGTAAGTTCCTCTGAGGTCAGGCCCAGCTGCTCAGCCAGGTCAGCCCAGACAGTCTCATGCATACCACCACTCTGGTGCATCCACTCGTGCATGGCGCCCATGCCACCGTTTTCTGTCATCAAGCGGTGCATTTCATCCATCCCCCCGTTCTGAGACATTTGGTTGTGCATCTGCCGCATCCATTCCAATCCCCCATTTTGAATAGCGCGACCACCCATCATGCCGCCCTGGCCATGCATCATACTCCGCATGGTATTCCACCAGGGATTATCGGTAGGGGTGGGCTGCTGTGCAAAGGCCAGTGTAACGCCGAGAACGGCGAGGGCGACAACTACGATGGCGGTAACGCCGGCGATTTTTACGAATTTCATTCGAGTTTCTCCTAAAGTGTTTTCTTCTTGCTATGGATCTATCTTAACAGGCGAATATGAAGATTATGTAAAGGTACCGTAGAGGCTGTTTAAAGAATTCTTGGTTTTCTTTTATATGCTTATCGGAGCCGTAAGAGGAACTCCCTTTCGCAGTAGTTTTGAGCGCCCCGTCTGGCATGGGTTCATGGTGATGGTTGTTGGCTGTTCGTTGTGCTTCCTCAATGTCATAAAATAAACTTAGCAGCTACATGCGCGGGTGATCTTCGAAAGAATAGAAATATCTTCACCAAACTTGCTCAACGCATCGCCATACTGATAAAGGTCATTGAAAGGGATATAGCCTAACGTCAAATCGCCTAGATCCTTTCTGAAGGCTGGTCTGGCTAACTGCGCTAACACTTCTTTTTCGCGTTGGTTGGGAGCAACCAGGTAGAGATTGCAGGTGCAGCCGGGGAGGGAGCGGGCCAGGTCTTCCAACCGCAGGATACCCGAATAAATCGAGGTGCTTTTCTCAATTTCAAAGGCTCCAGTGATGGTTTTTGTTTTCGGATCAATCCAAATTACGTCGATCAGGCGGGCGGTATCCAATACATCCGCTGGCCAATCCATCGGCGGCAGGTCAGCGACAGTCTCCATGGAAAAATGGTGCCCATCACAGCAGCGGTGCCGGTCATTCCTTGCGACGAAAACATCGTAATGTAGCGACCGGCCCGTTTTGATCAGTAAATATTGGATTCGAGTATGCTCTGACTCAGCTTTCTCGTCCGCAAGAACCGCGTTGTGCCGGTCCCGAGCGATCTTTTCTGCTTTCGTTTTCTCGATACGCAAAGATTCGTTTTGCGCGCCTGTCACCTCGAGCCGGCCAATGCCTATTTCATAGAGCAGCCCTGCAAACGCACCCAGATCCTTAGATAGCTGAATACGCACAGCTTCATTGGTTTTGACAATTGTCTGGCGCATTTCTAAAAAGGCCGGCCACGAACCCAACTTCTTTTGATCCTGGAACAAGACATTGAACCCGTTTACCATGGCGGTATTGAATGGTGGGATCAGCGTGGGATGTAAGAAATACAGAATATTTGCTACAGCGGGTCCTAAGCCTTTGATCTGAACCGCAGTTAAGCGGCTGATGGCCGTAAGCAGCTGATCTTCGCGTGTGGCTGCTAAACAGGTTTCTAAAAATGCACCAAATGCTTGCTGGTTGGTTGTATTTTCATAAATATCCGGAATACGCAGTTTGGGCTTCCAATAAAATGGGTGTGCTGCCCCCTCAAATACCTGCTTCTGTTCGGTGATTGCAGTCAGAACCACTTCAAGCGGCGAGCCGCGAAAATCGTTGCCAAATGTTTGGCTGGCAATCGCATCGACCGTATCTCGCACCCCCCTACGAATGGCACGAAAAGCTTTCATACGTTCTTCTCCGCTGATAAACCAAGTGTTATACACTGATTCGGGATCGGACTTGTACCGCTGAAGCAAGGGTAGCAGGGATTGGGTATCCATTCTTTTCGGTCGCCTTTAGGTTTTTCGTGGATTACGTATCAGTGTAAACGCCTCTAGACGGTATAAGGAGAGCTGATTGGCGTATCGTGTAATAGGCACATTTGCGTATAAGAGGATGACGTCGAGGTTGAGTAAGTGTCTATGGCAAATCCGTTTTTTCTAATAACTGACTTCCCCGTCTCTTAGAGAAGAAGAAAAAGGGAAAATGGAAAATCTAAGAGCAGAATAACGGTAAACGAGGATTCTCCTCTTATAAGACTTGTCTTACAATATATTGTCTGTGCGGGGTTAAATTAATCAAGAAAAGTAGGTTATTGGATAAAAATCACTTATGAGAATGAGGCTTCTCGAAATCCATCCGCCGAGGAAAAATGACCACTACTGCCCTATCTACACACTCAGAAATCAACCTGGTTAAAGCCGAAAAGCTACCTCTGGATCAAAATCCAGCTGCTGTTTACCTAGCCAGTCTCAAACCGACTGGCCGGCGTACGCAACGACAGGCCCTGGACACAATCGCCCGTTTACTGGGCGCACCAGATTGTTTTAATCTAGATTGGGCTGCGTTGCGCTATCAACACACGGCGGCTATTATGGCGCGGCTAGCTGAGACTTATAAACCGGCAACCGCGAACAAGATGCGCGTGGCGCTGCGGCGGGTTCTAACGGAATCCTGGCGGCTGGGACAGATGACAGCTGAGGAATTTCAGCGAGCAGCTGATGTAAAAGCAATTACCGGTGAAACGTTACCGGCTGGCCGAGAGCTGTCATCAGGTGAAATCTCGGCGCTGATGACTGACTGCGGGAACGATATGACGCCTGCCGGTGCCCGCGATGCTGCAATCATCGCTCTAATGTATGGAGTTGGACTGAGGCGGGAAGAGGTGACAATACTTGAACTGGCTGATTATGACCCAGGAACGAGCAAGCTCGTTATTCGCGGCAAGCGTTCAAAAGAACGTACTGGTTACCTGGTAGGTGGTGCAGTAGATGCGATGGCAGATTGGCTGGTATATCGTGGAGAAAGTGCGGGCCCGCTTTTTCTTGCTATAAATAAGGGCGGAAAGATCCAGCATGGCCGGCGTGTAACTCCTCAGGCGATCTACAATCTCTTGGCGAAGCGTGCTGAATCTGCTGGCATGAAACACTTCAGTCCGCACGATTTACGGCGCACGTTCGTGAGTGATTTGCTGGAATCAGGCGCGGATATCGCCATAGTGGCTAAGATGGCAGGGCACGCAGATGTTAGCACAACCGCACGTTATGACCGCCGTCCAGAGCAGGCAAAGCAAAAGGCAGCTTTTTTGCTGCATATTCCTTACAAACGAAAAAAAGTGTAGTAGTACAAGGTTTGTAAATGTTTACCTGATTCCTAATGTAATAACTTTTACAATCCATTACTCCTGGTATTATTATTGAGCGAACACGTTTCCATGTGATAAAACACCCTTGATAACTCTAAAAAGATAATGGCCCTTGTAGAGTAAGCAGCAGAATGACCCAATTGGAAAAAGTAGTCCGAAGGAAAAGGAATTACCGGCGATCAAAAGCAGCTGTTTAAATTACAGGTGAATTAAGGTCATCACAGCTGGGGCTCCATTGATTTTGATCAACATAGCTTCGCTATGAACTGTTCCCTTAATTCTCGCCAAATCTAGATATTCCTGATCTACCAGCACCTCACCGACACTTCCTGCCTGAAATACCCGGTACGCAACACTGTCCCGGGAAAATGACTCGTTTCTTACCAGTCCATTTTTTACTTGGGGTGACTTCCAGTGTTTCCAAACCCGCAATTCCGCTGGCGGATCCCAATCAGATGGTTTTCCCCATAATGATTCCTGTCCGGTCTGGGAAGGAACAAGCTGGTGTTTTTTGTATCCTTCCTGCAATATGGCAAAAATGCAGGCAGCAAGATCAGAATCGAGCATTCGTCGGACGGCAGCGGTCAGAGAGGTTTGGCATAGACTTGCCATTTGTCTGGCGACTTTCAAGCTTATCCCTTCTTTCTGAATAATCGGAAAGAACAGATTGCTGGGCATAAGCAATTCTGCAGCCCCCCGCTCGCACCAGCTCTCCTTATCCTGATTAAACTTCATTCGTTGGTCAGATGGAATATTCGGGCGAAGGGCCGTAACTAATGTTTCCATGATTTCGTGCGCTTCCGTAAACCGCTGCACAGTATCCGGATCATCACTGTTGATGAAAATAACTTTACCGTCATGTAGAAACCCGCGATTTACAGAAAGGGGACCAGCATGACGTTTGAGGTTGAGCTGTGCTCGAACCAGATCTAATCGTACCGGTAATTGGGTGATCCCAGCTAAATCCAATAAATAGTGAGCATAATCAAGAAACAGAGCTTCTGAAGGTAATCCCTCTTGTTGTTGAAGAAACATTTCTGCGGACGGTGTGTTGTTCGGAGTCACGGTGACGTTATTCTCCCAGCATACCTTTGATAACAGCGTAGATGGCCTTCCACTCTTCCATCGAATTTGGACGTTTCCCCCGGTATTCGATTCGGGCAAGCATTTGAATTTCGGCTGATAACAGATTATTGGCTTCAGCAAATCTGCGCAGGCTGTCCGGGATATCGGCTTTATCCGGCTCTTCCCCCATCAGTTCACTGGGCAATGCTCCTAAAGCGTGTGCTAGCTGAATTACTTTGGCCTGGGTTGGTGTACTTTCACCGGATTCTATCTGAGCCAGATAGCTCCGCGAGATTTCCGCCCTTTCAGCAAGTTCTGTCAGACTCCAATTTTTCTCCTCCCGGAGGCGACGAAGTCGAGCACCCAGGGGAGTATTCGATACCTTTGCTGGCATAGGTTCCTTCCTTCTGTGAATGATAGCCCTATTTTTTATTATACAGAGAATGCTTACTCCCGTCAATATATCGGTATGAAAGAATCCGTTATTGACTCCATGACGATATAACGGTATAATTTTGGTATCTATATCGGACTGGAGAAAGTAAGTCCCCGCCTAACCACATAAGAAGGAGTTTGAAGCGATGAAAGACCACAAAGTCACCATTATTATCAACCAGCACTCGTACCATTTCGAGGAGCCGACCCTCACGCCGGAGGAGCTCCGAAATGCGGTAGGCGCGCCAGCCGATTACGAGATCTGGCACATCATAAAAGATCCGGACCCAGAAGGGCAGTTGCCGAAAGACGATGTCCAGGTAACTGCGCCGATTAAGGTGGAAAACGGCTGGAAGTTCCGAGTTGTGCCGGCCGGCACCTTCGGCTGCTTACTATGATACCGGAAATGTTGACGAGCGAGCTGAACCATCTGCGGGAACGAGGATATTCCGTGGAGGTGCTTGAGGCGGAAGGTTATATCCAGGTCATATTTCATCAATACGGTCTGCCGGCAGTCTATACTAAGCCCTCCACGGACTTACTGGTGAAGCTCCCTATCTCGTATCCGAACGGGAGTCCGGACATGTTCTGGACCGAAGTAGATCTAGGCCTCAACGGAAAGCAATTGCCGCATCAGGCCAACGTGATCGAAACTATTATGGGAAAGCAGTGGCGGCGGTTTTCATGGCACCCCCAAAACTGGAATCCCGGTCGCGATACCCTCACCACCTATCTCGAGTTTGTGAATTCTGGGTTGGAGAAGGCAGCAAAACAATGAAAAAATTCCGTATAAAAATCTCTGGTCAGGATTTTGCCCGCCTGCAACAGTTGGTTCTAGCCGATTTGCCCACTGAATCGGGTGCCTTTGCCTTGATGGGAACAGCTACTTTTCCGGATCGGGTCGATCTGATCGTCCGGAGAATCATCGAAATTCCCAAAGAGCTGTTTGAGTATCGGGATGAGTATCACCTGAGAGTCAAGCCTGAGGCGATCAACGGGCTGATTGCCCTGTGTGAAAGCAACCGGTTATCGGCTGTTCTGTGTCATAGTCATGCCAGTGGCCTGATTTATTCGCTTTCCGATGATTATGGAGAAAAGCGGATATCTGAAGCAGTTCAGCCGTTCGTTCCCCCAAACTCACCCGTTGCCAGCCTGCTCTTTTCTCCAGATGGCATAAACGGCCGGGTGTGGCTTCCGAAGGCCCGGAAACCGGTGCCTATCTCAGAAGTGGTGATTGTTGATCGCTCCATCCGGCGCATCACCCTTACCTCTAGTGCGCAGCCGCTCCGGATAGACGAGATCTATGATCGTCAGGTGCTGGCCTTTGGCCCGGCCGGACAAGCCATGATTGCTCAGACGAAGGTCGGCATTATCGGGGTCGGGGGGACTGGTTCGGCCGTGGCGGAGCAACTGGTTCGTCTGGGGGTAAGAGACGTGGTCTTAATCGACCCGGATCAGCTCGATCCTTCCAATCTTACCCGGGTGTATGGGACCGTTGCCTCATCCATTCATAAACGGGGGAAAGGGGGTCCGGTTCTCAAAATCGACCAGGTAGCCTCGAACCTGAAGCGCATCAATCCGAAAGTCTCCCTTCGAGTCATCCCGAAAAATGTGGTTCTCACCGAAGCGGCTACCTGCCTGCTGGATCGGGACGTTCTCTTTCTCTGCACCGATGAGCACTGGGGCCGGTCGGTAGTCAACCAGATCGCGTACCAATACTTCATCCCAACCATCAATCTGGGCGCCCGGATTGCGGCAGAGGAGGGACAAATTTCAGCCGCGGTGGGGGTGGTCGATGTGATCCGGCCGGATAAGCCATGCCTGTGGTGCAGCCAGTTTCTGAAAGCCGACCGGATTGCGGCGGAAAGCATGCCGTTCAAAGACAGACCCCACTTGATCCGGGAAGGATATGTCGAATCTCTTGATACAAAAACTCCCTCAGTGGTAAGTATCACCACTACCGTTGCCGGCCAGGCGGTGACGCAGTTTCTCCAGCTGGTGACCGATTTTATGGGGGCGACAGGTGAGATCAGCCGGCTTAATTACAACGTGATGGATGGCACCGTCCGGCGAGGAAGTGCCACTATTCCGGCTGAGTGCTTATGCAAAAAAGTGCGTGGCTTCGGAGACCTGATGCCGTTGCCTACCGTCGCAAACCTGGACTTTTTATACGCCTAGAAAAGGAGCAATGACAAAGGAGCAGCTCGCATGTCGGTATCCAACATCTCTGAACCAGTAAGATCCCTTTTATGGGCACGATCAGCCGGGCGGTGTGAGTTTGACGGGTGCAATGAACCGCTGTGGCGGGACGGCCTAACCCAGCTGGAAATGAATTTTGCCGATGTAGCTCACATCATTGGGGATCAGGAACATGGCCCTCGGGGAGATGCACTGCTTTCAAAAGCGTACTGCAACGATGCAAACAATCTCATGCTGATGTGCCCAAAACACCACCGCATGATCGATCGGATTACGAAAACGTACAGCGTTGAGGTATTACGCGAAATGAAGCGGGCACACGAAGCGCGCATCGAGCGGCTTACGAACATAAAATCTGATAAAACCAGCCACGTAATCATTTACCGCTGCTGTGTCGGAGAATTTCAGCCCAAAATTGATTTTCGTGATGCTTTAGTGGCAATGTTTCCCAAACGGTATCCGGCGGATCCGTTACCCATAGATCTGGGGTTTTCCAACAGCCGGTTTGAGGACAACGAGGAACTGTTCTGGAAGGTGGAAGTCACCAATCTCAAACGGAATTTTACCGAAAAGGTGAAACCATATTTGCAGAGCGACAAAGAGCGGAATCATCTTTCGATATTTGCCTTCGCACCACAACCATTGCTGATCACATTGGGTTCCTATCTTTCTGATCTGTTCCCAGCTGACGTGTACCAGCTCCACCGTGAGCCGGCTACCTGGGAATGGCAGCCGGGTCCGGAAGCCTTTGAGTACGTGATTCGGAAACCAGACACAGATCACCCTAACGTGGCGATAAAACTAAGCTTGAGTGCTACGATAGACAGCCGGCGGGTTGCCCCTATCTTTGGCGATCAACCGTATTCGGAGTGGGAGGTCACTATTATTCACCCGAATAATGATTACCTCAAAAGCAAGGGACAATTGCAGCTATTCCGGCAGCAGTTCCGATCGCTGCTGAATCGGATTAAAGCCAAACATGGGGAGCAGTCCGTTATCCATCTGTTTCCTGCGGTGCCTGTATCTGTAGCCGTGGAAATCGGCCGGGTCTGGCAACCCAAGGCGGATCTACCCTTTGTTATCTACGATCAGAATCGCAAAACCGGAGGTTTTACACCGGTACTAACCATTGGAGAGGTAAGTCATGATTGACATCAAAAAAGTTGATCTCAGCTTCCTGCTTGATGAGATTGCAAAATCCTTGGATATTTCAGATAGCCTGTTTGCAGAAGCAGAGGCAAAATATAAAGCGGTCGGCACCTGGTTGGGTGAAGGCAACTCTCCGCTGGCCCGGTTTTCACCCCAGATCTTTCCGCAGGGTTCATTTCTGCTCGGGATTGTCGTAAAACCCGTGAATGATTCTGATGAGTACGATATCGATCTGGTTTTTGAATTAGCCATACCGAAAGAGGGAATTACGCAAAAGCAGCTCAAGGAATTGGTCGGTGATCGGCTGAAAGATCACCAAACCTACCGGCGCATGCTTGATGAAGAGGGGCGAAGGTGCTGGACACTTCTTTATGCAGAAGGGGCGCAGTTCCACCTCGATATTCTTCCAGCTATACCCGACACTGGCCCGCTGGTGATGCTGAAGGCGATGGGGGTACCACAACGTCTAGCGGAAACGTGTATTGCCATCACCGACAACACCCGGCCTGATTACGACCGGATCACCTCAGATTGGCCGGGGTGTAACCCGAAAGGCTATGCGGCCTGGTTTCGAGGTCGGATGCTAATTCGATTTGAAGAAATGCGAAAGAGTTTAGCCGAAATCTTCAAAGCACAGATGGATAGTGTACCCGAGTATCAGATCAAAACCCCGCTTCAAAGATGTATTCAGCTTCTCAAGCGGCACCGGGATATTCTATTCCAGAATGATCCTGATAATAGACCCGCTTCCATCATCATTACTACCTTGGCGGCGATGGCCTATAACAATGAGGCTGATCTAACAGATGCATTGATCAACATTGTGGAGGGGATGCCGAATTTCATTACCTGCCAAAACGGTGTTTCCTGGGTAGCCAACCCAGTAAATCCATCAGAAAATTTTGCTGATCGGTGGCGGGATCAGGATCATCCAAACCGGGAAGCTAAATTCCGGAAATGGTTACAGCAGGTTCGAATTGATATTTACCGCCTACTGACATGTGACGATCTGGATGGACAAAGGGAACTTTTAGCTGGTCTATTTGGGGAGCGGGTCTCAGCTCTATCGGTTCACAAATTTAAGGAAACTCACTCCGGGCGGGAAGCGGCTATTGCTGTCAAGAAACCGGTTCAGCCTGCGGTTGTCCCGATTACTCGTCTGCATAAACCTTGGGGGGACTGCTAGGTGGGTGTTGCTATTGTTTATCAGCAGTATCAAGAGGTGAAGGAAAAATATCCGGGACTTCACCTACGATGCAATGAATCTGGCTGCTTGTGGATTACGGGTGATTTCCACTTTGTCGCGGATCATCACGGTGAGGTAATCGAGGACACCTATGTAGTGAAAATTCTCATTCCAGAGGATTATCCCCAAACCATTCCTGAAGCCCAGGAGACAGGGAACCGGATTCCAAAGGATTTTCACCATTATATTGATGATACTTTGTGCTTAGGAGCCCGTTATGCACTACGAAAAGCCTTTCGAGATGCTCCTACCTTACTAGGATTTATGGAAAACTGTCTATTGCCATATCTGTATTCGTTCAGTTACAAAACCAGGTATGGCAAATTACCAGCAGGAGAATTGTCGCACGGATGGCGGGGGGTTCTTGAATATTATCAAGATCTATTCCAGATCAGAGATGAAAAAGCGGTTCTTGGTCTCTTTGCAGTTCTCGTGAGAGGTAATTGTGGCGGGCATGCCAGGTGTCCGTGCGGGAGCAGGAAACGGATCCGGGATTGCCACGGAAACATGCTCAGAAACATGTTACAGGTTCAACCCGCCTCAACTTTTGAGCGGGAGTACGAAATTTTACTAACAGGTATCGGAACAGTTAAATAAGGGGAGTACATGGATATATTGAGCAGCTCAGTATTATTACAGAACGTAAACGACCCGGTAAGCTTTTGGCTGCGTCCGGAGATTTTTATTTTTCTTGTAACTGTTATCAGTTACCTTTTAGGGTTTCTTGTGTATGGAGGCTATCTCTCGGCGTTTGCCGGAAGTACAGGAATTACCCCTTTTGCCTTTTCGGATCTAACTGTTTTTGACATTCTTGCTATTCTTCCAATGGCAATTATTGCCATCATCAAAAAAATTGCTTCTGGGGTTAGGAGCTTTCTGATATTTGTTGGGGTATATTTTCTGCTTCCCCTCATTATTGGAATGGCTGTTCGCATCTGGAAAGGGCAATTTGTTCCCTCGGAATTGTCTACTGTTTCATTTCTGGTCGGAATGTTGTTCTGGACAGGAGCCTTAATTTTTGTGGCCCTAAAACGAGTACGGTATTTCACCGGGAAGTTTTTTCTTGCATTTGTGATTTCAACTATCGGAATGATTGTTTCTTTTAGTGGCGCTGGTCAACCGCCTTCGACAGTCCCTTCAAATACAATGGTTGAAAGTCTCAATGTGTTTTTTGGTTTTCTCTATGCCATTATTGGCTTGCTTGGTGCTTATGTAATAGGCTTTGTGACCGCTGAAACAGTGGTAGAACAGCATGGTCTCAGTAAAGTTCTACGGGTGGTCCTGAGTCAACCAGTTCCCTCGATGTGGGTAGCAGCCCAGGTACGAAACTCGAATGAAATAAACCCGAAAAAGAAATGGTTTTCCAAATCGGCAGTTCCAGCTTTGGCTGAACCGAAGGTATATTCGTTTGAACCGTCAAAGGAAAAACCGCTCTATTTGGTTTCCTCGTTTAGAAACTTTACCCTATTTTACATTCCGGATGGCGAAAAAGGTATGGGAGGCCGGCTCGTATCAGTATCAAATCAGGTAATTTATTCACTGGAACTTCACATCCATCAAAGAAAGAAGGAAACCACTTAAAGGTTTGTGAAACTATTTTTAAGGTATACCTAATCCCCTTGCCTTGCTACTCTTAGCCCTCGACTTATTTTCTTAAGGGGACCGTTAAACCTCACATTTTTGGCAGGTGAAGCCCGCGGCACCTGTTTCTTGATGGAGTTATATGCAGCCAGGTTTTCCTTTGCTTTCTCGTCCATGGACTCATTGTAAAGTGAAATAAGGTCTATGAATGGTCCAATTTACACGTGGTATGATATCGACCAGTGATGTGTGTACATGCATTCAATTTCATTACTTGTATCCATTTTTGGTCTTTTGCTCTATGATCTGTTCGGTAATCTTCTCAGCTTCTTCCTTTGTTTCAGTTTTGATCATTGTCACCCTGTGATATTGATTTTTGATACTTCCCCAAGTACAAACAACGGTATGGCTATCAAACAGGGTAGACTGTACATGTACCTCGTAAAACCGGTGCATATTCTTTTGTGGATCGGTGCGAGTGAGTTTCATAGAATAATTGTAATCGCGAAAATCGCTTGCACAAAATAAATACAAATGCTATAATGACATTGGAATAAACGAGGCGCGTTCTGCGCCATTCCCTCGGCTGGACCTTTTTCCCCTGAAAGGTTCAGCCGTTTTTGTTTCTGACCTGGAGGTGCAATTTGATCAACGACGTTGTGTTAGAGGGCATTGTCACCCGTGAACCGTGGAAATACACCGACGACCTGTTCTTCCGGCTGGCCACCTACCGTGATACCGATCTTCCCCCAAAACCGCTGGACGCCGAACGCGATCAGGCGGATTATATCAATGTGCGGGTCAGTGGCGGTGCAAATGGGCTTATGTCTATTCGCCGGGGGATGCGGCTGCGCGTACATGGTTTCCTGCAAAGCAGGGATTACCGCGAATCGCTGAACGATTTTCTCGAAAAGGCGCGCAAAGGTGGGAATACGGCTCAAATCGACTTCGGTGAAGTGAAACCCGAACAGGTTTTGATCGACCGCAACACCGTCGAGATTGTTGCACGGCGTCTCATCGTTCTTGATGCAGGCGATAAGAAATAACGCCACATACCGAATAAAGTAAGCACGCCGGCCTCCAGTCCGGAAACACCAGGAGGATCACAGGATTCAGGCCATCCCAGGTTGGGAGGGTCTTTGAACTGTCGATCCTCCTGTTCGTTTTAAGCACCTTAACAAACAGCCCAAAATACCGGGCTCATATCACAGGAGACCAACATATCGCTGCCCAGGTAGGGCAGCGGACCGAAGGGATGGAAACATCTTTCGATCTTTTCGGTGCGCTGCTCTGCATATGCAGAGCCACTGCGAACCGTTAGTTGGTGCATACACCTCGGTTGAAATCCCATACGTTGAAACCCATTTATAAGGAGCCACACATGATGATCTTGACCTTTCTGATCGCCGGTCTGGCAGGAGCGATCCTGGTTCATGGCCTGCTCACGCTGCGTTACGCCATGAGTGAGGAATGGAAGCTGCGCCAACGCTTGAATCGCTACCTCTAGGAGGAGAATATGGCCGCTACCCCTGCAAACACTGCTACGGCGCAAGAAGAACGGACGGCGCGAGCGCTGGAAGCGCTGCGCACCAATGCTTTCCAGATCGCTTCGGATGGTCAGGATGTCTGGTCCGTGAAAAACGGAGGCAAGAGTCCTTATCTGGTGAAACGTGAGGAAGGCAACTGGAGCTGCACCTGCCCGGATTTTACTCAACGAGGCCCGGCGATTCGCTGCAAGCACATAGAAGCAGTTCGCCTGAGCATCGAAAGTGAATCCGGTGCATCTAATTTATCCGCAAATCACAAGGAGCAAATCATGAGCAACACATCGGATAACCCATCTGACCGCATCCGCTGGGAGCTACGCCAGCCGCTCGATATGTCCCGGGTGAAGCGCCGCCAGGCTCCCGGACTTGGCTCTGTCCCATATTTAGAGGGATACGACGTGATCCAGCGCGCGAATGAGATCTTCTCGTTTGTCTGGTCCTTCGATCTCCTGAAGGAGCCGATGATCATGCGCTGGCAGAAGACGCAGACCTACTACAGCCAGCAGCACCGGCGCAAGATGCCCGTTCTGGACGATCAGGGTAAGCCGGTCATGGATGATGTAGGGATGGTGTGGGTTACAGGCAAAGTGACTGCCGAACTGGATGGCAAGACAGTTAGCCACGCAGACGTTGGGCGCTGTATCTTCTCTGGCGATACCCCGGAGGCGCTCGATATGGCAGTCGCCGGTGCGGCTACAGACTGCTTAAAGCGTTGCTTCCGCCAATTCGGTGAGCAGTTTGGAAATAGCCTCTACGATAAAGAGGTTGCCCAAACCGCTGGACTCGAAACGACGAGTCACTCGACCGGACAGCCAGGTGGGAACGGCCATACCTCTGCCCAAGTGGGCGGTAATGGCAATGGCTCAAATTCTCCATCTCGCAATGCGCCGGCCGCGTCGCGCTCACCTGCTTCCAACACCCTTTCTATTGCCGAAGCGGGCAAGGTAGTCTTTACCCTCAAGCCGAAATCACGCCCTGAACTGACTGGAAAAACATTGGCTGAACTGCAGTCGCTCGCGCCCGATATTCTGACCTGGTTGGCGAATGAATATAACGCCACCACGGAAACCCAGGCGATGAAGGATGCAGCTCAGGTTCTTGTCACCTCAAAATCGCGCGAGTCGAAGATCCTCTCGGAACTTGGCTTCGCGAACTAAAACCACGATTTCACAAAGGAGCAAACCATGTTTCACACCATCATCCTGGTCGGCAATCTCGGAAATGAACCGACCATGCGCTACACCCCCAGTGGGCAGCCGGTGACCACCTTTTCGGTGGCGACCAATCGTCAGCACAATGCCGAAAATGGCGGCGGCCCGGTGAAAGAAACCACCTGGTTCCGCGTTACGGCCTGGGGTAAGCAGGCGGAGACCTGCAACGAGTTCCTTCACAAGGGGAGCAAGGTGCTGGTAGAAGGTCGCCTCACCCCTGACCCAGACACGGGCGGGCCGCGCATTTTCAATCGGCAGGACGGCTCGGCCGGCGCTTCGTACGAAGTGAATGCGACTACTGTGCGGTTCTTGTCAGGTAAGGAGAACGGCGAGGTGGATGTGCCAGCGCATGGTTCCACCGGAAGTGGAAACTACAGCGCCGGATCATCTGCGCCCGATGATGATATCCCGTTCTAGGAGCGCATATGACAACAGGCCAGATTGCTTCAACGATTGTCACATTGGTAGAAAAACACCTGGGAACCGGTTTTGACCCGGTGACCGACGCTGTACTGGTAGGTGCAGTGGCTGAGTATCTGGAAGAAGAAGTTCTCGGCGCTCAAGTCACCGCAGGCCGCAACCTGCCTACGGTTGCTCTTGACCTTGACGCTGCAATCGTCCGGTCCAACTAACCCAGGTTTCCGTAACAACCCCGGAGGGGGATGCCTTTCCCCTCTGTGGGATAGGTGTCCTCCTCCTCACGAGAGGAGGGCTTTTGGAGACGATACCGAAAACATTTATGCCCGACCTGGTTACCCCAATCCGCGTTTCCGTCTGGGGCTGCGAATATCTGGTAGATTTCGGCCAGGCAGTAAAACCTCGCTATCACCGGGTCAACAAGGAGAAACAATGTTCTTGCGGCATGCCCTCATGCCCAGCGGTTGATGCTGTGCGTGAATATTTGTTGGAGGGAGGGCAGCGTGCCCCTGATCCACTTCCGCCCTGCCCGATATGTGGCGCGAAAGTAATCCGCGAACCAGATTGGGATGGCAAATACACCCATGAAATGGGTTGGCGTTGCAGCCAGGGGGGAATCAGGCACTTCCTTCAGCAAAAACTGGAGCGTATTCGCAAGAACTGGATCGAGCATCCGTACATCATCCCTCCGGCGCCAGGTTATCCGGGTGTTCGCAGAGATGAGATCCTCACGTACGACGATCTTATCCCTGTCTACCGGCGAGCCGCAGAAGAGGGATACGATCCAACTGCATGAAAGACATACGATATTACCCTGAAGGGGACGGAACATCTCCTTCGGGAGGCGTCCGTCCCTTTTTCATAGGCGGACCCAATGGAAGAATTGTTCCCCACACAGACGAATTTTCCCTACTTGCAACCTAAAGTGAAACTGCTGCCCCTCAAAGAGCAGCCTGCCTACCGGGTCTCGGTCAACGCTGAAACGTGCAACCTGGCCGAATTACTGGCGGTGATCATCGGCGGCAAGGAGCAGATCGAAACGGCTGAAAGGCTGCTTGCCCGCTTTGGCTCCGTTCAAAAGCTTGCCCAAGCACATGTCAACGAGATTGCATCCCTCAAAGGGGTTGGATCAACGACAGCACTGAGACTGAAGGCTGCGCTTGCGCTTGGCCGGAAGTTGCTGGAACCTCAGGAAGAACGGCCTGAAATCAGTTCCCCTGCGAAAGCGGCAGCGATCTTGATGCCCCGACTGGCTCACCTGCAGCAAGAATACCTGGTGACCCTTCTGCTTGATACGCGTAACCGGGTTATCGAGGTGGTTGAGGTGTACCGCGGCTCGCTGAACTGCTCTTCGGTGCGAATCGGCGAGATCTATAAGGCGGCAATACAGCAGAGCGCTGCCGGTATTGTGATCAGCCACAATCACCCGTCTGGCGACCCAACGCCTAGTCCCGAGGACGTCGCGGTGACGCGGGCCATTGTTCAGGCAGGTAAGCTGATGGACATCAATTGCCTGGATCACTTGATCATAGGTCAGGGTCGATGGATCTCACTAAAGGAAAGCGGGTTAGGGTTCAACTAAAAAGGAGATGCACATGGAAACGGAAAGTCATAAAACACAGCTCGAAAATGACCCAACCTATCAGCTTCTGCTGGAGCGCATCCGGTTGATTGATCTGCTGCCTGATGCGCCGGCGTTTCAAATTACTTGGGGACAGCTCGCAGAACGTATTGGGTTGTTCCTGTCGCAGCATGGTCAGCCTGTTCAGGAAATTTCTGATGATCGCCTGGCCGACTGCCTGCGCAAAGCGGCTGATTCGTTGGTTGACCAGGAGCGTCTACCCTGGTTATGGATGGTTGAAATGAGCATCGAGAATACTCTGTTCCCGGCTCCTGATCCTGAGAGCGACGACGAAGGCCCATTGACCGAAGAGTACGAAAACTGGTCGCGGATCGAAGACGGCTGGCTCGATTCTGCCTTCGAAGATCGCTTTGAATTGGGCTACTACTAAAACCACATCACGGGCGGCTGGTTCCCCTGCCAGCCGCCCACCCTTAACCTGGAGGAACACAAATGGATACAAACATGGAAAACTTGATCCCATTGGCGATCCCTGTCCCACCCGATCCGTTGCTAGAGCAGGCGGTGGGATATACACGCAAAGCCCGGTTCTTTGCCACCTGGTGGCAGCCTGAAGGGGACGAAGCCATGGTGAGCGATGGGATCGTAACGGCTACTGGTCAGTGGATGGGATACCTGGCCTATGTCGAGCATTCTCGCGTTTACCCGGTTTTGATGACATATGAACTGGGGGCGTCGGATTGCCAGGCGGAATTCTGGCTGCTGATTGACCGTGAAGAACGGAAAGCGTTCGTCGCCCGGCCATGGGAAGCACAGAAATTCCTGGCCAGCCAGTGGCCTGAGACGCCAATATCTCTGAAGCCAGAACAGATGGATGAACTGATGGAGGCGCTGGACCGCTGGCTGTCTGAAGACCGCAACGCGACGGTCGGTGATGTGCTGGAATGGATGGAAGCCAACCGGAAAGCGGTTGAGGCCTTGCAAGACTGGCTGAATGAACCAGAAATGACTACGAGGAGCATACCATGACAAACCTGACGATCGAAAAAGCATCCCTGGCGCAGGCGCTGGGAGTCGTAACCCGTGCTGTCTCGTCGCGCCCAACGCTGCCGGCGCTCAGCACAGTGCTGTTGAAAAGCGAAGATGGGCGCTTGCGCCTGTCGGCCACCAACCTCGAAATTGGCCTGTCCTGTTGGTTGGACGCTCACCTGGATGGCGATCTGGCGATTGCTCTACCGGCCCGCACGTTCAATGACATGGTCAGCGCTTTGGAAGGTGGCAGTGACGTTCACATCCACGCTAATGGCGAGTGCAAAGCGACGGTGAAAAGCGGTGGCTCGAAAACGGTGCTCAACGGGATTGGAGCGGATGAGTTCCCACCCCTGCCAGAAGTGTTTGGCAATGAAGCACTGGCGCTTACCCTGGTATCGTCTGCGGTGAAAGATGCCATCCGCCAGGTTGCCTTTGCGGCATCCACCGATGATGGGCGCCCGATCTTGCAGGGTGTACAGGTCGATCTGGAGCAGGACAACATGCGGCTGGCAGCCACGGATGGCTTTCGCCTGGCGGTTCGAACACTGCAACTGCCTACGCCGGTTACGAAATCCATTCGGTTCACCATTCCGGCGGCTGCTCTAAAAGAGTTGGCGCGGATCTTGCCGGATAGCAGTGAATCCTTCCAACTGTACAGCCTGAAAAACCGCAGCCAACTGGCATTCCGCACTGACAATACAGAGTTGGTCGCGCAGCAGTTGGAGGGCAACTTTCCCGACTACAAAGTAATCATCCCGAAAAGCACGAAGCTGAAGGTGACTGTGGGAACGCAGGATATGCTCAAAGCTTGCAAGCAGGTGGAGATCATCGCCCGTGAGGGCGGCCACGTCGCTAAGCTTACTTTCACGCCAACTGCTGATGGGAAAGGTAACCTGACCGTTTCGGCCCAGTCCGAAGAGACCGGGTCGAGCGAGATCGAGGTCCCGTTGCAGAAGCTGGAAGGCCCGGTGCTGAGCATCGTTTTCAACATCCGCTTTTTGAAGGACGTGTTAGAGGCGGTAAAGTCGAAGGAGGTGATATTCGAAGCGAACGCAAGTAACACGCCGGCGGTAATCAAGCCGCGTAGCGAGGAGGAGTACACATACGTCGTTATGCCAATGCATCAAAGCTGATAGCAGTGGGGGAGGAACATCTCCCCCACGGCGAATTTATCGTGTTTTATAAGAATTATCGATCCTTCTGTGTACCAACGACGCCATTGTAAGCATATCAAGTGCATCCTGCTCATTTATGGCAAATTTGATCTTAGGCGCATGGGCTGTGGTATTGCGAAACAATCCAAAAAGCCCTTTTATTAAGTTCATGAGGCCAGATTGTTCGGATTGTTCAGTTTCGGTTCGCAAGGTATTGAATGCTAATAAGGGATTGGTTCCACCAAAAGCTTCATCGACCAATCGACTTCCATCACTTGGTAAACCAGATTTTTCTCTGACCTTGTCAGCAATGCTCTTTGTCGCCTCAAATACAGCATGGAAATAATTTTCTTGCAGTAGTTCCGCACGGCAAAACTTAAGAACATCTGGATGCACTTTTCGAGATATCAGTTCCCTGTAGAGTAGATTTGCTCTCTCTTGCGCCTGTGCAATTGTTTTCGCAACCTGTGTGCGATAAATTTCCCCATCTTCACCAATTGATAATCCACTAAAAGCAAGTATTTGGTTGAGTGTTGATCTTCTTTGTTCAAATACCTCGTTCTTTCCAATGTATCTGACTGGGCGTATCGCGAGCCGAATAAAATTCACTATGTTATTGCCGCAGTTATCTATTGCTTGCTTGCGGCTCAATGCTTCGTAAAGGCGTATTCTTTTGGTCATCGTAGGATCGACATCTTCAATATTGCTTGCACTTAGCAACTGACCAATTTCGGAACCAGTAAGTCCAGCGTCTGTATCTCCTAAAGTATTACAGATTGCCCGAAGAGTAGGTTCATCAAACGATTCAAAAGCAGCCAATTTTCTCCTCCTTGATGAATGGAAAGAACCTTATCGGAAAACTTCAAGGGAATTTCCCTTGTTGTCTCAACCGTTGGACTGCTGATAAACGACGGATTGGATTCCATATTCAGTATATACCACCTTCTTGGAGGAACATATGAAACCGTACGAAGACACTTACTTACAGAAGCGGGTAAGCGCAGTAATCGAGCGCCAGAAGCAAGGCAAGATTGTGATTGCGGCTTACGAAGATGGCTCGGGGCTTCCTACCCGACAAGATCTACCAGCCCTGAAGGCTGCTTCGTACCCACACGATTATGCCGTTGGTGACTGCGGCTACCTGAATTATGACAGCCAGCTTGGAGCGTATATCTTCACCCAGAAGCCGGGGGCGGATCTGCCGAAAGTGCTGGCGCATTACCGTCCTTTTGCGTTAGGAGAAGCAACTGTTCGGGTGGCAGGCCGGCAAGCGATCATCCGGGTAAACGATACGGAGATCACCTTCACCGGTGTGCCCGTCTGGGAGCCAGCTTATAACCTGTTGAAGGAAATCAACAGCGAACTGGCCCGGGCGAACACCGGCGTAATCGTCTGGAAAATCAACTGGGATGAGAAAGGGGCCGGACAGGAAAGGTTGCTCTTCCAGGGAGCGGTGCCCAGGCTGCGCAACGGCCAGGCGCTGGTTCACCTGACCGGCTTCGCTTATGACGAGGATCACATCATGGTGTACGCCGGCGCGGTGGGGTACAAGACTAGCCTGGAGAGCATCCGGGCAACGCTCTTGACCTCCAAACAGCTGACCTTGAACCACGATCAGCAGGATATCTACCTGTCATCGCTGGATCGGTACGAACAGGTCTGGCAAGCGATGCCGGAATATACCAGTCATCACGTTGCCTATATCGGCCGCCAGGCGCTGCCCGGCAAGTGGGATCCGGAGGACCAGTTCGCTTACCTGCTGGTTTTTCAGACAACCGCCCAACCCAAGCAGGAAATGCTGCGATTATTCGCTGAACGACTGAAAGAGGCCCTGGAAATCCCGGTGCTAGATGACTGGTCGGTACCGTTGTGGAAAGCAGCCAAAGATCAGGGATACATCCGCGACCTGGTGACAGCCGGCGACTGCCTGAAAGGGTTTCGCCTGCATCTGAAAGCTGATTGGCAAGGATTGATCACGGCACTACTCAAGGAGGAAGCGATCGCTCTATAACCGGTAAGTCAAAGGAAAGATTGTCACGCAAACGCCGTGGCAGGAAAATCTACCACCCCGGAGGGGACGTGCTTCGCTTCCCTCAATGGGGAGGTAGTGCGTCTTCTCCGCACTTTTCCTCAAGGAGACGCGAAAATGAGACCCCCTGCAATCGAAAAGATGGGGTATTACCCAACCCCGAAAATAGTACTCGAAACCCTCAAGACCTACGCTGAATCTGGAGGTGCACGTGGTCGGCTGCTCGATCCGTGTGCTGGTGAAGGCAAGGCGGCGAGTGAGTTGGGCCGAGCCTTTGACTGTGATACCTGGGGAGCGGAGCTTTCCCCGGAGCGGGCGGCGAAGGCTGCTCAGGTGATGAACCGGATATACAACGCACCCTGGCAGGTCTGCCAGCTCAACGACGAATCGATTACGGTCCTCTACCTAAACCCCCCATATGAAACCGATCGCTTCGACAGCCGCAAACGCCTGGAGTACGATTTCCTCAAATCCACCACGCCCAAGCTGGTCCGCGGCGGGCTGCTGATCTACGTTATCCCACAGAAAGTGCTGGGGATCATCGAGGTGGCACGCTTATTGGCCAACTATTACGAGTGCCTGACGGTCGCACGCTTCCCAGATGGGGAGTACGAAACCTTCAAGCAGGTGGTGGTGCTAGGGTACCGGCGAAAGAGCTATCAGACTGCGACAGACAAGGAGATTCTGACGATCCAGGCTATGGCAAGCGAAAACTTGCCGGTTCTGGAACCGCTTGGCGAACCGGTCTATCACCTGCTGCCCGCGCCAGAACGCGGTGCAAATGGCAAGCCTGTGTTGTTCAAGCGCAATGACTGGGAGCCGGAGGAGATCGTCGAGGCCACCCGGGCAAATGGTTTTCACCGCTCGAAGGAGTGGTTGGATCTGCTCAACCCCACGCGTGGAAAAGCCGAACTGACCCGCCCGGTAATGCCGCTGAAACGCGGCCACATCGCCATGTTGATGGCCTCTGGCATGATGGGTACGGTGCGGCTGACCGACGAAAAGGGCCGCCCGATGCTAATTAAAGGGCGGGTTGTGAAGGTGGTCGAAAAGGTAGACGAGCACGATAATGGCGATGGAGAGACAATCACCGAAGTCTACCGCGACCGCTTTATCACCACGATTGCCGAGCTGAACAAGGAGGGCATTCAGATCATCAAGGACGTGAAGGGGCTGGCGGACTTCATGCGTGCTCACGGCGACAAGATCGCCGCGCACGTGCTGGAAACCTACCGGCCGCTCTACAACCTTGACCCTACACCGGCGGAAGTCGCTGTTCTGGATACGCTGGGTAAGGGGCGCAAGGCGTTACCCGGCCAGCCTGAGCCTGGGCTATTGCCGACTCAACGCCACGCGGCAGCCGCGGTCACACGCTGCATTCGCAAGAACCGTGTGGCAAATATCCAGGCGGAAATGGGATGCGGAAAAACGACCATAGCCTCCGGCGCTATCGAAATGCTTGATGCCTACCCGGCGCTAATCCTCTGCCCGCCACACCTGGTTCCCAAGTGGATCCGCGAAATCGAAGAGGTTATTCCGGGGGCGCAGGCGCGGGAGCTGCGCCGCATTGGCCGGTCAGGTGACGAGCGCGCGGACGTGAACGATGTGCGCAGTTTCTTGAATGACTGGCAAAGCGGCCGGCTGGGCAAGAAAGCGGTGGCGGTGATGGCCAACACCTCGGCCAAGATCGGTTCAGGATGGGAACCGGCGTTGACGCTGCGCAAAGTGCGCGACCCGCTGACCAACCACGTGGAAACGGTGTGTGTCTGCCCGGCCTGTGGAGCGCCGGTCTACGCTGACGAGGGCGCATTTATCGTCAACCCGGAGGAACTGGCCGGAAAACGCCGCTTCTGCCGGGCCTCTGTGCCTGGCTGGCAATTAGGACCGGACGGCCGTTTGAAACGCGACGAGCAGGGGAATACCATCTGGGGCACGCGGCCTTGCAATACGCCGCTGTTCCGCTTCAGTGGAGCGCGGCGCTGGTCGCTGGCAGAATACATTGCCAAGCACGCGAAGGGCGCGTTCAAGCTGCTCTGCGCCGATGAATCGCACGAGTATAAAGGCAAGAGCTCGGATCGGGGCATCGCCTTCCACCAGTTGATCACTGCCTGCCAATCGACTCTCACCCTCACGGGGACGTTCTTCGGCGGCCGCTCAACATCGATCTTTTGGTTGCTGCACCGGCTCAATGCTGGCGTCCGGCACGACTTCGCCTTTCATGACGAAAAACGCTGGGCGCGGCTGTACGGCGTACTCGAATCACAACGCCGCCGGCGCAAGAGTGACGAGGAAGACGAGGACGGCGTGTTCACCGGCAACCGGCGCTACCGCAACCAGGCCAAAGAACAGCCGGGTGTCAGTCCGGCCATTGTCAACCGGCTGCTGGACACGACCGTGTTTCTGAGCCTGAAAGACCTGGGGCTGGGGCTGCCGGAGTACAAGGAGGAAGTCAGTACACTGACCATGCTCGACGATCAGTCGCAGCAGTATCACCAGATGGACAGCACACTGCGGTCGATGGCGCTGCAATCCAACCGCTATCTCTCGACCTGGCTGCAATGGAGCCTGGCCCGGCCAAACTCAGCCTTCCGCGATGAAACTATCATCATGGACGAGTTGAACAAGAAAGGCGAGGTGATCCGCCACGTGCCGCTAATGGAACTGCCGGCGATCAACCCAAACGGTCACCGCTGGCTGCCGAAAGAGGGCTGGCTGGCGAACTTCTGCCGGGCCGAAAAACTGCAAGGTCGCAAGGTGCTGGTTTACGTGCGCCAGACCGGCAAGCGCGATATACAGGATCACCTGGTGCTGCCGCTGGAAGAGAACGGCTTGCGCGTGACAGTGCTGGGCGGTAACGTGGACCCCCGCAAGCGAGAGGAATGGATCGCCAAACGGGCCGAACGGCTGGACGTGCTGATCTGCAATGCCGAGCTGGTGAAAACCGGTCTCGACTTGATCCAATTCTCTTCGGTCGTGTTCTACGAAATTACGTATAGTTTGTATACCCTCTGGCAGGCAGTTCGCCGGGTATGGCGACTGGGCCAGGTGCGGCCGGTACGGGCAGTGTTCTCCGTCTACAACGGTACGATGGAAGCGCGGGCCTTATCCCTGATGGGCGCGAAGATGAAAGCCGCCCAGCTGCTGTACGGGGATGAGGTCGGCGGCGCGATCGTGCCAGAAGAGGACGGGGATCTGCTGACCGCGCTGGCGCGTGAAGTGCTCAACGGCGCGGATCTGCCCGACTTGCAGACCCTGTTTGCCGACGAGATGAGGGTGAGCAGCAACCCGCTTGGCAGCCTGACCACGCCGAGCGTAGTGATCCTGCCGGGTGAGAAGGTGATGACCTGGTCGGACTGGATGGCCGAGAAGGTGGTCGTGGTTCGGAGAAAATCAAGAAAGGAGGTGGTACCAGAGGGGCAAATGGGATTAGGGATTTAATTAACTTGGAAGGCTTTAACAATTGAAGCCTTCCAAGTATCTTTTATAGGAATTTCCCCATCTAGGATTGTTTGATTTTTTTAGTTATAAGTTTTATACTAACGGTTGTTTCTAGGTCTTATAGTTGACGAATTAGCATAATCAAATTTGTAGTCCTTTTTATAAATGGGTAATACCCATTTATTTTCGATTCCCCTTCTCTGGAATAGCCTCTTATGGACATTTCCTTCTTTCGTTCAAGAAGACAAGGGCCCGAATTATTGCTTGAAGATGCAGTAGTTAATTTTGTTGACAGGTTAACTTCGACATCAGATTTACCCACTTGGGTTGCTTGTTCACCAACAATAGGTGCTGGGATGCCGGATATTTTGCTAGCATATTATGAACCAAAATTACTAGCATTATCAAAAACAAATTTGTCAAAAACTCAACTACTTGCGTTTCTCAGGGGTGTGAAAAATGCGAATCTTGATACAATTAAGTTCTACTTGAAATATACTGAAAAAGCAATTAATTTGGATTTAGAAGAGTTGATTAGTATCGATGCGGTTCATTCCGATGAAGGCGTTTTCGCATTATCACCGCTTTGGAAGAATATTATTCCTACAATTATAACGGTTGAAGTAAAGGTACATGATTGGAAGAAAGCGGTTTCCCAGGCAGCACGCAATAAGATTTTCGCTCATCAATCTTACGTTGCATTGCCCAAAAAACTGGTTGTTCGTAAAAAGGATGATCCGGTATTTGTGAAGCTGGGGATCGGCTTACTGTCGATAGATGATGACAATGTCACAGAGGTAATACCAGCTTTTATAGAAAAGCCCAGGATATGGGAATACTACTACAAGCTTGCTTTACTATTAGCAAATAGCAGACAGGATGATCACCAATGCCGTTCATTGTATCTTTAGATCAAGCCCAAAAATTATTTCCTGAGTTTGACTTTGTTTCTCCTTTAACACCTAGTGAACAAAAAGCAGCTTTCCATGTTAGAGATAAAAATAGACAAGATTTATGTTTAAAAATAATTGCCCCTGATTATGATTTGGGAAGGCTACAACGTGAGATAATTGCGTTGCAATCCTTATCTCATCCAAATATAGTCAGTTTACGAGAATATACTTTTTCATCAAAACTCGGTGTCCAACGTCATTACATCGTTGAAGAATTTATTGATGGTAATGACTTACATGATCTATTGCTTGGTAAACCTTGGGGAATTGAAAAAACGGCTAGATTTTTTGCTGGACTATTTGATGGCTTAAGTGCCCTTAACGAAAAAAACCTGGTTCATCGTGACTTAAAACCAAAAAACATAAGAGTTAGGCGTAATTATTCACCTGTTATTATCGACTTTGGTTTAGCACGGCATTTGTCATTAAGTGACCTAACCAAAACCAGCGAAGGAGCTGCAATTGGAACGCCTATCTACTTTGCTCCTGAACAGTTCCAGGGGAACAAACATGACATAGATCATCGAACTGATCTTTACGCCATTGGAACAATTTTGTACGAAGCCTTAGTAGGTCATCATCCATTTCATAAGAAATTTACATCTTATGCAGCTCTCATGGATGCTGTATGCAGTTCTGATGAATATAAAAGCGATCCTGTATTTCAATCATTACCAAACCAATGGCAACTGCTAATAAGTAGACTGCTAGAAAAGGAAAGGGTTAAAAGGCCTCTCAATGCTAACCAAGTAGCCAATATTATTCGGAGGTTGGGAGGTATTTCATGAGACGGGGCGTTTGGCATCAATTTGGAGACAGGAGCCAACGGCTAGTACAAGAGCAGTTAGAAGCTGGTAATGGTGTTGGGGTGATAATAAGCCCTCGTGATCTAGCATTCCACAATGCTGTCAATTACGCCAATATTTATCGTGAATTTGGTGCTGAGGTTATTGTTGATCTTCAGTTTTATAATCCGCAGTTTCACAATGGTCTTATTGAATCTTACCCAGTGAATGAGTTTCGGATTAGTGTATCGGAGCTTTGCAAAATAAATGAAAATCAATTGAGTGGTTTGGCTAATAGTTTACGAATAATAAATAACGACATAGGTTCTTCGGCTATTCTGTCACCAGCCTTGTTATATGAAGCTGGAAGAAATGATCTTATTGAATTAAATTCTCGGCTGTTCTCAGTGGCAAAAAGTGTTGGAGATGATTTAGGTATACCTACTTATGCGACTGTGCTTTTAGGAAGATCAGCAAATGTTTCCGAAGGTAACATAGCCTCTTTGTTATCCTATGCTACCGGATTAAACAGCGATGGTTGGTATTTTGGTTTTGAATTCATTCAAAACAGAATTCCGTTCAATTACGATGATATTTTACGGTTCGGTTTGGCACTCCTAACCTTAGCGTGTACCGGAAAACCTGTATTACATTCATATGCAGGTCCTTTATCTCTTCTGTCGATGGGGTTTGGTGCTACAGGGACGGCCATAGGTCATTCACAAAATCTATGGCAATTTACGAGAGGAAGGTGGGAAGCTTCAACAGGATCGCAAGGAGGAAGTGGAGACGCGCCACCTCGGTATTTCTCCCGAAATTTGTGGGGAACTTTTGTGTATCCTGATGAACTAATTCAGCTGCCAGTGTCTCTCCGTGAGAGACTACTTTCTCCCACGCCATGGTCTACTATGATAAACGAACATTCACCTCTTCCTTGGTCTAGGTGGGAAGCGAATAAGCATTTGCTTTATGTTATTGGACATACTGTTGATCTGATCTCTCAAAGTGCTAATGCGATAGATTGTGCATCTGTGGCACTAGAATTCTTGGAACAAGCAATTCAATTAGGTAATGATATTCAGCAATCGGGCTTAACCTTACGCGATGATACTTGCTGTTATCAGAATAATTGGAAACGGGCACTACTGCAAGGATTAGAGAGATATAGGGATGATTATGACTATTTATCTTTGTTGTTGGCTCCCTAATCTCTATTTACTTAGAAAAAGCCATAAGAAGTACTCATTACTTTCTACTAGCTCGGTGGGTTCAAACATGCGCCCAGGCCCGCCCTAGAGTTTTTTGGGACCCGCTCAAATTATCTTCGATCCACTTTTCCGCTCATCTATGCTCAGTTCCGAAGCAATGAATATGTTAACTTGAAAGATATCCAAAAGGTTATTTCGTTTATGGCTTAACAAGAATTGCCGAAATTGGATCAATTCCCTCTTTTGAATAAAGCTGCGGAATGCTTTCCTCTGAGATTCCTTCTAACATCAATTTGGCAGTTGCTTGATCAAAAGCTTGTTGAACAGATAAGCCAAATCAGAACCAAAATCTTTCATCTGGTTTCGTAGATCCTCGAGCCTCTTTGCTATAGACAAAACCCACATTTACTTATCGTAACTGGGTAGCAGAACCTCAATCTTACCCAACATTTTCAAGCTAAGCATATTGTCTCTCTGTGTTGCTTGGCGAGGCTTTCCATAATTACTCAATACCGGCCGAAAAGCAGAGCTATATGGCTTTGGCAGCTATATTAGGACGAGTGATACCTATTAACAAGATAAGCGTGCCGATCAAAACCACAACTACTTTTATCCTGTTCTTGAAGAACCGTTGGTCACGTTTTACCTGAGGGAGCGCGTGGCTTTGAGATAAATTATTGAATTTGGCTTCGTCATAATTTTTCATATGCCCCTACTCTGCCCAATCTTTGGCAATAACCTCCGCCTGCTCCAAGACGGTTCGTGTTGCCTTGTCCTGTTTGTCAGGCGGATAGCCGTATTTTCGCAAAATTCGTTTGACCATCACACGCAGCTTTGCGCGGACCGTTTCGCGCACCGTCCAATCAATCGTTGCATTGTTACGGACGGTTTCTACCAATTCCCTGGCGATGTTCTTAAGTGTGTCGTCCCCTAACACCTTAACGGCGCTGTCGTTGACTTCGAGCGCATCATAGAAGGCGATCTCATCTTCGCTAAGGTTAAGCTGTTCGCCCCGTTTTTGGGCTTTACGCATTTCTTCGGCCAGCTTGATCAACTCAGCGATCACTTCCGCCGATTCAAGCGTGCGGTTCTGGTAGGAGCGGATCGTGCGTTCGAGTAGTTCGGTGAAAGACCGGGACTGCACAAGGTTCTTCCGCATCCGCATTTTGAGCTCATCATTGAGCAGCTTCCGCAACAGCTCAATAGCCAGGTTCTTTTGCGGCATGCCTTTCACATCTGCCAGGAATTCATCTGACAGGATTGAGATTTCGGGTTTTTTCAAGCCGGCGGCAGCAAAGATGTCGATGACTTCATCGCTGGCGGCGACGGCGCGAGATAGGATCTGGCGAATGGCCTGATCGAGATCCTCTGCGCTGCGTTCCCCATCCACCGTAGATTTGATAAAAGCAGTGCGAACTGCCTGGAAAAATGCAATATCATCTCGAATGGCGAGCGCGCGCTCATCTGGAACCGCCAATGCAAAGGCTAGCGACAGTTCCCGCACAGCCTGCAGCAGCCGTTTTTTTCCATCCTCCTGTTGGAGAATGTGTTCCATCGCCATAGGCAGAATGGTTGTTCTTTCAGTCGCGGTTCCAGTGAAAAACTTTGACCAATCGAATCCGTGGAACAGCCCCTTGCATATCTCGTAACGCTTGAGTAGCTCGTTGACTGCTTCTTCCTGGTTGGGCGTGTCGGCTGGGTGACCGGCTTCGGTGTACGTCGCCAGCGCTTTTTGCAGGTGATAGGCCAAACCGAGATAATCCACGATCAGGCCGCCTGGCTTATCTTTATAAACACGATTGACCCGGGCAATCGCCTGCATCAGGCCATGCCCCTGCATGGGTTTGTCAATGTACATGGTATGCAGCGGTGGAACGTCGAATCCGGTCAACCACATATCCCGCACGATGACGATTTTGAACGGATCGTTCGCGTCTTTGAAGCGTTTGGCAAGTTCTTCACGGCGCACCTTGGTACGAACGTGCTTCTGCCATTCAAGCGGGTCGGTGGCGCTGCCCGTCATCACAATCTTAATCGCACCTTGTTTGTCATCCTCTGAGTGCCAATTGGGGCGCAATTTGATGATGGCATTATATAAATCTATGCAGATTCGGCGCGACATACACACAATCATTGCCTTGCCATCCATGGCTTCGAGCCGTTTCTCGAAATGGTCAACCACATCTCTGGCAACCAGGCTGATACGTTTCTCGGTTCCCACGATGGCCTCGAGGGCTGCCCATTTAGTCTTGAGTTTTTCCTTCTTTTCGAGTTCTTCGCCCTCGGTAACTTCATCAAATTCTGGGTCGATCTTTGGTTTTTCTTTTTCATCCAGATCGAGTTTGGCCAGCCTGCCCTCATAATAAATCTTGACCGTGGCTCCATCTTCCACTGCCTGCTGGATATCGTAAATGCTGATGTAATCACCGAACACGGCGCGAGTGTTGGCGTCCGTATGCTCGATGGGCGTACCAGTGAACCCTATGAAGGAAGCATTGGGCAGAGAATCGCGCATGTGTCTTGCGTAGCCGTCAATAAAATCATACTGGCTGCGGTGCGCTTCGTCGGCAATGACCACGATGTTGTGGCGGTCCGAAAGCGGACCGCCCGATTCAGTGGTGGGCATGAACTTTTGGATGGTCGTAAAGAATACCCCGCCGGCTTTCCGTCCCTTGAGTTTTTCAACCAGGTCCTCGCGGCTTGTTGCCTGTTCGGGCATCTGACGCAAAATTTCAGAACAGCGCGAGAACGTTCCGAAGAGTTGATCGTCGAGATCGTTACGATCGGTCAGAACGATAATGGTGGGGTTTTCCATGTCGCGATGCGCCACCAAACGTCCGGTGTAGAAGGCCATCGTCAAACTTTTCCCCGATCCCTGAGTATGCCAGATGACACCGATGCGCTGGTCACCGATTTCACCGCCTCTCATTGGATTGGCCAGGTAGGTGCCCCTTAGCTCCCCTAAGGCAGCACGATGTACCCGTGAGGCGCGGATGGTTTCCTCTAGCGCGTAATTCACCGCGTGGAACTGGTGATAGCCGGCAATCTTTTTGAGAGTGGGAGCGCCGCGCTCTTGTTCGAAGACTATGAAGTACCGGATCAGGTCTAGGAAGCGGCATTTGTTGAACACGCCTTTTAACAGCACTTCGAGTTGGGTGACAGAATCAGGCGCGCCGGTCTGACCTTCAATGGTTTTCCACGGCAAAAACCATTCCTTGTTTGCGGTCAGCGAGCCGATGCGGGCGTTGAGTCCATCGGAAACGATGAGCAACTCGTTGGTGTGGAAGAGCGCCGGGATATCGTTTTTGTAGGTTTGCAACTGGTTGAATGCCGACCAGATGGTGGCTTTCTCATCGGCGGCGTTCTTCAGTTCGATCACTGCTAGCGGCAAGCCGTTGACGAACACAACCACGTCCGGCCGTCGGTTGACCTTGCCGTTTTGATGTGTGGCCTCTACTGTGTATTGGTTGACGACCAACCAGTCGTTGTTCTCGGGGTATTCAAAATCCATCACATACGCCCGGCCACTAACCATGCGCCCGTCTTTGGATTTGAAATCCACCTCGATGCCGTTGACCAGCAGGTGGTGAAAAGCGTGATTGTTGAGCAGCAGCGATGGCTTACCGATTCGTGTAATTTTGCGAATCGCTTCTTCCTGCGCCTGAGTGGGTAGGTTTCTGTTGATGCGTGTAATGGCGTCTCGCAGGCGACCTACCAGAAGCGTTTCCTGGTAATCGCTGCGTTCAGGGTGTAGGCCATCACAAGCAATTTCAGGGCCGAAGGTGTAATGGTAGCCCAGATCTTTGAACCAATCGATGGCGGCTTGTTCGATAATGGATTCTGTGAAGGGTGGCATGGAGTAATCTCCCCTGTAGATAATTATATATGCAAGAACTCTGAACGGTAAATCATCATTTAGCGTCTAAATCAGCCACGGATACCTCGCCAGACATCAGGCGGGGCAAGAGAGTGTCACGTAGTTCAACAAGACGAATGGACTCGCATAGATTATTCTCAATTTGATTAACCAAAGGCACTATAACAGTTGTGAATTCACTAATTACTTCATTTGAGGGTATGAGCATAGGCAATTGTGCCAGCATTTTAGTGGTTATACTGCCCCGACTGCTGCTCGAATCTGATATTGCTCGAAGTTCGTCATATCGCCCAGACAAATTAAAGAAAAGATACAGCGGATTTTGCCCACTCATCACAATCACCGATTGATTGACATAAGTATCTAGGAGCAATAAAGAGGTTTGCCCTCTCGTGAATCCTTGTCCCGCTGATGCCATAACGATGTCATGACGGCGTGCAATTCGTGTTGAAGAATTATCAACGCCATTTTGTGTTATTAATTTCTCGGTTTTGATGATAAAGTGGTTCCGAGTTTCCCCTGAAGATAGCCACGGTATATTTCCGTTCCAATATGCCTCAACACCTGTACTTGGCGTACCTCCGCTATAGATTGTAGGAGTGATATCGCTGAGAACACCCTGTCTCCAATTGTCTGGCATAAGACCGCCGAACGGCTCAAATTCTATGAACCATGACTTGAAAAGCGTCTGTGCCAATTGCTCTAAATGATGATTTACCTTTCTTCCTGCCTCGGTGAGAATCTACCGAAAAAGGCAGGAGGAGCAATGAAGGACAAGCTGATTATGGATATTCAAGCAAGTATGGCAACGATGCTCAACACGGCACAATTGGAAGAGCTTCGAAGGGTGTTGACCTACCATCTCCATAATGTAGAGGTTACAGAGCACCGAGACGCTTCACCACAGGAAAACACCGAGAATAACGAATTACACGATGTGTTTATCGCTGCAAAGAGAGTGGAGGGTTGCTCGGAAAAGTCGTTAAAATATTATAGTTCCACGATCAAGCAAATGCTCAGCTCCCTATGTAAACCAGTTCGGGAAATTAGCACCGACGATTTACGTGGATATTTGGCGAATTATCAGAAGGAGCACAGCTCCAGCAAGGTTACAATTGATAATATGCGTCGTATTTTCTCCAGTTTCTTCGGATGGCTTGAAGACGAGGACTACATCCTTAAGAGTCCCGTACGACGCATCCGGAAGATCAAGACCGAAAAGACCATTAAGGATACTTTTTCGGATGAGGGCTTGGAACTCCTTCGTGATGCTTGCGAAGAAGTGCGCGATTTGGCGATGATCGACCTGCTCGCGTCAACGGGGATGCGTGTCGGCGAATTAGTGCAATTAAACCGTGAGGACATCAATTTCCACGAGCGGGAGTGTGTGGTTTTGGGCAAAGGCAACAGCGAACGGGTGGTTTACTTCGATGCTCGAACTAAGCTCCACCTGCAAAACTACCTTGACGGTCGGAGTGACGACAATCCCGCTCTGTTTGTATCACTAACCCCACCTCGCGAGCGACTTCTGATCGGCGGTGTGGAAACGCGGCTGCGTAAAATTGGCAAGCGGGCAGATATGCAAAAGGTTCACCCGCACAAGTTCCGGCGCACCCTTGCCACGCGAGCCATTGATAAGGGTATGCCTATCGAGCAGGTGCAGCGGTTACTAGGCCATGTCAAGATCGATACGACCATGCACTATGCGATGGTCAATCAGGCTAATGTAAAGATTGCGCACAGGAAATTCATTGGATAGGAGGGAATATTTCAGATGGTGGAATTGTTTCAATTTGAACTAGGGCAAGTATGCTCGCGCCTAAGCAGCGGGAAAGGCATTTCGGCAAAAGAGGTGCATGAAATTGGTGAGTATCCCGTCTATGGTGGTAATGGTTTACGTGGATATACTGACCAATCCAACTTCGAGGGTGAATGCGCTATTATCGGCAGGCAAGGGGCTTATTGCGGTAATGTTCGCTATTTCAGTGGTGCCGCATACATGACAGAACACGCGGTGGTCTTATGCGCAAACGAGAAAAACGACACCAGATACCTTGCATATTTGCTGTCCATTATGAATTTAGGCCGTTTGTCTGGCCAATCAGCACAACCTGGGCTGTCGGTAAAATCTCTGGCGAAGCAAATTGTAAGCCTACCCTCACTCTCCGAACAAAAAATCATGGCCGACACTCTCTCCGCACTAGACGAGAAGATTGAGAATAACTCGAAGATAAATCATCATTTAGAGCAGATGGCGGAGGCGATTTTTAAGTCGTGGTTCACGGAATTTGAGCCAACAAAGCCGTTTACTTCCATTGTGCAGGTGTTGGGTGGTGGTACACCACAAACTAACACTGCTGAATATTGGAATGGCAGGATACCATTCTTCACGCCCAAAGACGCTATCGAAACGTATGTACTGTCGACGGAAAAATCCCTTACTGAATCAGGCTTGAATAATTGTAACAGTAGGCTTTACCCGGTGAATACCGTGTTTGTTACAGCACGAGGTACAGTTGGTAAACTTGCTATGGCAGGTGCTCCGATGGCGATGAACCAATCTTGCTATGCGCTTGTAGGTAATGCCGGATATGGACAGTATTTCGTTTATCACCTGGCATTAAAAACTGTTGAGAGCTTAAAACATAAGGCAAGTGGGGCTGTGTTCGATGCAATCGTCACGCGAGATTTCGAGAGTGAGATTGTTCCCGCTCCGTCCGTTGAGAGTGTATGGGTTTTCGAGGAGAAAGTTGCACCCTTTTATAAGGCTATACTCAATAACCTGAAAGAATCCGCTCGTCTTGCTGCCATTCGAGACGCATTATTGCCCCGCCTGATGTCCGGGGAGTTATCCGTCGCAGATATGGACACTAAATGATGATTTATCGCTCGGTTCAGGGCAATTCGTGCGTCTATGACGGAGAGGATATTTGCGATCCCAATCTGTGTTTCGAGTGGCAGATCAGGAACTTCATACCGCATAATCGCGCCTTTATCACCTCGCGGCATCTTCGTTCCTTTAGCTGTTGCAGTGGCAAAATTGAAAAAGTTATCGTCTGAAAGCAGGTAGTAGAGGAAGCCCGGATGCACATGCTCTTTTGCCCGCAATACCAACACATCATTTGAACAGCCGCCATTTTGGTTAGCAAACCATATCTTGCGGAAGTAAGGACGAATGTTAGATATCAATATATCCTCTGCTTGGTAGGCTTGCGTCTGTGGTACAGTCGGAAGCCCCGCCGAGCGAGTGATGCCCTCCTTGTTTGAGAGCATATTCTCTGTGGAAATGTAAGTATCCAAATCCAAGTCGGCGACTAGAACTCGCCCATCCGCGTAGTAGCAGAGGTCGGAAAGAGTTAAGTCAGATGTCATATCTATCGCCACCGATCCATTCAAACACAAAACGGTCTTGGTTTAATAGTACAAGCAAGGCGTTTTGATAGTTATATGGCCTATTCTTGAACGCAGAGAGTTTTTCCCGGTCTTGGATAATTAACTGATTGTTACTCCACCAAGGTTTGAACTCAACTACCAGCAAGTTGTTTTCATTATTACCTCGCTTGTGAACAATCAAATCTGGTAAGGCACCGTTTTCTGCCCAACGAGTATTCGGCAAGGACTTTACGTTATCTAAATTGCGATTATATTCTGTGTCAATATTGAAGTCTTTCAAAATCGAATGCTGCGAAGCAAGCCATTGAAAATAAATACCAAATCGGAATACTATACCACGCTCTGAAACGTGGCTATCCATGCTTGGCAAAGTTATACCCTGATGAATAATGAGATAGCTGTCGTTCTCATACAAACAAACTAATGCCTGATGAATGATGGTTTCCAATTGTTCAGATGTCATACCCAATCGCCCCCAGTTTCTTGCGGATATCATCCTCTAATTCGCGCGACCGTTTGAACATCTCGGAGAGTTCGCCCGTCAACCGCGCCATCTTTTCCTCGAAGGCTTCGCGGTCGTCCTCCTGCTCCTCGATGCCAACGTAGCGTCCTGGGGTTAGTATGTAGCCTTGCTCTTTGATCTCCTCAACCGTTACGGATTTACAAAACCCTTGAATATCCTGATATTCTTCATCCCCACATTTCCATTTGTGGTAAACACCGGCGATCCTGAAAATGTCTTCATCCCTTAATTCACGATGCACCCGATCGAACAGCGTTCCCAGCTTGCGCGCATCGATGAATAACGTCTTGCCACGGCGATTTTTCTTGTTACGCGAGAGGAACCACAAACATACCGGGATCTGTGTGCTGTAAAACAACTGCCCCGGCAGCGCTACCATGCAATCCACTAGATCGTCTTCGATGATGGCTTTGCGGATCGCGCCTTCTCCTGAAGTGTTGCTCGACATGCTGCCGTTGGCCAGCACAAAACCCGCTGCGCCGTTAGGCGAAAGGTGATGGATGAAATGCTGCACCCAGGCAAAATTTGCGTTGCCGGCCGGCGGCATGCCGTACTTCCAACGCTTATCCTCGCGGAGTGCATCACCGCCCCAATCGCTCATGTTGAAGGGTGGGTTCGCCAGAATAAAGTCAGCTTTCAAATCTGGGTGCTGGTCGCGGTGGAAGGAATCGGCCGGCTCTTTGCCCAGATCGCCTTCGATGCCGCGGATGGCAAGATTCATCTTCGCCAACTTAAAGGTGTTGGGGTTGGATTCCTGCCCGTAGATCGAAATGTCGCCGATCCGCCCGCCGTGCGCCTCGACGAACTTCTCGCTCTGCACGAACATCCCGCCGGACCCGCAGCATGGGTCGAATACCCGGCCTTTGTAGGGAGCGAGCATCTCTACCAGTACGCGAACCACCGAGCGAGGTGTATAGAACTCGCCGCCCTTGCGCCCCTCCTGGCTGGCGAACTGCGAAAGGAAATATTCATACACCCGCCCGAGCGTATCCTGCTTGCGGCTTTCCTCGTCGGCGAAGTTGATCTTATTGCTGACCAGGTCCACCAGGTCACCGAGCCGGCGCTTATCCAGCGTGGCACGCCCGTAGTTGCCCGGCAGCATTCCTTTCAGGGGAGGGTTGTCCCGCTCAATAGCCTCCATCGCCTGATCGATTAAGTTTCCGATGGATTCTTGCTTAGCGTTACCCTGAAGCACTTTCCATCGAGCATCTCTTGGCACCCAAAAGGTGCGCTCGGCCAGATAAACATCCCGATCCTCAGGGTCATCCAGCCCTTCTTTCTCTACCCGAGCTCTCACCTGCTCGAATATGTCGGAAACGTATTTTAGAAAGATCAGCCCCAACACCACGGACTTATACTCTGCTGCATCCAGGTGGCCGCGTAACTTGTCGGCGGCTTCCCATAATTCATTTTCGATCCCAAGCGAAGCGCCGTTCCCGTTTTTACCGTTCTTCTTTTTTATTGGCATAAGTTTCCTCTATAATGCATTTCTCAACAACAAGAGATGGAAAATAAGGTCATTGAGACGAGCTAGCTTTCTCAAATACAAGCAAATCCCCTACCTGACAGTTAAAATATTCGCATAACGCCTGGATCACGGGAGCATCATATCGGGTTACTTGGTTATTAGCCCATGAATTCAAGGTTGACCATGCAATGCCGGTTCCGCGCTGCACATCATTAATTGCAATGCTGTGTTGCTCTCTGGTGGCCTTTTCTGCAAGCAGCATCCGAAATCTATTGATTATTCTTCCGGTCATGTTTGACCCCTTATGAGAAGGGAATAGGATTATCTTATGCGCTCTTGATAAAATTGTCAAAGAAAATCAAGGACTAGTCGTGCAATTAGGCTGCTGATCAAAGAATCATGCGATCTAAACGATCGGAACATTCATCCACAATCCCTGACAATCCCTTTGGTTAGCAACGCTAATCACGTGAAGTGTTCCACACGATATAATGAATGTTGTTGCCCAGGTTGACTTTAGATATGGTAAAGAATGGAGTGTCAGTATCATGGCGCAGAAAGTTACTATCCCCCAGAAATATCAGGTGTGGATCGAGGCGCGCAGACGTTATCACCTATCTGACGCCCAAGTCCAGATGGCAAGAGAATTGGGCCTGAACCCGAACAAGTTCGGCAAACTGGCGAATGAAAAGCAGGAGCCGTGGAAGAAACCTTTACCGGAGTTTATCGAGGAGATCTATTACAAGCGTTTCGGAAGGAGACAGCCTGAAATTGTTCGTAGCATTGAGCAGTTAGTACAGGATCAACGGGAAAAGAAAGCGGAACGTAAAGAGCGTCGTGATAAGCCATCAGAGCAGTGATTCAAAACCAACGTGTTTATTGATAGAGGCTTTACCCCCTTAAATTCAATGTCTTTCAGACAAAAACTACGTAGGACTCAATATTTGGATAGTTCTGCTGGCAGAACTGACGCACCTGTTCTGCACACTCGTTAGCCAGGAGCACACTCCAGTGCGCGCCAACGATCTCCACGTGAATGTACTGTACCCGGATCTCCTCTTGCCGATACCTTTCTACATGGTCATGAATCTGGGCAAATGCATCCTCGCAAGTTTCACCGTTCGCTAAATGGATACGCACTTCCACGCTTCCGGTCGAAAGCTCTGGATCGTTGATGTTCAGGTGTTGACCCGTGCGTAGGCAAGTTTTGCAAACGTCGCCGGCGAAATCAGGCTCGACGAAAGGAAGCGGATCTCCACAAAAGTAGTAACTTCCCTCCACCTTTCCGCAACGGCTTTCAAGCCTGGGCATGCTGTTCGCCAGTTGAAAAGCCTCAAAGAAGTGAATTTTTCCGGTGTCGGGATCATACCATCCGTTCAGGTGGGGTAATAGGTGTTCTTCGTAATACTTGTCAGGACCCAGGTATCGAACAGGCAGAACTGGCAGCCAGGGATACCCTTCGTATAAAGTATCGATCTTTTCCTGAACAATATCCTGAAGGCCAGGATCTTCTAGACATACAATCAGTTCACTGACCGTTGGACTTGAATTTTCGGCAGTGATTCCCGACCAGCCATAATTCACTTCGGCAATAACCCGATCCTCAGCCCCGATAACAAAAAATGACCAGCGTGAAGTAACCGAAAAATCCTCTTCGCGTTCCTGCGCTGCATAGATCAACAAGTCGTACTTGAGTAACTGAGAACGGTATTTTGGAAGATCGTTACGAATTCTCGACATGAATGTTCCCTGTTTTGGTGTTCATCATAGATGAAAGTACGGAACTGCACAAGAAGGTCAGAAGCTTAATTGTCCAAACCAACTGTGGAGGAGTCGTACAAACCTAATATTCCTGCTTTTGCAACCAGGTGTTCGCGAGTGAGTGCCTGCATACGATCTTTCAGTCTAGAAACATAAAAGCGTACAGTTCGAGGCTTGATATCGCAAACAGTCGCGAGTTGATCATCACTCATTCCGGCAGCCAATCCTTGCAAGATGCGCGCTTCTGTAGCGGAAAAATTCATTCGCCGGTATAGCGATTCAGTCCCACGAATAGGCGTAATGATAAGCGTATCTCCCTTTTGGATTGCTTGAAAAGGGCCGCAATGTGCCTGGAAGGGTGGTTCCCATAATCCCATTTGGATGCGCTGAAGCAACACTTCGGTTTGAACAGTCTCTTGCATAACAATAATGGCATTATTTTCGCCGATAAAGACGATCTGGGACAAAGTCTCAAATTCCCCCTTTTTTTGTTTGGTTGTATATCGGTTTTATTTCGGTTATTTTATATGACCGATCCTTTATGAGTAACTGGGAATATCCGCAAGATTGATTGCGGTTTTCCACACTCCATTGCGGGAAACCGCAATCTCTTCTCTGATTGTCAAAAGCGGCAAGACTACTCTCTCTCTTGCCGGTTTTGACAAATGGTCAGGCGGGTTCGTGCGCTGTACATTCAGAGCATCACAACTTTCGAGGAAAACGAATGAACCAACCTGATCATCCTTCTTTGTTGACTGTGGATGCTGCCCAGCAGATGCGCCAGGCCGCGAAAGCGATGCGCGATTTGGCCTTCGGCCTAGAGCAATATGCCGCCGAACCTTGTTTTTCCGCTGTGAATAAGATCAGCCGCGACCTGAGCCGAGTTGGATGGAACGCAATATACACCTCATTGTTGATGGCTGAACTGGCTGAAGCGATGCAGGAAGAGAATGGTAATCACCAAGAACAAATGGAATCAAATTACTTCTTCCAGCACCTGGATGCCTTGCTGACGGCGATCAATTACTTTTCCAGAAGCATTGTCCGGTTGAAACGCATTGGGAAAAACCTTCGGGGAACTGAAGGGATCAAGCCCCATTGGACAGAATTGTACGATCGTCTGAAAGAGGTGTCGCGTGAATGCAAGCCCTTCTGACGTTTCCGGTGAAGAACCACTGAATCCGGCTGCTGAAGAAAAAATCCGCGAGTTTTGTTATGAACTAGCCCTGGCGCTGCGCCGCATCACCGGACGCAAAGTGGACCAGGGGCTAGAAGAACTGCCCAAAGTCGTCCGAGAAGCCATCGAGAATGCCAATGGAACTGAACCTACCAACCAATCCTGACGACCTGAAAAATAAAATCCAGAGCTTTCTTGGTGACCTTGCGCGCAATCCTGATCAGGAAGTAGCCGGCATTTATACCCGCATTTCTCGCCTGGACCCGCGTCATCATGGTTACTCTTTGGAGATCCAGCCGGATCGCTCTGAAGAGTACGTGAAGTCGAAGGGCTGGCGTGTGTATGCAGTTTATGAAGACCCAGCGAAAACAGGGCGCAACAGCCGGCGCCCAGGCCTCCAGCGGCTGCTGCAGGATGTTCGCGCGGGAAGAATCACGGTGGTGGTCGTACACCGTTTGGACCGTCTTTACCGCAACTTGGAATCCCTCTTGCGCTTTTTGAAGCTGATCAAGCGTTACAAGGTGCGGCTTGTCTCGGTAACCGAGCAGATCGACACGGATAACTGGTGGGGCAGGTTGGTGCTCTACGTGCTGGGCGCGCTGGCAGAAATGTACATCTGGCAGGCCAGCGCGCGGACGCGTGAAGCTAAGCTGGAGCGCGTGATGAAAGGACTGTCGAATGCTTCGTACCGCTTTGGATACTGCAATGGGTTATGCTCCACCTGCACGGACCCGAATGGCAAAGATTACTGCCCGCTGTTTGGCAACCCAGACCGCCAGGAAAGCGAGCGTGGACGCATCCCAGTTCCTCATCCAATTGAATCTCATGCTGTCCAGCTCATTGTCGTTTGGTATCACCAGGGAAAAAGTGATCTTGATATCGCCAGTGCTCTGAATGGAAATATCTTCCGTTTGCCCGATGGCACGGAAGTCCATTTTCGCACGAAGGGCCGGCCAGGCAGCGTTCCGCCTGGCCCGTTCAGCCGGGATAATATCCGCGACATTGTGCGCAGCCCGTACTACGTCGGTCTGGTAGCGCATTATCCAACTCGCCCATTAGACATGGAGGATGATCCTGAAGATCCTCGGAGAAAACCGAACAGTCTGCCATTAGCCAATAAGCGCGTGCCTCAGCAACTCACCGCAGGCGTACACACTCCCCTTTATGGAAAGTCTCTGTGGGAATCGAATATGCAGCTGCGAAAAGCCAAATCGAACATGAAAGCGACTACCCACACGCCCCGTCCAGAGTACCTACTGACCGGTATCGGGCGCTGCTGGGTGTGTTACGAGCACGGGAAGATCAAAGCTGGCTTCTGTGGTGTTCGGGGTGGCAGCGGTATTTCGTATTATCGCTGCGCCACGGTTCGAGACCGGGGAAAAATTATGCAGGCTAAACAATCAGAGGAAGTCGTTTATACGGGTACACGGCCGGTGGAACCGAATCACCAATGGGAGTGCTTGCTGGAAGCGCATCTGGGCAATTGGAAAGCTGAGGAAGTCGAAAGTGAGATCGACAGGCTAGTAGGCAAGCTGGTGATCCCTGAGAAGTGGCACGACATGATCTATGCGTATTTTCTGCATGATAATGGTTTGGCCGAATTCGAGCGAGAAACCTATAACCTTCGCAAGGAATTGGAACGGCTGCAGCGGCTATTTACAGGTGGGTATATCAACCAGGCTCAGTTTGAAGAGCGTGCTGTTGAAATTACGAGACGACTGAAAGAACACCAACCTACCAGTCGTCCAGAAGCAAAGGAACTATTTCCTCTCCTTAAGGATTTTAAATCCACCTGGAAGCGACTTTCTCTAGCCGAGAAAAAAGCGATCCTAAATGTTATGTTTGTCGCCCTCTATTTCGATCAGGATGGAAAAGTAAAGAAGGTGCTTGCGAACACACCTTTTGATGCAGTTGTATGTTGAAAGAAGGTTTGAAGCAAACAAGCCCGAGGCCACCTCCCTACCTCGGGCTTGTTTATATGTAGGACCTTCATAGGACCATATGGTTTATCTGTTGTTCAAAATTCATTTGCCCTGTCCCACTTGAAAAATTTCTAGAGGATGTTGTGGAATAGAAATTTAGGAGGTGCTCAAGAATGTACAGGGAAAACTGTTACATCTTTTTACCAGACAATTTAATTTGGTATCTCTCAAGACAGGGTTCCACTGATGAGGCGAGACCTTTTCTCTTTATTTTTTGTCTTTAACCAATAACCCTTCTTATCGGTTCTGACTGAAACCCGTCATGATGGGTCTCTAAGTTCTTGGTAAATCATCCCTTAAGGGCAATAAGAAATAAAAAATGCACAGAAGAGGTAAACAAACCAATTTTTAAGTTTTCCAGAGAACCGGGAGACAGTATAGTCTCCCGGTTTTCGTTTCCTGATATATAATATTTTCATTCCACAATTGATACAAACATATAGATGAGTATTTAGGGGAGTAACGAAAATGGCTGTACAGACCGTTGAAGCAATTAAAGGGACGTCCCAGATTTTCAAAGACGGTGAATACCTTTTTTCCGCAACATAAAAAATTGATTTGAATCAAGCAGCGCCAGACTCGCAGTATGAAATAGTAGGCACTATAAAGACACCAGGCGAAAGGCATGCTTAGGCACTTTATTCAAAGTCCAAATCTATTAGCAGAGATAATATAAAAAGGCGACTTATCACAAAGAAACAGTGTGCATATTGCGGTACGGCCGTCGAAAAGATAGAGAAAGAACACGTAATACCAGCCTGTTTATATCCAGAAACTCGAGAGTACTCCATTATTAATCGGCTAACTATTCCATCATGCGGAAATTGCAATCATGGTTGGGCAGATGATGAAGCGCATTTCCGAAATATTTTAACTGTCGCAGGGGACAAAACAGACCCAAAAGAAAGCCTTTACTGGACAAAAGTATTGCCTAGTTTTGATAAGATAGATGACCGTAGGCGATTATTTGATCTGTTCCACCAGCTTGTGCCGAGGATGTTGATGGCGAGGATAGGAGCAAGATCTATCTAGTGCTATCTCAGGGGAGATAGCTTGAAGTATGGTATAACGGTGAAATGAGTACAAAACCGTTGTATGTCAGAACCTTAACAGATGATGAACGCAGGCGATTGGAAGCAGGCTTACATGCCTCCGATGCCTTTGTAATGCGACGCTGCCAGATCTTGCTGGCGAGCGCACGCGGCCACCATGCTATCCCGATTGCCCAAAACTTGGGATGCAGTGACCAAACCGTGCGCGAAGTAATCAAAGCCTTCAATGCCGAAGGACTGAAGGCGCTGGAGCAGAAGTCCCACCGCCCGCATAGCACGAGCGACGCTTTTCCACCCGAACAGGCCGAACGGTTGAAGGAACTGCTCCATAACAGTCCCCGCCAGTACGGAAAAGCGACCAGTTTATGGACCTTGGATCTGGCCGCAGATATCTCGTTTGAGCATGGTTTGACCGAAAGCCGGGTGAGTGGGGAAACCATTCGGGCCACCTTGGCACGCCTCGGCGTGCGCTGGAAACGGGCCAAACAATGGATTACCAGTCCCGATCCGGAGTACCAGCGAAAAAAAGGCTCCGCGATCGACTGATTGCGTTGACTGCACGCCATCCGGATTGGGTGATCGGCTTTCAAGATGAAACCTGGTGGAGCCGTTTCATCCAACCGCGCCTCTCGGCCTGGTCGCCGGATGGACAACCCTTGCATCTGGTTGAACAAACGCCCCGAGCGAAGGATACGGGCGGGAAAGCGCTGGCTTGTTATGGAATTCTGTTGCGTGACTGCCCGCAAGAAGCGGACCACTGGGAAGAGCGCATTTGGCTGCGCTTTGTGGATGGTCGTCCGGTAAGTGCCATCACCACCCAGTTTTTGGCCTGGTGCTGCACCAAACTGCAGGCGTTGGGCAAGCGGGTCTTCATTCTGGTCTGGGATAATGCTTCCTGGCATATTAGTCGTGTGGTGAAAGATTGGCTTGCCGAGCACAACCGGCAGGTGCAGCAGACAGGGCAAGGGGTGCGCATTTTTGTTTGCCCATTGCCCATCCAAAGCCCCTGGCTCAACCCGATTGAGCCCAAATGGGTGCATGGCAAACGGCGCATTGTCGAACCGGACCGTGCCTTGCCGCCTTTGGAGTTGGAAGAGCGTGTTTGTGCTGCTCTCGATTGCCCGCGTGAAGATCATCTGTCCCTTCCAAAAATGTCTTCTGATTAAGCACTAGTAGACTGTCAGACCTCAATCTTGGGGTAAAGACTTTTTAACTTTACCCGCGCATCGGCAGTCGTGAACTGCCAATGAACTTTAACAACCTCAGAGTTACGTTGATCTTGCCATGCTTCGACTTCTTCAGCCAACTTTTCCATGCTAGGAATGCGGCGATCTAAACACTGCCGAACCAGAGCGCTCAGTTCGATCTCAGCCATATTGAGCCAACTGCCATGTTTCGGGGTGTAGTGGAACTCAAATCGCTCTACCAAACGTCTCGCTTCACTCGGCTCAAACACCAGATAGAAAGCTGCCGGGGTGTGCGTATTGAGATTGTCCATTACCACCACGATCTTCTCTGCGTCCGGGTATAGTTCGTCGGAAACTTTGCGCATCACTTCGGCCCACTCCTCTCTGCGACGTTGATCGGTGATTTCAATGTGGCGTTTGCCCACCAACGGCTCAAAAAGCATGAAAAAATCGGCTACACCTTCGCGCTGGTATTCGTAATCCTCACGGGCCGTTTGTCCAGGTCGAACGGGTAAGGGATCACGGATGTCACTCAAAAGCTGTTTGGGCATCTCATCCATACAGACTAGCGGTCGTTTTGGATCATAGGGACGCTTGTAAACCTCTAAAATGTTCTCCATGTTACAGACAAAGGCTGCGTCAGCTTTGGGTGGGATGCACCACTGCTCCTTTAGCCAGGGTTTGAGTTCGTTTTTTTCAGCACAGAGCGGATCGTTTCATGCGAAATACCATCCACGTGACCCAAGCGAATGAAGCGATTCCGCAACAAACGCAAACTCCAACGTGTTTGCCCGGTTGGCGGTTCACTGCATGCCAACGCAATCAGATGCGCTTCTGTTTCTCCATCCAACGCCCGTTCGTACACACGATCCGGTTTTTTGCGCTCCAGCGTAGTTTCCATCCCTTTTTCAACGAAACTCTTCCGTACCTTCATAATTGTGACCACGGTTACGTGGTAGGCGGCGCGAATCTGCTCGTACGTCCAGTTCTCACCCTTCGGCCCGCTGTCGGATTTGAGCAGGATCAATGCGCGTTTCATTTTTCGTGCTGGTAATGATCCCGAGGAGGTTAGGTTTTCAAGGTGCTGCCGTTCTTCGTCTGTCAATTCGACTTTGTATTTCCGCTTCATCGCTCTTGCTTCCTGTTGAGTTTTTTCAACATTGTAGCAAGTTTCGCGATATTTTATACCTTTAGGCTGGACAGTCTACTAGGTAACGATCCAAGAATTCTTTGGGTGGTGCGTAAAGTTGTAAGAGGATTGAGTTATCACCACAAGATTTCTTTCCCGGTACCTGAGGAAAGAGCGTGGGTAGATGTATTGAAATATAAAATCCCTGATGAATTCTTGAGTGCGATGGAATACTCTGATCGAGGGAAATCTTTTTGCTACTATCGGTATGCGGCCCTAAACGAGGAAGATATTTAATCTGCTTGGTTGATAACGGTTTTTGAAACAGTGTCATTTATTGGGATTGTCTACAATTTCGAGATAAATACGTCTCCCACCCTATCGCCAGCAAAGGAATAGATATGAATTTGATAAACCTTGATGAAATTTGGGGTAGCCCTGCCGATTTGATATTATACGTGAAAGCCTCAAACGAGTTCAAGGTCGGCGAAACATTTAAAAACCTGGAATTTTGCTGGTACGTTTTTGAAGAGAACTATAAAGATTTGAGGGAGTCGCTTACCTCGACCACTTTCACTGATGCTAAGGAATTTGACCTGGTTTTGAAGAGGTTTTCGCGATTGTTGCACAATTTTTTAGCGGCTGCCATGATGCTTAGAGACGTAACGAGGGCATTGAAAGCAGGTGAGAGCCAAGAATTTCAAGAGGATTATCAAAAAGAAATAAGTTCGCGGTTCGTAGGCAACCATCTGAATTTATTTGTAGAAAATTTGCGGAATTATTCTCTTCACTATCGCCTTCCCATTGGGGGGATTATGACCGAGTTCAAAGCGGACCCTCAAACGGGAAACTTGTTTTTGGATGATTCTTTCTTTTACCTGGATAAGAATTTATTGGAAAAGTGGAATAACTGGGAAAAGGGAAAAGTATATTTAGCATCCGCTGATGAAAATATCAAAATTATCGATCTTATCGACGCCTATTTTATTTCTATTATGGAGTTTCAATGGTGGTTACGCAAGTACTATTCAAATGCACATCGGGCAGAACTTGAGCGACTCTCTTTAGTCAATACGAGAATTTTTGAGTTGATGAATAAACCTAAATAATGTCAGGTGACTGACCAGTGCATTAATGGGGGAGGGAAAGGCTCCGCCGTCCAGTTTTTCAGATTGAGTGAGAATGTTTTTAATTGCAAAACTATACCCCAATGTAAAGAACGGGCGCAATTATCATCCTCAATATAGGGGTATTTCCAAAAATAGGGAGCAATGTTCACCAAAAATCAAGGGATGACCCTGGCAAACATCTCCATCCGGAGAGTTCTCCTGGTTATTCGGCATGCCGAAATACATTTCGGAATTGCTGGAAGAGTCGGTTTACCCCTTGCCGTTGGGAGCAATCAGGATCCGAGACCGGAGCACCTTGAACGAGTAGCCCCTTCCCATTCTGTTTTCTGTCGGGATCAGTGCATTGAGCCCTTCGGTATACTCATTGGAGACAGGGCAAACAGAATAGGCAAAGATCTCGTCCTTCCAATTCTAAATGGCCATCAGGAAAAGCAGTTGCTGTAACCAGCTCTGATTTGTCCCTGCTGGAATACCGGTCTTCTTCGAGTCTTCGGCCATTCTCAAGCATTCTGCCCAAGCAGCTACAGCCTCTTCCTGTCTGGGGGTGAGCTTTGTTTTCCGAGGATCAAATTTGATGACTGTCGTTGAAGAGATTTTTTATCATAGCTACAGTTCCTCTGGTCGCATCCATTCGGGTAGGATAATATTGTACTTTTGCGCTAGATCAAGTAGGCCACTATTCAATTCCGGGTCCCATGATGCGGGCTCTATTTGATAATATATCGCTCCTAAAGCTGTGGCGTTCTTTTCTAGATCATCCGCACGCTGCAGACAATCTTTGCGACTGTTCTCTGTTTTTGTCATAGGAACTTGTTTCAACAAATCGGACTTGCGAAACATCATTTCGGCAGATAAATTCCAGATAACTTCACTTGCCCTGCCCACTCGTCCAGCCAATTGACCTAAAGGATGGGCGATGCCCATTGTGGTTATTGCCCCTGTTCCATCCTGTCTCATCCAGTCAGGTAAAGCTATCCCGTATTTGTCTGCTCTCTGGATCAAGATGTGGTTGTATTCTGGGCTCGTGAGACTGCCACTAGGGTCCATTTGAATTGCTACAAGGTAAATAGCAGATCCATACCTATCCAAATCATCGTTTCTGTTCAACATATGCATTGCAACAACTTTAAGGGCACTTGCTGGGGTGCCTTCGGTGTTTGATTCCTTTATTTCCATACGGATTGGATAAACGATTTTTAGCTGCATAATATTATCCTCTTGGTTGTGGGGCTTCTACGTTAGGATAAAGCTTACGATACCGGTTATATTCCCGTTCGTAGTATTCCCGCCCAAAGTCAGTTAAATAAATCCGGTATTTGCCCATATTAGGTGCCAGGCTTTCAATTCCTGGCTATTCGGCCATATAAGCCCTTATTGTCCTTGAGAGTCCTCGTTGCCAGGAAGTGAGATATCTTTTGAGGGGTTGACCGAATAATCTTTATCAACCACACCAGTATTTATATCGCCCCTTACGTGGGCATCCCACCAGTAAATCCCTTTGTTTCGGCCAAAAAGCCCACTCTCTCGATAGTCCTTGAAATGTCCTCGACAAATGTGCAGGGCCTTTTTTAGTCCATGCTGTTCGCTGTTCCCCTCTGTTCTCAATATCTTTTTCATGGGCTCGATTTCCAGCACATGATAGCGCAAGCGCGGGCCGTGCCTATGGCGCTTGCCTGCCCTGGTGCCCTGGCCTTTCGGAATAACAGTTACGTTTTTGCAGTGCATAAATGCCAGGGTTAAAAGTGGGGTTGCCATAGTCCAGCCAATTGTGCTTTGCGGATCCTCTACTTGGGACGGGTAGTGGACCACTATGCAATCCCCGCCTGTTCTCGCATCTTTACAGATTCGCCCATTACCGTCAATAACTATGAACCAATTAGCAGCCTCGATTGACGGGCCCTTTTCTTCAAGAATCAAAAAGCCGCTATCATCCCTGACAAAAAGCACAAAAATGCTTACCCACCTCGCCCCGACAGGGTTGCAAGGCTGTTCCTTTAGCTGTGGGAAAACATCTTCGAAGGCGTATTCTTGCAAATCGAAAGATCGAATAGCCATTCCTATTTTTCGAACTTCGTCCCTGTACTCAATAAACATTCGCTCGAAAGGCGGAGCAACATTAGGAAAATCATCATTCGTGAGCTGTTGTCCCTGTTGCTTGATATACTGCCAAACGTTGCTGGCATCAATGATATAGGCACCGTTCAGGACTTCGTTTAGGGAATTGTCCTTCGTTATTGCTAGCAGCTCTTCGTAAAGCATTTTTTCTCCTAATCGCATGCACACAGGCTCTCCGCCCCGATGATCCCGTAAATCATCCCGTTGAACGTCTTCCGCGTTCGTTCATCACCCATGAGTCGCTCGTAGGCGATCATTTAATCCGCACCCTGCTCCTGCTCTTTTTCACTCAATTCCATGACTTGCCATCAATCACAAGTCCGTTTCTCCTAAAATTATCGCTACCCTCGTTCGCAGTCACTCATGTTTAACATGAGCCAAGTTTAGAATAATTGTAAGCGATCAGTTGGTAGCAGGAAGAGCGTAATACAGGATGTAAGTGTTTGAATTATTAGATTATAAATCGGTTATTAAGTCCAAAATCAACAAGGGTGTTGGTCACGCAAAATTATTTGCAATGGAGGGTTACAATTGATTCGGTAAAGAGAATATCATTATTTATCAATGTTATTTGCACAACAAGGATAAGCAGTGAAATTATACAAACGTGACTACACTGAATTAACTGCTGAAGAATTTGCGGAATGGAATTCCATCCGTGAAAGTGAGATTGTACGAAAATCTGGGAATTTACTCATTCGCCAAAGCAGGTTTCACGATTATCCAAAGGCAGCCAGGCACTTTGATTCTTTATTCCCAAACAATTACTTAGACCCCGTTGATTTGAAAGATAAGGAAAAGTTGCTCGAAAAAGTTGCTCTCTTTAACGACGCTTTAAATTCTGAAGAAGTTACAGAGCGAATAATTCTGAATTTTATTAGTGAACAACAAACATATTTCATCATTGCGTCTATGCTAAAAGAGTATTTTCATTTCGGGCATCATGACACGTTTCTCTTTCCAGAATTTCAACTCGGTAATTCATATCAAGCCGATTACTTACTTGTTGGAAGATGTTCAGATGGCTGGAATTTTGTGTTTGTTGAACTTGAAGCACCACTTGGTCAAATTACATTGAAAGATGGAGAATTAGGCACCAGTTTTAGAAAAGGAATTGAGCAAGTAAAGAACTGGGATGTTTGGCTCGAAGCACATTACAGTTCTCTACGAGAGACTTTTGATAAATATCGACGTGAAGGCGAAAATCTGCCAGACGAATTTTTTACTTTGGATAAATCTCGAATAAACTATGTTGTAGTTGCAGGTCGCCGTGGAGATTTTAGTAAAAAAACCTATCGAGAACGCCGTAATTTGAAGAAAAATTCTGTATTGATTTTGCACTATGATAACTTGATTGACACCTCAAAAAACATTATTGGTCAGAGTACTTATTAAAGATACCAAGACTAACAAAGCGTATACTGGACTGGTGGATACGGCCCGGCTTTTCAAGCATTTTTCTGGCTTCAAGTTTTTCCTGCTTCCAAGCATAATCCAATCCACCTGTCAACAACGTGAACCGGTATTCAAGCTGGGCATATTGTCCTTGTTCTCTCGTTATTTATTTATCCTAATGCCATCATTTTTCTCGGCTGGTGAACCACTGAGCTTGAAAATGGCAACTTGAAGATTATAGGTCAATTTAAATATTCTTGATATTGTATTGTGCGCTCAGTTGGGTACGCTTATTATTAGATTCATTATATGTTGCTGATGCGTTTTCAAGGTCCTAAAGATAGTTTTTTGCCATAAAGGACGATTATTGGCCCAAAAGTAGACAGAAATTCGTCAAAATACCTATCAACGGTCGATCGGTAGAGTGGTTGGGCATAACCGACTGAACGCTATATACCCACTTTATAAATATCAAAAAGTCGATACGGAATCTTTACGACACCTGGTGGATCGTATTTTTACCAGCGAAATCCGACCGACTGAACACTTACCAGACTAGGCAGAGACCTGGTCTGTTTGTATTTTTTTAAGACGATACTCAAATTTGCCATGAAACGATAGAGTTCACGTTAGGAACGAAAACACGAGCTATATGACCGGTAATCTCTATTACTGGTTCAATATGAAAATACAGAATCGGCCAAGTTGCCGGTTTTTGTTCGAGATTTTTCCAAAATTTATCAAACATTGAACTTTGGTAATGCCAAATTTCTAAGCTAGGCTTTATCCATTGAGGACAATTCATCCCAATCTGATGGTAACAACCCCTATTTGCAGTTTATAAACTTCGCTATCTGCTTTATATGGTGGGTGTATGAGAATGGAAAGGACTAACTACGTATTAGTCTTCAAGGTATTTTTTGGTTAAGAACAGCATAGCTTCCACTACAGCTTTCCGCGTTCCAGGATCAGGAATCTTTGCTACTGCTAATGCAATATCCACAGCTTCCGGTGGAAGATTTTCTGTATCAACGGACCGAACGTCAAAAATCTTCAAGGTTGGCCACCCGGCCAATTGGAGAAACTCGTTGGGATTAACGCCATAATGATCCGCCAGTAAAATGCAAATGTGCATACTTGGTCGCTGGCCTTCTAACACCCGGCGCACCCCTTGATGGTCTAATCCAGCGCGCAAGCTGGCCTCCCGATAACTCTCGTTATGTTTTTCCAGTAATTCCCTCAGCCTTTTGATCATTGGCTCAGGATCGTACGGTTTCTCCAGTGTTTTTCGACGTGACTTCGCAATTGGTTCTTCCATGTGAGTCCACCTGACGTAAAATAGGGGAACATCCGTTCTTGCCGGATGTATCAAAACCATTATAGCACTAGGAGGTCCATGTGGAAAAAGAAAGGTTGCGAGCGGTTGGATACCGCAGAGTATCCATGCGTGAACAGGTGGACGGGCACAGCTTGGACGCGCAAGCCAAAAACATCAAGGATTATGTGAACGGTCAAGGCTGGGATTTGCTGGAGATCTACACCGATGCCGGCATTTCTGCAAAGAAGGATAGCTTTCGGCCAGACCTGGCCAGGTTGATGCAGGATGCGGAAGACGGCAAGATCGACGTGGTGGTGGTTGACAAGATTGACCGCTTTTACAGACACCTGGCAGGGCTTCTGACGGCCCTGGATACCCTCAGGCATATGAACGTCGCCTTTGCTTCTGTGCAGGAGCGCCTGGACTTCACCTCGCCCTGGGGCAAGCTCACCCTGACAGTGTTGGGTATCTTGGCCGAGCTGTACTTAGATAATTTGAGACAAGAGACCATCAAGGGCAAGAAAGAACGCGCCCGCAAAGGGTTGTGGAATGGAATGCCGCCGTATGGCTATTGCAAAGGGCTGTGCGAAGCCTGCGAGGATCCAAATGGAAAAGGCTACTGTCCTGACTTTGGCCAGCCCAGTAAAACAGACGGCAAGCACTTGGTAGCCCATCCCATCGACAGCCAGGTGGTCAAGCTGGCATTCGCCTGGTATTTGGAAGGGAACGCATCTGACGCGATCATCGCGGAGAAGCTGAATGAGTTCTTCCTGGAACTGCCCGATGGCGAAAAGATCCAGGTGCATCAGCGCGGCCATCCGGGCGTATCTGAGCCAGGACCGTTCAAGAAGGACGTGGTTCGGGATATGCTCAAGCGCGTTTTCTATACCGGGTTCTTGCCCTACAAATCTTCTTCTGGGCTAGGGGCCAGGCGTACGCGTCGAAGCGATCTGGCTAGCGCTGAACTTTATCCGGGCCAACATCCTGTACTAATCAGCATGGAAGACTACCATAAAGCTCAGGAATTGAGGCGGTTGCAAACGGTTACCCGCCACACAAAGTGGAGCACGCCGGCTCACGTTTTCCCGATGTCTGGCATTCTTTACTGTGGCTACTGTGGCAGTTCGATGCGCGGTGTTTCCAATCAGAACCGGTTATATTACCGGGATGGGGCGAACATCGAAAAGACCAGAAATTGTCCGCAGCATACTGTACGAGCAGAAAAGCTGGAAGCCAGCATGGTCGAAGCCCTCAAGAATATCCTGGCAGCGTGGGACAAAACTCATGAGACTATTGATCCAGAGGAAGCAAGCCGGGATATCGAGAACCGCTTCAATCGGGCTCGTGAGCTATACTTAGCAGGAGACCTTACACGCGACCAGTATCAGGTCGAGAAGGAGCGCTACGAAAAATCGAAAAGTAACTTGCGCCTCGAAGATGCAAATGTTATAATAACACTAACCGATAGCCTTCGAACCAGCTTGAATAACTGGGACGAAACCTTACCAATCGAAAAGAAAAAGCTGCTACGGATGGCCGTCCGAGCAGCTTTTGTCCGAGGCGATACCCTGGTAGCTCTACAGCCCACTGAGGTATTTTGGCCTCTAACCGAACCTATTCGTTGTCAGAGCGGGGAGGGCGGGATTCGAACCCGCGGCTGAGTTAATGCCCCAGCACTCACTTAGCAGGCGAGCCCAATCGGCCTCTCTGGCACCTCCCCGAATTCCCAAGCAGTTACATTCCACTACCAGGAAGGCTTCTGGCGGAGGGAGTGGGATTCGAACCCACGATGGGTTACCCCATACCTGTTTTCAAGACAGGCGCCTTCGGCCGCTCGGCCATCCCTCCTGGTAGACCATGTTACTGCTACGAAGGGGCATTCTAACACAGTTTACAAGCAGCGGCAAGAGCCGCTGGTTTTGTATTATCGTTTTTTGACCTATTCCTGCAAGGTCATTTGCCACAGATCGGTCTATTTCCCCGGCCACAGCTTTTCGAAGCGCCTTGAAGCCAGCAGTAAACTGCCCACCAGAGCTATCAGAATCAGGAACCAGGAGAGTGTCAGCCGCCAGCCATACGCCGCCGGCATGCCAAAGCCAAGCAGGATGCGATCGGACGTGAACAGCATCCCAATAAAGCTGATTTCCAGCGCCAGAAGCAGGGTTGTCGCCAGACCGGCGAACGCCGTCCATAAAGACCAACCGGACTGCTTTACATGGCGCAAAATGAGGAAAAGGCCGATCAGGGCAACCAGCCCCAGGCCAATGCCCAAAGCCACTGCCACCCCAGGAGAGGGAAAGATGAGGTTCGCGGTCAGCCAATAGGGCAGCGGCGTCACGACCAGGTCAGCAGGCGTGATGAAATCCAATTGTTCAAGTCCAGGCGCGCACAGCCCGATCACTTCTGGACCGGGTAGTTCAATAAAGGCGGCAGCAATCTGCCTGGAACAAACATCTACATCCATAACGGCATGTGTCAGCCCTGGGACGTTGAGGTAAACCGCTTCTGGAAGGCGAGCTGCGGCGGCGGAGCTGACGGCAGGGGCGATCACCGCGTCAAGCGCGCCGCTGAGAACCAGCGCCGGAACGCCTTCTACTACCGGCTGGCGAAAGTCTGCTGTTACCGGCTCTGCCCCCCAGGCCGCGCAAATGAAGGGATCAGAAGGAGTGGGCAGAAAGTGTTCTAGCCCCGGATACTGCGCGGCAGCCTGCCGCTGGCGATCCAGATCATTAAAAGGATATTCCTCAGCGCACTCCGCTGCATAATACATTCCCAATGGGTTGTTAAACATGGAAGAAAAACCGTTTTGAGCCACGGGAGTGATCACATCCAGGTTGCCAGCGTAAACTTCTTCAATTAAGAACGGTAAATAGGGCAGCAGGCGGGCATCACGCACGGCATTGAACACTCCCAAGGCCAGGTCGTCTCCGGTTAACTGGAGGGTCACAGGCTGGCCAGTGCGCGGATGATGGATTTCGGCCCGCAGTGGTTCCTCATTCGCGCGCGCCAGCACCGCCAGGAAATGCTCCCTCAGGTCCGGAAAGGCTGAAGAACAGGCTGCATCTGAGGCGCACTGCACGAACAGCCGCTCCAGCGCCCCGGCATAGGCTGGAACGCGCTGTTCGATAAAGGCTACAGAAGGATCGTAAACTGAATCTAACACTATCGAGCGCAGGCTGTCGGGATACAACCGCATGACGGTTAGCACGATCCGCGCGGCGTACGAAGTGCCGATCATATTCCACTGTCGAATGCCCAACAGAACGCGCAAATCTTCTACATCCGCGGCGCTTTGCAGCGTGGTATAGCCGTCCAGATCAACCCCTTGCGAGCGGAGCGTGTCGCGGCAGTGCAGTGCCGCTTCGACTTCCAAGGCGATTTCCTCGTCTCTGGCGCGCACCTGTGTCAGGTTGGCAAACATCGCCTGGTTCAGTTCTGGACAGGCCAGATAAGGCTCTGCCCAGCGCGTGCCGCGCTGTTCCAACAGGATTAGATCTCGCGATTTGAGAAAATCGAAATTATAGGAAAGGTGTTTCCAGGCGCCAAAGGCCCCTCCGCCCGGCCCGCCGGAGGAAGTATAGAGGATAGGATCGGGCTGCGGGTGGGAAGCTGTGCTGTGAATAATCGCATAAGGCAGGCGGATAAGGCGGCTCTCTGGGGCCAGCCGGTTTTCTGGTACGACCAGCTTACCGCAAGAAACCTGTAAATCTGAAGGAAACGGGAACGGGCAGTCGGCGGCTTCCAGATAAGGCGCCGGCGGTTCAGTTGACGCCGGAGTTGCCGCTGCGAGCAGGCCCACGATGGCAGCGCATACCGCCAGGAGGAGCAGGGGTTTAAGGGTCGGGCGAGTGTTCATTTCCCTCCGAATACTGCGGCCCTTGTGGAGAGTTATATTTGCGAGTAGTGGTGTAGGGATCATCCCGCAGTGGGAGCAGTTTACAGCATAGTTATTTTCCCCTCCAACGCCTCGCACAGAGGCATATTGTATGCAATTTGCCAATTGGCTGCACCTCGCAGTGTACAACCTTAAAGTGGATCACTGTTGACCGCTCTCACCTTCGCGGACCAGGTGGAAATCGTCGAGTACCAGGACAAAAGACCTGGCGGCCTGAGCGGCGGCATTAAGCAGGCTGGTCAGGGTCTGGTCTGGCGCGAAGATGGGCGGCGACTGGAACAGCGGCAGAGCGGCCTCGTCCGCGCCCGGGGTTACCTGTATATATCAACGACATGCCTCTGCCCATCATCGTGAAGTGGAATAGTCCCGTCTGGCAGGATTTCTCCATCCAGCAAGATGCGCCACGCGCCATCACCTGGTGGAGACGGCTGTTTCACCTGAATCTGGTAAGTGGTCGCGCCAAACCGGTAGGTAAGGGTTACGCCCTCCCAATCGGGCGGCAAAACGGGATCTATCAACAGCCGGTTACCAGCGCGGCGCAGTCCCAAAATGGCCTCGACGCCCAGCCGGTACAACCAGGCCGCCGAGCCGGTATACCACGTCCAACCGCCGCGTCGTACATGCGGTGGAACGCTGTAAATATCAGCGCACACAACATATGGCTCGACCCGGTATACATCCGCCATCGCTTCATGGTCAGCTTGCAAAATGGGGTTAAGCAGGTCAAACAATACGCCGGCTTGCTGGCCGTCACCCAGGCGGGCCATCGCCCAGGCAGTCCAGATGGCCGCATGGGTATACTGCCCTCCATTCTCGCGGATGCCCGGCAGATAGCCCTTGATATAGCCAGGATCTTGCGGAGTCTGGTTGAAGGGTGGCGCAAACAGCAGTAACAGCCGGTCATGAGGACGCACCAGCCGCTCCATAGTTGACTGCATGGCCTGACGCGCACGCTGTGGGTTGCCCGCGCCACTCAACACCGCCCATGACTGGGCAATACTATCAATCTGGCACTCGGCATTCTCCACCGATCCCAGCGGGGTCCCATCATCATAATATGCACGGCGATACCAGGCGCCATCCCAGGCAAACTGCTCAACGGCCGCGGCGTAATCGGCGGCCCGCGCACGGTAGAGATCTGCCAGCCCAACCGGAATAAGGATTGCTCCATGGGTATGGCTGACCTGATCACACAGCGCAGCAAAGCGGTTCAGCACATCACACAAGAACCAGGCCAGCCAAACGCTCTCACCCCTGCCTTCTGCCCCTACCCGGTTCATCCCATCGTTCCAGTCGCCCGTGCCGATCAACGGCAGGCGGTGCGGCCCCAGGGTGGCCCCGCGTTCGATCGCTCTGCGACAGTGTTCAAACAGAGAGTAGCGCTCTACTGTAGTAGGGTATTCGCCATAACGTTCATCCTCGCCGTCTTTTAATTCGGGTGCTTGCAAAAACGGAATACGTTCGTCCAGAATCTCCCAATCACCGGTCGCCTCTACGTACAATGCAGTGGCGTAAGGCAGCCACAGCAGATCGTCCGAGAAGCGCGTGCGCACCCCGCGGCTCGATGGCGGATGCCACCAGTGGAGAACGTCGCCCGCTTCAAACTGATGACTGGCCGCATTCAGGATCTGCGCGCGCGTGATGAGGGGGTCAATTGGCAGCAGCGCCAGTACATCTTGCAACTGATCGCGAAAACCGAAAGCCCCACTGGATTGGTAAAATGCCGTCCGCCCCCAAATGCGACAAGAAAGGGTCTGATATAACGCCCAGCGGTTAAGGATGAGATTCATCGCCGGTGAAGGCGTTTGCACCTGGATGGTATCTAGCAGCCGGTTCCAGAACGCCTGAGTGCGATTCCAGGCATCACCCACAAAACCGCCTTCATGATATTTATCCACCAAAGATTGGGCCTGTTCCAGGCTGCTACCTTGCCCCAGAATAAAGTATATTTCCTCGGATGCGCCTGGAGGCAGGTCTAGGTGCACTTGCAGCACGCCACAAGTATCTTCGCCTGCCGTGATGCGCGTTTCTAACCCCAAGCGACGTAGGGCCGCCGGATGGGCCAATGAGCCGTTTCGACCAATGAACTCCGTGCGGTCAGCCGTGACCCCATGCACCGTTTTCGACGCCGCCAGGAAGCCCACTTGCGCGTTAAACTCGCTATTGTAGGGATTGCGCACCAACAAACATTCACGCGCAGAGTCATAGGTGGGGATCAGATACGGCTGGCTTTGAGCGTGCGTAGTCCCCAACACCCATTCCACGTACTGCGTGGCGGTGATGCGCCGGGGATGCCCCCGTGTATTTTGCAGCTTGAGGTGGACTACCTTCACCGGGTCCTCAGGGCTGGCAAACAGGGTCAACTGCTGGCGCAGGCCGTGTGACTCATGCTCAAAGATCGTGTAGCCGGCTCCATGCCGCACCGTATGGATCACATTGTCACCGGCAGGCAGCGGCGTGGGCGTCCACACCTCCCCGGTCTCTTCATCGCGCAGATAGAGCGCCTCGCCGGTAGGGTCGCTCACCGGGTCATTCGACCAGGGCGTCAACCGGTTTTCACCGCTGTTCATTGCCCAGGTACACTGGCTGCCCAATTCCGTCACCAGGAACCCAAACTGCGGATACCCAATCACATTGACCCAGGGTGCGGGTGTTGGCCGGTTTGCCGCTGTAAGGATAACATACTCGCGTCCATCCTCCGAAAACCCGCCATATCCGTTAAAGAATTGCAGCCCGGTTTGCGAGCTATCCGCTGGCATGGTGACGGGAATGGCAGCAGTGACCTCACGTGTGGGGGTCAGGTCTGGCAGGTGGGGAACCTGGATCGAGTACCCTGGCAATTGGGCCGACAGCGGTCCCGCAGCACCCGAAAGGATGACCCGGGCAGCGGTCTGGAGCAAAACATGCTCGGCAGCTTGCATTTGGTCAGCGTACAAAATAAAAACGCCGCCGCGCTGGTTCAGCCACTGTTCACTGTTCACCCGGCTCACCAGCCGGTGGAGCAGCCCATTCAGTGTGGCCCCATAATCTGTCTGCTGCTGATTGATTATGACTACGTCCATCAAGAAGCGGCGGCCGCGCAAGTAACGATGGATGTATAGTGCCTCGCGCACGACATCTAATTCAGTCGCATCCTCAATCTGCACCATCAAAATTGGGTAATCACCTGAAATGCCAAAGCGCCATAAGCCCGGTTGCCCCAGCCCGTTGGAAGCGATCACTTCAGGCGCTGCACGGGTGGCCGGGAAAGGGTACATCAACGCCGAAAGGACTTGCGATGTATCGGCAAGTAACTGCGAATGGATATTGAGCTTGCTCAACCATGATTGAACGCTCAGATTGGCCTGATGGAAGGCCTGGTCAACAGACGCCCAATTGCGGTAACGCTGCGCCAGGGCCACGATCTCTTCGCGGCTCTCGCCGGCCAGTGTCACATAGGCCAGACGGACAGTCTCATGGGGCTTGAGGGAAATTTCCTGGCCCAATGCCAGGATCGGATCGAGGGTAGCGCCGGTTGTGCCGCTCAGACGCCTATGCGAACACAGCGCATCAGGATGGCGGGCATTGCGCCCGCGCCCGATAAAGCGCGCTCGATCAGATTCATGCGCCAGCGTAGGCGTCATTCCTTCCGAGAGAACCAGCAGATGGCCCAGAAACACCGACGCGTCGTTCTCCGAGCGGGGGCGACGCTTGAAAATCTGCAAGTTCAGAGCTTCTACCCACTCGGACTCGATGAACAGCTTATTGAACGCCGGATGGCGGGCATCGGCTGCCTGCCGGTTTAGTACCACTTCTCCATACGAGGTTAACCGCAAACAACGCGGGCGATTTTCGCTGTTATTCAGGGTTACCCGCCGGATCTCAACCGGATATTCCGGGGCGATGGTCACCTCCATCGTCGAAGTAATTCCATCATGTGACCGCTGGAAGACGGCCATATGCGCGAAAAACGTCACCAGGTGTTCATTTGGCTCGCCAGGGATTGGTTGAACGCCCGCTGACCATAGATCTGATTGAGTTCCCGGCGGCAGTTGTAGATCCTGAATATAGATCCACATCCCCCACGGGTCTAGTGCGGCATCCGGCTGCCAGCGCGTCAGATTGATGTCATGCCAGGCAGAATAGCCACTGCCCGAATTGGAAATCAAGACGCTGTAATTGCCATTCGAAAGCAGATGTACCTGTGGAATGGGCGTTTGTACAGGTACGCTCCAGGGCTGTACCGTTTCCGGAGCGGCTGCGGGACCACGCTGAGCACCTTTGACTTCCTCACTAAAGGGATTGACCACCGGGCTGCTGAATGGCATCTGTTCTTGCAGAAGCAAATCGGCGCTTTGGATGCGCAGGTCGCGGCTCATGCGGCGCACCATTGGGCGGTCATTGAGGAAATTATTCAATGCCAGCAAAATCATTCCCTGGTGATGCGCCATATACTCTTTCACCACGGCCCAGGGTTCACCGAACAAAAGCCGGTTGGCGGTAAAATCCAACGCCTCATAGAAGCCCCATAATCCCAACGCCCCACGCTGCGTCAAATCTTCAATGTTACGCATGACCGCTTGTGGGTCATACTCCACTGCCATCAAGGAAGCATACGGCGCAATCACCTGGTCGTCGTCGAGGCCGCGCTTGAAGCCTAACCCAGGCACGCCAAACGCGCGGTACTGGTAACTCTGATTGGCGTCAAACTGATAAAATCCCGATTCAGAAATGCCCCAAGGCAAGCCCTTCGATTTACCATATTCGATTTGGCGCTGGACAGCCCCATAGGCGCTTTCTGTCAGCAGTGTTCCCGGATAAGACCGTAGAAACAGGGGCGGCATCAGATATTCAAACATGGTGGCAGACCATGAAAGCAGCACGCGCCGTCCCGCAATATCTGTAACTGGGCGGCTCAGGTGCAACCAGTGCGACTGCGGCACTTCGCCGCGCGCAATGGCGATATACGACGCAATTCGCGCCTCAGAAGCCAGCAAATCGTAAAAATTGCTGTCAACTAACCCCACATCAACGTTATAGCCAATGTGGAAAATGCGGCGCAGGGGGTTATACAGGAATTGGAAGTCCATCTCGCGTATGTAAGATTCTGCGGTGATTGCCACATGTGCAAAGCCAGATAAAAGCGCCCCGGCGTTGATCGCCCCCTGCGCAATGGCTGCTTCCAGAGCATCCAACCAGGCTCCAATCTCCACTCTCGCCGCATCTGTACCGGCCTCGCTGGCCGCCAATGCATCCCGCAGGTTCGCAATGCACGCGTGTGCTGCCTCTACCTGCTTGCGAATCTGTCCCAGAGTCATCCCACCTGGCAAGATCTGACGCAGCGCTTCTGCGTAAGGTCGCAGTTGCGGAGTTTCCAACAGGTCAGGTGGATCGGCCAGCAAAGGAATCCATGGCGACAACTGATCAATGGTACGTTGGACCGCCATATGAAAGTGCGCGACCTGAGTTGCTATTTCTTGCAACCCACGCAGCGATTCCAGGTCAAACACCGTCCGGCCCGTACGGAGTAACACGGTCAACCGATTGGAAAGTTCTACCCAGAATGGGCCGCTAGCCTTCTTGAAGACTGGATACCAACGATCGGGGGTTTCGCGCGCGCCTTCGATCTCGGCGAGCATGGCATCCATATGCTGCTCGATCTCGATGATCTGCCGCACCGCAGAAGATGCCTGCGTAGCGGCGGCTTCTGCGCTGGCGGTGCGCGACCGTTGGGCCCCATGGCGGCTGGACTGCGCGCCGTGATGTAACCCAGATAGGGTCTCACGCAAATTTGACAGAGTATCT
>DAOUAC010000030.1:0-9409 GCA_034434155.1 Anaerolineaceae bacterium
CCTGCGCCTGTCTCTGCGGCGCGGCGGGGTGGACGTGTGGCGCAGTGGGTGGGCTCAGCCGAGGGGCGAGCGGGCCATGCAAATCCGCGATTTGTTTGCGTTCCGCCTGCCCGACCTGCCCAACCCGGCGGAGCTGGAACTGGTGTTAAGCGGGGCGCAGGCGGGGGCGGTGGAGCGGAGTCTGAGTCTGGACTTTTTGGCCCTGCTTCCGGCGGATGGCTGGCGCTGGCTGGAGTTCAGCGGCGGCGGGGTGGAGACGGGCGGGCAGGTGGTGGATGACGGCCCGGCGGGGCGGGCCTGGGTGGAAGACGAAGCCGGGCGCGCCCTGCTGGCGGCGGCGCGCGGCGGGGCCATTGCTCTGGCCCCCATGCGGGCACAGCGGCTGTATTTCTTCAGCCACACCCTGTGGGCCGACTATGCCCCCATTAACCAGGCTTTGGGCGTGCGGGTGTTTTTTAGAAACCGGCGGCTGGGGTTGTAGTGAGCCGCGGAGCGGGTGGATGAACATCATTCTGTTCTCTCGTGATGAAGGGCGGCCCATCCAGCCGGTGGGGGTGGAACTGCGGGCGCGCCGGTACGCGCGGGCGGCGGTGGGCGGGCCTGCCGAGGCGGTGATTGAGGCGCGGGGGCGCGGGGCCGACCTGCGGGGTCTGTTGGATTGGGTGGGCTGTGGGGTGGAAATTTGGTCTGCGGCGGGCCGCCCGGTGTGGTGGGGCTATATCAGCCGGGTAGAAACGCCCCTGGCGGGCGGCGGGGGCCGTTGGCGCGCCGCCGCCGACCTCGAAGCCATGTGTAACCGCGCGGCGGCGGCCTATACCCGCTTAGAAGCCGGGCCGGGGGCGCTTGGCGAGCGCGGTACCACCCCCTGGGCGGAGGATGCCGTCAGCGTGGCCGAGTTGGGCCGCAAAGAAGAACTGCTGGCCCTGGCCGGGGCTACCGATCAGGCCGCCCTGGCCGCGCGCGACCGCTTTCTGGCGGAGAGGCGCTTTCCAACCGCGGCGCTGGCGGCGCGGCGCGATTGGGACGATGAACCGATGGCTCTGCTGTACTGCCGCGGCTGGTGGGAGCGGTTGAGCTGGCGCTTTGCCGCAGTCCCGGCGCAGTTGGCCCTGGGGGTAGAGGCCGCCGGCGCGCTGGAGCGGGCCATAGGCGATGGGCAGATCGCCCAACTGGCCCAGGGGTTCGAGACCACTGCCGCGCCCCTCTACGCGGCCCGGGTGGGCGTGTGCGCCCGGCGGGTCGGACAGCCCGTAGACGCCCTGCGCCTGGCGCTCTATACCACTGCCGAGAATGGCTCGCCGGGCTCGCTGTTGGCTTCGGTGACGGTGGCGGCGGAGCAGTTGAGCGCCGATTTTGCCTGGGTGGAGGCCGATTTGCTCTGCCCGCTGACGGCGGGGAGTTCGTTCTTTTTGGTGATAGGCCGCACCGGCGCGGCGGATGCGGCCAACGGCTACGCGGTGCGCCTGAACGAGCCGGCCGGGTGGGGGGCCGGGCCTCTGCTGGCCGAGCGGGCCGGCTGGTGGTACCCCTATGCCGGGCGGCTGGCCTTTCGCATGTACGAAAATGCTTTGGTGGAGACTTCGCGGCAGGTGCAGAGCTTAATTACGGCCTACGGGGCCGGTTTGGGGCGGGTGGAGGTGGCCGTAAACAGCGGCATCTTCACGCAGAGCTGGCGCGACGGCGACAGCCGCGCCCGTTATGAGATCGAAGCCCTTCTGCGCATTGGCACGGCGAATGGGCGGCGGATGCTGGCCGAAGTGGCCGCCGATGGCGGCGTGCGCGTTTATGAACAGCCCGCGCCAGATGACGGCCCTTACCGGCTGGATGCCGCCGGGCGCTTTTATGACCCATCCGGCCAGCCGGTTGACCCGCAGGACTGCCCGGCTGGCATTTGGGTTCTGCCGCAGGAAATGCTCGACGCGGGCCGCCTGGAGGTGGTGACCGGCTGGCAGGCGTTTTTTGTGGAGCGCATGCTCTACGAGGCCGCCTCTGGCGCGCTGATCTGCTCTGCCGATGGGGGAGGGGAACCGCTGACGTTGGTTGAGACAGGCAGATGGTGATTCCTGCGGGCAGGGGAGGGTGTGATGATACTGCGCGAGATGGGGCGAGAGCTGTTGGAGGTGCTGGATTACAGCGAGCTGGCGCGGCGGCTGAGGCCGTGGCTGGCTGGGGTGGCGCTGGGGGCGGCGCGGCTGGTGCTGGGGAAGGGGGTGGTGCTGTACCATCCGCTGGTGGAGGTGCGGACGTATGAGGCCAGCGCGGCTGGGTTGGGGGCGGCGCTGGGGGATGCGGTGAGCGGAGATGTGGTGTTTGTGCCGGCGGGGAGTGTGGCAGGGGATTTTGACGTGCCGGGTGGGGTGAGGGTGCAGGGGTTTGGCGGGAACACGACTCTGGCGGGGCAGGTGCGGCTGGGGGCGGGGGCGGAGCTGTGCCTGGTGGCGGTGGTGAACGCAGGGGCCGGAGAACGGGCGGCGGTGATTGGCCCGGAGAGCGGCACGGGTTACCTGCGCGACTGCAACGTGGTGGGTGAAAGCACAGACGGGGCAGGATATGCGTTAGAGTGCCGGGGCGGTAACCTGCACGCGGTGGGGTGCGGCCTGAGCGGGACGGGGGTGAGCGGCCGGGTGGTGAAGGGCAGCGGTGCAGGAACGACAACCTTGCTGCACTGCCAGTTGACGGGTACAAGCGGGCTGGTGACGGGGCTTTTGCCTGTGGATTATGCGCCGGGGGTGGTGTTGGCGAGCGGGCAGTTTACGCCAACCAACGAGGCAGGGCATACGATCTCTACCGGTCTGACGCCGGGGAACTGGTACTGCCTGGAGGCGATGAGCTGGTTTAACCGCGCTCCGAACTGGCCGAACTACACGGTGGCGGTGAACTACGATGGGAACTGGTACGGGGGAGATGGATCGCCGGACGGGCCGGCTGGCACGTTCTACGAAGAGCTAAACAGCGATGGCGGCTACCCGGCGCTGAACAACCGGATTTATTTTGTGGCGGCGGGGACGAGCGCACTGGGGCGGTGCAGTGACAGCCCTGGGCAGTTTGGGGATAATGACGACCGTTGGCCGATGGACTGGCGTTTGCGCGAGGCGAGCGCGGCCTATGCGGGGCTGGTGTACGTGCAGGGGTGTAGTGGTGATACGGCGGGGGGCATTCCGCTGGCGGGGGACCGGGGGGTGTATGACGCGGCTGGGTGGCCGGCGCGGCATGCCAACGATGTAGACGCGGCGGCGGCGGCGCTCCATCACACCATCGGATCAGGGCCGAACCAGGCGGCGGCGGGGGACCATACGCACGGGGCGCGGACGGAGGATGTGTTAGTGGCGCAGGGGGCGGCGGGGCCGGAGTTGAAAGACAGCCACTTGAAGGATGGAGTGACAGGGAATTACCTGGCGAGCCTGGCGGCGGCGCTGACCAGCAACCGGACCTACACCCTGCAGGACGCGGATATGACCCTGGCGGGGCTGAACCTGGCGCAGACGTGGACGGCGAACCAGCGGATCAACGGCGCTTTGGGGATCAACGTTGATCCGCAAGCGGCGGTGCATGCGCGGAGCGATGGGACTGGCACAGCCATCCTGCTGGAGGGGTTTGGCGGGGCTGCGAATTACATTGGCGGGCGGGCCAACGGTACGGTGGCAAGCCCGACCCAGCCGGCCAGCGGCCAGGTGCTGACGGCGGTGATTGCGAGGGGGTGGGATGGCACGAGCGGGTTTGTAAATTCGGCGCTGTACCAGTTGGAAGTGGATGGGACGCCCAGCGGGGGAGACATACCGGGGCGGGTGGCGCTGTACGTACACCGGGCGGGCGACACGGCGGGGACAGTGATCAACCGCTGGACGCTGTACAACGACGGGGCGGTGACGCAGACCCCGATCCATGATGCCGTGAACACAGTGAAGACGGTGCGCACCAGCCGGTTAAGGCTGACGAGCGGGACGGCGGGGGCAGGGTTTGGTCAGCGGTGGGTGTGGCAGTTACGGAGCAGTACAACCAACGACCAGGACGCGGGGGCGCTGGATGTGGCCTGGGTAAACGCCACCCACGCGAGCCGGACGGCGGAGATGGTGTTTTACACGGTGGCGAGCGGGACGATGACCGAGGCTCTGCGGCTGGGGCAGGGGGTGGTGAGCTTTGCGGCGGCGCTGAAGCCGCCGCAACTGGCAGACGCAGCGGCGCCGAATGGGACGATTTATTATTCGACGACGCAAAACAAGCTGGTGTATAAGGACCCGGGCGGGGTGGTCAATGGGTTGTATTAGGGGAGCTGAGGATGGAACCTTACGTTTTGGGCGTGGACGTGTGGGAAGGGCAGTTAGAGATTGATGAGGCTGCGTTGAAGCTGGGTGGGGTCGAGTTTATCATCGTCCGCTTGAATGATATCAACGGTGGGCATCATAAAGACGAGGGCTTCGATAAGCAGTGGGCGGAGGCGGCGCGATTTTTGCGTTGGCCGTATTTTGTATACAACCCGTGGGTGAGCGGAGAACAAAATTTCGACTGGCTCCGCGTCAATATGCCGAGTGATGCCCGGCATGTGATGATTGATGTGGAGGTGCAGAAGCCGGGTTATTCGCCGGTGGAATACGGCAAACAGCTAGCGGAATTTTTAGCGCTGGTTGGGAGGCATTGGTCGTTCGATGTATATACGGGTGGTGGATACCGGCATATCCTGACGCCATGGCCCTCTGACGTGCGTTATGTTTGGGCGCGGTATCCGTATAGTTTTTACCCATCCAGGCGCGCATTTATCACCTTTGACGAGCTGCACCGGCGGATTAGGGCGACGGCGTGGAACCCTGGGCTGGCGCCGGGGCCGTGCCGGATGTGGCAGATTTCGGGGGATCGGTTGATTTTGCCGGGGATGGTGCGGGCGGTGGATATTGTGTTGTATAACGGGACGCGCGGGGAGTTGGCGGCGCACGTGGGGCAAGAGGCGGGGGGGGAGGTGGAGACGTGGGCGGAGGCGCTGACGGCGTGGGCACGTGGGCGTGGGTACACGGGGCCGGGGCCGGGGCCGGGTGAGAACTGTTAACGGATAACTGGGAGGATGAAATGTTGAAGAGGCTGTGGGAACGGGTGATGGGCCGGCGGGGACGGGGGCGGCTGGCGGTGGATGACAGCAACGCATTTTACTTTGACCGGGGGGTGGGGCGGGAGGAGCGCGACCGGCTGGATTATGACCGCGAGGAGATGCTGCGGCTGGCGCTGGAGGCGTGGCGGGTGAACCCACTGGCGCGGCGGATTGTGGGGCTGGTGACGCAGTACGTGGTGGGGGGCGGGGTGAAGGTGTGGAGTGAGCATGTGGGGACGCACGAGTTTTTGCAGGAGTGGTGGCATCACCGGTTGAACCAGATGGGGGTGCGGGTGTATGAGTGGTGCGATGAGCTGAGCCGGGCGGGGGAGTTGTTTATTTTGCTGAGCACGGATGCGGCAGGGATGAGCTACGCGCGGGCGGTGCCGGCGGGGGAGATTGAGGAGGTGGTGACGGCGGAGAATGACGTTCAGCAGGAGGTGAGTTATGTGCAGCGGGCGGCTGAGGTGGGGGAAGAGAAGCGGGTGTGGGCGGCGTATAACGAAGATGTGGATGGGCCGGAGGCGGATGGGAGTTTTGCGCCGGTGATGCTGCACTACGCGATTAACCGTCCGGTGGGGGCGGTGCGCGGCGAGAGCGACCTGGCGCCGCTGTTACGGTGGTTGAGCCGGTATGCGAACTGGCTGGAAGACCGGGCGCGGCTGAACCGCTACCGGAACACGTTTGTGTTTGTGGTGCGGAGTCGGTTTAACAGTGAGGAAGAGCGGCTGGCGCGGCAGAGTGCGCTGACGCTGAACCCGCCGAGCCCGGGGAGCGTTTTGGTGGTGGATGAGACGGAGGAGTGGAGCGTGCTGAACCCGCAGTTAGAGAGCCAGGACGCGGGGGTGGATGGGTTAGCGCTGAAGAAGATGATTGCGGCTGGGGCGGGGGTGCCTTTGCATTTTTTGGCGGAGCCAGAGAGCAGTACGCGGAGCACGGCGGAGGCGGCGGGTGGGCCGACGTACCGGCACATGGAACAGCGGCAGGAGTTTTTTTTGTGGCTTTTGGCGGACGTGGCGCGGGTGGCGGCGCAGCGGCGGGCGCGGGTGGACCGGCGGGTAGATGGGAAGGCGCGGATAGAGGCGCAGGGGGCGGACCTGAGCGCGCGCGATAATGCGGCGCTGGGCGTGGCGGCCAGCACGATGACGGAGGCGATGTTGGATCTGCGCCGGGCGGGGGTGATTGATGATGCGGAGCTGCTGCGGATGGTGTACCGGTTTGCGGGGGAAGTGGTGGACGTGGAGAAGCTGTTAGAGGCCGGGCGGAAGGCGGGCCCGCTGGCAGGGGAAGAGGAAGGGGGCGGCGGGCGGCGCAAACGCGGGGTGAACCCGGAGACAGGCGAGCCGAAAAAGATGCCGAAGATTGAGTAACAGCTCCGATGGACCGGGCACGGATTGGACGGATTGCAATTGGCCGTAGGGGCGGGGTTTCCCCGCCCGCGCAGGGGAGGGGGGAGAGCTGTCAGCGGATTAAGCCCATTCCGATGGGCCGGGAACGGATTGAACGGATTACAGAGCGGATTGCAATTGGCCGTAGGGGCGGGGTTTCCCCGCCCGCGCAGGGGATTTGGCCCCGCGTTATTGCCCCAACCCGCGCGGGCGAGGGGGAGAGCTGTCAACGGATTTTTGGAACGGATTGAACGGATTTCTTGCAGGTCGGGTTCGGTGTCCGGCGGGGGTTGCAAACCCTCGCCTCAGCGCCTGAAAACCCCTGGCGGGGTTCTCTTCCTCAGCCCCGCAGGGGCTTCCACGTCCTGAGCAGGGGCTTCAGCCCCGCGTTCATCCGCCCCAACCCGCGCGGGCGAGGGGGAGCTGTCAACGGATTTTTGGAACGGATTGAACGGATTGCAATTGGCCGTAGGGGCGGGGTTTCCCCGCCCGCGCAGGGGATTTGGCCCCGCGTTATTGCCTGGCGGGGTTCTCATCTTCAGCCCCGCGTCCTCGCCTCAGCGCCTGAAAACCCCTGGCGGGGTTCTCATCTTCAGCCCCGCAGGGGCTTCCACGTCCTGAGCAGGGGCTTCAGCCCCGCATTATCGCCCCCGCCCGCGCAGGCGGGGAAACCCCGCCCCTGCGTCTGACCGCAATCCGTTCAATCCGTTCCCGAAATCCGCTTAATCCATTGATGGCTGTCTCTCGCAAGGCTGAGAAAAAATGAATGTATAATTTAAATACCGGCAAGACGCCGAAAGCCTTCCATAAGCCATTAGCCGCCACCGGCCGCCGCCGGGTGAACGGAGACAGTTCGCCTTCCTTTCACTGCCGGGCCTGAACATCAACCACCCAAAGGATGGAAAGCATATGGGACGGATCTTAGATGCAATCATCGATTTCTTTGAAAAAGATAGCTGGCCTTACAGTGCAGTGGAAGACCGGCCCATCTTAAAAACGGCTTACGAGGGCAAGGTCGGGCAGTTCACCTGTTATGCCCAGGCGCGCGAAGAACAACAGCAGTTCGTGTTCTATGCAATTTTCCCCGTGCGCGCGCCCCTCAAAAAACTGCCCGCCGTGGCCGAGTTTATCAACCGCGCCAACTACGGCATGATCATCGGCAATTTTGAGATGGATTACTCCGATGGGGAGATCCGCTACAAAACCAGCGCGGACCTGGAGGACGTGACCATCAGCGAGCCCCTGCTCCGCAACCTGGTTTATGCCAACGTGCTGACGATGGACCGCTACTTCTCTGGGTTGATGCGCGTGTTGTACGCCGACGTTACGGCGGAAGACGCGATTAACGAAGTCGAGGGGGGGGCCGGCCGGTGAGCGTAGAATACTACCCGATGAGCATGGCCGATTACGATGAAGCCCTGGCCTTATGGCAGGCCAGCGAGGGCGTGGGCCTAAGCCAGGCCGACAGCCGCGAGGCTATTGCCCGCTACCTGGAGCGCAACCCGGGCCTGAGCTTCGCGGCGCGCGCCGGCGGCGAACTGGTGGGCGCGGTGTTAGCCGGCCACGATGGACGGCGCGGTTTCTTGCATCACCTGGCCGTCAAACCCGCTTACCGGCGGCAGGGCATCGGGCGCGCGCTGACCGAACGCTGTCTGGCCGCCCTGCGGGCCGAGGGCATTGAAAAGACCCACCTGTTTGTGTATGCCGAAAACCACGCCGGGCGCCAGTTCTGGCGCAGTTTGGGCTGGTACGAGCGCCCGGAACTGGTGATTATGTCTAAGAATCTCTGAATCTCTAAGGAGCCGCCATGCCAGCCCCCGTATTAGCCGCACAGTTATACACCGTCCGCCAGTACTGCCAGACTCTGGAAGATTTTGCCGCCAGCATGCAGAAAATCCAGGCGATTGGCTACACCGCCGTGCAGGTATCGGGCATTGGGCCCATTCCCGATGCCGACGTTAAGCGCATTCTCGATGACCTGGGCCTGAAGATCGTCATCACTCACATCAGTTATGACCGTCTGTGGAACGCAACCGAAGAAGTGATCCGCCAGCACCAGTTATGGGAATGTAAAAACGTAGCTCTGGGCAGTATGCCGCCCGCCTACCGCGACGGCGAAGACGGCTTCCGGCGCTTTGCGGTGGAAGCCTCGGCGGTGGGCGAAAAACTGGCCGCCGCCGGGCTGACCTTCAGTTACCACAACCACAGCTTTGAATTTGTCCGCTTTGGCAAACGCACCGGGTTAGAGATCATCTACGCCGAAAGCGACCCGCGCTACCTGATGGGCGAGATAGATACCTATTGGGTACAGCACGGCGGCGGCGACCCGGCCGCGTGGATCCGCCGCCTGAAGGGGCGGATGCCGGTGGTGCATTTCAAGGACATGGCCGTCACGGCGGACGGCTGGAACGTCCAGCAGATCATGGCCGAGGTCGGCGAGGGCAACCTGAATTGGGAGGCCATCCTCGCCGCGTGCCGTGAGGCCGGGGTAGAGTGGTACGCGGTGGAGCAGGATGTCTGCCAGCGCGACCCGTTTGAGAGTCTGAAGATCAGCTATGAGAATTTAAAGGCTATGGGGCTGTCGTAAGCGTGGATCTGCTCCCTTCCTTTAATTCATCGCGTGAATACGCCCTGGAACTGGACGCGCAGGACGAGTTGGCGTCTTTCCGCGCCGCTTTCTGGCAGGGCGAAGACAACCTCATCTATTTAGACGGCAACTCTCTGGGGCGGATGCCGCTGAAGGCCGCCGAATGGCTGGCAGAGGCGGCCCGCCGCCAATGGGGAACGCGCCTGATCCGCTCGTGGGGCGAGGGCTGGTACGAGGCTCCCCGCCGCCTGGGCGATAAGATCGGGCGGCTGGTGGGGGCCGGCGAGGGTCAGGTGATTGTGGCGGACTCGACCTCGATCAACCTGTACAAGCTGGTCATGGCCGCGGCCCGCCTGC
>DAOUAC010000031.1:0-6531 GCA_034434155.1 Anaerolineaceae bacterium
ATTTTTGATATTGGGGATGCTGGCGGGGTCTGATGGGCCTGGGGGCATTTACTTCGATGATCCCGCCCTGGCGCGATCTATCGGTGTCATCGCATTGATCCTGATCCTGTTCTCTGGCGGAATGGATACGGATTGGAACAGTATCCGCCCTGTGATCAAAGAAGGCCTGTTATTATCCACTCTCGGCGTACTCCTTACTGCGCTGACGGTGGGCTTTTTTGCAAGAGCGCTTCTGGGTTGGTCGCTGGTTGAAGGTCTACTGCTTGGTTCGATTGTCTCTTCTACAGATGCGGCGGCGGTGTTTTCCGTGCTGCGCTCTAAAAGTATCGGTCTCAAAGGACAACTGAAACCGTTGCTGGAACTCGAATCGGGCAGCAATGATCCTATGGCGATCTTCCTTACGGTGGGTTTGATCCAGTTGATCACCCAACCCGGGTTATCACCTCTCAACTTAATTGGTTTCTTTGTCCTGCAAATGCTCATCGGGGCGGTTCTGGGTTATTGCATGGGTAGAGTAATGGTGTTCCTGATTAACCGTCTGAAGTTGGGTTATGAAGGTCTCTACCCGGTGCTGACTTTGTCGTTAGTGCTTCTTACTTTTGGGTTGACCAACGCAATTGGGGGAAATGGTTTTCTGGCTGTCTATCTGGCTGGCATTATTCTGGCCCGCCATGATTTCATCCATAAAAGAAGCCTGGTGCGCTTTCACGATGGTTTGGCCTGGCTCATGCAAATCGCCATGTTCTTGAGCCTGGGCTTGTTGGTTTTCCCCTCACGTCTTGTTCCTGTAGCAGGCATCGGCTTGCTTATTGCAGGATGGTTGATATTTATCGCCCGCCCCGTTAGCGTTTTTGTTTCTTTGCTCCCGAGCGCTCTGAACTGGCGGGAAAAGGCTTTCATATCCTGGGTTGGACTGCGCGGAGCAGTCCCAATCATATTGGCCATCTTTCCTCTGTTGGCCGGGATACCAGAAGCCCACGTGATTTTCAACGTGATTTTCTTTGTGGTGCTGGCGTCGGTATTGCTGCAAGGAACATCCATTCCTCTGATTACCCGCTGGTTAAAAGTTTATGCCCCCACAATTCCGAAGCGCATGTATCCTATCGAATATACGCCCATGGGCGGGCTGAAAAGCGAACTCAAGGAATTGACCATACCGCCCAATTCCCCCGCGACTGGGAAGGCCATTGTTGAACTGGGACTTCCTGCTGACTTTCTGATCATCCTCATCGCAAGAGATAATGACTTTATGTTACCAAGCGGGGGGACGGTTCTACAGGGCGGAGACACTTTGCTGGTGTTATCAGATAAGAAATCATTGGATGAAATGCTTGCAAAACTCACCTTGCAGGAGAATGGAAAGGAAGCGCCGGGCTAACGCGCCCGGCTGATGCCCGCCATTGGGTGTTTTCAGGAGCTGATTGGATGGATAGAATCGGAAGCCAGACCAATCTACTCATTCCATCCGTATGGTCTCCAATTTGCGATCCTACATTTACGGTCTGCCAGGCTGATAAGTTCAGAGCCAGGGAATATATCAGAGATGTTGACTTTCAAACCAGCCACCGGTGATCAGTATGAAACATTCTTCCAACTGATGCTCAATGAAGCGTCTGATTATCTTATGCGTACAATGGAGTTGATGCACATGACCCTGGAGCAATCGAGACACTTGTTCGAGCATATCGGACAGGTCTATGGCATCTATGAGGACGACAAATCAGTGGGCTTTTACTGGGTCGAAGAACGCGACAAGGTGTTGCATCTTCATGGGCTGGTGCTTCGAGAAGAGTTTCAGGGTAAGGGAATTGGCACTCAAGTATTGAAGATGCTGGAGAGCGAATACGGGCCTCGTGTGGCAGCAATAGAGTTGGGGGTTCACCAGTCGAACGAAAAGGCCAAACGTCTTTACGAGAGAATGGGTTTTCAAACGGTAACCTATCGATCTGAATTGGGGTTTTACATAATGCGAAAGTCGCTACGCGATGATCCAGCATAACTCTGGCTGGGAGAGCCGCACTGGAGTAGACAGGGGGTCAGTTCACCATCTCGTCAAACGGCCGCTTTTCTTTGCTTCCGGGCCGTATACTTCGGAGAGGGTCTATCCAAAGCAGGGTTAAGTTATATGCGCGGCTTCCTTATGTAGATGTGTTTACACCAGGGGTAGGGTTGTATGGCATCTACCAGCAGCGCGGCCCCTCGTTCATCCCTGACTACAAGAACCTGCTTGCTTCGACCGGCGAAGATACCGCCGCCAACCTGGCTGCCCGTTCTGGGATCGCCATCAAAGGGAAATCCTTCTTGGCCACTATCCTGGGCATGATCGGAGACGAGGGCTATGCAACCCTATAAAAAACATGAGGTTCATAAATTGACCAACCGGCCGATTTATGAACCTTAACTATATTTCATCAGCGCTTCGATCTCTTCTCGTCCTGGCGCGGACGGCTGCGCACCCAGTCGAGTGACGGAAATGGCAGCCGCAACATTTGCGAAGCGAAGCGATTCTTCCAGGTTTTTCCCTTCCACAAGCCCCACCGCCAGGGCGCCGCAGAAAACATCGCCGGCTGCAGTGGTGTCGACCACCTGAACCGGAAAGGCGGGTACATGTAGCGATAATCCTGGGCTAGCGGCAAGAGCGCCTTTGCTGCCCAGAGTGATCACCACGGTTTTAGGGCCTAGATTGAGCAGGGCTGCCTTACCTTTCTCGAAGTCTTCTTCTGAATGAAGGGGGAAGCCGCAGAGAAATTCTGCTTCGATCTCATTCACCACCAGCAGATCGACCTTGCGCAGGTAGGCCGAGGCAAATGGGCGGGCCGGGGCAAAGTTGAACAGAATGGGTTTTCCCAGAGAATTGCACAGGTCAATAGCCGAGTAGAGGATCTCAGGCGTTACCTCATACTGCAGCATGACCATTTCGGCTTTTTCAATGATTTCGCTGCGTTCCTGCAAATGCTGCGGCGTCAGGCAGTAATTGGCTCCCGGCGCGACGGATAGGTAATTATCGCCATTGGCATCGATCATCACCAAGGCGCTCCCCGATGCAATCCCGCTCTGCTGGACCATATACTCGGTATGGACCCCCAGCCGCTGGAGGTTTTCGATGATCAACAGCCCAAAGCGGTCATCCCCTACGCAGTTGATGAAATACACCTCTCCCCCGGCTCGGGCTGCACCCACAGCCTGGTTCGCACCCTTGCCGCCGAACGTTTGCATGAAACTGGCATTGGTGATCGTTTCCCCTTTGCGCGGAAGCCTATCCATCTTCATGATAAAGTCAATGTTTGAGCTGCCAATTACTACAATCGGTTTGGCCACATTCACCATCCTTTAGTACCCTGTGACACGTTGCTCCTGGCCCGCTGCGATGGAAGGCAGCCCCAGCTGCCGGCGGGCCTCCTCCAGAATAGCCACGGTGGCTGTTGCGCCGCAGCGGGTCACCCCGAGGGCGCGCACTTCTAGCAGCCGCTCCAGGCTGCGGATACCACCGGCCGCCTTGACCTGTACGTGGGCTGGAGAATGGGCCCGCATGAGGATCAGGTCCTCATTGGTGGCCCCTCCGGTTCCAAAGCCGGTTGAGGTTTTAACCCAATCTGCGCCGATTTCTCCGCAAATCTCGCACAGGCGAATTTTTTGAGCTTCATTCAAATAGCAATTTTCAAAAATGACCTTGACCTTCGCCTGCCGGGCATGCGCGGCATCCACCACTCCTTTTATATCCTGCCTGACATACTCCCAGCCCCCGCTCAACACTTGGCTGATGTTGACTACCATGTCCAGCTCAATGCAGCCATCTTCCAGCGCCTGCTCCGCTTCTTTTATTTTTATCGAAGTGGAATGGACGCCGTGTGGAAAACCGATTACCGTGCCTGGGATGACCTGGCTACCTGCCAGAAGTTCAGCGCAGCGCCGCGCATAATAAGGCATGATACAAACACTGGCGACTTGATAGTCCAGTGCAACCTGAATTCCGCGCTCCAGGTTTTCCACCGGGATGGTAGGGTTCAGCAGCGAATGATCAATCATTTTGGCAATCTGTTCGTAAGTAAAGTCCATTTCATTCTCCAAGTTTACTTTATATCATAAGCGTAGCCCGCGCCGCGCAGGTACCATATAGTAAACTGCACAAGCCCGAGTGATCTTGTCGGTTCTGATTCTATCCGCGGTATACGCGCACCTGCCGCAGATGAGTCAGGGCGCTGATCCACCCAGCCGCGTGAGGGATCCAATCTTCATCCGTGTATAGCCAGGGACCGTCGTTCTCGCGGGTTGGCGGGACCACCAGCTGAAACTGCGGGTTGGTGGAAAAGCCGTTGGGTATGGTGCCTGGGATGCCGGTCCAGTTTCCCACCCAGCGCTCGCCAACGCCGTAAATCTGGCTATAGGGCAGCGCCTGGCCTTCTGGAATATCTTCGTGCCAAAACTGGCAGCCCGCCAGGCTCTCGCGGGTGATTCCGGCGTGCAGCCCGGCGATCCACTGCAAATTGCCTACCGCAACCTCACGGAAGGCGCTGTCACCAAGGAACGATTCCAGTTGGGCGGCCAGGGCAGCAGCGAAACCGATGGAGGTGTTAATGCCATGCCACGGGCCGCAGAAGGTCAGCAGCCCTTCTCCCAGGAAGTAGCCTTCCGGCAGCAGAAAGAACGGGTTGCTGCGGCAGGCAGGCAGGAAATAGCCATAGGCAAATTTTCGGACTGCCTCGCGCCACTGCTGTGCTTCGGGATGGTCGTACAAGAGCCGCGCCATCTCGATCAGCCCGGTCAGGTAATGGGGGAAGGTACTGCCGGTATCGTGACCGACATGATGGTGGGTATTGGCTTTCTCCGTAAAACCGCAGCCGGGGAACAGGTAAAAATGACCGTACAACCCGCCTTCGGCCTGCTCTTCGGGCACTTGGCGGGAGATGATCTCGCGCGCCAGACGGACGATCTCTTCCTGCACCCATAGCCGACCGGCTTTCCAGAGCTCTACCCCAGCCCATAAGGCCATCATCAAGTCGCGAGTCATCCAATCTTTGGGAACCACAAATCCTGCCGGCGCGCCGTGGTTACTATGCGAGAAACCCGCCGCGCCGTATGGGCGCGCTTGCTTAAGGAAATAGCGCAGGGCGTGCTCAGCGCGGTTGAGGTAATCGATGCTTCTGGCCGGGTCCCATTCATAGATCAGCCGGGCAGCGCGCGCCCAGGCAGTGGCGCTTTGGACCACATCCCCCGGGATGACAATCAGGTAATTGGGGATCTCGTGCACCACGGCGCCCTGCCCCAGGCCGCTCTGTTCAGCCAGGTCCTGGCACGCGGCCAGGTAGTTGCCGCCGACGATCACCTGCTGGACCAAGCGCTCCACTTCTGCGGCGCTCAGGTACATATAACCCCAGTTGAGCAGGTCTGTCAGGCCGATCAGCGTAGTTGCATGGCTGTTGGTTTCGCGCCATTCAGACCCGCAGTCTTTCCAACCCTTGCCGTTGCGGGCTAACTTGGCGCGAATTTCTAACTGGTCCAATGCGACCGGGATAATGGATTTTGACCACAGAAGTTGATCCCCGATCTCAAAGATGCCCGAGGTCAGCGGCTCAACCCCGGGTCGTTCAACCGAAATCTGGTAGCGTCCAGGGAGGGTGATCTGAGAGAAATCCATAATCCACCATGTGCTCTGCCAGATGGTTCCCCAGCAGTACAGCGGGCCTTGCCAGGCTGTCTCGCCCGTCTCTGCATTCTTAACGACAAAGTGGCTCCCTTCTGGCACGTAACTCGGGTCTGTGCTGCGGATGATGGCGCGCATCGGGCAGCCCAAGTCGTACCCGATTTGCGAGTATAACAGGCCATTAATCTGCTTCATGGCTGATTTCCTTCCTTATGTCTGAATGATTCGCCGCCTAACCGAGAGGACAACCTAACGCGGTTTCGAATGGGGTCTTCCACCGGGTTGAGAGTAAAATCAGCGCCCGCTTTTCGCGCCATTTCCAGCTGTTCGGGAAGCCGATCGATGGCGATCACCCGCACACCGTGAACCTTCGCAGCCTGGGCTGCCAGATAGCCAATGAGGTCCTGACCAATGATGGCTACTGCATCTCCGGTCTGAACCTTAGCGCGCTGGATCCCATGCAGGGCAATAGCCCCGGTTTTGGTATATAACGCTGCCAGGTCTTTTACAGCTTCGGTTTTTATTCGATACTTCACATGTTTATGTTTCATAAACACACCGGCTCGCTTCATCGGTAAAAGCTTCAATCAATTGCAGATCGGCGTCAAAGAAATGGTCGGAGGGGCAGAGGATATACCCACCCGACTGGCCGGCGGCTTCAAAACAGCGCCGGACCGCGGCGCGAGTTTCATCCGGCGAACAGCCGAGTAAGAAATGGAACTGGTCAAAGCCGCCTATCATACACATCTGCTTGCCCAACCGGCGGCGGGCCTCAGCCAGGTCTACATCACCGCCCATTTCCGGCGGCGTAAAGGTTTCCATCGCGTCTGGCTGTATGGCAGCAATCTGCTCAAGGATAGGCATCATCCCCCCACAAGTGTGGTAGACGA
>DAOUAC010000032.1:0-33289 GCA_034434155.1 Anaerolineaceae bacterium
CTTCGCCCGACAGCCCCCTGCGCGAGGCCTGGGGGATCGCCAGTAAAACCGGCGGAATTGCCCCGGTGCTGAACCCCGACCGCACCCCCTACGGGCTGATCACGGGCGAAAGCCTGTTTGCCTTCCTCAACCGGCAGGTGGGGACGCACCCGCGCAGACAGGAAGTAAAAATCAGCGAGATTTTAGACCTGCCCTGCAAGCAGGCCGCCGATACGCGCGTGCCAAAGTTCCACGTTTCCACCAAGATCAAGGATGTTTTAAACCGGCTGCTGCGCGAAGACCGCAATGAATTCTTTGTGACCGGCGAAGAAGGCCGCTACGTGGGCATCTGCCGCCAGCGCGACCTGCTGAACCCGCCCCGCCTTAAATTGATCCTGGTAGATCACAACGAACCACAGCAGGCAGTTGGCTCGCTGGAAGAGGCCGAGATTCTAGAAATCCTCGATCACCACCGCCTGGGCAACCCCTCAACGCACATTCCCATCCGCTTTACGGTGGATGTGGTAGGCAGTACCAGCACGCTGGTCTCGGAGCGCATTGAGGCCGCCGGGCTGAGCGCCCCTCCGCATCTGGCCGGGATGCTGCTGGCTGGCCTGCTGGCCGATACCCTTATCTTAACTTCGCCGACCACCACCGAGCGCGACCGGCAGGCCGCCGAGCGCCTGGGCAACTGGGCCTTCGCCGCCGGCAGTGTGCTGAAGGATGAAACCATCGAAAGCTTTGGCAAGCAGGTGCTGACAGCCGGGTCTGGATTGGCGGCGCGCTCTCCGCAGGAAGTGGTTTCTTCTGATATGAAAGTCTACAGCGCCGGGGGCTATCAGTTCGCGGTGGCTCAGGCTGAGGTGAGCGACTTGTACGAGGTTAACGAACACCTGGAATCACTGACCAAAGCCCTGAGCGAACTGCGCGAGTCGAAAGGATTAGACTTCACCGTGCTGATGGTCACGGACGTGGTCAGCGGTTCCAGTAGGCTGTTGTTCTCGAACCCGCCGCCGATCCTGGAAGAACTGCCTTTTCCGCCCCTGCAGGATGGAACCCGGCTGGCGGAAGGGGTGGTTTCGCGCAAAAAGCAGTTACTGCCCGGTATTTTGAGTTTGTTGGAGGCATAAAAGGCGATGAAAACGATCTTTCAGGCCCTGGCAGAGCTGGAACAACGGGGCGAAGGCGGTGTCTTATGCACGATCATCCGCAGCCGGGGGTCTACGCCGCGCCATGCCGGCAGTAAAATGCTGGTTTACGCCGATGGCCGCTTTATCGGCACGGTCGGCGGCGGCGAGGTAGAAAATCGGATCATCCATGAGGCGTTAGAAGCCCTGCGCGCCGGACAGCCCCGTCTGCTGACGTATAATATGGTCAACCCCAAAGAGGGCGACCCTGGAGTATGTGGTGGAACGCTGGAGGTGTATCTGGAACCGGTACTGCCGCAGCCAACGCTGTTGATTATTGGGGGCGGGCATGTGGGGCGGGCCGTCGCTCACCTGGCGAAGTGGCTGAACTTCCGCGTGCTGGTTTCGGATGACCGCCCGGAGTTCTGCACGCCCGAATCGAACCCCGACGCCGACGCTTTTTACCCCGTCCCAATGGCGGAACTGGCAAACCACGTGCCGATCACTCCGCAGACTTACATCGTTTTGACCACGCGCGGGGTCAGCATTGATGTTCCCGGCCTGCCGGCGTTGTTAGACAGCCCGGCGGCTTACATTGGGGTAATCGGCTCGAAACGCCGCTGGATGACCACGCGCAAGGCACTGCTGGAAGCCGGCGTGCCAGAGGAAAAACTGGCGCGGGTGGTTTCGCCCATTGGCCTGGAACTGAATGCTGAAACTCCCGAAGAAATTGCCGTCAGCATCCTGGCCGAGATCATAATGCTGCGCAACGGCGGCAGTGGAGGCCGGATGATGATGCGGGCAGAAATGGCAGGCGCAACCCATGTGGAATGAGTATATTCAGGCAACAAGCGTTGACGAAGTGGTCCGGGTTCTGGCCGAGCGGGGCCGCCGGGCCAGAATCGTGGCGGGGGCAACCGATCTGCTTCTGGAGATGGAGCGCGGGGTTCGCACGGGCATTGACACCCTGGTAGACGTAACCCGCATTGAGGGGCTGGACCGCATTACGCTGGACGAGGATGGGATTATTCACCTGGGGCCGCTGGTGACGCACAATCACTGCGCGGCCTCACGGCTGATCCGCGACTACGCTTACCCGTTGGCGCGGGCCGCCTGGGAGGTGGGTTCGCCGCAGATCCGCAACCGGGGGACGGTGGCCGGCAACCTGATTACCGCCTCGCCCGCCAATGACACCATTACCCCCCTCATGGCCCTAAAGGCTACTCTGACTCTGCGCTCGGCGCGCGGCGAGCGTAAGGTCGCCCTGCAAGATTTCTATACCGGGGTGCGTAAAACCGTGCTGGCCGAGGATGAAATGCTGGTTGATATTGCCTTCCCGGCCCTGCGGGATGGGCAGCGGGGGACGTTCATTAAGTTTGCCCTGCGGCGCGCCCAGGCCATTGCCCTGGTGAATGTGGCCGTAGTGCTGGCTTTAGACGAAGACCAGATTGTGCGCGAGGCGGCCATCACCCTGGGGGCAGTGGCCCCAACCATTATCGCCGCCCCTGCCGCGCAGGAAGCCCTGATCGGGCGGCGGCTGGACGAAGAAACCATGCAAACCGCCGCCCGGCTGGCCCAGGCGGCGGCCCGGCCCATCAGCGACGTGCGCGCATCGGCGGCTTACCGCAGTCAGATGGTGCGCGTGACCACTCTGCGGGCACTGCGGGCGGTCGCCGCAGGCAGTGAGCGCCAGGGGTTCCCCGCTGAGCCGGTACTGCTGTGGGGCGCGGAGCGCAAACGTCCTGCGGTGCAAGACCGGGCCAGCGTTTACCGGGAGGGCGGGCCGATCCATACCACCATCAACGGACGGGCCTACACCCTGGAGGGCGGACAGCATCACAACCTGCTGCGCCTGCTGCGCGATCACGCCGGGCTGACCGGCTCGAAGGAAGGCTGTGCCGAAGGCGAATGCGGGGCCTGCACCGTGTTTCTCGACGGCATGGCGGTGATGAGCTGTCTGGTGCCGGCCCCGCGCGCTCACCATGCCGAGATCGTGACGGTGGAAGGGCTGGCCCAGGATGGCCGGCTCCACCCGGTGCAGGAAGCATTTATCCAGGAAGGCGCGGTCCAGTGCGGGTACTGCACCCCCGGCTTTCTGATGTCCGCGGTTAAACTGCTGGAAGAGCGCCCCCGGCCCGATGCCGATGCCATCCGCCAGGCGCTCACCGGCAACCTGTGCCGCTGTACCGGCTACTATAAGATCATCCGGGCGGTGGAACGGGCCGCCGCTCTGGGGGAGGGTAAGAGATTAACCTTCGATAAGCGAGGTGTTGGATGAGAAAGCACGATTCCTTTTCGCCTGCACCGCCGAGGGCGGGCCGGCAGTTGGGCCTCCATCCGGCCTGGTACGTTGCCGGGACCTTCTTTATGATCTTGGTCCCACTGCTGTCTTACGGGATCGCCGAACTGTTGTTTCAACAGCCAGACCTGCTGCCGCAGCTTACCCAGATCCTGTACGGCGCAACGGATTTATATGCCCGGCCGGGACAGCTTCTCTACTTTGGCGACCGGTTTTTCTACATCAAATTGATTATCGCCGCGAGCCTGACGCTGGTGCTGTACGCGCTGTTTGCATTCGTTACCTTCCTGGTAAACAGCATGTTTGGGGCCTCGCGCTACGGCCCTTATGATCTTCCGCCGGTCGCCAAACCGCGCGGAGTGCGCGTCCGCAAGGCCCGCTAAGAAAGAAAAAAGACAGATAGGGAGGCACAGCATGGCCTTTGTTGGTCAGTCGGTTTTGCGCGTTGACGCCCTGGGCAAAGTGACCGGTGAAACGCTGTACCCCGGCGATATTAACCTTCCCAACCAGGCTTACATGAAGATTCTCTTTGCCAACCGGCCCCACGCTATCATCCGCCGGATTGACACCCGCGCGGCAGAAGCGATGGCGGGGGTTTTGGCCGTATTCACCGCCCGCGACGTTCCGCGCAACGAATACGGCCTGATTATGCCCGATCAGCCGGTGTTGTGCGGTCCTGGCTCTGATAAACCTTACGCCGACCGGGTGCGCTTTGTGGGCGATCAGGTGGCGCTGGTCGTTGCCGAAAGCGAAGAAATTGCCGCGCAGGCGCGGGACCGCATCGTGGTGGAGTATGAAGACCTGCCGGTGGTGACGGATATCGAAGCGGCATTCCTGCCCGATGCGCCGCGCCTGCACCCGGAGCGCGAATCCAATGAACTGATACGCTACCGCATCCGCAAAGGGGATATTGAAGCGGGTTTTCAGCAGGCAGACGTGATCGTAGAGGGCGAATACCGCACCCCTGCTCAGGAACACGCTTATTTACAGCCCGAAGCCGGATTGGGATATATAGACGAAGAAGGGCGCGTGACCGTCATTGTGGCGGGGCAGTGGACGCACGAAGATCAGGAACAGATCGCCCACAGCCTGGATCTGCCGCTGGAGAAGGTGCGCGTGATCTACGCGGCCATCGGCGGGGCCTTTGGCGGGCGCGAAGATATGTCGGTTCAGATCGTCCTGGCGCTGGCGGCCTGGCGTCTGCATCAGCGGGGCATTCAGCGGCCGGTGAAGATCACCTGGAGCCGCGAAGAATCCATCATCGGGCATCACAAGCGCCACCCCTACCTGATCCGCGCGCGCTGGGGGGCCACCCGCGCGGGTAAAATCACTGCCGCAAAGATGGAAGTGATCGCCGACGCCGGGGCTTATGCGTATACGTCCACCAAAGTGCTGGGCAACGCCACCTTGATGTGCACCGGCCCGTACCTGATTCCCAATGTGTGGGTTGATTCGTGCGCGGTGTACACCAACAACATCCCCAACGGCGCGTTCCGGGGGTTCGGCGGCCCGCAGGGGGCTTTTGCCGCCGAATCGCAGATGAACAAGCTGGCCGAAAAGCTGGGAATGGACCCGGTTGAACTGCGGATGCGCAACCTGTTGGATGAAGGCGACCTGCTCTCGGTAGGAACTCCACTGCCCAAAGGGGTAAGTATTAAACAGGTCGTTGCAAAGTGCGCCGAAGCCGCCGGCTGGCGCAGGGGCGCGGAGGGCTGGCAAGCGCCGCCTCTTGCCGGAGAGCCCACCTCTGCCCCGCACATCCGCCGGGGATTGGGCTTTGCCTGTGCCTTTAAGAACGTGGGCTTCTCGTTTGGCGCGCCAGAGCAGTGCTGGGCCACGGTGGAACTGCGCGGCGGGGCTGAAATTGAGCAGGCCATCGTCTACCATGCCGGCGCAGACTGCGGCCAGGGAGCGCACACCGTCTTTGCGCAGATGGCGGCGGAAGCCCTCGGACTGCCCATCGAAAAGATTCAACTGGTGGTATCGGATACGGCCACTACCCTCAACTCTGGCAGTGCATCGGCTTCGCGCATGACATTTATGGCCGGCAACGCCATCTGCGGCGCGGCGGAGCAGGCCCTGGCGAAGTGGCAGGCCGAAGAACGCCCCGCCGTTGCCACTTTCCGCTACCGTCCCCCGGCCACAACCCCTTATGACCCAGAAACCGGCAAATCTGAACCTAATTTCGCCTACGGCTACGTGGCCGAGGCCGTGACGGCAGAGGTTGATACCGAAACGGGTGAGGTGCGCCTGCTGAAAGTGGTGTGCGCCGATGACGTGGGCCGCGCCGTCAACCCTCAGCAGGTGGAGGGGCAGATCGAAGGCGCGGTGGTACAGGCCGCCGGATACGGCATTTTAGAAAACTTCGTTCAGAAAGACGGCTATGTGCTGACCAAAGGGCTGTCTACTTACCTGATTCCGACCATCCTGGACATTCCAGAACAGGTGGAGTCGTTGATTCTGGAATACCCTGACCCCATTGGCCCCTACGGCGCGCGCGGCATGGGCGAAATGCCCTACCTGCCGCTGGTTCCGGCCATCACTGCGGCGGTGCACTCTGCGGTGGGGGTGTGGATGGACCGCTTCCCACTGACGCCGGAGCGGGTTTTGGAAGCGCTGACGCGACAATGACACTGCGGATACTGATACGCGGGGGCGGCGACTTAGCGAGCGGCGCGGCACTGCGGTTGTGGCGCGCCGGGTGGGATGTGTTGATCGCTGAACTGGCCCAGCCGCGCGCGGTGCGCCGGGCCGTCTCATTTGCGCAGGCTGTGTATGATGGTCAAACCCAGGTGGAAGAGGCCCCCGCCTGCCGCGTGGAGAGCTATGAACAGGCAAAGGCCGCTCTGGCGCGGCGCTGTATCGCGGTGATGGTAGATGAGCAGGCCGCGGTGCGCGCGCTATTTCAACCCCATGTCATCGTGGATGGACGGATGCGCAAGCTCCCCCCAGAAATGGGCCTGGACTGCGCTATGCTGACCATCGGGTTGGGACCGGGCTTCACTGCCGGAGAAAACTGCCACGCAGTGGTCGAGACCAACCGCGGCCCCCGTTTAGGGCGGGTCTACTGGCAGGGAACCGCCGAGGCCGACACGGGCATCCCTGACCGGGTGGCCGGCTACCAGTCTGAGCGGGTGCTGCGCGCCCCGGCGGCAGGGCCGTTAGAGCCGCTGGCCGCCATCGGCGCCCGGCTGGCCCAGGGCGACCCGATTGCCCGGGTAGCCGGTCAGATGGTCACAGCTCCGTTTGACGGCGTACTGCGCGGGCTGATGATGGGCGGGCTGATGGTGGAGATGGGCGAAAAAATCGGCGATCTGGACCCGCGCGGCGATGCCCGCCTGTGCTACCTGGTTTCAGATAAAGCTTTGGCCGTGGGCGGCGGCGTGCTGGAGGCGATTCTGTCGTTCTCTGCGTTCCGTCCCTTTGCGCCGCGATGATTTCTTACCGGCAGGCACTGCGCCTGGACCTGACGCCCCTGGCCGAAATCCGGCTGGCCTTCAGCGGCGCGGGCGGCAAAACTACCGCTCTGTTCCGGCTGGCCCGCGAACTGCCCGCCCCGGTGCTGGTGACCACCACTACGCATTTAGGCGGCTGGCAGCTCTCTCTGGCGGATGTTCATCTGGAGGCTGTTTCCCCACTCGATATACAGAAGCACTCCGGTCAGGTGCGGGGGGTGACGCTCTTCACCGGCCCACCGCGCGAGGATCACCGCGTGACCGGGCTGGAAGGCGAAACGCTTCAGGCGGTGGTGGAACTGGCCGACCGGCTGGGCTGTTCGCTGTTAATCGAGGCGGATGGCTCGCGTCAGCTTCCCCTGAAAGCCCCGGCTGAACATGAGCCGGCCATCCCGGCCTGGGCGCGGCAGGTCGTGGTGACGGCAGGCCTGCCGGCGCTGGGCCGCCGGCTGGACGAAAAGGCCGTCCACCGCTTCCAGCGCTATGCTGAACTGGCGGGCGCGCCGGTGGGCGCGGGGGTCACCCCGCCGAGGATTGCGCGGGTGCTTCTACACCCCGCAGGCGGGCAGAAGGGCATTCCACCCGGCGCGCGGCGGCTGGCGCTGCTGAGCCAGGCGGTGGGGCCAGAGGCGCAGGCGGTGGGAGAGCAGTTGGCCGAGGCACTGCTGACGGGCTTCGACGCCGCCCTGGTTGCTTCCAGCGGGCCTCATGCGGGCATCGAGGCCGCTTTTGAGCCGGTGGGTGGGGTCATCCTGGCGGCGGGGGGCGCGCGGCGTTTTGGCGGGGCGAAATTCCTGCTGGCATGGCGCGGTCAGCCGCTTCTGCGTCACGCGGTGGCGGCGGCGCTGAACGGCGGGTTAGCCGAAGTGGTGGTTGTCACCGGGGCATATGCTGAACCGGCCCGGCAGGCCCTGGCAGGACTGCCGGTGAGGGTCGTCCACAACCCCGATTGGGAAGCCGGGCAGAGCACTTCGGTCAAGGCCGGGTTGAGCGCGTTGAGCGGGCGGGTGGGCGCGGCGCTGTTTTTACTGGCCGATCAGCCGTTTGTCACCTCGGACCTGGTGCGCGCCCTGCGGCTGGCGCACGCTCACAGCCTGGCCGCGGTGATCGCTCCGCGCGTTGGGGAACAGCGAACCAACCCGGTGTTATTTGACCGCTCGGTCTTTCCTGATCTTCTGCAAATTCACGGTCAGGCCGGGGGGCGCATCTTATTTGACCGCTACCCGCCCCAAGAACTGCCCTGGGAAGATGAGCGTCTGCTTCTGGACGTGGACACGCCCGAAGATTACAAGACTCTGCTTGGTTTTCAGTGAGGAGGCGGCTGGTGGAACAGCAAACCCCAGGAACAGAACCCAATGCCTTACCCGCGCCTGCCGTGATCGGGGCAGTGGTGCTGGCGGCGGGCCTCTCCACGCGCATGGGCCGCCCTAAGATGACCCTGCCCTGGGGCCAGACCACCGTCATCGGGCAGGTGGTGGGGGTCCTGCTTTCTTGCGGGGCCCATCCGGTCGTTGTCGTCACGGGGGGAGCGCGCGGCGAGGTCGAAGCCGCCCTGCAGGGCCTGCCAGTGGCACTGACCTATAACCCCCATTATGCCAACGGTGAAATGCTCGCCTCGCTCCAGGCCGGGATTGCTCAACTTGGCCCGGCGGTGAATGCCTTTTTGCTGGCCCTGGGCGACCAACCGCAGATCGAGCCGGGGGTCATCCGCCAGGTAATGGCCGCTTACGCGGCTCACCGCCCGGCCCTGGTGATCCCCAGCTTTCAAATGCGCCGGGGCCATCCCTGGCTGGTGGACCGCGCCCTGTGGGATGAGATCATGGCCCTCAGCCCTCCCCAAACCCTGCGCGATTTTCTCAACCGCCACGCGCGCGAGATTTTTTACGTGGAAACCGATTCCCCCAGCATTCTGATGGACCTGGATACTCCCGAAGACTACCGCCGCCAGGCCCCAACCGTTTGAGAGCGAAGCCAGACCAGCCCAAAACACGCCAGAGCCAGCCCTACGCTGGCGGCAATGGCCCACATCACCACTGCGGGGCCGACCGGCTCAAACAACTGCCCGATGATCCAGGGGACGCTCATACCGCCCAGGCTGGCCCCTACCAGAAACAGGCCCGTCGCCTGGCCTGTGATGGTCATGCGCTGGCCTGCAAACGCCAGCATGGTGGGGAAGACCGACGCCATAAACAGCCCTGCGCCGATTACCCCGGCCCACAGCGCCGCACCCGAAGCAGGGAAGAGGATCACCGCTGCCAGCGATATGCCGACTCCGATTAGATCCATCCACAAGATTTGCTCACTGCGCAGCCGCGCGGCAATTGGGATGGACAGCAGCCGTCCAAAGGTCAGCGCTCCCCAAAAAGCTGAGGTCAGATAGGCGGAAGTCACCGGGTCGCCCAGGCCGAGGGCGGTAGCATAGGAATAGGCCCAGCCGCCCATGCTGACCTCACCGGCAACGTAGAGAAAGAAGAAGACCGTAATCACTGCAATCAGCACCGGGTCGGCGGGGGGGCGCGGCGCGGCTGTATCAGAAGGCTTTTCGGCGGTCTGGGCGGGCGCGTGAGGGTGGAGGCTCTTGGGAGTAGGCTGGCGCGCCAGCCACACCGCCGCCGGGATGAACAGGATGGAAAATATCCAGTACGCCCAGGTAAAACTGCCGGTCAGGGCGATCACCTGAGCAATAATCAGCGGAGAGAGAAACGCGCCCACCCCAAAAAAGAAGTGCAGGGCGTTCATGTACGGCCCGACGCCGTCTCGGTGAACCCAAACAATCAAGGTGTTGCCGCCCACGTCAATAAACCCTTCGCACAGGCCGACGACCAAAAAGGCGGCGGCTAACAGCGGCAGAAACGGCAAGACCGGCACGAGGCTCATCATCACGCCCATCACCGCCAGCATGGCTACCATGATGGGATGGGCCGGGAAGCGGTCATACAGGCGTCCGCTGAGGAGCGACCCTAACAGGTATCCCAACGACCGGATCGGGAAGAGAGAACTCATCAGGCTGAGGGCCACGCCCAGATGGCCGGCCAGGCCCGGCAGCGTAGGGCCCAATGAGGCAGTCGTCAGCCCCAATACGATGAATACAATGTAATAAGCGGCCGTCTGTCTGGCGCGCGCGCCAGAGGGCTGTTCGGCGGCCAAAAGCCGGGCATCCGAGACATTCATGCGGTGGGTATCCTTATGAGGGCAGTGAATCGGGCAGTTCAAATTGCCCGGTCAGGGGATGGGCCGGAAAGGCGATCACAGCGATGACGGCGTCGAGGTTCAGCGGCCCGTAGATGTGGGGGAACTGCTGGCCGGTCCCGGGGACGGGATCGTAGCGGAGTTCGGCGGTCAGGCGGGCGGCGTCTATGCACAGCAGTACCAGGCCGGCGGCCCCCTGAAAATAGAGGTTGGCCGTGCGGATCACTTGCTCGCGCGTAGAAGCGTGGATGAACCCTTCTTGCGCCAGGGATGGGGCCGTATAGGCCCCGGCGGCCCTGGCCCGCTCCCATTCGCTCTGGCTGGTGATGTGATAGATGATCGGCGGCATTGCACTCATCCTGTTCCTCGGTTTGTCTGGCAAGACGAACTGATTATATCAAAAGGGCGGGGGATGGCCTGTTTTTGGCGGTTAGATCTTAAAGTGCCGTATAATTTGCAAAAATGGATGAAGGAGGAGAGATGACCGCTGCGGATGTCATCGAGGTTTTTCGCACGGCTCGCGATACAGGCGAGCGCCTGACAGAACGCCCCCCGCTGTTGTTTGATCAGAACGACCCTGGCTACGAAGTACCTTCGATCCTGGTTGATACGCGCAAGCGCTTTCAGGTGATCGAAGGGTTTGGCGGCGCTTTTACGGAGGCGGCCGCGACCACCTTCTTTAAACTCAAGCCCGAAGCCCAATCAGCGATTTTAAAGGCCTATTTCGACCCGGTCGAGGGGTTGGGGTACACGCTGTGCCGCACGCATATCAACAGTTGCGACTTCTCACTGGGAAATTATGCCTACGATGAGGTTGCAGGGGATGTAGAACTGAGGCATTTCAGCATTGAGCGCGACCGCCACACCCTGATTCCTCTCATCCGCGCGGCTATGCAGGTGGCGGGCGGGCCGCTTAAACTGCTGGCTTCACCGTGGAGCCCGCCGGCATGGATGAAAACCAACGGCGAGATGAACCACGGCGGAAGGCTCAGACCCGAATACCGGCAGGCATGGGCCAGGTATTACGCCCGCTATGTGCAGTCTTATGCTGAAGAGGGCATTCCGATCTGGGGGATCAGCGTTCAGAACGAGCCAGAAGCCGTTCAGCGGTGGGATTCGTGCATTTACACGGCTGAGGAAGAGCGCGACTTTGTGCGCGATTACCTGGGGCCAGAACTGGCCGCGGCGGGGCTGGGGCATTTGCGCATTTTGATCTGGGATCATAACCGCGACCGGCTGTATGAACGGGCCAAAATCGTCTACGACGACCCCCAGGCAGCGAAGTACGTGTGGGGGGCGGGCTTTCACTGGTACGTGGGCGATCATTTCGATAACGTCCAGCGGGTTCACGATGCCTACCCCGATAAGCACCTGGTATTTACCGAAGGCTGTCAGGAAGGCGGCCCGCACCTGGGCGAGTGGTTCCTGGGCGAGCGCTACGCCCACTCGCTGGTGAATGATCTGAACCGCTGGACTGAAGGCTGGATTGACTGGAACCTGGTGCTGGATGAACAGGGTGGTCCTAATCACGTGGGCAACTACTGTTCCGCTCCGATCATTGCCGATACCCGCACCTGCGATCTGAGTGGAGTCACGTTCCAGAGTTCGTATTACTACATCGGCCACTTTGCCCGCTTTATCCGCCCCGGCGCTGCGCGGGTGATCAGTGCCGCCACGCTCGACCGGCTGGAAACTACCGCTTTCCGCAACGTGGATGGGCGGATTGCAGTGGTGGTGTTGAACCGCAGTGATGAGCCGGCAGTATTTGCCTTAAAATACAACCGCCGGGCCGCGCTGACCGACGCCCCGGCGCATTCGATCACAACTTACCTGTTTGCAGAGTAACGCGCCCGAATTATTTATAGAGCGCGCGCGCTTTGCGCGTGATGCTCACGCTTTGCAGTGCATCGCTCGACTCTACCATAAACTGGTTCACCGATCCGATGGAAGGCGGCAGTGCGCGCACTTCGCGGTCTTGAATCGCCGCGCGGATGGCCTCGCTGAACCTCTCGCCATGAGAAACCTGGAATGGCCGCCCATGGAAGAGTGAGGTTTCTTCTTTCATGGGCGGGGTAATATCCAGGGCGTTGTGCATTCGGATCAGCAGTACATAGGCCTGAGAAAGAAACTGCTCGCGTTCCTGCCAGTCCTGACCGTTGAGCGCGCCAGCGAGCAGTGGAGTCATCTTGCGGGCGCACTTCAGGCGCTGGAAGAGCGTCCCAAACCATTTACTGTAGGGGGCGTACTGCTTTTCCATCAAGAAGCACAGCCGCATGATGCGTTCTACCAGGCGGGCAGTGATGACGCGCGAACCGATCTCATCGCCATTTTGCCCGGTGCGGCCCATAAATGGCTCTTCCTGCGAAATTAGCATCCACTGAGAAGCAAGCAGATAGAGCCAGATATCGCGCGGGTAGTACGAAAAGCGCGCGCGTACCGCTTCGAGTTCCAGGTCGTCGTGGAACACCCGCCCGGCCGTCAGCGAAAGCAGGCGGTGCTCTTGAAAGGTGAGCCAATCGGTAACTTCTGGCTCGATATAAGGGTCAATGCCCAGTTCGCGCTCAAAATAAGCCTCGATGGTCTGAATTTCAATCAGGTGTTCGACCGGGCCGCTTTCAATGGGGGTGAGCAGGCGCACGCCTTCTTGATCGGGCGGGCCGAAATGCGTAGGGTAGCCCCGAAACGTGAGCGGCAGTTCCTGACGCAGTGCGTTATTGATAATCATGCGGTTGATTTCAAAATCACAGGGGGGCAGGAATAACACCATGCGCGGCCCCCACATGTGATCACGCGACATGGGGGTATCGCACCCGATCACATCAGAGCCGTAGCCGATCAGAGCGGCAGAGTGGGGGAGGGTGGACAGGTGGCGCAGGATGATGGGCCGGACGGCTTCCCAGTAATAAGCCTCGCAAAGATCAAGTCCAGGGATAAAGGGAGGTTCTTCCCAGTTCGGTTTTGACATCATTTCCATCCTGAATTGAGAAATTACCCGGCAGGGGTGTATTTCAGAAGAAGGTCAGGTGGGCCGCACCTGAAAGGGGTAAGGGGGAGCGGTCAGGTGGTAAGTCTGCCCATGGGGCATTTCAAAAGACACTTCCACAGGGAGCTGATCGGCGGCAACGCCGGTTTCAGGGAACCAGATTCTGCCGCGGCGCACGAGGATCAACAAACCCTGTTCGTCGCCCAGGGCACGGAAGGAATCGGTATCACCGGGCTCATACACTTCCAGCCCCGGCACATTCGCGATCAGCGCCGCGGCGGCGCCTTCCACATGATCCGTTGCCATCCCAATTTCACTGATGGCGAGCAGATCGTGGGGCCCAAAGCGATGCTCAGACGGGGGAAGATCCGCCATCGAATCGGCAGGGCCGACGGGCGGCTTCTGCCGGCCGTACCGGGCAATAAGTTCCAGCACATTGCCGGCCGGGTCTAAAAAATAGACGCTTCGCGCATTCCAGCCCTGGTGATAGAAATACTTTTGTCCGGCCGCGTCTGCCAGGGCGTGCGCGCGGTGGGCCAGCCACAAACGGGCCTCATCGTAGCGGTCTGGAGGCACATCCAGCGCAAAATGGTATCGTCCACGCCAGCCTGCTTCGGCCTGCTGGAAGGTCAGGATCGTGCCGCCAATCTGTACGGTCACACGGCCCGGTTCGGCGGCGGTGTTTAAATCTCGCAAGCCAAGCGCGAGGCAGTAAAAACGATGCTGCTCGCTCAAATTGCTCGTCCAAAGCGTTAGACTGTTGATCTTCATGCACTATCCACCTGTGTTCCTGCCATTTGGCACCCAGAACCGGCACTTCTTGTTTGCAAATAGACGTGTGAGGCGTCCAAACAAGAAAATGGACAGGATTGGTTCTTTACGGAAAGTATATGCACTTTCACGGAAAATTACAAATGAATTACAGATCAATGAATCACAATATTTATTATTATAATTTACCAATAAATATTTACATTTTTCAATTAATCGGGTGGGGTAGGGGAGCCGCCGGCGAAGGCGGGGAAGGGGTGAAAAAAGGGGCGCGTGGCTGAATGATCGTACCCAACTGCGGCAGGTTGGCCGCTTGGAGGCGCATGGATTACGCGCGGCGTTTTGCAGCATCTTGCGGGCCGGGCCGCCGGCCGGAGCAATCCGAGAGCCCATCTCGCGCCTGAACTACTGAGAGATTATTGTTAGTGATAATAAATCTTATCAAAAACAATAAAATCCAAGCGGTCGATTCCGTGCGCGTTCATATTTTTTTTCGCATTGTCCCCTGCTCCAAAATGAGAATGGGAGCGGCCTGTGCTTGCGCCCGGCGGAGCTTTTCCTGCGATCATCAGGGGGTACATCGCTGATCCTATGCCTTAATACCTCCCTTTGACCACAAACCTGCTTTGCTCCCCTACCCCACTCTGACCTCGAAAGGCAGGGTGGAATGCGGCAGGATGGGATACGATTAAACTGTACCCCATCCTGTTGTAAATTGCACTGCGTTCGAAAGATTTATTACAGGCGCACCCAGCGCTGATCGCGTGCGGCCCGGTACATGGCCTCCATCACGGCACTGCGGTAGGCCGCTTCTGGCGCGCTCACCAGGGGGACGCCGCTTTTGCCCGCCACCGCATCCAGGAACAGGTCAAAAGCGTGCGGCCAGGGTTCCGGCAGGGTCGTCCAGGGAGTCTTGCCGTCGGCCCCCTCTACGTGCTTGCTCTGGAAGAATAACTGCCCGTTGACCACGTGGGCGTGGCCCTCTGTACCGCTGACAATCAACGTCACCGGGTTGGCAACGTCCACCCAACCGGCGGCCAGACTGCCCACGGCCCCGTTGGTAAACTTGAGCAGACCTTCGCCGAATTCGTCACAGCCGCCGTAGCGGCCGGTGGCAACAGCAATTTCCGCGGTGACGCGCTCAACCTGCCCCATCATCCACAGCAGAATATCCAGCACGTGCGTTCCCAGGTCGCCGAAAGCGCCCACACCGGCCTGCGCCGGGTCTGCCATCCAGCGCCACTCGGTATCGAACCAGCCGCCCAGACTGCCGGCGTGGCAGTTGCTCATCCGCACCCGCGTAACCTTGCCAAAGGCCCCGGCTTCGATTTGGGCCTTAACGAACCGGTAGATGGGATTGCCGCGCATGAAATAGCCGGTCTGGAAGAGAACGCCCGCTTTTTCAATCGCCTGCGCCATAGCCGCGGCATCCTGCGCCCCCAGTCCCAGCGGTTTTTCGACAAACAGGTGCTTGCCGGCCTGCGCACCGGCCATCACTACCGCCTGATGGCGGTCCGTTTCGGTGCAGATCACCGCCGCGCGGATCTCTGGGTTTTTCCAGATCGCATCCAGGTCTGGCGCGACCGGCGCGCCCAGCTCCGCCGCGCGGCGCTCGGCCCGCTCGCGGTCATGGTCCCACACCGCGGCCACGCGAATATCCTCGCGCGCCGCCAATTTTTTGATGAACCCCGGCGTGTGAATGTGCGCCACGCCTACCAGGGCAACCGCTGTGGTCATAGGATTTGCCTCCAATGCTCAAATTCCCAAACTTACCGGCACTTCTTTGCCCAATTCCTGACTGCGGTAAATGCCATCCAGGATGGTCTGCACGTACAGCGAATGCTCCGGCGGGACGGGCGAAGGCAGTCCTTCCGCCACCGCCCGCGCAAACTCCATGCACTCCAGGGCGTGAGGCTCCACCGTGTCTTGCGTCAGCATCAGACTGCGGTTGATCAACTGGCGGGTCTGGTAATTCGTCTCCAGGAAGGAAGCATCGGGCCATTCACAGCCGCCCTCGGTGCCGTACAGCCACACGCGCGCGGCCTCGCCCTGCACATTATGGTGGAGAAGCCAACTGGTTTCTAACACCAGAGTCGCGCCGGTATCGAAGCGCACAAAAGCCGCCGCGAAGTCTTCTACGTCCATATCCGGCGGGACCGGCTTGCGCCCCCAACTGGTGAAAGCCCCGGCGTGATGCGCCAGTTCGGCCCGCGCCACCCCGCTGACCGCCACCGGCTTGGGATGCCCCATCAGCCACAGGGTTAGATCGAGAATATGCACGCCGATGTCAATGCACGGCCCGCCGCCGCTGTTGGCCTTGTAGATAAAAGTCGGGCTGACCGGCAAACCGCTCCGGCGGAGCATCCAGGCGCGCGCATGGTAGATTTTTCCTAACACGCCGCAGTCAATCTCCGCTTTCATGGCCTGCGAGTTGCCCTTAAAGCGAAAATGCTGAGCCGTCATCAGCAGTTTTCCTGAGCGGTCGCGGGCTTCGATCATGCGGCGGATCTCCGCGGGCGTGGGCGCGAGCGGCTTTTCACAGATAACATCCTTCCCCGCTTCCAGCGCCGCAATCGCCTGGTTGGCGTGATACATGTTGGGCGTGCAAATATCAACAATATCAATCTCCGGGTCGCGGATCAGATCCATGGGGTCTTCGTAAAAGCGTTGGACGCCGTACTTCTCGCGCCAGGTCGTGAACACTGCCGGGTTAATGTCGCTGCCGGCGGCCAGTTCCGTATACGGAGAAGCATTCCAGCCCGGCACGTGGGTGTTGGCAATCCCGCCCAACCCAATGACGCCTACTTTTAATTTTCGAGCCATACAGGACTCCTTGACACTTGATGGGTATGAGATTCGGTTCGGGGTTCTAACTGCAAACCTTATCGCTATTATAATAGCAGCCGGGTATTCTCAAGTTGATGTATACTTATCCCAACCGACCCAGAAAAATTGAAACGCTATCTTTATCTTTCGAAATTCCAAAGGTGATTCCATGTCTTCCCAATCCAAAGTAAAGCTGGCCGTTATTGGCGTAGGCGTGATGGGTTCCAGCCATCTGCGAGATATTGCTAACCTGGAGAACACCGAACTGGCCGCCTTGTGCGATATTGACCGCGCCCGCGCCGATCAGTACGCTCAGATGTATGGGGTCCCGGCCTATTACGATTACCGTGAACTGCTGGAAAAAGGCGGGGTGGACGGCGTGGTCATTGCGACGCCGCACTACGACCACACCCCCATCGCCATTGACGCGATGAAGCGGGGCGTGCACGTGCTGACCGAAAAGCCCATTGCCGTCCACACCCAAGACGCGCGCAAGATGATTGACGCTTACGAGTCGGCCAAAACGAAGTACCCCAACCTGGTCTTCGCCATCATGTTCCAGCAGCGCACCTATGGCTACTGGCGCAAGCTGAAAGAGATGATTGACAACGGCGAACTGGGGCGGCTCGCCAGGGCTACCTGGATCATCACGGATTGGTTCCGCACCCAGGCGTATTATGATAACGGCGGCTGGCGCGCCACCTGGAGCGGCGAAGGCGGCGGCGTTCTGCTCAACCAATGCCCGCATAACCTGGATTTGTATCAGTGGTTCGTGGGGCTTCCCAACCGCGTGACGGGCTTTGCCGCCATCGGCAAATACCACAATATTGAAGTGGAAGATGAAGTTACCGGCTTCTTTGAGTACGAAAACGGCATGGTCGGCCACTTTATCACAACGACTGCCGAGTCGCCGGGTACCAACCGGCTGGAGATTGTCGGCGAAAACGGCAAGGTAATCTTTGAAAACGGCAAACTGCTCTTCTACCGCAACGCTTCCTCGATGTTTGAATTCATTAAAACCTGCCCGCGCAGTTTCGATAAAGTCCCTAATGAACTTGTCGAAGTCCCCTACGAGCATCACGGACTGCCCGGCCACGGCCTGCTGATCGAAAACTTCGCCAATGCCATTCTGCGCGGCGAAAAGTTGATCGCCCCTGGTGTTGAAGGGATTCGCGGGCTGACGCTCGGCAATGCCATCATGCTGTCCAGCTTCCTTAAGCGCCCGGTGGATGTGCCGTTTGACGATGCTCTGTACGCCGGCTACCTGGCCGACCTGGCGAAGAACTCGCGCTTCCAAAAAGTGGTGCGCCTGCAAGAAAACACCGACCTGAGCAAGTCATTCCAATAAACCTGTGCATTAATCAAAACACCCCCCGCGGGCTTCGCGGGGGGTGTTTTTGCTTTCCCCGGCCGCTCTAATCGTCTGGGGTTTTGGTGGGTTCTGGCGTCTCCGTTTTGTCAGGGGAGTCTTCGGATTTGCCGGAGCGGCCGGATTTGTCATCATCTCCAGAGTCATCTTCCTCAGTTTCTTTGGGTTCTGGCGTCTTTGCATCGTCATCGGCTTCGTCAGTGTGCCTGATTTCAGGCGTATCTTCTGCCTCCGGGGTATCCTCGGCCCGGGTGGTCGGCGCGGTCCGATCTTCGGGAGTGGGCGTGCGGTGGGTCTTGGGCCGGTCTTCTTTCGACTTGGGTGTATCTTCGGCCTTTGGAGTTTCCGATTCGTCCTTGCCGGCTTCGGGTGTATCTTCTACCTCATGGGTTTCCGATTTGTCCTCATCCGCTTCGGGCGTCTCCGTCTCACCCTGGTTGGGCGTGCGGCGGGGTTCAGGCGTATCCTCGGCCTCTGGCGTCTTCGAGCGGTCCATCTGCGGCGTTGCGCTGGAATCTCCAAAGGGGCCGTCATTTTTATCCTCCACCGAGATCTTCGCCGCCAAAAGCCGGCCATCCGCCTGGATGCGCCCTTCCACTTCTACAAAGTCGCCGATCTCCGGAGAACCCTTCAGCAGGGTTTTCTCATCCACAACCACGGTGAAGCCGCTCACCGTCCAGGTCGAATTTTCGATGGCCTCTACCTTGCCGTAAAACTCCACCTCTGCGAGCCGCTGTCGGTCAATGGCCTGGCGCACATCCTCGCGCTGCCGCTCGCGGATTTCCATCTCGACTTCCTGGCGCGCGTTAGAGTCAAACGTCACCATTAAGCGCACGTTCTGTACGGCGGCCTTCACCGGGTAAAAGAGGTCACCGGGCAGTGCGCTGGCCGACGCCGTTGAAACGCCCAACCCTGCGCCTGCCAGAGCCATCACCACCACTGCGATTGAAAAACGCGTAACGAGATTCATGTCAACCGTTTCCTTCCCTGTTATTTTTTGGATGATCTGTGCTATATAACGGGAAAGGAAAAACCCAGATACGGCCTGGAGGCGAAATTCCCGGTCAAAAGCGGCCAGCATTTTCTCGCGGCCCCGCTGGTAGGCCTCTGGCGAAGCCTGTGGAACCGGCAGGGTCTTGACGGCCGCCAGAGTATCGAGCAGGGGTTTTAACTCACGCGCATATTCAGGGTACTGCGCGAGGCATTCCTGCACCCCCGCGCCCTGCTGAATCATGCGGATGCACTGCTCCAGAATGACGTTAAACGGCGTTTTCATAGCAACCTATCTTGAGAATGATGCGTCTAAGCGTTGCCAGCGCCCGGTGCTGCAGCGACTTAATCGCGCCTTCGGGTTTATCCAGCAAAGCGGCGACTTCTTCGTTGGAGCGGCCTTCGATGAACTTTGCCAGAATCACGGCGAGCTGATCGTTTGTCAGATGGCGCAGGGCGGCTTGTAGACAGTCGTGCTTCATGCGGATGTCGAGCGTTTCATCAGGGCCGGGCCCATCGGCCAAAATGCTTTCATCCAGCGGCGCTTCGGTCCCCCTGCCCCGCGAGCGATAGTGATCGTAGCGCAGGTTGCGGGCGATGGTATAAAGCCAGGCCAGAAACGGCTGGCTCTGGCTGTGGTACGATCCCAGACTGCGCACCATGCGCACGAATACCTCGCTGGTTAATTCCTCAGCGGTTTCGGGCGTATCGACCCGGTAATAGAAATAATGGTAAATCGCCGGTTGGTAAAGATCGTAGAGCGCGGCAAACGCCTCGCGGCTGCCGGCCTGCGCCTGCTCAACCAGCTCTTTTTCAGTAAGTTCTCGCATGATCGGACGGGTCAATAACGTAGCCATGGATCACTTATTCCACTGCCTGATATAACGGAGCGCGCGGTTTTTAGATACGGGCAAAAAGACAACGCTTTTATTTTCTACCACCGGATGATAACAAAACTGGCCGGTGCTCTGCGCTATAATGTACAAGAATTGATGGCGTTCCCACTTTTCTATTCATTTGTTGGGGAATCACAAGGGCATGAAAACACAACTACTAGGCGCATCGGATTTACAGGTCACTCGCATTGCCTACGGCTGTATGCCGTTGGGCGGCAGTTGGGATCTCAGCCCCATCTCTGCCGAGACGCGCAAATCGGCGGTTCGCAGCATCCGCGCGGCACTGGATGCCGGGATTAATTTCTTCGACCATGCCGATATCTACTGCCGGGGGAAATCAGAGGAAGTCTTTGCGGAGATCTGGCAGGAAGTGCCGGGCCTGCGCGCGCGCATTTACGTGCAGTCAAAATGTGGAATCCGTTTTGGCGGCGACCCGCACCCCAATTCGCCGCACCGCTTTGACTTCAGCTACGAGCACATTGTGCGCTCGGTAGAAGGCAGTCTGCGCCGCCTGAAAACGGATTATCTGGACGTACTTCTGCTTCACCGGCCCGACCCGCTGGTGGAACCGGAAGAAGTTGCCAGAGCGTTTGACGAACTCCACCAGGCCGGCAAAGTGCGCTGGTTTGGGGTGAGCAATCACACCGCCGCGCAGTTAGAACTACTGCGTCACTACGTCCGGCAGCCGATCGTGACCAACCAGGTAGCCTTTAACCTGATCCACACCCACCTGCTGGATGAAGGCATCCTCTTTAACCAAAACAACCCCAAACTGACGCGCAACGAAGGAACCATCGAATACTGCCGCCTGCACAACATCACCCTGCAATCGTGGGGGTCTATGGCCTGGGGAGCGTTAACGGGGCGCGAAAGCAAATCTGAACAGCCTGAAGCGGTCACCAAAACCGCCGCATTGGTGGCTGAAATGGCGCAAGAGCGCGGCGTTGGCCCAGAGGCGATTTTAATTGCCTGGATTCTGCGCCACCCGGCCCGCATTCAGGCGGTTATCGGAACCACCCGTCCAGAACGGATTGCCGCTTGCAGTCAGGGCGACGCGGTGGAATTAACGCGCGAAGAATGGTACCGGCTGTTTATCGCGGCGCGCGGCGAAGCCCTGCCCTAGCGCCGGTGGAGAACCCCTCATGGCTTCCGACAACCCAATCGTGCTGGAAAACCAGGCCATGCGCCTGGAATTTAACCCCTACAACGGGGCATTGACCGGCCTGACAGCCCTGAGAACCGGGTGGAAAGTGCTGGACCGCCCTCACCTGGGGCTTTCATTCCGCCTGCTGGTTCCGCTGTCAGAAGAGCGCCGCAACAACCCGGTTTATGGGGAAAAGCAGGCTGTCTCGGCGGCGCAGGTGGGCGCGGACGGGCGCTCGGCGCGCTTTACCTGGGCAGAAGTAGACTCGGAGCACGGCGGGCGGCTGGCGATTGAGATCACCCTGGACGTGACGCTTTCAGAACAGCAGGCGGTTTTTACGGTGCAGATTGCTAACCACTCGCCCTACATGGTAGAAAACGTCTACTGCCCCTACCTGGGGGATGTACAGCACCCCCCTGCCCCAGGCGCAGAGCCTGCCCCCGGCGCGGGGACCGGCGGCAGTACGCCGCACTCGGTGGGCGCCGCTCAGTTTAAGGCCTTCATCTATAACTATGCCACCGCCGCCGAATGGCCGCTGTGGCCGCACTACCAGAACATGCGCGGCTACTACGGCGTGGATTATCCTACTCAGTTCGCCCCCTGGTCGCCGGGGGCCGGCGCGCCTATGTCGCCCTTTATCCTCTTACGGGATGACCGGCAGGGCCTGTATGCCGGAGTCTGCGCGCCGAACTATGAATTAGTCGCCTGGCATACCGAACTGCGCCCCGGCTACGGCAGTTCCATCAATGCGCGCGTCCCAGAAGAGCGCGTCATTGCGGGCAAGGATGTCGCCACCCGTTTTGCCGCCGTCCATCTGCCCTACATCCAGCCCGGCGAAACCCGCGCTCTGACGCCCGTCGCCCTTCAGCCTTTTGAGGGCGGCTGGCAGCAGGGCGTGGATATTTACAAAGCCTGGCGCAGTCAGTGGATGAAACTGCCGCCGGTGCCGGCCTGGGCACGCGAACCCCATGCCTGGCAGCAGATTCACATCAATTCGCCGGAAGATGAACTGCGCATCCCCTTCCGCGATCTGGTCAAAGTGGGCGAGGAATGCGCCCGGCACGGGGTGAAGGCCATTCAGTTGGTCGGGTGGAATGACGGCGGGCAAGACCAGGGCAACCCCTCGCACAGCCCAGACCCCCGCCTGGGAACGTTTGAGGAACTTAAAGATGCCATCCGCCAGATTCAGGCGTTGGGGGTCCGGGTCGTCCTGTTTTCTAAATTCACCTGGGCCGACCGCGCCACCCCGCGCTTCCGCGATGACCTGATCCGCCTGGCGATCAAAGACCCCTACGGCGATTACTATCTGCACGGCGGTTATCAGTATCAGACGGCCACCCAACTGCTCGACATCAACACCAAGCGCCTCATCCCCATGTGCTTTTTGAGCGAGGAATATCTGAAAGTGTGTGATGAGGAATTCAAGAAGACGGTGGAGTTGGGAGCTGACGGCATTTTGTTTGACGAATGCCTGCACCACTCACCGGCCCTGCTGTGCTTTGACCCTCAGCACGGTCACCGCTACGGCGCAATGGTGTATGCCAACGATAACCGCCTGATCGAAAACTTCCACCGCATCACAGACCCCGTCCGCCCAGACTTCCTTTTTGCCGGCGAAGCCTGCTACGACTGGGAGATGGGCGTCTATCACCTCTCGTATCACCGCAGTGAGAGCAAAGATCACATTCCCCTATCACGCTACCTGCTGCCAGAGGGTCATTTTATGACGGCCGTCACCGGGTTTAACGACCGCAGTATGATTAACCAGTGCCTGCTTTACCGCTACATCATCAGCTACGAGCCGTATAACTTCAAAGGCCGCCTGGATGACTTCCCGCTGACCGTGGAATATGGGCGGCGCATGGATGCCCTGCGCGCCGAACTGCGTGAATACTTCTGGGATGGCGAGTTCCGCGATAAGGTCGGCGGGAGCGTAACCCGCACGGGGCGGCCTCACCACCCCTATGCGGTGTACGTCAGCCGGCAGAGCGGCAAGGCCGGCATGGTGATTGTGAATTACGATGAGCGCGAGACGATCACGGTGCAGGCCGCGCTGGATTCTGGTCAGGCGCTCAACCGCTACCGCCTGGTGGAAGATGTGGAATGGAAACCTACCGCCCCTGGCATTGTCATCCCCCCCTATTCGGCGGCGGTGGTGTTGGAGTAGAGGCAGATGGCAGAACAGAACCCGCAACCGACCCTGTATATCATCACGAACAATCATTTTGATCAGACCTGGCGGCGCTGTTGGGAGCGGCCTTTTCAATATCATGGGCTGACGTTCATCTCTTACGCCGACCTGGAAGAATATTACATGCTCGACAACCTGGAACTGGCCCGCCAGCACCCCGAATACAAATTCGAGGCGGAATGTACCTACGTGGTGCGCAAATTCCTGGAACGCCACCCCGACCGGTTAGAAGAACTGCGCGCCCTCATCCGCGCCGGCCGTTTTGCCGTCACCGGCGGCGGAGAAGTGATTGTAGATGGCAATATGGTGCTGGGCGAAAGCCTGGTGCGCAACTACGTGGACGGCCTGTTATGGGTGGAAAACGTTTTGGGGCAAACCACGCGCCTGGCCGTCCGCAATGATGCTTTTGGCAACCCGGCCCAGCTTCCCCAGATTCTGCGCGGCTGTGAGATCGCCTGGGCCACCGGCATGAGCTACACCCCCGCCCTGGGCCTCTACTGGCGCGGGCTGGATGGCAGCTGCATCCTGCACAAGACCCTCCCAACCGCGGCGCACGGGGGCGGCAACACCAAATACCCGCCCTGCGCGGCCTGCGGCGGGTCTGGGCGGGCCGCGCAGGGGCTTTGCCCCACCTGTCAGGGGCGCGGGATAGACCCGGCCCTGTGCGCCTGGCTTCCCGGCGAGGTTGACTCTGCCGCGCTGGAACTGTTCAACGCCGGGGTGGTGTGGATGAACCCCGAAGAGCTTCTGCCCAACCCCCAGATCATCGCATGGGCCAATGCGCGGCGGACGGACCCACTGCGGCCCTATCACGTCCGCTTTGCGCTGGAAGAAGACCTGCTTCCTCTGGTCCGGCCCTGGTTAGACGCTGTAGATGCCCCGCCGGAAGATCAGCTCCACCCGGGCGTGGAGCTAAACCCCAACAACTCTGGCTGTCTGGTGACGCGCATTCAAACCAAGCAGACGGTGCGCCGTCAGGAATACCGCCTGCTAAGGGCTGAACTGCTGGGAGTGATGGCGGCCCTGCGCGGCGGGGCTTACCCGCGTGAAGCTTTACAGGGTATCCGTCACGCGCAGTTCTTCACCATGTTCCACGATGCCATCACCGCTACGCACATTGACGCGGCCTATGAGGAACTGCGCGACTGCTGGAAGCGGATTGATGCAGCGTTAAGCGCGGTGGAAGCCGCAGCTTTGAGAGACTTACTCCAGCCTGACCCGCAAGCCATTACGGTGATTAACCCCACCGGCCAGGCCAGCACGCAGATCGCGGCCATCGAGATCAACGGCCAGGCTCCGGTTGCCCTGCTGGATGAAGAAACCGGCCAGGAAGCCCTGGTGCTGTCACAGACGACCCTGGAAGGCGGGCGCTCGCGGGTAGAATTTCTGGCATCTGGGGTTCCGGGCTTTGGGGCACGCGCCTATCGCGTACAGACCGCCCGGCAGTGGGCCGCGGCAGAGATCAGCCAACCTCCGGCGGCGGCGGTGATCGCCAACAGCCGCTTTCGCGTGCAGGCCGGGCCGCGGGGCATCGAAACCATTTGGGATCAGCGCCTGGGGCGGGCCATCCTGACCGCTGGCGAATACCGCCCCGCCGAATTGATCCTGGAACACGACGAAGGCTCTCCCTGGGCCACTCTCTCCCCAGATCAGCGCCGCACCCCGCTGGCCCCCTACACCCTTCTGACCGGCGTCGAGAGACGGCCCGGCCTGGAACGCCTGTGGTTTGACGTAGATATCCCCCGCGAGGGTGGTTTTTCGGGTAAGTGCCTGCGTGCCAGGCTGTCCGTCACCCTGGTGGAAGGGCTGGAGCGGATTGACTTCCACATGACGGCCTGGTGGGATGGGTTTAATCACCGCCTGCGGGTGGCGATGCCGCTGCCGTTTTCTGGCCGGCATTTATACGAAGTCCCTTATGGCATGATCGAGCGCCAGCCCTATGAACCCTGGTTCCGCTGGGCCGGGGCCAACGGCGATTGGCCGGCGATTAACTGGGCCGGGGTCGAAGGGCCGGGCGTATCTGTGGCGCTTTTGAACCGGGGAACGCCTTCCTACCGCATCGAAGCGGGCCAGCCCGCAGGCGAGGTGATCTTGCTTTCACTTCTGCGCAGTCCGGCCATCCCTACCTACCTGCATGAGCCGGAGTTTTATACCATGACCGAATACGACGGGATGCGCGATATGGGCGAACATGCCTTTGATTTCGCCATCTGCGCGTATGAGGGGGCGTTTTCGGCGTCGAGCGTGGTTGCTGATGCGGATGCCTATAACGCTGGCCTGCTGGCGGTGCAGGGTCGGGCGGAACTGCCGCCTCTGCCGCAGGTGACCGCCGGGCCGGGGCGCATCGCGGCGGTTAAGTGGGCTGAAAGCGGGCATGCTCTGGCAGTGCGCCTGGTCGAGCACCGCGGTTTGGGAGGCACGGTGGCCGTGGCACTGCCGCCCAAGATCCGCGCCGTGGAGCAGGTCAACCTGTTAGAGCGCCAGGGCCGCCCGCTGGAGATCGAGAATCAGAGCGTTGAGGTCTACCTACGCCCCTGGGACATTGCCACGCTGAAGCTTTACCCAGGCCTGTAGCCATGCTACTCTCATTGGAAGGCAAACGGATTCTCATCACCGGGGCGGCGCGGCGGGTGGGGCGCTCGGTGGCTTATGCCCTGGCGCAGGCCGGGGCCGACCTGGTGATCCACTACGGCGCTTCTGCCAGCGAAGCCGAGAGCCTTCAGCGCGAGGTGCAGTCGCTTGGACGCCGGGCAGATTTAATCCAGGCCGACTTGAATGATCCGCAGGCTGTTGAAACCATCCTGCCCAGGGCGCTGGAAGGCGGGCCCGTCTTTGGCCTGGTTAATAACGCTTCGATCTTCGAGCCGCTGGACTGGCAGACCACAACGCTGGCCGACTGGAACCGTCACCTGATGGTGAATCTGACTGCGCCCTTCCTGCTCAGCCAGGCGCTGGCCCGCGCGTTACCGCCAGAGGCCAGCGCGCGGATTGTGAACCTGCTCGATTGGCGGGCACTGCGCCCGCGCGGCGATCATCTGCCTTATACCATCAGCAAAGCGGCCCTGGCCGCGCTGACGCACTCGCTGGCGGCGGCGCTGGCCCCGGCCATCACGGTGAACGGGTTAGCCCTGGGAGCGGTTCTGCCGCCCAGCGACGGGGGCGATGCCGCCCGCGTCTTGCGCGAGGTCCCCGCCGGGCGGTGGGCCACCCTGGAAGAGGTCCAGCAGGCCGTCTTGTTCCTGTTAGCCGGGCCGGCTTACGTCACCGGCACGATCCTGTATCTCGACGGGGGCCGTCACCTGTAAAGGCGCGGGTTTTCCGGCACGGGCGGGGAAACCCCGCCCCTACACATGAAAACCGTCATCGGTAGGGGCCGGGTCTCCCGGCCCGCGTGGGCAGACGGGCAGGCAAACCCCGCCCCTACACAGGAAAATCGTCAGCGTGGGCAAACGGACGGGGAAACCCCGCCCCTACACAGGAAAACCGTCATCGGTAGGGGCCGGGTCTCCCGGCCCGCGTGGGCAGACGGGCGGGCAAACCCCGCCCCTACCCCATACCCAAAGAGGTCCCTCCCTGTATGGGGAGAGACCTCTTCTGATTCACGCAGTCGCGCTATACGGCTCGCCGCCCAGAGATGAGATTCCAGATTGCCAGCACAATGACCGCTCCGAGAAATGCGACCAATAAACTGTAGATATTGAACCCGGTAACGCCCGGCCCGCCAAACAGAGTCATCACCCAGCCGCCTACCACGCCGCCAATTACGCCGGCGATGATATTCGCCAGGCAGCCCATCTGCGAGTTCCGGCCGGTAACGATGCTGGCTAACCAGCCCGCAATGGCCCCTAAAATGATCCAGGCAATGATATTCATAGAATTATGTACCTCCTTGCTTCACATTATAGAAGAACGGGCATCCGTTTGCATCGGATTCTTCGTCAAAGAATCATCAAAAAAGGCGGTTGTTAGCCTCGTTGACTTTTCGATCTTCCTCATATATCCTTGATTCATCTTAGATTTGGGAGGCCCATCATGGATACTGTTCGTTGGGGGTTAATCTGCACAGCGCATATCAACCGGGCGCTGATACCGGCCATTCGCTCTTCCAAACGCGGCCAACTGGCGGCCGTAGCCAGCCGCAGTCTGGAGAGCGCCCGCGCCTACGCCCAGGAATGGGAAATTCCGCAGGCCTTTGGCAGTTACGAAGAATTGCTCAACTCTGATGCGGTAGACGCTGTTTACATCAGCCTGCCCAATCATCTCCATGCGGAGTGGACGGTGAAGGCCCTGCGGGCCGGCAAGCACGTCCTCTGTGAAAAGCCCTTCGCGCTGACGGTGGAAGAAGTAGATCAGATGATCGCCGCCAGCCGTGAGAGCGGCTGTGCCCTGGCCGAAGCCTTTATGTACCGCCACCACCCGCAGACGAAGATCATCGGTGAATGGGTGCGGAGCGGCCGGTTGGGTGATATCAGCCTGGTGCGGGCCTACTTTAGCTTCTTCATGCAAAACCGCGAAGGCAATGTCCGCCTGGTTCCTGAATACGGCGGCGGCGCGCTGTGGGACGTTGGCATTTACCCCATCAGCTTTTGCCAGTACGTGATGGGCGGCGCACTGCCCGAATGGGTCGCCGCCACCCAGCGGATCGGTCCGACCGGGGTGGATGAAGACTTTGCCGGGCTGATGAACTTCTCCGGCAATCGCGCCGCGCAAATTGGCTGTTCTTTCCGCGCTCCGTTTAACACCTCCGCCGAGATTATCGGCTCGGAAGGGCGGCTGGTCGTCACGCGGCCCTTCACGCAGATGAGCAGTCCTGACCGCGCCCTGATTTTCTACCCCAATGAGGGCGTTCCGCAGAAAATCCGCGTTCCCCGCCAGGAACTGTACTCGGGCGAGGTCGAAGACCTGCAGGACGCCATTTTAGATCACAAGCCAACTTATATCACACTGCAAGAGTCGCGCAATCACGTTCAGACGGCCCAGGCACTCTACCAGGCCGCCGCCAGCGGGCAGATCGTCTCTTTGAGGGGCTAGGCATGGGGGTGGAACTGTCTCTGGCAGGCAAAACAGCCCTGATTACCGGCGCCAGCCGCAAGATCGGCATTGGCGCGGCCATCGTGCGCCTGCTGGCTCAGGCGGGGGCGGGCATCTTTTTCACCTATTACCGCCCTTACGACCGTGAACAGCCGTGGGGCAGTCGGCCCCACGAACCGGAGGATCTGCTGGCAGAAATTCGGGCATCAGGCGCGCGCGCCGCGGCGGTGGAGGCCGACCTGACCGACCCGGCTGTTCCGGCGCGCTTGTTCGACCGGGCTGAGCAAGAGGTCGGCCCGGTGGATATCCTGGTCAACAATGCCGCCTATGATGTCGAAGTGGACCTGCTGGGCCTGACGCCTGAACTGTTAGACCGCCATTATGCTGTGAACGTGCGCGGCGCCGCCCTGCTGTGCGCGGAATTTGCCAGGCGCTATCAGAAGTCTGGCAGGGGCGGGCGGTCTCAGCACCCGGGCGGGCGGATTATCAACCTGGTATCGGGCGAACTGTTCGGCCCCATGCCCGGCAACCTGCCCTACGTGGTCACAAAAGGCGCAGTGGATGCCTTGACGATCTCATTGAGTGCCGAATTGGGGCCGTTAGGGATCACCGTCAACGCCATTGACCCCGGTCCGACCGATACCGGTTGGATGCCGCCGGAACTCTACCAGACGATGGTGGAGAATTCGTATTTTGGCCGCGTGGGCCAGCCTGAAGACGTGGCTCACCTGGTCTTGTTCCTGGCTTCGCCGCTGGGCGAATGGATTACGGGGCAGTTACTGCACTCGCGCGGGGGGTTATAGGCGGTGGCGGGCGATGCCGGCCAGACGGATGGGTCTTATGACTACATCATGGCCGGGGGCGGCCTGGCCGGGTTGAGTCTGGCTTATCACATTGAGCGGCTGGCTTCGCGCCCGCCCCGCATGTTAATCATTGATCCGGATCGCAAAGAAAACGATGACCGCACCTGGTGCTTTTGGACGGCCCAGGCGACCCCGTTTGACCATGTGGTTTACCACGTCTGGCATCGAGCGGCATGGATCAGCGACCGTTTTCAGCGGGTGGAAGACCTGGCCCCCTACCGCTGTCAGATGATTCGCGGGGCCGAGTTTTACCCGGCGGCGCGGGAGGCGCTGGCGCAGACGGGGCGGGCGGCCTTTGTGTACGGCCGGGTTGACGAAATTCAAGATTCTAAAAACGGCGCGCAGGTGTTGGCCGCGGGGAAGGCGTATTTGGGGAATTGGGTGTTTGATAGTTTGCTTTGATTAAGTGGCTATGCGAATAATAGGGCCCGCTCCCACACCCTCAAACAGCACTGCAAAGCCTGGGAAATCCACACCCCCGCCGACGCCTTCGACCCAACCACCATCACGCTTTACGACTTCCGCGCTCCCCAAAAGGGCGCGCTGGGCTTCTTCTCCGTCCTGCCGCTCAACCGCCGCCGCGCAGTGGTGAACTACACCCTCTTTTCGCGTGATCTGCTCAAGCCCCACGAGTACGACCGCGCCATCGGCGAGTATATCGAAACCACGCTAAGAATCTCCCGCTACCGCACCGCCGCCGCCCCTGCCGGGGCAGTGACCATCACTGACCGGCCCTTTCCGCGCCGCCTGGGCGAGCGCGTGATGGCAGTGGGGGCCAAAGCCGGCCTGGTCAAACCATTTACCGGGGCGGCTTTCGCGCGCATTCAAAAAGATTCTGCCGCCATTGCCCGCTCGCTGGAAGACTACGCCCATCCGTTTGCCATTCCCACCGCGCCCTGGCGCTACCGCCTGTGTGACGCGCTGTTCCTGCGCGCTTTGGAGCGCCGCGGCGGCCAGATGAAGCCGCTCTTTACCCGCATCCTCCAGCGCAACCCCATCCCGCGCCTTTTCGCTTTCTGCGATGAGGCCGGCTCCCTCAGCGAAGACCTGCGCCTGCTGGCGTCTCTCGCTTTCCTGCGGTAGTTTTCCAATCCACCGAAAGCAGAGTAAAATTAGGGGGAAAGCTAGAGGTCTTGCATGAACCATGGCAAAAATCCGCCGCGCGAGCGCGGACGGGCCGCCCCCCGCTCCGCCCCGCGCGTTCCACATCAGCAAACAGAGAACGCTCAGGGAACCCCTGAAGAAAAAACTGCCCGCTCAGACCACGCGGATGGGCAGTTTCAGTTCCTGGAAGGGACTCTGGAGCGCCTGACCTTCCAAAACGAGGAAAACGGCTATACCGTCGCGCGGCTCATCCCCAAGGGCAAGACCCATGAAGTGACCATCGTTGGAACACTCACCGGGGTTGCGGTGGGCGAACTGCTCCATCTGGAAGGCTTTTGGATCAATAACCCCCAATACGGGCGGCAGTTTGAGGTGCGCTCGTATTCCGTCCACTACCCCGCCACCATTGAGGGCCTGCGCAAGTACCTGGGCAGTGGGTTGATACGCGGCGTAGGGCCGGCTACCGCCAACCGCATTGTGGATTATTTCGGGCTGGACATTCTGAACGTCATCGAAACGGCCCCTCACCGTCTGCGCGAAGTGCCGGGCATCGGCGGCAAGCGCGTGGAGATGATTATCCGATCCTGGAACGACCAAAAGCTCATTAAAGAAGTGATGGTTTTCTTACAAGGGCATGACGTTTCCACCAGCCTGGCGGTGAAAATCTACAAGCAGTACGGCCAGGCGTCCATTAACATCGTCCAGAATGCCCCTTACCAACTGGCCCGCGAAGTGTACGGGATCGGCTTTCGCACCGCCGACAAAATCGCCCGCAAAATGGGCATTGCTTTAGAGGACCCCGCCCGCCTGCAAGCTGGTCTGCTCTTTGCCATGAGCCAGCTCAGCGACCAGGGCCACTGCTACGCCACCCGCGCCCAGCTTTTGGATGAGGGCGTTAAACTGTTGAAAGTTGTGGATCAGGACGGTAAGGCGATGGAAGTGCCGCGCAGCGCCTGCGAAACCCAGCTTGAGGCCCTGATCCGCCAGGATGAGCTGTTTTCAGAAGAGTTCACCGTTCAGACCGGCGACCCGCCCGCCGAAAAGACCGTCGAAGCCATCTTCCTGCCGCCCTTTTACCTGGCCGAGCGGGGCGTCACCAGCAAACTGCGCCGCATCCAGTTGGCGCGCGCCGACCGGCTGGCCGGGTTTCAGAACACCGATTGGGAGCGCGCCTTCGCCTGGCTGGCCGGGCAGATGCCCATTCAACTGACCGCCCAGCAAAAAGACGCCGTGCGCATGGCGCTGACCCACAAAGTATCCATTCTGACGGGCGGCCCAGGGACCGGCAAAAGCACCATCACCGGCAGTATTATCCGCCTTCTGCAAGCCCGCAAACACAGCGTTCTGCTGGCCGCGCCCACCGGGCGGGCCGCCAAGCGCCTGAGCGAAGCCACCGGACTGGAAGCCAAAACCATCCACCGCCTGTTGGAATTCAAACCCGGCGAGGGCAATCTCTTCCTGCGCGACCGCGAAAACCCGCTCGACTGCGACCTGGTCATCATTGACGAGACCTCAATGGTTGACATTCTGCTGATGAATCACCTGCTGAACGCCATTGACCCGGCCAGTCACCTGCTGTTGGTCGGCGACGTAGATCAACTGCCGTCGGTTGGGCCGGGCAACGTCCTGCGCGACCTGATCAATTCCGGCGTTATCCCCGTCACCCGTCTGGATACGATCTTCCGGCAGGCTGAAGACAGCTATATCATCGTCAACGCGCACCGCATCAACCAGGGCGAAATGCCGGTGATCGCTCAAAACGCCCGCGATTTCTTCCTGTTTGTCGAGAGTGATCCCCAAAAAGCGGCGGATTGGGTATTAGACTTAGTGACTACGCGCATCCCAAAACGCTTCGGCTTTGACCCGCTCGCCGATATTCAGGTCCTCTGCCCCATGCACCGCGGCGCGGTGGGAGTGGCAGAACTGAATGCCCGCTTGCAGGCCGCCCTCAACCCGCCCGCCGACCACAAAAACGAGTACTACTACGGTCAGCGCGTCTTCCGCGAAGGCGACCGCGTCATGCAAATCCGCAACGATTACGACCGCCAGGTCTTTAACGGCGATATGGGGCGCATCCTCTCCCTCGACCGCGAAGAGAGCCTGGCTCTCATTGATTTTGACGGGCGCACCGTCAAGGCCGAGTTTTCACAGCTAGACGAATTGGTCCACGCTTACGCCGTCAGCATTCACAAAGCCCAGGGGTCCGAATTCCCCGTGGTTGTCATCCCCATCCTGACCCAACACTACATGATGCTCCAGCGCAACCTGCTTTATACTGCCGTCACCCGCGCGCGCAAGCTGGTCGTGCTGGTCGGCAGCCGCCAGGCCATCGCCATCGCCGTCCACAACGACCGCATTGCCGACCGCAACACCTGCCTGGCGCGGCGGCTCAAAGAATATTCCCTGCCCGCAGACGCCGGCCAGGGGTACGATCTCAGCAGAGCGAAGAAAAAGCCGTAGGGCGGGTTCAGGGCGGGGGTATGGGCGCGGGGCCACAAGTGTAGGGGCGGGGTCTCCCCGCCCGCGCAGGTTGGGGGGAGCTGTCAACGGTAAGCCCATTCTTATGGGCCGCCCATTCCGATGGGCCGGGAGCGGATTGAACGGATTATGGGCGTAGGGGCGAAAACGCGCGGGGCTAAAGCCCCTGCTCAGGACGTGGAAGCCCCTGCGGGGCTGAGGATGAGAACCCCGTCAGGGGTTTGCAGGTGCTGAGGCGGGGGTTTCAACCCCCGCCGAAATCCCGCGCGGGTGGGGGCGAAAACGCACGGGGCTGAAGCCCCTGCTCAGGACGTGAAAGCCCCTGCGGGGCTGAAAATGAGAACCCCGTGAGGGGTTTGCAGGTTCTGAGGCGGGGGTTTCAACCCCCGCCGAAATCCCGCGCGGGCATGGGCGAAAACGCGCGGGGCTGAAGCCCCTGCTCAGGACGTGAAAGCCCCTGCGGGGCTGAGGAAGAGAACCCCGTGAGGGGTTTGCAGGTTCTGAGGCGGGGGTTCCCCGCCGGACGCCGAACCCGACCTGCAAGAAATCCGTTCAATCCGCTCCCGAAATCCGTTGACAGCTCTCCCCCGCCCG
>DAOUAC010000033.1:0-87321 GCA_034434155.1 Anaerolineaceae bacterium
GCCAGAACCTTTGCCAACCCCGCCGCCATGAAATGGTCCAAAATGCTCACCAACCTGCTGGCAAACGCCACCTCTGCCATCCTGGATATGCCCGCCAGAGAAATCTTTGCCCACCCCGGCCTGTTCGCTCTCGAAATGCGCCAGTACCGCGAGGCGCTTCAGGTCATGGCGGCGCAAAACATTCCGGTCGTAGACCTGCCCGCCACCCCGGTGCGCGCCCTTTCCTGGGCGGCGGCGCTGCCGCTGTGGCTCTCGCGTCCCCTCTTAATCCGCGCCGTGGGCAGCGGGCGGGGCGGCAAAATGCCCTCTTTTCATATTGATCTGCACAGCGGGCGCGGCAAGAGCGAAGTAGAGTTTCTCAACGGGGCGGTCGCCCGCTACGGCCAGCGCCTGAACGTGCCTACTCCCGTCAACCAGACCCTGACGGATATTCTCATGCGACTCACCACCGGCGAGCTGCCTCTCGATGCCTACGCCCATCAGCCCGCAAAGCTCCTCGCCGCGATCCCCTAACCCCTATCCACCGGAGTTCCTATGCCCGTCCCTTCCTGGGTGCAACGCGCTGTCTTTTACCAGATCTTCCCAGACCGCTTCGCCAACGGCGACCCTTCCAACGACCCCGTCAACGTCCAGCCTTGGGGCGCAGAACCAACCTACCGCGGCTTTCAGGGCGGCGACCTGCGCGGCATCATCCAGCGTTTCGATTACCTGCTCGATCTGGGCATCAATGCCATCTACCTCAACCCCATCTTCATGTCGCCCACCAACCACCGCTACCATACCACCGATTATTTCCGCATTGACCCCAAACTGGGCGACCTTGCCGATTTCCACGCCCTCATAGACGTCGCCCACCGCCACGACGTGCGCGTCATCCTGGATGGCGTCTTCAACCATTGTGGCCGGGGCTTCTTTGCCTTTGACGACGTCATGGAAAACGAAGAAGACTCACCCTACCGCGATTGGTTCCACATCAAGCGCTTCCCGCTAGATGCCTACGGCAAGGGCAAGGCCCGTAACTACCTGGGCTGGTGGGGGATGAAGAAACTCCCCAAGTTCAACACCGCCAACCCCCAGGTGCGCCGCTACCTGCTGGACTGCGCCCGCTATTGGATCGAACAGGGAGCCGATGGCTGGCGGCTGGACGTGCCCAATGAGATTGACGATGACAGTTTTTGGGCCGAGTTCCGCCAGGTGGTCACCTCCGCCAACCCAGAGGCTTACACCCTGGGCGAAATCTGGGAGGTCCAGCCGCGCTGGGCCAATGCGGACCACTTCGACGGCCTGATGAACTACCCCGTCCGCGCCGCGCTCCATGACCTGCTCTTGGGCCGCGTAGATGCCCCTCACTTCGCCCAGCGTGTCGAAGACCTGCTCACTGCCTACGCCCGCGAGAACGTCTATGCCCACTACCTTTTGCTTGGCAGCCACGACACCGAGCGCGTGTTAACCGCCTTTGAAGGCGACGTGCAGAAGGTTAAACTGGCGTATCTCTTCCTGTTTGCCTATCCCGGCGTGCCTTCCATCTACTACGGCGACGAGATCGGCTTAGAGGGCGGCAAAGACCCCCAATGCCGCCGCGCTTTTCCCTGGGAGCCGCACCGCTGGAACCACGACCTGCGTGCCTGGGTCCAGCGCCTCATCGCCCTGCGCAAGCGCCGCCCCGCGCTCATAGACGGCCACCTGCGCCGCCTGCTGGCCTCCGGTTCGCCCAACGTCTACGTCTTTGCCCGCATCCACCCCCAAGAGACCATCCTGGTTGCCATCAATGCCGGTCCTGCGCCGGCCGCCCTTCGCATCTCGGTGCAGGATTTAGAACTGCCAGAAGGCCGCATCTTACACAGCCTGTTGGGATCAACCGAAACCGTCGTGTGCGGCGGCGCTGTAGACCTGACCCTGCCCGCCATGAGCGGAGACCTGCTGGCATAATCTGCGTCCATCGGTGATTCCATAACAGGTGTGCTAAAATAAAGCCAGATCCCCTTTTCGCCAGGTGCAAAGATGACTCTCCGAGACTATCTCCACAGGCTGGAAGCGGCCGGCCAGCTCCGGCGCGTGACGGTCCCCGTTTCTAAAACTTACGAGGCCGCCGGCATCCTCAAGAAAATGGAACCCACTCCCATCCTCTTCGAGCGCATCGCCGAAGCGCCGTTTCGCGTGGCCGGCAACCTGTTTTGCTCCAAAGCCGCCTTTGCCAGCTACTTCAATATCCCCGTCTCGGGCATCATCCCCCTCCTCACCGCCGCCATTGACCGCCGCTCCCCGCCGGCTCTGGCGGCCTCCGCCCCCTGCCAGGAAGTCATCCTCACCGAACCCGACCTCGATCAGCTCCCCATCCTGCGCCACTGCGAGCGCGACGGCGGCAATTACATCAGCTCCGGCGTGATGATCGCCCGCCACCCCGTCTACGGCCAGAATATGGATTTCCACCGCCTCATGCAGTTCTCCAAAACCGAGATGGCCGTGCGGGTAGTGCGCTCGCGCCACTTCGATACCTTCCTGCGTGACCGCCAGGCCATTGACGTAGCCGTCTGCGTGGGCTGCGCCCCCAACATTCTGGCCGCCGCCGCCACTTCGGTGGAGTTGGGCGTAGATGAGTTAGAGATCGCCAACGCTCTTGAACCCTTCCAGGTGACGCGCGCCGTCACGGTGGATGTGCTTATCCCCGCCGAGAGCGAATTTGTCATCGAAGGAACCGTCTACCTGAACCGCACCCACGCCGAAGGGCCCTTTGTAGACCTCACCGAAACTTACGACGTGGTTCGCCAGGAGCCGGTGTTCGTCGTCAAAGCCATCACCCACCGCCGCGATGCCATCTGGCACGCCCTCTTGCCCGGCGCGCTGGAACACAAGCTCCTCATGGGGATGCCCCGCGAACCCACCATCTTCCGCAAAGTCAACGAAGTCGTCCACTGCCTGGATGTCAATGTCAGCCCCGGCGGGTGTTCCTGGCTGCATGCCATCGTCCAGATTGACAAACAGCACGAGGACGACGGCAAAGCCGCCATTCTGGCCGCCCTCGAAGGTCACAAATCCTGCAAGCACGTCTACGTGGTTGACAGCGACATTGACATCTACAACCCCCTGGAAGTCGAGTGGGCCATGGCGACCCGCTTCCAGGGCGACGCCGACCTGGTGATCAAAGAACGCGCCCCCGGCTCCAGCTTAGACCCTTCCGCCGAACCCGGCACACACAACACCACCCGCCTGGGCTTTGACCTCACCAAACCACTGCGCGCCGCTGGCAAATCCTTCGACAAAGCTCCCTTCCCACAGGTTGATTTAAGCAGGTTTGGGTTATGAGACTCACGCCCGATCAACAGGCCATGCTGGATGGGCAGTACGGTTACGCCGTTCGCAAGGCCATGGAAATCCTCGCCGCGCTGGGCGAAATTTATGGAGCCGAGGACATGGTCCCCATCTCCTCCGTGCAGATTGCCGGGGTCAGCTACGACAACCTCGGCGAAGCCGGTCTGAGCTTTTTAGCCGAGATGGCCGCGGGCGGCGGTCAGGTGCGTGTCCTCACTACCCTGAACCCCGCCGGAATGGACGTAGACAACTGGCAGGCGCTTGGCATTGACCCAGACTTCGCCGCCCAACAACAACGCGTTATCAACGCTTTCGCCCGCATGGGCGTGATAACGACCTGTACCTGCACCCCTTACCTGAGCGGCAACCTGCCCCTCTACGGACAGCACATCGCCTGGGCCGAGAGCAGCGCCGTATGCTACGCCAACTCGGTGTTGGGCGCGCGCACCAACCGCGAAGGCGGCCCCAGCGCCCTGGCCGCCGCCCTCACCGGCTTTACCCCCGCCTACGGACTGCACCTGCCCGCCAACCGCCGTCCCACCCTGACCGTACAGGTCGAAGTTCCCTTAAACTCACCCGCCGATTTTGGCGCGTTAGGCCGCTGCATCGGCGAGCAGATCGAGGCCACCGGCCAGAAGCACATCCCCTACATCACCGGGGTCGCCGCCGCCTCGCTGGAAGAACTAAAATCCTTCTGCGCCAGCCTCGCCACCTACGGCGGCGCGGCCCTCTTCCACATGGCAGGCGTCACCCCAGAGGCCGCTCTGTTCCAGCCGCCGCCCACCGGCTTCAGCGTCGCCCAAACCGCGCTCGATGCCGCCCGCCACGCCCTGAGCGATGCCGACGCCGCCGAGGTTGATTTCGTCAGCCTGGGCTGCCCGCACCTGACCATCGCCGAAATTGCCCGCCTGGCCCAACTGCTGGCCGGCAAACAGGTAAAAAAAACGTTTTGGATCACCACCTCCCGCCCGGTCAAGCACCTCGCCGACCGCATGGGCTACACCCGCATCATCGAAGCCAGCGGAGCTACCTTTGCCGTTGACACCTGCTGCGTCGTCGCGCCCATCAAAGGCCGCTTTACCGCCCTGGCAACCGACAGCGCCAAAGCCTGTTACTATGCCTGTTCCAAGAATAAAATGAAAACCCTCTTCCTCCCCTTCGACGAGGTCGTCGCGGAGGCCCTGCGATGAAACTGCGCGGGCGCACCATCTACCGGGGTCAGGCCAGGGGTGAAGCCCTCGTCACCCGCATGGGCATTTCTTTTTTTGGCGGAGTAGACCCCGACAGCGGCCAGATTGTCGAAAAAGGTCACGAATTAGAAGGCCAGTTCATCGGCGGGCGCATCCTGGTATTCCCCTCTGGCAAAGGGTCTACCGTTGGCTCGTACACCCTCTACCGCCTGAAAAAGAACGGTCTCGCCCCCGCCGCCATCCTCAACGCCGAGTGCGAGACCATCACCGCCGTAGGCTGCATTATTGCTGAAATCCCCTGCATTGATCAAATCGCCATCGGCCAGATCCACACCGGTGACCGGGTGATCGTCGATGGCGATTCGGGGATAGTTCAAATCCTGCCGCCAGGTGATTAAGATTCTTCGGGCCGGTCCTCGTCGTCAAACTTATTGAGCAGCCGGCGCAGGTTTTCTTCCCACACGTCATCCAGCGGGCTGAACGGCATTTCGTGAAATTCGTCCGACAGGCGGCGCAGGTATTCCCGCACGCCCAACTGCGGGTTGGCGTTCTCTAACTCTTCCACCTTCGACTCAACCAGTTCGATCAACCGGCGGCTTTTCTGTTCCAGGCCCGCCAGGTTAAACCCCAGTTTTAACATATAGTTGACCCGCCGCATCACCCCCAGCCAGGCCATATAATCATTTTCGATCCGGATCGTATTGCTGGCCTGCGTCACCAGCGAAAAATCATACGCTGGCACAAAGGCGTACAGCCCCACGTATTCCATATCGTGATCGCCCGCTCGCCGGCACAAAAACGAACCAATGCTGGCCCCGCCGTGATAGTCAGACAGGTTTACCGCCAGTTCGTCCAGTTCCTTCTTCAGATGCGGCATACTGTAATTCGATGAGATAATCCGTTCCTTATCATACGGCAGTTCGCCGTACACGCCGCCAAAACCAATCATCCGTTTCACCCCCAACACGCGGGCCGCTTCGAGCAGCGTGCTGATATAGCGTTCCACGTCCAGGTGCGGCTCATCCCCCAAAAAGATCACCACGCCCTTACGCTCATCGCCGGTATAGTAGAACTCGTTCTGTTGCGTTTGCAGTGATTCAGGGAACCCCTGGTTGAATTTAACGACCGGGCGCATCAGGTCATGCGTTCCAGGAACCTGAAAAATATAAAAACCGTCCGGGCGGATCTGGCCGATTTTGCGTGCCCCGGTCTGCTGGATGAGATACTGCGGCAGCCCCGACGAGACCGAGCCAGCGTCGGCCCACTGCCGCCACCCCACCAGCATATACATCTCCTCCGCTTCCGGTTTTCGCCAAAACTCAAACGCTTCCGACATGACATGACCTCCCACAAAGCTCCCATACTGCCGCGTTACACTGCATTTTCAAAAGAACCGGTATATCCAGGCAGTGGAAGCTGTAACCTGTACCTTGTACCTTTCCTTAAATAGTATACCACGCGGCAAAACCTTTCGCTTTATAATCGCTTAAGGTTTTCAGGCCGCGGGCCTCAGAGCGCGCCGCCAGGCCAAACGCTGAAAGCACCTTATTCACCCCATCAAATGAGGATTTTACCGTGACTCAACTGCCGCCCCCCGAAATATTAGCCAGGCTAGCGCAAGAGCAGACTATCTGGTTTGCCACCGTGCGCCCCGATGGCCGCCCTCACCTGGCCCCCGTATGGTTCGTCTGGCACAACAGCAAAATCTACATCGGGACCGACCCGCAGAGCGTCAAGGTGCGCAACCTGCGGCGCAATCCGCGCGTTGCCCTCGCCCTTGAAGACGGCCAGCACCCCCTTATCTGCGAAGGCCAGGCGGCCCCGGTCGCGCCGCCCTGGCCTCAAGACCTGCTGGATGCCTTTTTCCAAAAATACGAGTGGGATTTAACCCAAGAGGAACAGTACCACAACGTTTGGGAAGTCACCCCCCAAAAGTGGCTCCACTGGTAACAACCAAACTGCCGTATAGAACTGAGGGCGCGCCCAAGCGCGCCCTCAGCCCCCTGTAAGAACTATTTACTCCGCCCGCACGGCATCCATGTAGAAAGAGCCGCCGCCGGAGAACCATACGTAAATCGTCCGCACCCGACTCCAGTCAGAGACGCCACAGCCGTTGCCCACCGCGACCAGGTCAATTTCCACAGTAGTGGTTGTGCCGCTGTTAATCCAGCCCCAATCGCTCTGGCACCACGTCCAACTGTCGCCCACTTGCAGCGCCACGGCCCGCGAAGTCCCCGCGCTTTGCGTCTGAATTTCCATCTTCAAGAAGCTCTTGCCCGTCAGATCAACCGGCGAGGGGAAAATCACCCCAAACCAGCCGCCGTTGGTGGCGTTGATCTTCAGGCTGTGCGTCCCGTCGCTGGCAAAGTCGGTGCTTTGCTCCACCGTGCCAGCGTCGTTCCAACTGGCCGGCGCCCAGCCCTCGGTGCCCGTCTCAAAGGAAAACAGCATCACTGCGCCGGTTGGGTTCGGTTTCACCGTCACCAGCAGATTGGCCGGGTTCGAGAGCCGCCCCGCGCTGTCTTGAATGGTATACGCCGCCTGCGAATTGCCAGAGAAGCCCGCGTCTGGCGTGAACCGCACCGAGAAATCCGGCTGTAGGGTAAACACGCCGCCGTACACCGCCACGCTGGTATCTTGCGCCGGGGTGGATGGGTCCAGGTCTATCGTCTCCGGCAGCAGCACAGCCCCGCCGTAAGTAATGTCATTGGCCACAGGGACGAGCGTCACCGGCGTCTCAAATTCGGTCACGGCGCTGTCCTGGTCCGCCACCGGCGGAAACTCCATCGCCGCGCGCTGTTTCATCATCCGGGCAAAATTCCCCAAAGTAATGCACACCGGGCTGGGGCAGTACACGGTAAAGCCGTCATAATCGGCGTAGTAAGCGCCGTTATCTTCGCGCCCAGACAAAATCCAATACAGTGCGCCGTTCCCGCCTTGATTAAAGAAAGTATCGGTCCACTCTTTAAAGACCACGTTGCGGGTGCTTTTGGTTTGCCAGCCGTACTCGCCCAGGATCACCGGCTTGCCAATAGCCCGCGCATCCGCAATGTGACGCTCGATCCACTGCGTCCCCCAGGCCGCGTCTTTGCCCCAATGGTCGGGATACAAATGGAAAGAGAGAATATCCACTTTTTCCAGGCGGGCAAACGCCAGCGTATCCACCCCTTCGCCGCAGTTTTCCGTCCAGTCGCTGGCCCCCTCCAGGCAGTAAAAGCCCTCGTCGCCGACCGATACCAGGTGCTTCCCGTCAATGCTCTTGATATACCGCGAAACATCGTCCGCCCAGTTGATTAACGTCTCGGTCGTGCAGGTGCTGGAAGTCGGGTAATTGCCCGAACCCTTACAGCGCGGCTCATTCGCCAGTTCCCACACCATAATGGTGGGATCATTCTTATACTGAATGCCCGTATACGTATTCCAGCGGTTGAGCAGATGCTTAATCCAGTTTTTGTACCACTGACGGATGACCGGGTCGGTGTAAAAATCATCGTGATACTGTCCCCCCCGCCAGCGCACATACTGGTCTATTCCGCCAAAGGCGCTCCAGTTATTCACAAAGGGGATGATGAGTTTCACGCCCACCTGTCCGGCTTTGTAAATCACGTAGTCCAGGCGTTTCAGGCCGTCTTCGCCGTCGTTATAAGCCGGTTTGCTTCCATCCCAATACTGGAAGTACACGCCGTCGGCCTTCCCATGAATCGAGTTCGACCCGTCCTGGTTGCCAATATCGAGTGACCCCCATACGCGCATGACGGTGAAATCGTTCGCCGCCGCTGTTTCCAGGACGTCGTCCACCATGAACTGCGACTTATACATCAGGTAATAGTTGTTCGACCCGGCAAAACGGAACGGCTGCTTGTTCATCCGCAGCACCGCCCCCACCCGTTTCACAAAGTAATTCCCCGCCAGCGGACCGCCAGCAAAAACCGGCGTGGCAAAGAACGGCTGGGCCGCAAAAGCAGCCACCAACAACAGGAACCACAAGACTTTACTCCATTTCCTCAACATTGCGCGGTTTCCCTTTCCAGGTGCACCCACCTGTGCGATCCAGAATTCCGGTACGAAGCCTGCCCTTCCTCTACCGGTAAACTGACCCACCGCTAAAGCCTTGCGTACGCTGTTTCTAAAATCTTTAATGAAATCTTTTAACTGATTTTACACAAACGTCAACCTTCGTCAATCATCCTTTTCTAGACCACGCGGTCTAGATCTTGGTTCAATTCTTCTCACCTGTCCCCATGGGCCGCAGTCTGCTCCCGTCCGTGCGAATGCTAATCACCGAACACGCATTGCATCAGGCGGCTCTTTAGAAAAAGAAAAGCGTTTGTTTCCAAACGCTTCAACTTCTTCACATGCACGCCAGCAGGTTGCTTCTTAACGGATTTTCCCCCGCCTATGCCATCTCAATCTCAAACTGCCCTACCTGCGCCGCCGGGTTAAAGGCCTGCGCATGCTGCCGGAAGTCAAAGGGCAGCAGCCCATCCTGCGTCAACTGCCGCGTATACGCCTGGGCCTGATCGGCAGTCACAAAGGCCAGGTTCAGCTTGATTGTAGCGCGTTGATAGGGCAGCGCACAGCCCCGCAGCACGTCCTGCAAAACTACCAGCCCCAGCCCCGCCTGCATCCAGTGAACGCTGGCGTCGCACAACTGCTCGCCCTTCTCCACCAGCGCAACGTTATCTTCATCCAGATCCATCCCCACCACCAGCACGTCGCGCCCAGGGACCTTGCCACAGCGCCGGATGGCATCAATGGCCCCTAGCGCATTGAGGTCGGCCATCGTCCACACCGCGTTGATCTCCGGGTGTGCCGCCAGCATCGCCGCGCACGCCTCTGCCCCTGCCTCGCGGGTAAAATCGCTGTTGGCGCTGGCGACCAGGCGCGCCGAGGGATGTTTGCGCAGGGCGTATTCCAGCCCTTTGGCCCGCTGAATGCCCGTAAAATGCCCGGCCTGCCCCAACAGCGCCCCCACCCGGCTGTCTGGCTGTTGCGTAAACAGGTAATCCGCGATCCTGTAGCCCACTCCCGCGTTGCTCGGCCCCACAAACGCCAGGTAATTCGGGTACTTACCCACCTGCGGCTGTACCCCGCGCAAATACGTATCCAACAGCACCACCGGAATCGAACGGCGGGCCGCCTCGTCTAACATGCGCGGGCCCAAATCGTAATACGGCACGGTCATCAACCCATCCACCCCGCGTTCCAGCAGGCTGGCGTAATTGCTCCACATCCGCTCTGGGTCGTCATTGGCGTCCAGCACAATCAGATCAACGTCCAATTCTTCCGCCCCGCGCTGCGCGAAGAGTGTCATCTTCTTCCAGAACGGCCTCGACAGCGTAAACGGCATCGCCAGGCCCACCGTCAGCCGTTTCCGCGCCTGAGCCGCCAGCGCCGCCTGCGCCGGGCGCTTCCGCGCGCGGGCAACAGCCGTCTGCGTTGAATACGCCATATCCAACAGGCTTTGCGTCGAGACCGTCGCGTCAATAATATACTCCGAGATATTGGCAATCGCGCCCTTAATCTGGGCAATCGCCGCCTGGTTCTCGCGCGTCACCGCGGTCACCTGCTCCATCGCCGCCTTCACCTGCCGCGAGCTGGTCGCCAGTTGCTGTGTCGCCACGGTGTTCTCTTCCACCACCCCCGAAATCGCCTGGATTTCTGCCGAAAGGTTGCCTACCGCCTCCTGGATATCGCGGAAGGCCCGCCCGATCTCCTCCAGCGTTTCCGCCGAATGCTTCACCGAGCGCACCCCGCCGGCCACGCTGTGATCAATCTGCTGCATCGCGTCATTCGACTCCTGCGCCGCCTGGATGATCTCGGCCACCAGCTTGCGAATCTTCGTCACCGACGTGCTGGAAATCTCCGACAGGCGGCGCACCTCGCCGGCCACCACCGCAAAGGCGCGCCCATCTTTACCGGCGCGTGCCGCTTCGATCGCCGCGTTCACCGTCAACAGCCGGGTCTGCGCGGCGATATCTTCCAAAATCTCCAGCACCACGCGAATATCGCTGGAACGCTGGCCCATGGCCCGCGCCTTCTCCGCCGCGGCGCTCACCGAGGCGCGGATAGCATCCATATCCGCCGCCGCCTGGTTGCCGGCCTGCTGCGCGCTCTCCGCCGCCAGATTAGCCACCTGGACGATCTCTAACACCCGCTGGTTTAACTCAATGGCGTGGGCAATCGCAGTCGCCTGGGCCTTCGCGCCCCCGGCGATGCCGGTAGTGGTCGCGGCCAGCTCCTCGGCCATCCGCGCCGTCTCCTGTGTAGACTGCGTCTGCCCGGCGGCCCCGGCGGCCATCTGCTCCACTGCGATTAAAATCGGACGCATGGCCTGCTCGTTCTGGAACATCACCGCCTCAGTCGAGCCGGCAATATCGCCCACCAGGTCAGCCGCCTCCGTCAGTTCGGCCAAAATCCCATCCATCCGCTCCGTAGATAGCGCCGCCCCATCGCCTTGCCCGCTCGTCTGCTGTCCGCCGCCCGCCTGCCGCCGCGTCAGCCCATACGCCGCTCCCAGCGCCGTCAGCGCCCCCACCAGCCACGCCAGAATCACCGCCGCCGCGAGCGGCAGAACCGGCAGTAAAAACAACAACACCACGCCCGCCGTGACCGAATTCACAGCCACGCCCAGCAAAGACCATTGGAAGGAACCAGATCGCATCGGTAATTCCTTATAATTTCCACATTCAGGGGTAGAGATAACGACCTGCTCCATTATACAGAGGAACCGCCCCCGCCCGCATAAGTCCGGCGTGAATTGTATCTAACGAAAATGCAAAGTGGCCCCCGCTTCAGGTTTCCGTGAAAAGCCCTGGCGAAAAATCGCTATAATATTACGAAGAGACTGGAATTAAGCAAAACGCCGAAAGTACCTTAATCAACCAGGTAGTGCTGCCAGGCGTTTTGCCCCAGTAATTCGCCGGGCATGTAAGTTTTGTTGTTAAAATTCTTTTGGCGAATTACCTGGATGGAGTCGAAACGGTTATCCAACCAAAATATGGCAATCACTCGTCCCGATGAATCCGCAAGAGAAAAAGGAACCTACGATGGCCGAAATAACCCCTGAACAATTCCTCGCCAACGAATCTTATGATAGAGATGACCGCAGCCTGCCGGACAATGCCCGCCGGGGCGCTTTTTTGAGGGGCTGGCGCGATGCCGCGCTGCGTAATAGAAACTACCAGGACAAGACCCTTAAGATACTCACCTGGTACAACCTGGGCTACCGGCTGGGCAAAAAATACGGCGACTGCCCGCTGGAAGAAATTCACAGGCAGTACGAGAGGTTCGCCGCAGCCTACCACAAAGAGAAGTAAGACTGCCGGCTTCCTCCCAGAGCAGTCAGCCTTTAGAATTTCAAACTTTGCCAGCGGCAAGGTTACTTTTGTTGCGCCTGTTACTAAGGAAGTGAATATAATGTAGTCACATGTTTATTCTTTGCAAACACTTTTTTGTTTGCGTCTCTCGCATTTCGACCCATAATTATCTTAACAATTTCTCTAGAAAAGCAGGTGAATATGGAACAAGAAAATAAATTCAAACAAGCGATTGCCGCGATTAAAGCAGGTGACCGCAAGACGGGCGGACAACTTTTGTCTGAAATTTTGAAACATAACCCAAGAAATGAACTAGCGTGGTTATGGCTGTCCACTTGCTATACAGATGTCGAGCGAAAGCGATATTGCCTTCAGCAGGCCCTTTCCATAAACCCGAATAACTTACAAGCTGCTCAGGCGCTGGAGAAGTTAGCTCCAACGGTCCCTGTGGACAGTCCAAGCTTGGACGAGATGATAGGCAGTAAGGCTGTAGAACCTTCAGAAAACAACACCACTGATGCAGACCCCCAACTGATAAACAACCAGTCAACATCCAAAATGCCGGAGAACAGGACAGATAGATCCATCCCGCCCGCAACAGAGGTTGATCCATTTGGTCAAACCGATGCACCTTGGGTGAAAAATCCGGTACACAAGAAGAATTGGCGTAATGTCATAATCTTGCTTGCGATAACTGTCGTCCTGATGTGTCTCTGTGTAGTAGTGTTTTCGCCTCCCTGGAAATCCGCATTGAAGAATACTCCCACCCAACAGAAAGCTGTAGCTGCAGTTGAAAAAACTGGCGAGGCTACAGACCCTTCGGAGAGCCAAGCCTCTACCCAAACGCCAAAGCCAGCACCAATCAGGACTTTCACGGTCACCCCTACTCCCACCATTACCCTGACTCCCACCGTCACACTTACCCCTACAGACACTCCTACGTCCACTATTACTCCCACGGCAACCTCAACAATCACTCCGATCCCCCCCCGTTTGTTAACCTCCACAATGGTAGCAAAAACCCAAGAGCAAAAGAATCGGAATGCAACTGCAACTCGAGAAGCAAAAAATGCTACAGCTACGGAGGTAGCCAAGTATAAGGAAATTGATTGGCGGGAACTGGCAAACTACGCCGACAACCATATTGGCGAGTTTGTGATTGTGCGTGGAAGGGTATTTAATGTCATCAGCAACACGGATTTTCAAATTTGGCTTGCGGGTACGTACGAAGCCGCTTATATCTCTATGTTGCAACCATACACGGGGCTTTATGAGGATGACTTTGTAGTGGTATATGGGGTGGTTCTAGGAGAAGCTTGTGGAACAAATGCGTTTGGTGGAGAAATTTGTCAACCTCAAATAGCTGGAGCGTTCTTTGGGGATTAAAGAATGGCCGAGTTGGAGCACCTCGATCCTGGCCTTTCAAAAGAAGCTTTGAACTCGGCTTTCTTTGCCAGCGGCTGCGACTCGTAAGGCAGCGCCTGCAATATTTGCCTCCTTTAACCGCCCCTGTTTGCGCACATTGGCGGAAATCTTTGCGCACTTCATCCACTATACTCGAAGCATGCCACCCGCTTTGGTGCTTATCACCTTACCCGCCCCTCGATTTGTTTCGAATTGTTTTTGGAAAACAATTCCATCTCCGCCTGTTCAACGGGTATAATCTCCCCCAGACAGGAAGCTTGCCATGCCACCATCTACCGCCGCCGCCCAGGCCCACCCCAACATCGCCCTCATCAAATATTGGGGCAACCGCGATCACGCCCTGCGCCTGCCGGCTAATAGTTCCCTTTCCTTTAATCTCGACGGCCTCTACGCTCGCACGCGCGTCACCTTTGACCCTCACCTGCCCTGCGACGAACTGATCGTCTGCGACCAGCTTCACCTCAACGGGCGCGCCGAGACCGGCCCCACCCTCCAGCGCGTCAGCAGCTTTTTAGACCACGTCCGGCGGCTGGCGGGCGTGCAGTACCCCGCCCTGGTCGTCAGCCGCAACAACTTCCCCATGGGCGCGGGCATTGCCTCCTCCGCCGCGGCCTTCGCCGCCTTGGCCCTGGCCGCCACCCGCGCCCTCGGCTTGCACCTCAGCGAGGCCGAACTCTCGCGCCTGGCCCGTTTGGGGTCTGGCTCGGCCTGCCGCTCCGTCCCCGGCGGGTTTGTGGAGTGGCAGGCCGGCAGCGGCCACAACGACTCCTATGCCTTCTCCATCGCCCCGCCCGATCACTGGCCCCTGGTAGACTGCATCACCGTGCTGGAGACGGCCCCCAAGCCCGTCGGCTCTACCGCCGGCCACGCCCTCGCCGATACCTCTCCCCTCCAAGCCGCCCGCGTGGCCGATACCCCTCGCCGCCTCGAAATCTGCCGCGCCGCCATCCTCCAGCGTGACTTTACCGCCCTCGCCGAGATCATCGAGCAAGATTCCAACCTCATGCACGCCGTCATGATGACCTCGCACCCCGCCCTGTTTTACTGGGAACCGGCCTCGCTCGCCGTGATGAAAGCCGTCCAATCCTGGCGCGCTGGTGGTCTGCCCGTCGCCTACACCTTAGATGCCGGCCCCAACGTCCACGTCATCTGCGCCCCCCACGCCGCCGACGAAGCCGCCCGCCGCCTGGCCGAACTGCCTGGCGTGCAGACCATCATCCGCGCCACCCCCGGCGGCCCCGCCCGCTGGATAGAAAATGACAATTTGTATATAGATTAAAGGAAACTCGCCCAAACCCAGGTATAATTAAAAGAAACAACACGCTTTTATTCAAGGCTGCCCTGGCCTTGAAACTGCAATTACCCTTTGTAGGCAGCATCTTTGACGCCCCCCACTCTTTACTGTCTACTGTTTACGGTCAACCAGGATTAACCATGAATGGATCGCTTGCTTTAATTGTACGTATTCTCGAATTTATTCTGGCCTTTGGTCTGCTGGTCTTCCTGCACGAACTTGGTCACTATCTGGCCTCGAAACTGTTCAAGATCGAGGTCGAAGAATTTGGCTTTGGCTTCCCTCCGCGGCTGGTCAAGCTCTTCCAGTTCCGTGAAACCGAATTTACCCTCAACTGGCTGCCTTTCGGCGCGTTTGTGCGCCCCAAAGGCGAAAATGACCCCTCCATCCCCGGCGGGCTGGCCGCCGCCCCGCCCTTCGCGCGCCTGTCTGTGCTGTTTGCCGGCCCGCTGATGAACCTCGTCACCGGGGTACTGCTGTTTACCCTGCTGTACGGCATCTACGGCGTGCCAGAGCCTACCCGCGTCCTCATAGACACGGTCGTCACCGGCTCGCCTGCCCAGGCCGCTGGCCTGCGCCCCGGCGATATTATCCTCGAAGTCAACGGCCAGCCCATTCGCTCCAATACCGCCCTTCAGCAGGCCGTCGGGCAGAACCTCGGCCGCGAAATCACCCTCACCTACGAGCGCGGCGGGCAGACCTTTGAGACCCGCCTCACCCCGCGCGCCAACCCTCCACAGGGCCAGGGGCCGCTGGGCATCATCATGGGAACCGCCTTCCGCAAGGTCAGCTCATCTGAATGGCTGCCCCGTGCCCTCCAAACCACCTATAACCAGGTGGCGCTGATGATTACCCTGCCCGTCAAGATGTTCCAGGGCGAAATCTCGCCCGAAGAAGGGCGCTTTGTAGGTCCCGTCGGCATCTTTAACGTCTTCGATGCCGCCCGCGACCAGGATATTCAAATGGCCTCCGAGCCGAACCAGCCAGCGGGCATTAACACCCTTTCCCTGCTGGCAATGCTCTCCGTTGCCCTGGGCATCACCAACCTGCTGCCCATCCCGGCCCTCGATGGCGGGCGCATCCTGTTTGTACTGCCCGAAATCTTGCTCCGCCGCCGCATCCCCGCCCGCTACGAAAACCTCGTCCATCTGATCGGCTTTGCCGCCCTCATCCTGCTGATGATCTACGTCACCACGCAGGACATCCTCAACCCCATTGATCTGCGCTAGAAAGCTGTACTCTATATGCCTAAGAAAAAGCCGCAACGTTATGTGCCGTTCCAAGAGGTGCTAGCCGCCCTCCTGGACGATACGCAGGTCTTTCCGGTGCTGTACCTGCACCAGTTTTCAGACCTCGAAGGCCCCGACTTCGAAAACCTGAAAGAAATCTGGCCGCGCGTCAACCCTACCCGCCGCGCCGCCCTGCTCGAAGATCTCGAAAAGCTGGCCGAGAACGAAACCATTGTCTCTTTTGATAATCTGGCGGCCTTCGCCCTGCAAGACAGCGACCCGCGCGTGCGCGTCAACGCCATTAACCTGCTGTGGGAAGCCGAAAACGCCCGCCTGGCCCCCCGCTTCATCGACATGCTCAATCACGACCCCGATGCCGCCGTGCGCTCAGCCGCCGCCGCCGCCCTGGGCAAGTACGTCTATATGGGCGAAGTGGAAACCCTGCCCGCCCCACTGCTGCGTCAGGTGGAAGAAGCTCTTCTGCACGCCTACCGCGAGTCTGACGACCAGGATGTGCGCCGCCGCGCCCTCGAATCGCTCGGCTACTCCGGGCGGCCCGAAGTTCCCGCCCTCATCCGCAAAGCTTACGCCTCCCACTCGCGCGACTGGCTCATCAGCGCCCTCTACGCCATCAGCCGCTCGGCCGACGACCGCTGGGCCCCCGAAGTCAACCGCATGTTGCACCACCCCGATCTTGACGTGCAGTACGAGGCCGTCCGCGCCGCCGGTGAGTTAGAACTCGCTTCGGCCCGCCGCCCCTTGCTGGCAATGCTCAATAACGAACAGCTCGACCGCGAACTTCGCTTGCAGGTCATCTGGTCGCTCGCCAAAATCGGCGGCGAAGGGGTCGGCGAGAAGCTCGAAGAACTCCTCGACGCCACAGACGACGAAGAGGAAGCCCTCTTCCTCGAAGAAGCCATCGAACTGCTCGCCTTCACTGAAGATTCATCCATCTTTCGCATGATGGATTTAGACGAACCGGAAGACCCCGCGCGCCTGAAGCTCGACCGCCCCCTGTCTTCTGCCCCGTCCGACGTTGAGGCAGAGGATCTGTTCTTCGCCGATGCCTGGGACGATGAGGACGAGGATGAGGGCGGCGAGGACGATGATGTCCCCGGCGAGCGCCCTTCTGGTCCCTCGCGGGACGTATCGCCCGATAAACCCTCCGGCGCAAGACGCCGCCGGCCTCGCTAAAACCTGTAACCGCCTTGAAACGCGCCCTGCCCCTGTTCCTGCTCATTCTTTCCCTGGCCCTGTCTCCCACAGCCGCCCGCGCTCAGCAGGTCATTCCGGTGGAAGATTTGGGCGTCACCTATGAATTCGGCAGCCAGGTGACGTTCAACGCCCGCATCCAGTCGGAGTTGGAGGTTAAGGAAGTGATGCTGTTTGTCACGCCGGTTGGGGAACAGGCCATCATGCGCAGCGTGCCGCTCGACTCCGCCCGCGAGGTCCACTATACTTTCCGCGCCGCCGACCTCGGCCTGCGGCCTTTCACCCAGAACCGGTTTCACTTCCTGGTAGTCCTCCAAAGCGGAGAAATCTTGCCCAGCACGTCGTTCACCTTCCGCTACGAAGATAACCGCTTTCAGTGGCAGATGCTGCTCCACCCCGACTTTGAGGTGTACTGGTACGGGCGCAGTGCCGCCTTTGGGCAAGAAATTTTAGACGTAGCCCGCCAGGGGTTAAAGTCCGCCGCCGCCATCCTCGCCGCCGACCCGCCGGCCCCCATTCGCATTTACGCCTACGATTCTTCCGCAGATCTGCAAAGCGCCCTCCACCTTAACCAGCCCTGGATTGTCGGCCACGCCGCCCCTGACCTGGGGCAGATGTACCTCTACATCCCCACCGGCCCCGAACAGCGCCTGGAGATTGAGCGCCAGGTCCCCCATGAGATCATGCACTTCTTACAGTACCGCGTAGCCGCCGAAAACCTGCGCCGCCAGCCGGTCTGGTTGATGGAAGGGATGGCTTCGCTGGCCGAGCTGTATCCCAACCCCGAATACCAGCGCCACCTGCGCGCCGCCGCCGACCGCCGCGAACTCCTCTCTATGGTTTCCCTGTGCCACGCCTTTCCGCGCGAGACGTTTGGCGCTTACCTCGCCTACGCGCAGTCCGCTTCCTTCGTCCGCTTCCTCTACCAGTCTTACGGCTCCGACGGCCTGAAGAAGCTGATGGAGCAGTACAACAACGGCCTGGGCTGTGAAGAAGGTCTCACCGCCGCGCTCGGCTCTTCTCTCAGTCAGTTCGAATATCGCTGGAAGCAAGAAATCCTCGGCCTCGATGCCGGAAACCTGGTACTGCGCAACCTCTCGCCGTACCTGCTCATCTTACTGCTGGTGATGCTCCCCACCACCCTTGTTTTCTTCCCCTATACCCGCAACCGCCTCCCCAAACATGACGAACCCCTCCCCTGAACTCTACCGCCTGCACGCCATCATTGATGGAACCGTCCAGGGCGTCGGTTTCCGCGCTTTCGTGGTTGACCACGCCCAGGCCCTCCAACTCACCGGGTGGGTGCGCAATACCTACGCCGGACAGGTCGAAGTCGTCGCCGAAGGCCCCCGCCCCGCCCTCGAAAAACTGCTCGATAAACTGCGCACCGGCCCGCGCATGGCCTTTGTGTCCGAAGTCCGGCACGAGTGGCTTCCCGCTACCGGCGAGTTTCACTCCTTCAACGTCCGCCGCACTGCGTAACCGCTCTTTAAACGCCAAAACTGCGGGGCCAGCCCGCAGTTTTGAAGTGTCTATCCCTGATGTTCTACTGGTTCCAGCGCCAGCCGCGCCCCATCATGCCGCCGCCATACCCACTGCCATACCCGCCGCCGTGACAGCCGCCCAGGGGCATATTGGTCATGTGCTGCTTCATCCATTCGGCCTGCTCCTGAGTGATTGCCCCCGCCTCTACCGCTTTATCCAGCGCCTCGTTGCGGGCGTCAATCATCATCTGCCGGGCTTCTTCCAGGCTGTAGCCCTTTTCTTCGGCCAGGTCCCAGAAGGTCTTGCCATCCGCGTAAGCCTGTTGAAGCTCCTCAACCGTTATGCCCAGCTTGTCCGCCAGGGCCGCCTGCATGTAGGTGTGCATCACCCCGGGACCGGCGCCCCCCATCATCCAACCGCGCCCATAGCCGCCGCCCGGCGTTCCGGGGTCTGGCCGTTGGGCCGCAGCATACTGGAAGGTGAATAACAGACCCGCCGTGACTAACAGACCGGCGATACCGAGGATCATCATTAAGCGTTTCATTGGTTCTTTCATCTCCTTTCGTTGATTTGCTTGCCCTCATCATAGCAAGAAGATATGAAGAACCTGTGAAGGCCTTTCGAAGGGTTTGTGAAGGTTAAAAAAAGCTGTGGGCCGCCGCGCTCAGCCGCCCACAGCCCTGTCATCATCGTCCAGGCGATTTACTCTTCGCCCGAAAGGAAGCGCACCTTCTGGATCGGCGACATATCGCTCTCTTCGACCAGAATGGCCTTCAGTTCGAAGATCTGATCACGCAGTGCGGCGGCTTTCTCAAACTCCAGGTCTTTGGCCGCCTGTTTCATTTGCTTCTCCAGTTCCGCAATCAAGCGTTGTAGTTCAGACTTTGCCATACCCGTGCTAGCTTTCCGGTCCGTCGTCGTGTACGAACTGCTGCCCTCTGCCACGGCATGAACCCCCAACCGCTCGGTGATGTCGCGGACCGTCTTCATCACGCTCACCGGCTGGATGCCGTGCTCCTGGTTAAAGGCTTCCTGCTTGGCGCGCCGGCGGTTGGTTTCGTCAATCGCCGTCCGCATAGCCTCGGTGATCTCATCGGCATACATAATGACCTTACCGTTCACATGCCGCGCGGCCCGGCCAATCGTCTGAATCAGCGCCGTTGCCGAACGCAAGAAGCCCTGCTTATCGGCGTCCAGGATTGCAACCAGCGAGACTTCCGGCAGGTCCAAACCTTCGCGCAGCAGGTTGATCCCCACCACAACGTCAAACACCCCCAGGCGCAAATCGCGCAAAATGCCCACCCGCTCCAGGGTTTCAACCTCAGAGTGCAGGTAGTGAACCTTAATCCCCAACTCCATCAGGTATTCTGAAAGATCCTCGGCCATGCGCTTGGTCAGGGTCGTCACCAACACGCGCTCGCCTACTTCTGTGCGCTGGCGGATTTCCTTCAGCAGGTCGTCCACTTGCCCGCGCGTTGGGCGCACTTCCACCTGCGGGTCCACCAGGCCGGTCGGGCGGATGATCTGCTCCACCACCTGTTCCGCCAGGTTCAGCTCATACGAGGCAGGCGTGGCCGAGGTATAAATGGTGTACCCCTTGTGCTGTTCGAACTCCTCAAACGTCAGCGGGCGGTTATCCAGCGCCGAGGGCAGGCGGAAACCGTAATCCGTCAGGGTGGTCTTGCGCGACTTGTCACCAAAATACATGCCCCGAATCTGCGGGACGGTCATGTGCGACTCGTCCAGGATTAAGAGGTAGTCAGACGGCAGGTAATCCATCAGCGTCCAGGGCGGCGAACCAGGCGCGCGCTGGTCGAGGTGGCGTGAATAGTTCTCGATGCCCGAACAGTAACCCACCTCGCGCAGCATTTCCAGGTCATAGCGGGTACGCTGTTCCAAACGTTGGGCTTCGAGCAGCTTGCCGTTAGCGCGGAACTCCTTCAGGCGCTCCTCTAATTCCTGCTCGATGTCTTCGATGGCCTTCTTTAACCGGTCTTGCTCGGTGATATAGTGCTTGGCCGGGAAGATATCAATGCGTTCCGGCTCGTCGTACACTTCGCCCGATACCGGGTTCAGCACCAGGATGCGCTCCACCTCGTCGCCAAAAAAGCTCACGCGGAAGACTTTGCGATCTTCATAAGCCGGGAACACTTCGAGGGTATCGCCGCGCACGCGGAAGACGCCCGGCTTAAGCTCCACATCGTTGCGTTGGTACTGGCTCTCCACCAACTGGCGCAGCAGGGCATTGCGGCGGTAGAGGCCGCCCGTCTCCAGGCTGATGACGGTTTTACCGTAAGCTTCGGGGCTGCCGAGGCCGTAAATGCAAGACACCGACGCCACGATGATCACATCGCGCCGCGACATCAGCGCAGTAGTCGCCGCCAGCCGCAGCCGGTCAATCTCTTCGTTAATCATCGTCTCTTTTTCGATATACAGGTCGTGCTGCGGGACATAAGCTTCGGGCTGGTAGTAGTCGTAGTACGAGACGAAATACTCAACGGCATTATCGGGGAAGAATTCCTTAAACTCCGCGTACAACTGAGCCGCGAGGGTTTTGTTATGAGCCATCACCAATGCCGGCATCTGAAGCTGCTGAATGACATTCGCAATGGTGAAGGTTTTGCCCGTGCCGGTAGCGCCCAACAACACCTGGTCGCGGTAGCCGTTGCGCACGCCTTCAACCAACTGCCGGATTGCCTCCGGCTGGTCGCCTGTTGGCCGGTAAGGTGAACTTAAGCGGAACTCCATATGCTCCCATCCTAGCAAATCTGTTCTAGTGTTGATTGTACAACCTGGCGGGTTTCAATACAAGGGGTATTTAAGATTGGCGCAGGCCAAAAAATCTTCCCTTGATAGATCAACGAAAAGATAGGGGGGTTGGTTGCACAGGCAGGCGCAAAGAAAAGCACGCGCCGCCCTGCGGGCGGTTCTCAGCGGTCAAATCGCCGCCGTGCGCCAGAGCTAACTGGCGGGCAATTGCCAGCCCCAGGCCGGTACCGCCCTCCTGGCGGCTGCGGGCCTTATCGGCTCGGTAAAAACGCTCAAAAATGCGCGGCAGGTCCTCGACAGCAATACCCGGGCCACTGTCTGCCACCGACACCACCAGCCAGTTGTCCTGGCGGCTCACGCGAATCTCCACCTCGCCGCCTTCTGGGGTATGACGCAGCGCATTGCTCAACAGGTTGTTTAAAATTTGCTCCACCCGCCCGGCGTCCGCCGGGCACTCTCCGTCCTGTCCCGCCAGGGCATCAACCAGCAGCAGGCGAATGCCCCGGTTCTCCGCTTCTGGGCGGAAACGCTCTAGCACGCGCGCGGCCAGAGACCCCAGGTTGGTGGGAGCCTTGACAAGCTTAAGTTCTCCGGCATCAGCCAGCGCCAGGGTGCGTAAATCTTCTACCAGACGGGTGAGCAGTTCGGCGCTGTCAATCACCGGCTGCAAATTCTCCGGCGTCAGGGGATATACGCCATCCTGAAGAGCTTCGAGGTAAGCGCGCTGCACGGCAATGGGCGTGCGCAGTTCGTGGGCGATGTCGGCAGTCATGGCGCGGCGGGCCTGCTCGGCTTTTTGGAGCGATGCCGCCATCTGGTTGAACGTCTGCGCCAGGCTGGCAATTTCGTCCCCCCCGCGCGCGGTTACGCGCTGGCTCAGGTCGCCGCTGGCCATGCGCTGCGCCGCCTGGGTGAGCGCCTTTATCGGCGACAACAGCCGCGTCGAGAGCAGCCAGGCCAGCGCCAGCGCCAGCCCACCCGCCACCCCCGCGGCAATCAACCCGGCCCGCACCAGGCGGTTGAGCAGTTCCTGGCCGGCGGTGGGGTCTTCGATCACCACGCCTTCAGCTACCAGATAGCCAATGGTACGCCCATCTACATCCTTTAGCACAATGGCGTTTTCCAATTCTGCCGCCGACAGCCGGCCCCGCCGCGTTTCTTCGGTATCGGCTACGATGTTCTCCTGAGCGTCCGCCAGCGTGAGATGCAGGTTGCCGCCGCCCATCATGCCGCGCCCCATGCCCTGCCCCATCATGCCGTGACCGCCCGGCCAGGATTTGAGGATTTCGCCGGCCCCCTCCCAGCTCCCCGTTCTGGCATAGTAGCTTTCCAGGTCTGTTGCCACCCGATCCAGGCCCATCATGCCGCCGCGCGCCATAAACATGCGCACCTCTCCGGCGGCGCTCTGCCGCAGGATGAGAAACATGCTGGCAATGGCTGCCAGAATAACCACCACAAAGGCGAGGATTAAACGCTGGCGCATGATCAATCCTTATGAAAACGGTAACCCACCCCAAAAACCGTCTCGATATACTGCGGCTGGTGAGGGTCAGGCTCCAGCTTGGCGCGCAAGTTCTTGATGTGCGCGTCAATGGTGCGCTCGTACCCTTCATAGGCCGTCCCCTGGATCGCTTCGAGCAGTTGCAGGCGCGAAAACACCCGTCCTGGCTGCCCGGCCAGCACAGCCAGCAGTTGGAACTCGGTGGGGGTCAGGTTGATTTCCTGCCCGGCTCGCCGGACGGAATGGGCATCCAGGTCAATCTCCACATCCCCCACGCTCAGCCGGCGGGCCGCAGCAGCCGGGGCCCCCGCCCGCCGCAGTACCGCGCGCACGCGGGCGACGACCTCACGGGGCGAGTAAGGCTTGACGATGTAATCATCGGCTCCCAGTTCCAGACCAATCAGGCGGTCAGTCTCTTCGGCCCGCGCCGTGACCATAATAATCGGCGTATCTCCCTTGCGCCGGATCTCGCGGGCAACATCCAGGCCGTCCTTGCCGGGCAGGTTCAGGTCCAACAGCACCAGGTCTGGGCGCATCTGCTCCCAGGCCAGCAGTCCCCGGTCCCCGCGCGTCTCAACGCGCACGCTCATCCCCGCCTGCTCCAGATAAGACTGGACCACGCGGGCCAGTTCGACCTCATCTTCGATCATCAAGATGGCAGGCATACGGCCATAATCTCCGCCAGCGTATCTAACAGCTTACCGCGCCAGTCTTCCAACCCGGCAGTGGGAATCCAATAGGCATTTTTCCCCGTCCGCACCCCCAGGCCTACAAAAGGCAGATTGCGGCTGGCCCCTTCGGGCAGGGGCGGATAGCGCAGCACCAACTGCTCGCCTTCCATCGCCACCGAGGCCAGGCCCGCTAGCTCTGCCCGCAGTTTGACGCGCATCTGAAAGAACAGATTGGCCGCTGGCTCAGGCAAGACTCCAAATCGGTCAATAAACTCATCCTGCATGGCCTGTAAATCATCCTCGTTGTGCAGGTCTGCAAGCCGGCGGTAGAGCTTCAGGCGCATGGTCTGATCGGGAATATACTCAATGGGGATGCCAATCTCCAGCGGCAGGTCCACGCTAACGGGCGGGCGGCTTTCTCTGGTCAGCGCCGCCACTTCCTCGCCGCCGGCCATGCCCGTCAGCGCGCGAATCTGGCGCACCGCATGACCGAGCATGCGCGTATAGAGGTGAAAGCCCACCGCAGCGATAACCCCCGACTGGCGCGTGCCGAGCAGTTCGCCGGCCCCACGCATTTCCAGGTCGCGCATGGCGATGGAATAGCCGGCCCCTAACTGGGTGTTCTCGGCGATCACTTCCAACCGCTCTTGCCCTTCTGGCGTCGGCGTTTTTTTGCGATGGCGGAAGAAATAGGCATAAGCGCGTTGCGCGCCGCGCCCCACCCGCCCGCGCAGTTGATATAACTGTGCCAGGCCAAAAGTATCGCCGCGGTCTACAATCAGGGTATTGGCGTTGGGAATGTCCAGGCCCGATTCGATGATCGAGGTACACAGCAGCACGTCAATCTCTGACTGGGTAAAGCGGATCATCACCTTCGACAGCTCATCTTCGGGCATTTGGCCGTGCGCCACGCCCACGCGTGCCTCTGGAACCAGGTTATGCAGATGGCGCTCCATCGCCCGGATGGTCTGGACGCGGTTGTGAACGAAAAACACCTGCCCGCCGCGCTCCAACTCGCGCAAAATGGCCTGACGCACCAATCGGGGAGAATAAGGGCCAATGTGCGTCACCACCGGCAGGCGCTCGGCAGGCGGCGTGTTGATCTGCGAAATATCACGCACGCCGGTCAGCGCCATGTAGAGCGTGCGCGGGATGGGCGTGGCCGTCATGGTCAGCACATCCACCTCGGTGCGCAGCCGCTTGAAAAATTCCTTGTGCGTCACCCCGAAACGCTGCTCTTCGTCAATCACTACCAGGCCGAGGTCTTTAAAAGTCACATCCGGCTGAATGAGGCGGTGCGTGCCGATGATGATGTCAATGCTGCCTTCCGCCAGGCGCTTGATGATCTGATCCTGCTGGCGGGGCGTGCGAAAACGCGAGAGCATTTCCACCTCTACCGGGAAGGGCGCCAGGCGCTGACGGAACGTTTCGTAGTGCTGCTGGGCGAGCACTGTCGTTGGGACCAGGATGGCGACCTGTTTGCCATCCATCACCGCTTTAAATGCGCCTCGCAGGGCCACCTCGGTCTTGCCGTAGCCCACGTCGCCGCACAGCAGCCGATCCATCGGGCGCGGGCTTTCCATATCCCGCTTCACATCCTGGATGGCGCGCATCTGATCTTCAGTTTCCACATAGGGAAAGCTGGCTTCGAGGTCCTGCTGCCAGGGGGTATCTTTAGCGAAAGCATGCCCCTGAACCACCTGGCGGCGGGCGTATAGTTCCAGCAGTTCCTGGGCTACCTGCTGGACCGATTCGCGCACCCGCTGTTTGACCGCGTTCCACTCGCCGCCGCCCAACCGGGTGGGGGTGGGCGGTTCTCCACCAGGGCCAATGTAGCGGCTCAGGCGGTCGGCCTGGTAGACTGGCACAAAGATCTGATCTCCGCCCTCGTACTCCACAGCCAAAAACTCGCGCTCGGCGCCGTCGAGCGTGCGGCGCACCAGCCCCAAATAGCGGCCAATGCCAAAGTCTACGTGGACCACCCAATCGCCCGCCTTAAGATCGGTATAGTCCGACTCTGGGGCCGCCGCCGCGGCGTGCTGTGAGCGCCGGGGAAGCGGACGCTCCCAACCAAAGACTTCGCTGTCGGTCAGCAGGTGCAGTTTCTTGCCATCTGGCAGGGTCAATACCCAACCATCACTGAGCGAGCCTTCTAGAAACTCTGGCGAGCGGCGGGCTTCGGCCTGCGTTTCGCGCTCGGCCCACAATTCTTGCAGGCGCAGCACCTGACGCGAGACAAGCACCTGACGCTCGCCGCGCGCGGCGTTCTCCACCAGGTAATCCATAAAGGGCTTCAACCGCCCGCCGTAGCGTGGGCCAGGGGTAAAGGCTTCGCCAAGCTCTGAGCTTTCCTGAGCGGTCGAGCGCCCCAGTTCCACCCAGGTATGTCCGCTAAGGCTGTCTTGCAGTTCAGACCAGCTCAGGTAGGGGACGGGGAAGTCCGCCGGTAAAGTTCCTTCAAGAATGCTCTCCTGGCGCAGGCGCACGGCCTGTTCCTCGATCTCCGCCGCCATCGTTTGCAGCATATCCAGGTCATCTACCAGCACCAAAGCCTGCTGCGGCAGGTAATCCAGCAGGCTGGCGTGTTGGGGATGAACAACCGGCAGGAAGAACTCGTCAATCTCAAAGCCAGGGTTGAGAACTGGCGGCAGGTTGCCCAACGCCGGCAGGGGGATGCCGGCCGCCTTGCCCGGCAGCACTTCGCGCGCGGGGGTCACAACCAGTTCTTGCAGGGCGCGGGTGGTGCGCTGCGTGGCCGGGTTAAAGGCGCGCAGCGTGTCTATTTCATCGCCGAACATTTCCAGCCGCACCGGACTGCTGTCTGGCGGGGTCCAGATATCCAGAATGCCGCCGCGGTGCGAAAACTGGCCCGGCTCTAAGACGGTATCCGCCGGCTGGTAGCCAAGATCCATCCAGGCGCGTTTCAGGTTCTCCGGCGAAATGGTTTGCCCCACTTTAAGGATGCGCGTGGCTTTGACAAATTCGCGCCTGGGCAGGGTGCGCGTCATCAGAGCGCGGATCGAGGCCACTACAATGGGCGGGGATTCTGGTTTGGGCGCGCCCGGCAGGTGATAGGTTGCCAGCAGCGTGAGGGTTTGCAAGCGGTCGCGGCGGGTTAACGTCCCCCAGGCGGCCTGCTCGTAAAACAAGGGATTCGGCTCTGGAAACAAAGAGCGCGGGGCCTGTGGAACCCAGAACGAAAGCTCATCCAAGAGGGTCAGGGCGCGGTCGGCGCGGTCTGTCAACAGCAGGATAGGACGGCGCAGTTCAGCGTAGAGAGCCGCCAGCACTGGCAAACGGGCCGAGCGCAGCAGCGCCAGCCCCGGCGGGAGAATCCCCGCCGCCAGGTCCGCGCTAAGCCGCTGGAATGACTTGAGCGAGCGAATCTCCTCGATGACCAAGACTGTACCTCCGAATCACTGTTACCTTTCCTGCTCCGGGATGGGGCCGTTATATCGGTTCATGGCCGTCTCTAACCCATCTCGGATAAAAACTTTGACGGCCTCCACCGCGCGGTCCAGCACCATATCCAATACTTTTTGCTCGCTGGCAGTAAACCGCTCTAAAACGTAAGCAGCGGCGTCCATCTGGCCGGGCGGTCGCCCGATACCCAGGCGCAGCCGGCCAAACTCCTGCGTGCCTAACTGCTGGATGATCGAAGCCATTCCTTTTTGCCCACCCGATCCGCCACCCGGACGCAGACGCACCGTCCCCAGCGGCAGATCCAGGTCATCATGAGCGACCAAGAGCTGGCTCAGCGGCGTTTTATAAAAGCGCACCAGTCCGGCCACTGCCTGCCCCGAAAGATTCATAAAAGTCTGCGGTTTGGCGAGCACCACGCGCCGCCCTTCAATCTGCCCGGTTCCAACCAGGGCCTTCGACTGGACGCGCATTAAAGAGATGCCCGCCGCCTTGCACACTCTATCAATGAGCATAAAGCCAATATTGTGACGGGTGTCGCGGTACTCGCGCCCCGGATTGCCTAAGCCAACCAATAAAAAGGGAGCCGGTTGATGATCCATAAAAACATACCTGATCTGAGGTGTTTAACGCCGAAAGAGCGCTTTGAGCACCAGGTAGAGCACGCCCAGAGTAACAGCGGCTACTGCCAGCGCCATGCCCATCCCGGCGCTAGAGGCCAGGTCAGCCACCGTCACCTGGAGAGCATTGGTAGCCTGTGGAGCTGGAGTGCGCGACGGAGGGGCAAAATCGGGCAGGGGCGTGTTGGTAGGGGTTGGAGTGGCGCGCTCCTGAACCACCTGGCCGGTTGGCGCAGGGGTAGAAGTCTCCACAAGGCTGTAATTGCGCACCCTCAGCCCGTCCAGAATATGTTCAATCACCTGCCCGCTGCTGAGGAACAACTGCACGCGCAGCCGGTAATTGCCATCGGTGATTGTGGTGGTATCCCAACTGGCAAGCGTCCCCTGCGTCACCGGACGGCTGTCCTGCCCAACCAGGAACCAGGTTTGGGTAGGGTCCGCCTGATATCCGAAAGCCACTTCATAAGCCACAAAATTCACGGCGCTGGCTGTGCCGGTAATGGCAACCACTCCTTTCAATGCCTCGCCCCCCATCGGACTGCTGATGACCAGCTCCTGTTCCGCCGGGGTGGGAGTGGCCGCCTGCTGAAATGCCTCAACTGCGCGGCCCACCGGCGTCTGCAACAGCCACGCCAGGAACGCGGCCAGCGCCAGAAAGCCGAAAAGGTTGTGGTTGATAGACATGGTAGAGGGGCGGGCGTGCATCCGTGAAAACATTGCAACAATGGAGTTTAACACGAAGGATCAAAACATGCAAATCTTGTATACAGAAAGCATCAATGTATGATCTATCCACTAGAATCCTGTCTCTATTTTGAGTATACTGGTTCTTAATATCGAAAACGAATATTTTCCCGTTAAGCGAAAAACGGGGAGCATTGGAACGAATGCGTTCATTACAGCCAGCCGCTTAAGGGTTTCAGAACAACCCATTCAAGGTTTGTAGGCCCCATTTGGGTTGACGAGATAAGGATAAAACCATGACAGACAAAGGAATTCAGTCAATGCAGAGCCTCAAGAACAGCCTGGGGCAGCAGAAGTACATCGCCAGTGACGAGATTGCTACCGTCCTGTTCCTGGCTCAACAGTTAGGCAAACCGGTTCTGACGGAAGGCCCGGCGGGCGTGGGCAAAACAGAACTGGCGAAGGCCATGGCCGGCGTAACCGGACGCGAGTTGATCCGCTTGCAGTGCTATGAAGGGTTGGATGAAACCAAGGCCCTGTATGAATGGGAATACGCCAAGCAACTGCTCTATACTCAGTTGCTGCGCGACAAGCTGCACGATACCCTCGCCAACACCCACAGCCTTAAAGAGGCCGCCGACCGCCTGAGCATGGAAGAGGATGTTTTCTTCTCGATGCGCTTCCTGCTCCAGCGTCCTCTGCTGCGGGCTATCCTCAGCGAGAAGCCCACCGTCCTGCTAATTGATGAGATTGATCGCGCTGACGCCGAGTTTGAGGCCTTCTTGCTTGAAGTCCTCAGCGATTTCCAGATCAGCGTGCCTGAAATTGGAACGTTACAGGCCGTTCACCGCCCGCTTGTGATCCTTACCAGCAACAATACCCGCGAGCTTTCTGAGGCGCTCAAGCGCCGCTGTCTGTACCTGTTCATTGACTACCCTGCCCTCGAACAGGAATTGGCGGTAGTGCGTCTGAAAGTGCCAGAACTTTCGCCCAAACTGGCCCGCCAGGCTGTGGAACTGGTGCAGAGCCTGCGCAGTATGGATTTGCGCAAAGCGCCCAGCATCAGCGAAACCCTCGATTGGGCCAAAGCCCTGGTGACGCTGAACGCCGACAACCTCGATAAAAACACCCTCGAAACCACTCTCTCCGTGCTGCTCAAGCACGAAACCGACCTTCAGCGCGCCAAACGCCAGCTCTTTAATGCCAGCCAGCCCCCGCGCGACCGCCGCCAGGACAGCGGCCTGGGCACTTCGGCCCGCTGGCAGAACTGAATTGACCGGTAGTTGTGCAATCGCTTTTGTAAGGAAGGAGATTTGAATGGATCAAAGGATTGCGCAGTTCATCGCCGCGCTGCGAGCCAGTGGAGTTCGCATCAGCCTGGCTGAAAGCGCAGACGCTTTTCAGGCGGTTGACGAGGTTGGCATCATGGATCGCGATACCTTCCGCATTGGCCTGCGCACCACCCTTGTCAAAGAAGCTCGCGACCTAGACACTTTTGAAAAACTGTTCCCATTGTTCTTCCAATCGAGCGCGCCCCCTCCCATGATGGATGCCACCAAGGGCATGACCCCTCAAGAAGCGCAGATGCTGGCGCAGGCCCTGCGCCAGTTCACGGAAGAGATGCGGCAAATGCTCGAAAAGCTCCTCAAAGGACAGCCCCTATCGCAGCAAGAACTGCGCCAGCTCGATCAGATGATGAACATGGATGGCATTAACGACATGCGCTATCAGAACTGGCTGACCCGCCAGATGGAAGAAGCGATGAAGTTCAAAGAAGTGCGCCAGGCCATGGAAGAACTGCTGAAAATGCTGCGCGAGATGGGCATGAACCGCCAGCAAATTGACCAGCTACGCGAGGCCATGCAGGCCAACCAACAGGCCCTCCAGGAACAGCTCCGCCAGCATGCCGGTGAGGCCATCGCCCAGAACATGGTGAATAAACCGCGTGAAGAAGATACCGATGGCGCGATGAACCGTCCCTTCCGGGCGCTCTCGGAAGAAGATATGCAAACCCTGCGCAAAGAAGTGCGCCGCCTGGCGGCGGCCCTGCGCACCCGCCTGGCTCTGCGCCTCCGCCGCGCCCGCACCGGTCAGCTAGATCCCAAAGGCACGCTGCGTGTTAATATGAAACACGACAGCGTCCCCATCGTACTGAAGCACCGTGATCATACCCTCAAGCCCAAAGTCGTGGTCATCTGCGACATCAGTACATCCATGCGCTACACCTCCGAATTGATGCTCAGCATGCTTTTTGCCATCCAGGATCAGATCAGCAAAACCCACGCGTTCGCGTTCATTGACCACCTGGAATACATCACCCCCTATTTCCAGGGCAAGGACCCCTCCGACGCCGTCCGTGAAATCCTGTACCTAATGCCCTCCGGCCATTACAACACCGACCTGGGCAGCAGCCTGCTGAGTTTCTCCAAAGAATTTATGGATACGGTGGATCACCGCAGCACGCTGATCTTCGTGGGCGATGGTCGTAACAATTTTAACGACCCCCGGCTGGATATTTTCCACACCCTGGCGCGGCGCAGCCGGGCGACCATCTGGCTTAACCCCGAACCGGCGGCTCTGTGGGGGACCGGCGATTCGGATATGCTCAAATATGCTCCATACTGCGGGCGTATTTTCCAGGTGGGCAACCTGGCACAGCTTGCCGACGCCGTCGACCAGCTACTGCTTCACTAAGAAGCTAGCAAGTGTCGGGGTTGCAGCCGGGCGTGTACATACGTCCGGCTGCAACCCTGCAGATCCCAAAGAGACTCTAATTTACCAGGATGATTCGAGCAAGCTCGTGTTATAATTTTAATAGTGTTTGCGGTATTAAATGTGGGAAAACCAGCGAACACTGGCTGTATCTATCTGAGGGTCCCAGGGCCGCCCTGGGCAAACGACAGCCTCAACCGGTAGGGTCTTGATCCAATACGACCTCGTTGGAGAAGCTATGGAAGAAAACACAAGCGTCCCTGCACTACCACCCTCCCAGCCAGGACCGGGGGAAACATCTGGGGATGGACAGAAGTCGAGGACCGGTGTCATTCTCGCAATCGTCGGCGCGGTGTTCCTGATCCTGATAATTGCAGCCGCGGTGCTGTTGATTCGTTCTGATAATGAAACCACCGGCCGAGTGCGAGACGTATTCATCATCTTTATGGCGCTTGAATCAATCATCATCGGCGCCGCCCTGGTCATCTTAATTGTGCAACTGGCTACGCTCATCAACCTGTTACAGAATGAGCTAAAGCCGATCATCCAGTCAACCAACGAAACCGTGAACACCCTTAAAGGTACTGTTTCTTTCATCAGTGATAACGTCACCGAACCGGTGATTAAGCTGAACGCCTATCTTGCCGGCGTCAAGCAGTTCTTTGATCTGATGAAACCGGGCAAGAAACGTCGTTGACCCCCCAGACCGTTGTGGACTGGAGTTGAGCAAACCAGACTAACCAAAGGAGATCTACACAATGGCTGAACGTGATGAATTTGGAGCGTTCCTGATCGGATTTATTATCGGCGCACTGACCGGCGCGGCTGTTTCTCTGCTGATGGCCCCCCAGAGCGGCGAAGAAACGCGCGGCTATCTGAAAGAACGGGCCATCGAACTGCGCGACAAGGCCGCCGAAACCGCCCAATCTACCTATGAACAGGTCGGTCAAACCGCTGCGGACGTGCGCCAGCGGGCCAGCGAACTGGCTGATCGCGCCAAGACCAGCGCCGAAGAACTACAGCGCCGTGGCCAGGTGGTGATCGAAGAACAGCGCGCGAAAATCACCGACCGGGTTCAGAGCCTCCGCAAGCGCGGCGAAGAAGAGGCCGGGGCCGAAAGCGCCTAAAACCGACCTTCCCCAACCCAGAGCATTTCAAAAATACCCAGAGGGGGTTTTTGAAATGCTTTGTTGCTTAAAAGGGGTTACCATACCCATGCCAGCACTTCTGGAAGGGCTTCGATCAGGTCACCGGCGAGTACCGCGGCTTCATGACCGAGACTCTCGGCGGCCAGCAGCCCGGCCTGAGCGTGCAGCCAGGCGCCAGCCAGGGCCGCTTCATAAGCGGCTGTGCCCTGAGCGCGCAGTCCGGCGATGATCCCTGCCAGCACGTCGCCCGTCCCGGCGTGAGCCAGCGCCGAAGAGGCTACCGGAATAACTCCACAGCGGCCATCCGGCGCGGCGATAACGGTGATAGCCCCTTTGAGTACCACCACCTGCCCCCATTCTGCCGCCGAGTGACAGGCCGCAGCGAGCCGGTCGGCCTGAATGGTCTCTACCGCTTGGCCGGTGAGGACTGCCATTTCGCCGGGGTGCGGGGTCAGTATGCTGTCTTGCGGCAAGAGCGCCGGCCAGTTGGGCAGACGCGCCAGCAGCTTAAGGCCGTCGGCGTCAATCACCATGGGGGGCAGTTGCGCAGCCGAATCGGCAGCGCCCTCCCCTACCGGCGGCTGAACGAACCCAATGCCGCCGCGCCGGGCGGCCCGGCCCTGGCGATCTACCAGGCGGCGGACAAATGCGGCGGTTGGCTCTTCAACGCCAAAGCCCGGCCCCCACAATAAGACGTTCACTCTACCCAGGTGCTTGCGCAGCACGTCCGCCGCGCCTTCGGCGATTACCCCCATTTCAGAGGGGAGCAGTACCCAGGTAGCCTCTGGAAAGTGGCCGGCCAGCGCGGCGTGGAGGGGGGCCGGAACCGCCGCCTGAACCAGACCTGCCCCCATGCGGTGCGCCGCGCGCGAACACAACAGCACCGCGCCGGTGTAATTAACCGAACCGGCGACAACCCCTACCGTGCCAAACGTCCCCTTGTGTGAATCAGCGCGGCGCTCTGGCAGAAGACTGCGCACCAGATCATCGTCAACGACCACACGCTGCACACGCTCCCAGGCAGGCAGCCCTGCGGGCAGGCCAATGTCCACGACCTCAATCTCTCCGGCCAACCGGTAAGCCGGGAATTTAAGCAGTCCAATTTTCACCGCCGCCATGCAAACGGTCACGTCTGCCGGGATGGTCTCCTCCGCGGCCTGCCCACTGTCTAAATCCACGCCCGATGGGCAGTCTACGGCCACCACCGGCGGGCGGTTCTCCAGGCCGCGCACATGGGCTAATACTCGCGCGGCCTCGCCCACCAGCGGCAGGCGAATGCCCGTGCCGAAGATGCCATCCAGCAGTACAGTGCTGTTATTCACCCAATCCGTCAGCTTATGCAGTTCGGGGTCTTCGGCCACCGAGGTTACTGCGCCGCCCGCGGCCACCAGGCGCGCCACCAGCGGATCACCGGCGGGCCGGGGACGAACCAGGTAAGCGCGCGCCTGCCAGCCCGCGCGCGCCAGGCTTTCCAGGGCAATCAGCGTATCGCCGCCGTTGTTGCCAGAACCCACCAGCCCGGTTGCAACGCTGGTTTCTTCGTAGCCGTAAAAGGATAGAACAATCTCGGCCAGCCCCTGCCCGGCCTTTTCCATCATCTGCGCGTAGGTCCAGCCCTGCTCGTTGGCCTCGCGCTCAATTGCCTGCATCTCTGCAACGGTGACCAGTTTCATCGGATTCCCTATTTCGTCCTTTTGCTGCTTCAGCAGTTTCGCTTCTTTCTTTACCAATTATAAACCGGCCCTGGCCGATAAAACCATTCCAACCACCGTCGAAACGCCCCTGCTCAAACCAGCCATCTGGATAGGTTATAATCAATGACATTGCAACTCTTGATTTTTGGGCGGTAATCTGAATGCATAGAAAAACCATCCTTCTGGCAGTCTTTTTTTCGGGCATGACTTCACTTTCTCTCGAAATGGCGGCCTCGCGCCTGGTGGGCAATTATTTCGGGGCCAGCAACCTGGTATGGGCCTCGATCATTGGCCTGATCCTCATCTACCTTACCGTGGGCAACTGGTTGGGCGGCTTCTGGGCCGACCGCTTCCCTTCCTTCCGTGTTTTTTTTCAGATTTTGCTGTGGGGGGGCTTCACGATCTGTCTGATTCCCCTGGTAGGCCGCCCGGTGCTGATCTTTTCGGCCAACGCCTTCGATCAACTGCAAATGGGCGTCCTGATGGGGTCGTTCATCGCCGTTCTCATCCTGTTTCTCATCCCCGTCATCTTGCTGGGGACGGCCTCACCCTTCGCCATCCGTCTGGCAATCCATGATGCGCGCCGGGCAGGCAGCGTTTCTGGGATGCTGTACGCTGTCTCAACCCTGGGGGCGTTCATCGGAACCTTCCTGCCTGTTCTGGTGCTGATCCCAACCATCGGGACGTTCCGTACCTTCGCGGCAATCGCCGGGATGATGGTGCTGGTGGCATTATTGGGCCTGTGGCGCACCGCGGGCGCGCGTCTCGCCGCCGCTTACCTGTGGATGCCTGTGGTGATCGCCCTGCTCTTCGGCCTGGGCGTGCGGGGCTTCGACAAAGCCTCTCCCGGCCTGGTTGAAGAGGGTGAGTCGGCTTACAACTACTGGCAGGTGATCGAGCAAAATGGTTACTACTTCTTGCGCATGAACGAAGGGCAGGGCATGCACTCGGTTTACCACCCCACCGAGCTGAACTACTACGGCCCCTGGGAGCAGGTGCTGGCCGCGCCTTACTTTAACCCCGCGCCCTACGATCCCAATCAGGTGAAAAGCCTGGCAATTGTCGGCCTGGCCGCCGGAACCACCGCCCGCCAGGCCGCCAGCGTTTACCCAAACATCCAAATAGACGGAATTGAGATTGATCCCGAAATTGTGGAAGTTGGGCGCAGGTATTTCGATATGAACCAGCCGAATCTGAACGTGATTGTGCAGGATGGGCGCTGGGGGCTGGCCCACAGCAGTCGGCACTACGACATTATCAGCGTAGACGCCTACCGCCCGCCTTATATTCCCTGGCATCTCACCACCCAAGAGTTTTTTGAGATCGCCCGCGACCACCTCGCCGAAAACGGCGTGCTGGTGATTAACGTGGGGCGTACCATTAACGACCGCCGCCTGATTAACGCCATTGGCGGGACCATCGCGGCAGTGTTCCCAACAGTGTATGTGATGGACGTGCCCGGGACGTTTAATTCAATCATCTACGCCACTCTGCGGCCAACTTCAGCCGCCAACCTCGAAGCCAACCTGGCCTATTTAAAATCGCGTCCCGCAACGCACCCGCTCCTGCTCTACGCCGTCCAGACCGCACATGACCATCTGCGGCCCACGCCAGCCCCAGAGCAGGTCTTCACCGACGACCTGGCCCCTATTGAATGGATTACCAACAGCATGATCCTGGATTTCTTCCTATCTGGAGATGCGGAGAAACTGCAATGAACGCTACCCTCAAACGTGCCCTGATGGTTCTGATTACCGTCCTCATCCCCTTCTTCTTGATGATGACGGCCATCCGCATCCTGTTTACGCCCGCGTTTGTACAGCTTCAATACCGCGCTCCGGGCTTTCCAGAAGACCCCTATGGCTTTACGCTCGAAGACCGGCTGCACTGGTCGCGCGTTTCGCTCGATTATCTGCTCAACAATGCTGGCATCAACTACCTGGGCGACCAGCGCCTGCCGGACGGCTCGCCGCTGTATAACGAGCGCGAGTTAAGCCACATGGTAGACGTTAAAATCCTGGTACAGCAGATGATCCGCGCCTGGACGGCACTGCTGGTGGGGCTGGCAGGGCTGGGCATTTGGGCCTGGCGCGGCGGATGGCTGTCCTCTTTCGCGCGGGCCCTGTCGAATGGCGGTAAGCTGACCCTCGCCCTCATCGCTTTGATTCTGGTGTTCGTCGCCATCAGCTTCCGCCAGTTGTTTACGTATTTTCACCGGCTTTTCTTCGTCGGCGACACCTGGCTTTTTAACTATTCTGATACGCTCATCCGCCTGTTTCCCCTGCCGTTCTGGCAGAATGGGTTTATCGCCATGGGCGTGATGACCATTCTGGGAGCAATCGCCCTGATCTGGGTAGGCCGCAGGTGGGGCCGGGCAACATCTAACTAAACTTATATACAATATTTATATTCTTCCGATCAACCCGTAGTATTGTGGTTAACAACTCGCCTGGATATCTCCGGCGGCTTTTAAAGCTATTATCTTGAAGTGGGGGCCAACCCTTTACCGGTGCATATTTTCCTGTCCCCGCTTCTTTTGAAAGGAGTAGGACTATGAATTTAGATCGCTATACGCAAAAAGCACAGGAAGCCATTTTCCAGTCTCAGCAGTTGGCGCAGGAACTCAACCATCAGAGCATTGAGCCTGCCCACCTGCTGCTGGCTTTGATTAACCAGGAAGAGGGGGTTGTTCCCGCGGTGATCACCAAAGTGGCCGGCAGCGTCAACGCGCTGCGCGAAGATTTGACCCGCGACCTGCAAAGCCGCCCGAAAGTCTACGGCGGCAACGTGCAGGTGGGGCTGGCGCGGGCCACCAGCGACGTGTTGAATGCCGCCGAACGCTTTAGCAAAGGGATGCAGGACGAATACGTCTCCACCGAGCATATCCTGTTAGCCCTGGCAGAAAGCATCGAAGGGCGGCGCATGGAAAAATACGGCCTGACCAAAGACGCCATCCTGCGGGCGTTAGTCAGCGTGCGCGGCTCACAGCGCGTGACCTCGCAAAACCCCGAAGAAACCTACCAGGCCCTCGAAAAATATGGGCGCGACCTGACGGCGATGGCCCGCCAGGGCAAACTCGACCCGGTGATTGGCCGCGACGAGGAAATCCGCCGCACTATTCAGATCCTCTCACGCCGCACCAAGAATAACCCCGCTCTCATTGGCGACCCCGGCGTGGGCAAGACCGCCATCGTCGAAGGACTGGCCCAGCGCATCGTCAACGGCGACGTACCCGAAGGGCTAAAGCATAAACGCCTGATCCAGTTAGATATGGGCGCGCTGGTGGCCGGGGCCAAGTACCGCGGTGAGTTCGAGGAGCGCCTGAAGGCCGTGCTGAAAGAGATCAGCGAATCCGCCGGCGAGGTCATCCTGTTCGTTGATGAAATGCACATGGTCGTCGGCGCGGGGGCCGCCGAAGGCGCGATGGACGCCGGCAATATGCTCAAACCCATGCTGGCGCGCGGCGAACTGCACATGATCGGCGCAACCACAGTGGACGAGTACCGTAAACATGTGGAAAAAGACCCGGCTCTGGAACGCCGCTTCCAGCCGGTGATGGTGGAAGAGCCATCGGTGGAAGACACCATCAGCATCCTGCGCGGCCTCAAGCAGCGCTATGAGGTACATCATGGGGTGCGCATTACCGACCCCGCGGTAATTGCCGCCGCTACGCTCTCGGCCCGCTACATCACCGACCGCCACCTGCCCGATAAGGCCATTGACCTGATTGACGAGGCCGCCGCCCGCCTGCGCACGGAGATCGACTCTAAGCCGCAGGCCCTGGATGAGGTTGACCGCCAGATCATGCAGTTAGAAATCGAGCGCCAGGCCCTGCAAAAAGAGAAAGACAAAGCCTCGCAAGAACGCCTGGAACGGCTGGAGCAAGAACTGGCCAACCTGCGCGAGCGCGCCGCCGAACTGCACACCCGCTGGCAGACCGAGAAGGAAGCCATCGCCACGCTGCGAGGGATTAAGGAGCAGATCGAACAGGTACAAATGGAGATGGAACGAGCCGAGCGCGCCTCAGACTTAGAAAAAGTCGCCCGACTGCGCTACGGTACACTGCCCGAACTGGAGCGCAAGCGCCAGGAAGCCGAACGCCGGCTGCAAGAACTCCAGGCGCAGGGCGCACTGCTGAAAGAAGAGGTGGACGCTGAAGAGATCGCCGAAGTGGTCTCGCGCTGGACGCACATCCCCGTGTCGCGGCTGTTGGAAGGCGAGATGCAAAAACTGCTGCGCATGGAAGAAACCCTGCACCAGCGCATCGTCGGCCAGGACGAAGCCGTGCGGGTTGTCTCTAACGCGGTACGGCGCGCTCGCGCTGGTTTGCAAGACCCCAACCGCCCCATCGGGTCGTTCATCTTCCTCGGCCCCACCGGCGTGGGCAAGACGGAACTGGCCCGCGCTCTGGCGGATTTCCTGTTCGACGATGAACGCGCCATGATCCGCATCGACATGAGCGAGTACCAGGAAAAGCACACCGTCTCGCGTCTGATCGGCGCTCCGCCGGGTTACGTGGGCTATGAAGAGGGCGGTCAGCTCACCGAAGCCGTCCGGCGGCGGCCTTATGCCGTGGTGCTGTTCGACGAGATCGAAAAAGCCCATCACGAAGTCTTCAACGTACTGCTCCAGCTATTAGACGATGGCCGCCTGACCGACGGCCAGGGCCGCACGGTGGACTTCCGCAATACGGTGGTGATTATGACCAGCAACATCGGTTCTGAGCTGTGGCTGGCGGGCCGCACCGTGGAGCGCGGAGAAGTGATGAGCGTGTTACAGCGTCACTTCCGTCCTGAGTTCTTGAACCGCATTGACGAGATTGTGGTATTCCACCCGCTCAACCGCCAGCATCTGCGCGAAATCGTGCGCATCCAGCTCCGCCGCCTCGAAAAACTGCTGGCCGACCGCGGCTTGCAACTGGAAGTCACGCCCGAAGCCGTTGATTATCTGGCTGAGGTCGGCTGGGACCCCGACTTCGGCGCCCGTCCGCTCAAACGTGCCATCCAGCGCGAAGTGCAAGACCCACTGGCCCTTAAAGTACTGGCCGGCGACCTGCGCCCCGGCGAGCGCGTGCGCGTGGAACGCGGCCCGCAGGGATTAATCTTCACGCCCATCCCCGCCGCTGAGGTTGTAGAGGCATAAGAAGGCCTGTAAAAGACTACGCAAAGTGCGGGCCGCAACCCGCATTTTGCGTAGTCTTTTACAGGCCAAGACTGCGGCCCTCCGCCAGAAACGCGCCGCGCCCGACAAACAGGTCTCAAGCACACCCAACCCACAGCCTCACTGGACGCCTGCTCCTTGTGACTACAAGGAACTTCCTACCGCCGGACGTAAGCATCAGGCGGGCGTCGGGTTGTGACCCGACGCCCGCCTGACTCTTCGTGATTAAACCGCAATTCCTTCAAATAAATCCTTCTCCGGGCGCATCCCCGGTTCGGGCGGCGGGTAAGCGCGCATATAGGTTTCGTACGAAGCCATCCAGCGGCGGAGGGCGGCAATGGGGCCGGTCATCATGCGCCCCCCGCCCTGGCTGGCGTGACAGGCGGTAGCCTCATCGCGGATTTTGGAGACCTTACGGTAGTCAATTCGCGCGTGGGTCGGGAAGTGGACTTCAGCAATCGACACCAGATCAATGTCTTTGTTGGTTCCCAGGCGGCGCGGGTCCTGGCGAAAGAGGGGCATCAAGCGGACGAGGATGCGCAGCATGGCGCGCGGGAAGGTGTGATAGTACAGCTTGCAGGGTTGAAAGGTGGGTAAGTCGCCGGGGTAAGTTGGGTCTCCGGCGTAATCGAAGGCTTTCACCGTCGCCTGGTGCATGGCAATGTGATCCGGGTGGCGGTAGCCGCCAATGGGGTCAAAGGTGATGACCACCTGGGGCTTGAGCAGGCGGATGTAGTGCGTCACCTCAGCGGCGACCTGCTCAATGGGCTGGGCCACCAGCGCCTGGGGGTGGTGGTTATCGGGCGAGCCGGGCATACCCGAATCGCGGTAGTTGAGGAAAAAAACGCCTTTGAGGCCCAGGTTTTCCGCGGCACAGCGCAGTTCCGATTCGCGCCGCTCGGCCACCGAGTTGAACCCGCGCAGATACTTGGGATCCATCTCGCCTACCTCGCCGCGCGTGGCGCAGATCAGGTACACGTCTACGTTCTGGCGGGCGTACAGCGCCAGCGTGCCGCCCATCCCAAAAGTCTCATCGTCGGGGTGAGCCAATACCGCTAATAAAACCCTACGATTTTCCAATTTCTCATCCTCCCACAGCCGGTAGGTAACCGGCAAACCGTTTTCAACTACCTACAGCAGTCAAATTATGCCACGATCTGATTGGATAATAAAGGTCGGATTTCATAGCGTATAAAATCGCCGTTGCGGTAGACAAAGTGATACCCCTGCGGCGGATCGGGCGGGATGGTAAGGATGCGCGGCCCAACAATATGCAGGTTCGAGACCACCTCGCGCGCCGAAAACATCCATGCCAGCGGCTTCCAGGCCAGTTCTCCCTCACTGCACACGCCTGGTTCGCCGTCTGGGGCCGGAGCTGTAAACAGGTACAGCCCGCCGGGGGGCGTCTCAAAGCCTTCCCAGGTCAACACGCCAGCGTAGCGCGCTCCCGTCAGGTGATACCCCGTTTCCTCGCGCACCTCGCGCAGCACGCTTGCCAGCGGCACTTCGCCCGGCTCAATGCGCCCCCCTACCCCATTCCACAGCCCCCGGTTGGGCGGGTTGCGGCGGCGCAGCAGCAACACCTCTTCTCCGCGCGTCAGAAAACACAGGGTATAACGAATGATCAAGTGGTCTGAAGTCATCATCTCCATATCTTAACCGATCTCCCAATCGAGTACAATATACGCATGATCGCCATCATCCTGACCCACGAACAGGCCGATTTCGATGCACTGGGAGCCGCACTGGGCGCACACCTGATGGATGAAAAATCCATCCCGGTAGCGCCGCGCCGTATGAACCGCAATGTACGCGCCTTCCTCACCCTTTACGGGGCGGAACTGCCCTTTGTAGACCCCCGCGACCTGCCGCCAGAGCCGATTGGAACCGTTACCCTGGTGGATACGCAGTCGCTGGTCACGTTAAAGGGCATGAGCCAAAAGACGGCCATTCAGGTGGTAGATCATCACGCCCTGCGTTCTGACCTGCCCGATAACTGGAATGTGACCATTGACCCGGTAGGGGCCTGTACCACGCTGTTTGTAGAAGGCCTGCGCGAACATAATGGGGTATTAAACCCCATCCACGCCACCCTTTTGATGCTGGGAATTTACGAAGACACCGGCTCGCTCACCTACACCAACACCACCGCACGCGACGTGCGCGCCGCCGCGTACCTGCTGGAACAGGGAGCCAGCCTGCAAATCATCTCGCGCTACCTCAACCCGCCGCTCTCTGATGAGCAGCGCCAGGTCTACGACCGGCTGCTCTCGTCGGCCCACCGGTTGACGATCCACGGCCATAACATTTTGGTGGCCATCGCCAACGCCGAGGATTTAAACGACGAAATCTCCACCATTGCCCATAAACTGCGCGACCTGCTCGACCCCGATGCGCTCTTCTTGCTGGTACGCACCGTTGAAGGCATCCGCCTGGTGGCCCGTTCCGTCACCGACGCGGTGGACGTAGCCGAGATAGCCGAACAGTTAGGCGGCGGCGGGCATGGGCGCGCCGCGGCGGCGCTGATCCGCGTCAGCGAAACCACCGGCCCGGATGGGCAGGTGATGGCCCGCCCCACCCTCGAAGAAATCTACCAACGATTGTTAGATCTGCTGCCCCGGCACGTCCACCCCTCGGCCACGGTGCGCCAGATGATGTCTCCGCACCCTCTGGTACTGACCCCCGATACCCCCGCCGAAACCGCTCACCGCCTGATGCAGCGCTACGGGTACGAAGGCTACCCGGTCGTGGCAAACGGCAAGGTGGTGGGCCTGCTCACCCGCCGCGCGGTAGACCGCGCCATCGCCCACCGCCTGAACCTGCCGGCCTCCAGCCTGATGGAAGCAGGCGAAGTGACCGTAAAGCCTTCAGATTCTATTGAACACCTGCGGCGCGTGATGATCGATTCCGGCTGGGGACAGGTTCCAGTGGTTGACCCCGACACGGGCCAAGTGATCGGCATTGTGACCCGCACCGATTTGCTCAAACACATGGCCGGCGGCGCGCCCCTGCCGGGGCGGCAGAATCTGGCCCCGCGCCTCGAAGCCGCCCTGCCGCCCGCCCGCCTGGCGCTCTTGAAGACCGTGGCGAGCGTGGCCCACGAACACCGCACCGCTGTATATGTGGTAGGCGGGTTTGTGCGCGATTTACTGCTCGACCGTCCCAGCCTGGATTTTGACGTAGTGGTCGAAGGCGACGCCATTGCCCTGGCGCGCGCCCTGGTGAAAAAATACGGCGGGCGCGTGCAGGGTCACAGCCGCTTTGGCACGGCCAAGTGGAGCATCGCCGCCGACCGCGAGCGCCTGGCCGCGCAGATAGCCCCACCCGGCGCGGCGCTTAACCCCGCTGACCTGCCCGACAGCCTGGACCTGATCAGCGCCCGCACCGAATTTTATGATTACCCTACCGCCCTGCCCACCGTGGAACGCAGTAACATCAAGCTCGACCTGCACCGCCGCGATTTCACCATCAACACTATGGCCCTGCGGCTGGATGGCCGTCACTATGGGGAATTGTACGATTATTGGGGCGGACTGCGCGACCTGCGCCGCGGGCTGATCCGCGTACTGCATTCCCTTTCGTTTGTAGATGACCCCACCCGCCTGATGCGCGCCGTGCGCTTTGAGCAGCGTTTTGGCTTCGAGATAGAAGAACGTACCCGCCAACTGATGGCCGAAGCCCGCCCTCTGGTGCGTCAGGTTTCGGGGGACCGCCTGCGCCACGAGTTCAACCTCATTCTGGCCGAACAGCAGCCCCAGCCCGTGCTGGCCCGCCTGGCAGAGCTGGATCTGCTCAGCGCCGTTCATCCCGCCCTCACCTGGCCGGCCCGCATGAACGCGATCCTCGAAACGATCCTGCACGGCGAAATCCCCCCCGAATGGCCGCTGCCAGAAAAGATCGGCAACCTGAGCATCCGTCAGGCGCTGGCGTACCTGGTGTGGTTTCTGCACTACCCGCCAGAAGAAGCCCGCGCCATTGGCTTGCGGCTGCGCATGCCCGGTGACCTGCTCAACAACCTGGAAGCCGCCGCGCGGCTGCGTGAGGAAATCCCCACCCTGTTGAACGCGCGTCCGAGCCAGATCACCGCCCGGCTGGATCAGGTCCCTATGCCGGCCCTCTACGGCCTTTTCCTGTTCAGCGAAGACGCGGCTACGCGCGATCTTCTGGAGCGCTACGTGCATACCTGGCGCAAAATCCACCCACTCACCGATGGCAACGTCCTGCGCGCGCTCAAACTACCGCCAGGGCCGCACTACCGCGCCATCCTGGGGGCCCTGCGCGGCGCCTGGCTGGATGGAACAATTCACTCCCCAGAAGAAGAACAGGCTTTGCTAACGCGGCTGGTGCAAGAGGCGCGCGAAGCTCAGGCGGCCCAACCCTCTGAACAGGAGCGTGACCGGCCATGATCTTCCGCACCCAACCCCGCCAGGCGCAGTGGCTTCCGCGGGTGGTCATTCGCCTGTTACAGAAGAAAGATCTGCCGCAGTTAGAATGGGACGGGGAATACACTCACTTCCGCCGCGTCTACGCCGAAGCCTACGAGCGCATGCAGGCGGGGATGTCGGTCTTGTGGGTGGCAGAACTGGCTGGGGCCGGTATCATCGGCCAGGTGTTCATCCAACTCACCTGCGACCGCCCCGAACTGGCCGATGGCTCGACCCGCGCTTATCTCTATTCCTTTCGGGTGCGCGCCCCCTACCGCGGCGGCGGCTTGGGAACGCGCATCTTGCAAACTGTAGAAAATGACCTGCGCGCCCGCCACTTCAAGCACGTTACGCTCAACGTGGCGCGCGATAACGTGCGCGCCATCCGGCTTTATGAGCGCTGCGGCTACCACATTGTGGCCCCAGAACCGGGCGTTTGGTCTTACCAGGATGAAAAAGGGGTCTGGCATTCGGTGGTCGAGCCGGCCTGGCGGATGGAAAAGCGGCTGTAATCACGGCTGCGCGAGTTGGTCAAACAACCCCTCGCCTTTTACGCCCTGATTCACCAATTCCTGAGCATGGATCAGTGGAAAAGAGGCCACCACCGCGCGCGAGGCATCTTGAAACTCCACTTCTACGCGCCCGGGTTTCCCCTCGCGCACCTGCGTAGATTGAAAATCGGCCAGGGCGAGGATAATTTGGGTCAGCCAATCGCCCAGGGCGCGGGCGTCAGAGACGTCTTCCACGCGCAAGATTAAGGAATAGTTGATTTCCTGCGGGGTAAAACTGACGATCCTGTTCGCGCCGCTGTCTACGCAGGTTTCGCCATATCCCGTAACGATGGCCTCCACCTGTTCTAAAGCCGCGCGGCGCAAAACCCGGTTCACCTGATCGCTCAATTCGGGCATCCTCTGCTCGGACCACACGTAAGCGCACAGGCCTCGATATTCAGTAGGCGTAACGGTCGGCGTGGGTAGGGCGGGCGGCGCGGTAGACGTGGGCGGCAGGGGGGCAACAGCCGCGCACCCTGCCAGAAACAGGCCGAGCCAGATAACAGCCAGAATTTTCCGGATCATCATTGTTTTTGGAACGTCATCCAGGCGGCCCGGCGGCCCCAACGATCCAGGCTGTCCGCGCGGTGGCGCAGAGCCAGGATGTCTTCCAGGGCGCGGGCGTCTTCTGGGGCCAATCCAAACCCACCGGGCTTCATTTCATCTACCAGGTGGGCGTAGAGCAGAAAATAACCACCCGGAGCCAGCCAGCGCAGCAGGTTACGGCGGTAGGCCGGGCGATCCGCCCAGGGAATGCCGTGATAACAGCCAATATCGAGAACCAGGTCAAAGGGACCGGTCAGCGCGCCCAGGTTCGTCACGTCACCGGCGATCACCCTGGCAGGGGCGGCTTCAGAAAGCCGGGCGGCTTCAGAAAGCCGCTTACGCGCCGCCCAAACGGCCCGCAGGGCATAATCCACCCCCACCACCTGCCAGCCGGCCTGGAGCATCGTCACCAGGTTCACGCCCGTCCCACAACCCACATCCAGCGCGCGCCCAGGCGGATGCTCGCGCAGGAAGGCTAACAGTTCTGGCGGGCTAACGCCCGTATCCCAGGGGGGACGGCCAAAATACTTGACATTAAAAAAGATCCATCTCAGCCAGCGCCTCATAGGCTTGATGATATTTCAGTTCATGACCTTTGACAAGATTGCCATCCTACTTTAAAATATACGCTCAGTATAAAAAAAGCTCGGTAAAGAAGGGTCCCATTCATGAAAGAATATAGTGCTGAGGCTATTCGAAACGTAGCGCTCGTATCGCACGGAGGCGCTGGCAAAACCATGCTCACCGAAGCGTTCCTCTATCATACCGGCGCCACAACCCGCATGGGCAAGGTTGAAGATGGAACCACTACGTCGGATTTCGATGAAGAAGAGATCCGCCGCGGCATTTCACTGTATACATCGGTGATTCCGATTGAATACAAAGACACCAAGATTAATTTCCTGGATACCCCTGGGTTCCTGGATTTTATCGGTGAGGTGATCTCCGCTTTGCGCGTGGCCGACAGCGCCATCGTCCTGGTCGACTCGGTGGCGGGCGTAGAAGTCGGTACCGAAATCACCTGGCAGTACTGCGACAAATTCTCGCTGCCCCGCATGGTGGTGATCAACAAGATGGACCGCGACAACGCCAACTTCCAGAAGGCGTTAGCATCGGTGCAGAACTTTTCCTCCATCCGAATGATCCCGGTGCAGTTGCCTTGGGGTGAAAAACAGGGTTTCCAGGGCGTGATTGACCTGCTGACGATGAAAGCCTACAAGGGCGAAGGCAAGACGGCCGTCGAAATCCCCGCGGAATACCGGAGCGAAGCCGAAACCGCCCGCCAGGCGCTGATCGAAGCCGCAGCCGAAGGCGAAGATGCCCTGTTAGAGAAGTACCTCGAAAGCGGCGAATTAACCCCTGATGAGATCATTCGCGGGCTGCGCGCTGTGATCGCCAACTGCAGCTTCATTCCGGTCTTTGTGGCCGCGGGCAGTGCTGGCATTGGCGTCATCCCTCTGCTGGATGCCGTCGTCAACTTACTGCCGTCGCCTGCGCAGATTCCCCCGGTCGTGGCGATGGGCAAGAGCGGCGAAGTCACCCTCGAAGCCAAAGACTCTGGCCCTCTGGCCGCTTACGTCTGGAAAACCACAGCCGACCCCTTTGTGGGCAAGCAGACTTTCTTCCGCGTTTATTCGGGAACTATCAGCGCCGATACGCGCGTGTGGAACCAGAACAAAGGCATTGAAGAGCGCCTGGGAACCATTTACGTAATGCGCGGCAAAGAAACCATGCCCGCCAAAGTCATCCACGCTGGCGATTTTGGCACGGTTCCGAAGCTGTCAGAAACCTCTACCGGCAACACCCTGACCGACCGCGCCAACCCCTTAACCCTGCCAGAACCGCAGTACCCCGGCGCGCTCTTCCAGGTGGCCGTCAACCCGCGCACTCAGGCCGACTCTGCCAAAGTTTCTTCCACCCTCACCCGCCTGTGCGAAGAAGATCGCACCCTCTCGTGGCACATGGAGCCGGCTACCAACCAGACGATCTTACAGGGCATGGGCGACCAGCACATTGATGTCGCCATCCGCCGGGCTGAAACCAAATTCCAGACCGGCCTGGTCATCGAAGAACCGCGCGTGCCGTACCGCGAAGCCATCACCAAGAAGGGTCAGGCCATGTACCGCCACAAGAAACAGACCGGCGGTTCGGGCCAGTTCGGCGAAGTGCATCTGCGCATCGAGCCGTTAGAAGGGGCAGAGTTTGAGTTCGTCAACGATGTGTTCGGCGGCGCGATTTCTTCCAGCTATATGCCCGCGATTGAAAAGGGCATCCGCGCGGTGATGAAAGAAGGCGTGCTGGCAGGCTACCCGATCTCGAACATCAAGGTTTCGGTCTACGACGGCAAGGAACACCCGGTGGACTCTAAACCCATCGCTTTTGAAATCGCCGGGCGCGAAGCCTTCAAACTGGCCTTCCACGACGCTGGCCCGGTGCTGTACGAGCCGATCATGAATGTGCAGATCACCGTACCCGAAGAGAACATGGGCGACGTGATGGGCGATTTGAATACGCGGCGCGCCCGCGTGCAGGGCATGAGCACCGACCGCGGCATTTCGGTGATCACCGCCCACGTCCCCCTCTCGGAGATGCTGCGCTACACCACCCAACTCCGCTCGATGACTGGCGGGCGCGGCTTCTTCAGCATGGAATTCGACCACTACGATATTCTCCCGGCGCACCTGGCCCAAGAGGTCATCGCCGCCCGGCAGAAGGAAAAGAAAGAAGAATAAGATCGTTTACTCTACCCCCCTTTCTACCCCACCGGGCAGAAAGGGGGTTTTTTAATTTGGCATCCACAGGTATAATTCACACTCGCTATGGATATCCACGAACTCACCCAGGCCATGCACCGCTTTGTCGCCTCGAAAGGCTGGTACGCGCCAGACAGCAAGCGGCCGCAAACCCCGCGCAACATTGCGGTATCGCTCGCGCTAGAAGCCGCCGAAGTGCTGGAGCATTTTCAATGGGGCGAGCAAACCACCCATCCCGAAGAACTGGCCGGCGAGCTGGCCGATGTAGCCCTCTACCTGTTACAGCTTGCCAGCATTGCGGGCATTGATCTTGAGCAGGCGATTCTGGAAAAACTCCGCGCCAACCAGGGCCGCACCTGGGATCAGGCCTGACACCCCACCCATTTAGAGGATTGAATGAGCGACGAGAAACTCCCATCACAGAGCGAAAATTTTTCAGAATGGTATAACCAGATCGTCCAACGGGCCGAACTGGCCGATTACGCCCCCGTGCGCGGCTGTATGGTCGTCCGCCCGTATGGCTGGGCTTTATGGGAAAATATTCAATCTGCCCTGGATAGGCGTTTTAAAGCCACCGGCCACGTCAACGCCGCCTTCCCGCTGTTGATCCCCATGTCGTTCTTGCAAAAAGAGAAGGAACATGTTGAGGGTTTTTCGCCAGAACTGGCCGTGGTGACGCACGGGGGCGGCGAAGAGTTGGAAGAACCGCTGGTGGTGCGCCCAACCTCTGAAACCATCATCGGTTCGATGTATTCTAAATGGGTCAAATCGTACCGCGATCTGCCGATTTTAATTAACCAGTGGGGCAACGTAGTACGTTGGGAAATGCGCACCCGCCTGTTCCTGCGCACCCTCGAATTTTACTGGCAGGAAGGCCATACCGCCCACGCTACCGCCGATGAGGCCCTCGAAGAGACCATCCGGATGCTTAACATCTACACCGACTTTGCGCTCAACGAAGCCGCTGTTCCAGTGATCCCTGGGCGCAAGAGTCAGGCCGAAAAGTTCGCCGGGGCGGTCAATTCGTATACCATCGAGGCGATGATGCGCGACACGCGCGCCTTGCAGTCGGGGACCTCGCATTTCCTGGGTCAGAATTTCGCCAAAGCCTTTGAAATCCGCTACCTCGATCCTTCCAACGAACTGCAGTATGCCTGGACGACCTCTTGGGGCCTATCCACGCGCTTTATCGGAGCCATCATTATGACGCACGGCGATGACCAGGGCCTGATTCTGCCGCCGCGCCTGGCTCCCATCCAACTGGTGATCGTCCCCATCTTCCGCGACGATGCCGAAAAATCACAGGTGATGCCCGTAGTGGAGCGGTTAAAGAATGAACTCAGCGCCTTTCGCCTGAAAGTGGACGACCGCGAAAACCTCACGCCGGGCTACAAGTTCAACGATTGGGAAATGCGCGGCGTGCCGCTGCGCATTGAGATCGGGCCGAAAGACGTGCAGAAAGGCACGGTAGCTCTGGCGCGCCGCGACCGCCCTGGCAAAGCAGGCAAAGCGTTCGTCTCGCAGGAAAACCTGGCCGCGCAGATTGCCGACCTGCTGGTAGACATTCACGCCAGCATGTTAGCGCGCGCCACGGCCTACCGCGACGCCAACATCCACGACCCTCAAGACTACGAAGAACTGAAAGCCGTGGTCGCCAACGGATGGGCCTTCTCGTGGTGGTGCGGTAACCCGGCCTGCGAAGCCAAAGTAAAAGAAGAAACCAAAGCCACCACGCGCTGCATCCCCCTGGAACAGCCCGGCGGCAGCGGCCCGTGCATCGTGTGCGGCGAGCAGGCAACCGAAAAGGTGTACTTCGCCCGCGCCTATTAAGCGCATGGCAACGGTTGGCGCGCAGTGAAAAGGATGGGATGAATGCCCGCGGCTGAACTCGCACGGCTCCGCTTACAGATCAACCAGCTACTTCTGGTCCTCGATCAGCCTCAAGAGTTCAACCGCCGCCTGCGCGAACTGTACCGCCAGTACGGCAATCATGCTTACCGCGCCGGCCAGACGGTCCTGCCGCAGTCACTGCTGCCCAGCTACCGGGTGCCGCCCCTGGTGACGCGCCAGCTAGAGCTAGACCTGGGCAAAGCCTGCCGCGATCACCCCCACCTGGCCCTGGCGCTGGTAGATGTACTGTGGCAGGAAAGCCATCTGGAACCCCGCCTGCTGGCGGCGTTTTTACTGGGCGTACTGCCGGTGAGCGAGGTGGGCGCCGAAGTGGTTCAGAAACTGCGCGAATGGGGCAGGCCTGAAGAAAATTTGCGCGTGTTCAACGCGCTGATGGAATACGGGGCGGCCCGGCTGCGGCGCGAGGCGCCCGACCTGCTCATTGGCTTGATCGAAGAATGGTTAAGCAGTTCCTCTCCACAGCAGCAGGCGGTTGGTCTGCGCGCCCTGCTCCCCCTCATCCGCAACCGCGACTACCAGAACCTGCCCGTCGTCTTCCGCCTGCTTTCTCCGGCGGCGCAAGGCGGCTCGCCGGCTTTGCAGACCGATCTGCAAGCGGCCCTGCAGGCCTTAGCTGAACGCTCTCCGGTAGAGACGGCGTATTTTCTGCGCCAGATGCTCTCGCTCTCTGAAAGCCAGGCCGTTGCTCGCCTGGTGCGCCGCTGCCTCGCGCTGTTTCCGCCGGCCCAACAGGCCAGCCTGCGCTCGGCGTTAGAGGCCAGGGCGTTTCAGAACCGCTAAGAAGCGTTGGAGCCAGGCTTGCACACTCACGTCATCTTATTCGATACCGAATATACCGCCTGGGAAGGATCGCAGACGCGCAAATGGTCGGAGCCATGGGAACACCGCGAGATTATTCAGATCGCGGCGCTGAGGGTAGATGCGCGCGACGGCGCGGCAGAAATCGCCTCTTTTAACCGCCTGGTGAAGCCCAGGCATAACCCCATGCTTTCATCCTATATCATCGAGCTGACGGGCATCAGTCAGGAGGCCGTTGATGCGCGGGGGGTAGCCTTTCCTGCGGCATTGGCGGATTTCTACGCTTTTTGCGAGCAAGGGCGGCTGCCGTTGTTCTGCTGGGGAGATGACCCCGCCGTACTGCGCGAGAACTGCCGCCTCAATGCGGTGGATTACCCCGCCTTTCGGGCCGGTATTTACGATATCCGCGCGGTGTTCCACTCCGCTGGCATCGACACCGGGCGTTATTCAAGCGGGACGGTTTATCAGGCGGTGGGGATGACCCTGGCCGAGGCCGCTCATAATGCGCTGAACGACGTGCGCAGTCTGGCCGCCACCCTGGCGGCACTGCGCCGCGCCGGGCGGATTGGCCCGGCCTGGGCTGAAGAAACTGCGGCCCTGCCCACTGCGCGGTTTTCTGTATAATTCTCAATTTATCTGGTATAATCTTGCCCTGTGACTGGTCCTACCTGCGGCCTCGGCTGAGGGTATGGAGACCTGCGCAAAACTACTTTTTGATTGAAAGGCAGATGTCATGAGTTTACCGAAGGAAAAGAAAGCCAGTTTGATTGCCGACTACCGCCGCAGTGATACCGACACCGGTTCGGCGGAAGTACAAATCGCCATTTTGACCGCCCGCATCCAGCAGTTGACCGATCACCTGCGAATGCACAAACACGACGAGTCATCACGCCGCGGCCTGCTTAAGCTGGTCGGTCAGCGCCGCCGCATGCTGGCCTACCTGCGCCGCAAAGATTTTGCCCGCTACGTGGCCCTGACCGAGCGCCTGAACCTGCGCACTGCGAAGTAAGTACTGCCTAAAACCGGGTAGGTGGCAGCCGTCATCTACCCGGTTTTTAAAACCAACCGTTGTCACCGCCCCACAGTGTGGGGCTTATTAAGAGGATTATCCTTAAAAGTTGATGGGGGAAAGCGAGTCGTCCAGGAGATTCACCTGCATTGCGCGCTCGTCTTTAACCACAACATCGGATACAATAATACTCATATACTAACTAATTGTTCTTACAGCCCAGGTTTCACAACCTGCGGCCAGACCCTAACCCACCCGGACAGGCCGGTCGGGAGTTGAAACTTGACGAGGAGCACCGTTCCTCCTCAGCTTTCAATCCCTGACCAGGCGGCTCCGGGAAAAAAACGAGGAGAAAGATGATACCAGAAAGTACCCAAGTTACCGCCGTCGTCGGCAATCAGCGGATTATGTTTGAAACGGGCAAGCTGGCCGGCCAGGCCGGCGGAGCCGTGACGATCCGGCTGGGCGATGCCATGATCTTCGCCGCCGCCACTATGGCTAAAGAACCCCGCGAGGGCGCCGATTTCTTCCCGCTCACCGTTGAATACGAAGAGCGCATGTACGCCGGTGGGCGCATCCCCGGTTCCTTCTTCCGGCGCGAAGGCCGCCCCTCCACCGAGGCGATCCTCACCGCGCGCCTCACCGACCGGCCCCTGCGCCCGCTCTTTAACCAGGAGATGCGCAACGAGGTCCAGGTGATTATGTTCTCCATCTCTGCCGACCAGGAGAACCCGCTTGACATCCTGGCGATCAATGCGGCTTCCGCCGCGCTGATGGTCTCCGACATCCCCTGGGGCGGCCCGGTGGGGGCTGTGCGCATTGGGCGCATTGACGGCCAATTCGTTGTCAACCCCACGTACGCCGAAATCGAGGCCTCTGACCTCGACTTGCGCATCGCTGGAACGCGCGACGCCATCCTGATGGTGGAATGTGGTGCCAATGAAATCCCCGAAGATGTCATGGTCGAAGCTCTGATGTTCGGCCACCAGGCCCTGCAGCCGTTAATTGACGCGCAACTCGAACTCACCCAAAAAGCCGGCAAACCCAAGCGCGAAGTCCAGCTCTTTAAGACCGATCAATCCCTGGTCGAGCGCGTCTACCAGCGCGCCGCCGGGCAACTCGCCGAAATCCTCGACCAGCCTTTTGACAAGCAGAACCTCTATGGTTCGGTGGATGAACTGGAAGGCCAGGTGGTGGGAGAGCTGTCGGGAGAAGACATCACCCTGGAAGAACCTGTGAAGATGGCCTTTGAAGAGGCCTACAAGCGCCTGGTGCGTGAGCGTATCCTCAACGAGGGCAAGCGGCCCGATGGCCGCAGGCCCAACGAAATCCGCCCCATCTGGTGCGAGGTGGGTATCAGCCCGCGTGCGCATGGTTCTGGCCTGTTTACGCGCGGACAGACGCAGGTTCTCACCCTGGCAACACTTGGAACGCCCAAAGAAGCCCAGGAACTGGACAACCTTTCGCCCATGGAGACCAAGCGGTACATTCACCACTACAACTTCCCGCCCTACTCCACCGGCGAAGTCAAGGCCCTGCGCGGACAGTCGCGCCGCGAAATTGGGCATGGCGCATTGGCCGAGCGCGCGCTCGAGCCGGTCATCCCCGCGGAAGAGACGTTCCCTTACACCCTGCGGCTGGTCTCAGAAGTACTGTCTTCCAACGGCTCTACGTCTATGGCCTCGGTGTGTGGCTCAACCCTTGCACTGATGGATACCGGCGTGCCGATCAAAGCCCCGGTGGCCGGCGTGGCGATGGGCCTGATCAAAGAAGGCGACCGCTACACCATCCTGACCGACATCCAGGGCCTGGAAGATCACCTGGGCGATATGGATTTTAAAGTCGCCGGTACGACCGAAGGCATCACCGCGCTGCAAATGGATATCAAGATCAAGGGCCTGACCCCAGAGATCATGAAAGAGGCGCTCGAACAGGCTCGCCAGGGACGGCTGGAGATCCTCGAAAAGATGCTGGCCGTCATTCCGCGCCCGCGCCCTGAACTGAAGGCGCACGTGCCGCGCGTGAGCATCGTCAAGATTCCGGTGGACAAGATCGGCGCGATCATCGGCCCCGGCGGCAAGAACATCCGCGCTCTGCAAGAAGAAACCGACACGAAGATTGATATCGAGGAAGACGGCACTGTTTACATCGCGGCGACCGACAAAGCTTCAGAGAATGCCGCCCGCGAGCGCATTGAAATGCTCACCGAGACCCCGCAGTTAGGGCGCATTTACACCGGGCGGGTGGTGCGCATCACCGAATTTGGCGCTTTCGTCGAGATTCTGCCCAACATTGACGGCATGGTTCACATCTCACAGCTCGACAGCGAGCGCGTGGAAAGGGTGGAAGATGTCGTCACCGTAGGCGACGAAGTCTCGGTCATGGTGACGAATATTGACCCCGATGGCAAGATCCGCCTGTCACGCCAGGCCGTGCTGGAAGGCTGGAGCGTGGAAGAAGCCCAAGAGCATGATCGCGGCGGGCGCGGCGGTGGTGGCCGCTCTGGCGGCGGTGACCGCGACCGGCGCGGCGGTGGTGGCGGCGGTGGCCGCCCCAGCGGCGGACGTGACGGTGGGCGCGGCGGCGACCGCGACCGGCGCAGCAGCGGTGGCGGCGGTGGTGGCGGCCGCGGGCGCTACTAAAGAAGATTCTGCTTATTCCCGCCTTCTATGCGGGAATAAGCGTTCATGGTCCTCACAGTATCCCCTCGTTACCATGCCTCGCATGGCAACGAGGGGATTGCTTAACCGCGCTCGACTTCAATCTCCGCTACGAACCCGATTACCTCAAGGCGCACCTTGCGCTCGGCCTCGGCATAACCCTGACTGCGGTACTGCACCGGCGTGAGAATATTTTCGGCTTTGCGGCCCTGCACCTTGGTCGTGACGACAAAGCCAGAGGCATCAATGCCAAAGCCCACATCCGCCGGCAGCCGCACTTCGATGTCGTTGACAAAGCCATAACTGCGAATAACCGTCTCGCCGGGTGGGATCAGAGCACGGGTCATATCCAGATCCATGTCTGCTACCCCGACCCAATATTCGGCGTCTTCCACTTCCCACTGGTCCCGGCGGCGCACGTCGCCGATTAACATCACGTGGCTCGGTCCGCCCCGCCCTGAAAGGTTAGGCCGGAAGGCCATCCACACCCCCACCACGATCAGAAAGATAGGAAAACACAACGCCCCCACGTCAATCTGAAAGACCGATCCGATGAAGAAGATCAGCCCCAGGGCGATTAAAATCCCGCCCAATATCAACATCCCCCGGTTTGCCATGTTAGCGATCCTCAACGTGAAACCCGATCTTGACCGTCACCTGCCACTCGCCGACCCGGCCCTCCACAATCGTCCCGCGCGTCTCGACCACTTCAAACCAGCGCATGTGGCGGATCGCCTCGCCGGAGCGAGCAATGGCATTCTGCACCGCTTCTTCAATACTATTGGGTGAAGTACCCGTCAGCTCAATCTTGCGATACACAGTCATAGCCTGATCTCCTATTCCAACACACAGATGATTGAATGATAGGCTTAACATCCATCCCCCATAAGGATTTCCGTTTTCTACTCTAAACCTTCGACGATGTAATCTTCCAGGTTCTCCATATCCACGTCTTTTTCGGCCAGGGTGCGGTTGCGGACCGAAATCCCCGCCTGGTGAACCGTCGCGCGGCTGCCCGAAACCAACGGATGCCACCATTCCAGGTCTTTACCTTCGGCCAGCAGGCGGTAGGCGCAGGTTTTGGGCATCCAATGAAGCTGTTTCACCAGGTCGGCAGTCAGCACCAGGCAGGTGGGCATCAGGCGCGAGCGCTCTTCATAAGCGGTACAGCGGCAGCGGTGCGTATCCAGCAGGCGGCAGACGACGTTGGTGTAATAAATCTCGCCGGTATCCTCATCCTCCAGCTTGTACAGGCAGCAGCGTGCACAGCCATCGCACAATGATTCCCACTCCTCGCGGGTCATTTCCTGAAGAGTTTTACGCTTCCAAAAGGGTACTTCTTGATTAACCAATGAACATTCCTTCCGCTCTGATGAGCAGATCACCTGGGCAGGCGGCCTGCCATGGATGTTCTGAGCATTTTTACCCACTCTCCTGGGTAGGCAGGTACGGCATTAAGGGGCCGGTGCTGCCCATCAACTCCGCCAGGGCGGCGCGCATCGCCACCCGATCATCCCAGGGATATTCCACCTCGCCAAAGCACATAGATTGCTCATGGCCCTTGCCGCAGGCCATGACCAGATCACCCGGCTGTGCCATGCGCACGGCCTGGCGGATGGCCTCGCCGCGGTCGGGTATGCGGAAAAAGGTACGGCCTTCTACCCCGCCGCGCCCACGCGCGCCCTGCGCCATCTCTTCCAAAATACTTTCCAGCGATTCAGTGCGCGGGTCTTCGGCGGTCAGCACGCTCAAATCGGCCAGTTCCGCCGCGACTTCGGCCATCAGGCGGCGTTTCTCGCGGTCACGCAGCCCCGCCGAGCCAAATACGACGATCACCCGGCCGGTCGTCATCTGCCGGGCCGCCAGCAGCGCCTGTTTCAGAGCGTTGGGCGTATGGGCAAAGTCTACCAGGGCGATAAAGGGCTGCCCCATATTGATCTGCTCCATGCGCCCTGGAACTCCGGCCAGGCTGGCAATGCCCCGGCGGGCGGCCTCTGGAGCAATGTGCAGGCCGATCACCGTGGCGGCGATGGCCGCCAAACAGTTGGAGACGTTAAACAGCCCCATCAGCCGGCAGTCAACCGGGAAGCAAAACCACGGCCCCCGCGCTGTGAACCTCAACCCACCGGGGTGATGTTCGATATCCTCAGCCCATACGTCTGCCCCAGGCCGCAGAGAGTAAGCCACCTTCCGCACGGCTACCCGCGCGCTCAGGTAATCAAAAGAAGGGTCATCGCGATTTAAGACGGCCAGCGGCTCAACACCGTTCGGCTTGGCCGGGCGCTCTGCCAGGCCGGTGAACAGGCGGGCCTTCGCGTCGCGGTAGCCCTCGAAGGAACCATGCTCGTCGAGGTGCTCGTGCGTGATATTAGTCAACACTGCAATATCAAACTCGCAGCCGGTGACGCGGTGCTGTGTCAGGCCATGCGAAGTGGTTTCCAGCACAGCGTGGGTCAGCCCGGCCACGCTCATGCGCGCCAAAAAACGCTGGATTTCTGGCGCGGTGGGCGTGGTGACGTGAAAGCCCGTGTCAATCACTTCGTCCCCGATGACGGCATTAACGGTGGAGATCACCCCCGCCGGCAGGCCGGCAGCCAGCAAGATTTCGAAGATCAGGTTCGAGGTGGTGGTCTTACCGTCCGTCCCGGTTACACCGATGAGGGTCATTTCGTGAGAGGGATGATCGTAAAAAGCGGCGGCCAACAGCGCCAGCGCCTGGCGGGCATCCTGAACCTGGATATAAGGAACGGCCAGTTCGCCGGGCGGGGCCGTTCCCACTACAGCTACGGCCCCCTGCTCTACCGCCTGAGGGATAAAGCGGTGGCCGTCGAACATGCCGCCCTGAATGGCTACAAACAGGTTGCCAGCCACCACTTTGCGCGAATCTTCCGTAATGCCGGTCACCAGAACTTCCGGCAGAGTTGGGCCGCTCCGGGCGGCAACCAACGCCGCCGGCAGCGCCTGAATGAGCTGTGGGAGCGTCTTTTTCACAAACCCGGCCATGGTTGACTTCCTCCGAAATCGTGTTCCTGTTTTTCGATAAATTGGGGAGCTTGCCTGCGCCGCAATTTATCGAAAAATCAACGCGCAATCCTATCCCAATTAAAAAGAAGGGTTCCAATGGGCATCGCCCCATCGAAACCCTTCTTTTTAATATACCTTAGCGCATGCTCTGGCGCAAGTCCTCCAACTGGCCGGCCAGTGATCCATCCACCACCTGATCGCCTATGCGCAGAACTAGCCCGCCCAGAATTGACGGATCCACGCGGAACGTCACCGAAGCCGTCTCCCCAACCAGGCGCGTCAGTTCGCGGCGCACCTTTTCCTGCTCATCCGGTGAGAGCGGCAGGGCGCTGGTCACTTCCGCCGACTGGGCGGCAGCCCCTTCCATGCTCCGCAACTGCGCCAACTGGCTGTCGCTCATGCCAGAAAAGAACCCTTCGAGCAGTACGCGCTGGCGCTGTTCATCTAGGTTGGTTTGCAGCAGCTTGCGCGCGGCCGCAATTGCCAGGGCCACTACCTGGCCGCGCAGTTCGTTCAACATGCGGTTGCGCTCTTCTTCTACCTCGGCCATCGCGTTTTCGCGGGCTTTGGCCGCCTCGCGCTCAGCCTGAGCGCGGATTTCGTGTTCCACCGACCCGGCCCGCTCGGTTGCCTCGCGGATGATTTCGGCGGCGCGGGTTTGGGCTTCGGCGACAATCCGGTTGGCCTCGCGCTCCGCGTTGGCACGGGCATCCGCCGCTACGCGCGCATCTTCCAGCCCTTTAGCGATGGTCTCGCGGCGTTTCGCCAGGGTATTAAGCAGGGGCTGATACACCCAGGCCCGCAAAACGACGAATAAAATTCCAAAACTCAGGGCAAACGTAAGCAGATAACCAAGACTAATTCCAAGTGCTTCCAAGGCTGCGTCCTTTCTCGCTATGCCATGCGGCCGCGCTCAAATTCGAGAGGCTCCCCCTAGAGAACAAAGAGCATTAAGAAAGCAATCACCAGGCAGTAGATCGCGATCGCTTCCGAAAAGGCAATCCCCAGAATCATGTTGGTCAACAGGGTGCCGTAGGTGTCGGGGTTGCGCGCCATTCCTTCCAGAGCGCCTTGAACGCTCAGACCAATGCCAATCCCCGCGCCGAGAGCGCCGATCATTGACAGGCCGGCCCCGATAAATTTTGCGGCTTCAATAATGTCGCCAGTCATTGGTTGCTATCCTCCTCCACATGTAGTTGTTTCAGACTTGGTTTAATTTCCAACGCGCCCCCCCTATCACCGAAATTGCCGCAGGCGCCCTGGTCTTCCTTCCGCTTCGGGCCGCACGACTCGCCCGTCTTATTCCCCAAGTTAGTGATGTTCCTCCTCGCCGCCGTGTCCCTGAGTAGCTGATGACATAAACACCATCGTGAGCATACCAAACACAAACGCCTGAATCAGCCCAATGAAGAACTCAAACGTCATCACCAGCGCAGGCGCAAATACGGGCGCCATCGAAGATACCAGGAATAACAGCACCATTCCAGCGAACATATTGCCAAATAACCGGAATGCAAACGAGAGGACTCTCGACAGCTCGGAAATCAACTCTAGCAGGCTGACGATGAAATCCATCGCGCCAAAGAACGGCTTTTTGAACAGGGTGAGCACGTTGAAGAAGCGGAAGAAATAGCGCAGCCCCTGAGTTTGCACGCCGACCACCTGCACAGCGATCACAGCGATGATCGCCAGCGCCGCGGTGAAGTTCAGATCCGTAGACATGCCGCGGAACCAGGGTACCACCGCATATTCGCCCTTATCTGCCGTGAGCGCTGCCACGCCGGGCAGTAGTTGGATGATGGCATGACCGTCTTCCTCAGCATGTTCCAGGTTTCCAATCGCTTCCATCCCTGGAATCAGGCCCATCCAGTTCGAAATCAGCACCACGATCAAAAGCGTCGCAAACCAGGGGAAGATCAACCGGGCGTAGCGGCCAGCGGTGGACTCGGCCAGGTTGTAAAGAACCTCGATCAGCGCCTCCATCGCCCCAGCGATACCAGTGGGCGCCAGGGGGTTTTTGCGCAGAGAATTGCGCACCGCCAGCGCCAGCAGGATGATGACCAAATCGGCAACCACCATGGTGGTGATGGTGTTGGTCAGGTAATAATCGCCGATGACCGGGAGATTAAACAGGGGTTCGTGAGTAATGCGCTCCGGCGCGACCAGAATATGCGGCTGTATCGGCGGGAAGAACGAAACGGCGATGATCGCCAGAATGACGAATCCTAAAATCCACCAACGGTTGACACCGTAGCGCCACCTACGAGAGTTTTCCAATGCCCACCTCCTCGTGTTTGTTGGCAGAACCCGGTCAGGAAAGATCCTCGTTCTCTGGACGAGAGCTTTTCTCTGGGGGAGGGCCTGCTTTAATTTTTGATGTCGTCAGGCGTACAACAATAAACATCGCAACCAGCGATACCGGAATGCTGGCGATGACGAGTATCAGAGTGAAAACTGGGCGGGTTTGGAAACGAGCGTCCAGCCATAACCCCCCAAACACCGCCGCCAGCAGGATGATCAGGGTCAGACATCCCACCTGCCCGGCCAGGCTGGCCAATGTTAAATTGAGCCAATATTGCTTGCTTCTGCGATTCGGTTCGGGTGTCTGACTCATCGTTGGGATTATAACATTAATGATTTTAAGGCGTCAACTCGTGTACAAGCAGTCAAGCAATCCGCGCATTTCTTTGGGGTGGGCCAAGATTGAATTGGGAGCATGCCGTTTTTCCCTAAAACCATGCTATACTTTTGCTGCGACATCTGAACCGGATCACCCTTAAAGAGCCATGCGAGAAGTGACATTTCCTTGCCCAAGCTGTGAAAAAGAACTCCGCTTGCCAGAAAGCGAACGATTCACCCGCTGTCCGGCCTGCCAGACGCCCCTAAATGTACCCGCTCAGCTTGCTTACCTGCGCGGGCTAGAAGCTTTTGAAGAGGGTCAAGAAGTCATGGGCTTGGGGAACCATCCCATCCGCCGGCCCAATCCAGACAGCCCCCAAGACCGCCAGGCCATGGTCCTGTTCCGCGAGGCCTACTCCTCACTGCAAGTGGCCTTTGAAGGCGAGCTGTATGAAGATCAACGCCAGCTAGGTATTGAGATGATGGCGAGCATGGCGCAAGAGTTTGCGCGGCGGTGGATGGTTTCTGACTTTGAAGGCAAATATTGGAGCACAGCGATGGCGGAACTCACCTCACAGCGGGAATATGATGCCATCCAGGTCAAACGGCAGAGCGCCGGAAGCCGGGCCAGCCTGCTACAGCGTTGGTACTGGCGAGTCCGGCAGAACCAGCTCCGCAGCGTATTAAAGGAACTGAACCGGAAGCTCACCCTCCTCGAACAACAAATTGACTTTGTAGACCTGCCTAAAGCCAGAAATCGAAATTGGAAGCCCTAAAGGTTGTCGTGGATATAAGCGCAAAAAGCACGTCCCCATTCACGACAAACACCCTCTAGATGATGATCTGCACCAGAATCGAGGTCAGCACAATCCCAATCTCAATGCCGGCCACCGTTAGAATACGCCTCATCAGCAGCCCCCTGGCCCGCCCCTTGCGAAAATAGTAATCTATGGTCACAATCGCGGCCACAACCAGGCAGGCCAGGATAAAAATGGCGGCATAATCCATCGTGGACACGGCATAAGTCGTATCCAGGTCGGGGCCGGTTCCGCCGCGCTTACGAAAGGCTTCGAGACTGGTGACCCGATACCAGACCAGGACGTCTAACAGAGCCTCGCGAATATACAGAGCATCAAGGATAGCGCCTGCCGAAGCCGCCAGCCACGCCAACCACTGGCCTACAGAGACCAGCCAGCCAGCGCGCGATTCTCTTAACGTCATGGCATCTCCTAATCGCTTTTTCCAACAATCCCCCGTAGTTTCAGTTCGCCGGCAAAATGGCAGGCAGACCAATGCTCAGGGAAAACTTCTCTTAAAGGAGGGACCTCTCTGGCGCAAATATCTTTGGCGTAGCGGCAGCGCGGGTGGAAGTAACATCCAGAAGGCGGGTTGATTGGGCTGGCGACCTCGCCGGGCAGCTTGATAGGGCGCTCGCGTTTGCCAGGGTCAGGCTTAGGGACAGCCGCCATGAGGGCTTCGGAATAAGGGTGCTGTGGCGAGTAGTATAGGTCTTTGGTTGAAGCGACTTCCACCAGACGGCCCACGTACATCACCGCCACCCGCGTTGAAATATGCTCCACCACACTCAGGTCATGGGCGATGAAAATATACGTCAGGTGAAAGTCTTGCTGCAAGTCTTCAAGCAGGTTCAGCACCTGCGCCTGAATGGACACATCCAGGGCCGAAACCGGCTCATCACACACCACCAGCTTGGGGTTCATCGCTAAGGCGCGGGCGATGCCGATGCGCTGGCGCTGGCCGCCCGAGAAGGCGTGAGGGTAGCGGCTCATATATTCCGGGCGCATCCCAACCACCTTCAGCAGTTCCGCCACGCGATCCTGCAATTCCTGGCCAGAGGCAATCTTGTTCAGCAGGAGCGGCTCGCCAACGATACGCTCCACCGTCATGCGCGGGTCGAGTGAGGAAAAAGGGTCTTGAAAGATAATCTGCATATTCTGCCGGATCGGCTTCATCTGCTTACGATCCAGGTTTTCCAGGTTCACCCAACCCTGTTTAGGATCGTTAAAGCGAATTTCGCCAGCCGTCGGGTCCATCAGCCGCACGATCGTGCGCCCGGCAGTTGTTTTGCCACAACCGCTTTCACCGACCAGGCCGAGGGTCTCGCCAGAGCGCACAAAGAAATCTAACCCATCAACGGCTTTGACCACACCGCGGCCTTTACGGATCATCCCGCCGCGCACCGGAAAGTACTTTTTCAGTCCCTTTACCTCTAACAAAATATCGTCTTTTGAGTTCGTCACGGCCTGATCGGTCATTCTTCCACCTCATCTGAATATAAGAAACATCGCACGGTATGGCCCTCTGCCACCCGGGTGATCGCCGGAACATGGACATCGCATTTTCCCGGCATATACGCGGCACAGCGCGGATGGAAGGGGCAGCCGCGAATATTGGCATATGGATCAGGCACAATTCCTTTAATAGGCTGTAAGCGGGTATGTACCCCGCTGCCGGCATGTGGAATGGAATTGAGCAGCGCCTGGGTATAGGGGTGCTTGGGAGTATAGAAGATAGGTTTAACCTCAGCCTGCTCGACCACCCGTCCCAGGTACATCACTGCTACATAGTCGCACATCTGCGCCACAACGCCCAGGTTATGAGTGATGAATACAATCGTCATGCCAAGCTCAGCTTGCAGATCACGCATCAGGTCCAAAATTTGGGCCTCAGTCGTCACATCCAACGCAGTGGTTGGCTCATCGGCAAACAACAGCGATGGGTTGCACGAAAGTCCCATGGCGATCATGGCGCGCTGGCGCATCCCCCCGCTGAGTTCGTGCGGGTAGCGTTTAAAGATCGCCCTGGGATTTGCCATGCCTACCTGATCGAGAATGTTGATGGTGCGCTTCTCGGCCTCGCCCTGATCCACTTTCTGGTGCAAGACAATGGCTTCGCTGATCTGCTCGCCGATGGTATAGGAGGGATTGAGTGAAGTCATCGGTTCCTGAAAGATCATTGCCAGTTCGGCCCCACGAATCTGGCGAATCTCGCTCCCCATGGGGTCCAGGCTGGTCAGGTCAATCTCCTCAACCACCTTACCAGAAGCACCGCCCCGTTTGCGGCTGTAGAGAAGAATCTCTCCTTTAACGATCTTGCCGGGGCGCTGGACCAGGCGCATGCAGGAGAGGGCCGTAACACTCTTGCCGCAGCCGCTTTCACCAACCACGCCCATCACCTTGCGGGCGGGGATGTCAAAACTCACCCCATTGAGGGCCTTGGCTACGCCGATATCCGTGTAAAAGTAAGTGTGCAAATCTTTAATGCGCAGAATGATATCGCCTGCGCCATTTGTCCCCATTGGGTTGCTCATGTCTCTTCCTCGCCTCCAAGAATTGTCTCATTCGTAAACCGGGCGTGGCTCCACCAACCCTAAAATCAACATCATTATATAAAAAAACGATCACCCACCTCGTCCCAACGGTAGTAGTACGCCAGTCTGGCTCAAGCGATTCCCAGTTCATCGCAGTAGGGTTTGTGCTGTGCCTGCCCCAACAGGGAACACAGCACAAACCCCATTCAACCGTTAAAGCTAGATTACCTCTAAAGCATCGCGGTCACCCAGGGGAGGAAAGGGTGCGTGCGGTTCGCTTTGATACCAGTAAGCCACCGAAGCGATATCATCTTGCAGCGGCAAGTAGCGGCCTTCACTGCGCCAGCCGATCGCCTGCATCGTCACCCGCAGGTCCGAATTGAAGCGGATGGGGTCCTGGATATGGAAGCGGTACAGCCCGTGGCGATTGCCGGGCCTGCCGTCTACACCGCCATAGGGATAGCCCAAGTACGGGGCGCTAAAGTTAGCGCCAAAGCCCCAGGCTCCGCCAAAATAATCTTCCGTCCCGGTCCCGCAGATGGTGGGAAACTGGCTGTCACCATCAATAAAGACCTTGAATTCGCCTTCACCCCACCAGCCAGTAGAGTTCTGCTGCCAGGCCATGTACGTCCCAACGTAGTGGCCTTTGCCCTTCACGCCATCCAGGATGGTGTAATCTTGTTTGTAAGCCAGCGGATTGGTGCGGCGGAACTGCGCATGGAAGTAAGCATCCTCCGCGTCAATCTCGGTTTCAGCGAAATTGATCGCGTAGAAGAAGCCCGGGACCTCATCAGGTGAGCGGTTTTCGATGGTGATACGGGCGTGCTTGCGGAAAGGCATAGGGAAATAGCAGTTAAAGCCTCCCGTGGGGTTTACGTTAATGGGCAAGGCCAGGATAGGGGTCGGGACCTTCCAGCCGTTGCAGAAGAAGTCACCCAGGGGCGATTCGACGCTTGGCTCGCTTTCACCATCCCAATACATGCGCAGGATCAGATCACGCCAGCGTTTGGAATCTACCGTGTACCACATATGCTGGATAATCCCTGGGCCATCTACGTCCATCAGGGTAGTGACCGATTGTTTAGGCAGTGTGATACAGGGGCGCACCTTCCAGGTCTGGCCCAGGTCGCGCGCGCAGGGGTTTGGGCCATCCCACTTCTGCCCAATCTTCGCAACTTCAGGTTGGGGAGTGTCGGTCAGGTCGGCCATGCCGCCTTTACCTTTTTCACCGTAAACATTTTCCGCCGTGATTGAGCGCGTCACAGCATTAGAGAGCTTCATGATATTGCCGAGGTTCATGTAAGCACCATTGAAAGACATCGTTCCTTCTCCTTTTTGATCCGTTTTAGCGATCCCAGCGTTCATCCATCGCCGGGAGTGGTGGGAATGGTTGGTGAGGCTCTAGCTGATACCAGTAGGCTACCGAAGCAATGTCATCGGTCAGGGGCTGGTAACGATGGTTCGGCCACCAGCCCAGCGCCTGCACCGTCACTTTGATATCTTTTTGAAACCCAATGCTGTCTAACAGATGCCAGCGGTACAGGCTGAATTTTCGGGGGCTTTGCGGGTCTTTGTTATACGCCAGCGGCAGGCCCAGGAACGGGGAATTAAACTCCTGCTCAACCTGTTCCTTTTTGGGGTCCTTATAGAAACACCAGGCCCCGCCGAAATAATCTTCTGTGCCGTTATCGGAGAGAGTTGGAAATTCACCGTCGCCATCGAGGTAGAATTTGACTTCGCCCTCGCCCCACCAGCCGCGCGAGAAGGCCGTCCAGGCCAGGTACGTGCCGACATACACGCCGCGCCCCACCACGCCATCCAGGATCACGTGTTCAGGGTAACTGCGGCTGGTCAGACTGCGGCGCCATTGGGCATGGAAGTATGCGGCGTCTTCGGGAATTTCTTGTAGTTTATACAATACTCGGTACGCGACGATATTGGCATCGCGCGGCCCCTGGTTTTCGAGAGTGATGCGCGCGTGCTTGCGAAAAGGCATAGACCAGTACGAAGCACAGCCGCGGTGAGGTCCTACATGGACGGGCAGTGATACCACTGTGTGGGGCGCGGCATCATGGCCCATGGCGAAGAAATCGCCCATCGGAACTTCAACAGAAGGGGTGTCTTCCCCATCCCAATAGAAACGCAGGATCAGAGCGCGAAATTCAGGCAAATCACTGGTGATCCAGAACTCGTTAATGCACCCAGGCCCGGTAATGTCAGCTAAGGTGACGGTTTCCCCGGCGGCCACACGGATGAATGGACGAACCTTCCAGCCGCGTCCCAGGTCCAGCGCCGCCCCAGAATGAGGCAGGTCGGGATGGTTCGGGTCGGGGTCCCAACGGCAGGCCGCGCCTTTTTCGCCAGTGGGGTTTTCGGCATTAATTTGCCGGGTAACGGCCCCATGCTGCAGCGGCAGTGAGCCAAGCAGATTGTGAAAGAGTGGGTTCATGGCAGAGATAAGTCCTTTATCGCATCAGCAGATCAGGCCCAAGATACCCCGTGATCTGCTCTAACGGCGGGTATCCTTCTGAATACGTTTACAACGTCTGACGGGGGTTGAAACGCATTCTCTAAGCGGGTTGCAACTTGCCAAAGCGGCAACTACCCGCAGGGAGCGCCACTTTGGCGCTCTGAATATTTATTTAGAAAGGACCCAGGCGCACAAAAATTGGAAATACTGTTTACAGCTTAAACGACCCGGTCAAAAGACACTAACGGCGAAACAGGCTTTCTATGTTGTAGATTCCAGAAAATAATTGTAAACGTTTTCAAATGCGCCAAAACCATTATAGTAATAATACCTACCCTTGTCAATAGAACTGGCATTGGCAACCCAAGATCGCAGAGTGAACTCGGTGTAACGCATTTCAAAACAGAGTGGGATGTACCAGAATTATTTGCTGTTTTTTTTAGGGTCGAATGGGGTACATCTTTCCAAAATACCTCTTTTTCCTTTGCAAGTGGGGCAAAAACCCTCAAAAATTAGTGAGGTTAGTTGCCCTCCTAAGATCGCCATTTGCCCTCTTAATCTTTCAATCCATGCTATACTCTTATATTGACACCTCAAAATCGTTTTCTCAATTGTGCGCGGGCTGTACATTTTTCTTAGGAGTATTCCGTGAACGAAGGAACGCAACCCAAACCGGTTTATACCGGAATGAAACAACATAATGATCGCGCCGGTTTCGTTTTGTGGCTGCCGAGCGACTGGCACGAGTTTAAACTCAAAGACAAGCGCAAGGGCGTATTGTTTTCTCCCTATGCCGATGATTTCAACACCGGCATTTTGGTAGAAAAAAATAAGCTCAGGGTGCGCGTGAAGCCAGGCGACCTGCCTTACCTGCGCGAAGCCTTTATGGCTGGCATCAAAGCACTCGATGGCGTTGAAATCGAGCCGGGTTCAGAATCTGAGTTCATCAGCCAGGGACTAAGCTTCTTTGAGGTGCGCTTTTCCTTCCTGGAAGGCGAAATCCGCCGCAAGCGCTGGGTCAGAAACATTTACTGGGGCAGAAACAACTATATCCTGATCGCTCAGGGGCGGACCCCCGAAGACTTTGATTACTGGCTGCCGATGTTCTTTAACATCATGCTGACGGCCTACGTATAGATTATTTGAATGAAATAAACCGTGTTTCCGCTTCGATGCTGTCAGTATCATCGAAGCGGAAACACAGCTTTTTAATCAAACTAAATGGAATAGGGGTCCATGGCATCGCGGATGCCATCGCCCAGGAAGCTGAAGAACAGCACGGCGATGATGACGGCCACGCCGGGGAGCATCAGCCAGGGATGTTGGAGAATAACAGTGACCTGCTGAGCATCGCGCATCAACGCCCCCCAACTGACCATTGGTGGAACAATCCCCAACCCCAAAAAGCTTAGGGCCGTCTCGCCCAGGATCATGCCAGGAATGCTGAGGGCCGCAGTGACGATGATATGGCTGGCAGCGTTGGGCAGCATGTGAATGAAGATCACCTCTCGGTCGTCAGCCCCACAGGCCAGAGCCGCCTGGACGAAGTCCGCGCTGCGGTAGGCCATCACCTTGGCGCGCAGTTGGCGGGCCAAGCCGGTCCAACCAATCAGCGACAGCACCACGGTGATGAGGAAATAGCGATGTAAAGGGGTAAAGCTGGAGGAAATGGGCGGCAGGGCCGCGGCCAGGGCCGCCCACAGCGGAACTGTAGGAAAAGACATAAGCACTTCGATGATCCGCTGCATGACATCGTCAATCAGCCCCATGTAATAGCCCGACACCGTCCCCATGATGGAGCCAAACAGGATGCTGAGAGCCACGCCTAACAGGCCGATGGTCATCGAAATCTGCCCGCCCACCAACAGCCGGGCAAACATGTCGCGCCCGACCTTATCCGCTCCAATCAGGTAGATGCGGTGGGGCTTGTCCACTCCGAACAGATGGATGTCTGTCTTGATAAAGCCAAACAGCGTGTAAGGATCCCCCTTGGCAAAGAAGCGGATAGGGACCAGTTTACTGCGATCCAGCACCATCTCAAACTTGAGAGTCTCTTTGTTCAGCTTGGTAGTCATGGGGATGAGATAGGGCTGCAAGCTGAAACGCCCGTTCTTATCCAGGAAGGTAATATGGCTGGGACCCCCATACGAGTAGTTGTCGTCGTTGGTCATATATTCGTTGGGCGCCAGGAACGGCCCCAGAAAAACCAGGATATACATCACAATCAGGCCGATCAGCCCCGTCATCGCCAGCTTGTTGCGCGCAAAGCGCAGGCGCATGAGCTGCCACTGCGACATCTGCCCTACCGGGCTGGCGGCTTCCTCAACCATCAATTGGGCCTGGGGAAGGGGTGTAACTGCTTTTTCCATGGCGGTTCCTCTCCGGCTCACTCGTAGCGGATGCGTGGGTCAACCCAGGCCAACAGCATATCCGCGCCCAGGTTGCCGATCAACAGCAGGATCGACAGGAACATCAGGAACGTGCCAGCCAGGTACATGTCTTGCCGCAGCAGAGCATTGAAGTACAACGGCCCCGTTGTCGGCAGGTTCAGCACAATCGCCACAATCGTCTCCCCGGAGATGATCCCCGGCAGGCTGCCCCCCAACACCATAATCAGCGGATGGATGGCGTTGCGCACCGCGTGCTTCCACGTCACCACGCTCTCTTTCAGTCCCTTGGCACGTGCCGTCTGCACGTACTGCATGTTCAGCACATCCAGCAGATTGGCGCGCATGACCCGGCTCAACCAAGCCGTCCCGCTGGCCCCAATCACCACCATCGGGATCCACAGGTGCTTGAGCAGATCCACGAACTTGGCAAAACTGAAGGGGGCGTTCTCAAATTCGCGTGAGTACAGCCCGCCTACTTCAATACCCAGCACCTGCTGGGCAAACATCATCAACAAAAGCGCCAGCATGAAGTTGGGTACTGCCAGACCCACGAACTGTAATACTGTGATAATGTAGTCTGGCGCGGTATAGCGGTGCGTGGCTGAGTACACCCCCACCAGGATCGCCACCACCCAACTGAACACCAGTGTCAGCAACGAGATGATCACGGTGAACCCCAACCGCGCTCCGATCAACTGTGAGACCGGCAGGTTGTAGCTGAAGGCCTCGCCAAAGTCGCCGCGCACAAAGCCTGAGATCCACTTCCAGAAGCGCACGTAGGCCGGTTGATCCAGCCCGTACCGCCGGTAGAGCGCCTTCACCTGTTCCATACTCATCGTGCCGCCCTGGCGCTGCAAACGCTGGATTTCGGTCTCCACGTAAGATCCGGGTGGCAGTTCGATGATGATGTATCCCAGCACCGTCACAATTGCCAGGGTCACCAGCATGTAGCCAAGACGGCGGAAGAAGTAATTGAGCATACTACTCTCCTGATAGGGCAAATCTTATAAACGCAGGGAGAAATGCCCCTACAATCCCCACAAGTTTGCCACACTCATGACACACGCAATTTTTAAGAACATGGGGAGGAGGAACCGCAGGGACTCTTCCCCCTCCCCAACCTATACTATTATAGTACAGCCGCTAGAACTGACGGTTTACTTAAACGAATAAGTTTCCGGGTTGGTCATCGCCATGTTGGGCATAATCCAGGGGTAGACCCAGCCGCCCAGCTTGTACTGCTCACGCCGCGGAACGTTCTCCATCTTCTTGCTGACGATCATCACGTGACCCTCGTTTGCCACCGTGCCAATGAAGAAGGGGCCCTCTTCGATGTGGACATTCCACAGCTCGTACTCCAACTGGGTGCGCTTGAGGGTATCCACCTCGACGATCGCCTTGAAGTAGATCTGGTGCAGTTTCTCGTAGACCGTGCCGGCATACTCGGGGTCTTTCTTGTTGAAGCGCGGCGGCTTGCGATCCCACGGGCTGATATCCGCTTCCTCAAACTCCTGCGGCGTGCCAAAGTACAGGAAGCCCTTCCCGCACAGCGGAGCCCACCGCTCGTGCGTGGTCGGGGTGCCGGGGTCGGGATAAACCAGGAAGTCCGGCCCATCGGCCCACTCCCACTGGCAGTGCATGGAGCCTCGCCCCGCGTACCACTCCGCCGAATACTGCGCGCTCGGCAGCGAGTTCAGCACGACTTTGATGCCAATGGCCTCGAACTGCGGCTTGACGATCTCCAGCACGGTCAGGTACAGGCCCTGGATGTCAGCGGTCACGTCAATGATATGCTCGAACTTGGTGCCGTCCGGGTACTCGCGCCAGCCGTCGCCGTCCACGTCTTTCATGCCGATCTCGTCCAGCAGGGCCTTCGACTTCTCAGGGTTGTACTCAATATAAGCTTCGCGGGCTTTCTTGTAGTAAGCGCGGCCTTCCTCGCTCCAGTTGAATGGATACGCTTTGGGGCTGAACGTGCCGGTACTGAGAATCCCTGTCCCGTAATAAGCCTTCTCCTGGATCACGGCGCGGTCAATCGCGTGCGAAAGGGCCTGGCGGTACTTCTTGTTGCGGTACAGCTCGCGGCGCTTCGGATCGGGATGGTCGTGGTTGAAGAAGTAGTTCGCCCCAGAGCCAGAGCCGCTGTCTAGCAGGAAGACCTCGTACCCGCCCTTCTCTTCGTTCTCCTTCAGGGTCGCATAGTTGGCAAGCTGCCCATACTGCCAGTTGTTGTGGTCGCTCGCGCCCTGCATAATCATCGCCAGGCGGGCTTCCGTATCGAGGACCTCTTCCTCATCCCAGCCATCAATGTAGGGCAGTTGGTTGCCTTCGGGGTCCACCGCATAGTAGTACGGGTTGCGATCCCAACTGGCCGATTTGGAGACTTCGTAGCGCACGCACATCCAGGGGTCGAGTGTCGGGCATTCCGGGTTCTGCCGGAAGAGGATCTTCTGGTTGAGCGTCTCGAAGTCCTTGTATTCAGGGTTGTACTTTGGGTGGAACTGCTTGATATAGTGCGCCGGCGTGATCCAGCGGCACGGCCCAATACAGCCCTTCACCCACATCGCCAACTGCTTGAGCGTCAGCGGGGCGGGCGTGCCGTAGGTCAGTTTAATGGTGAAGTCATCCATCTGCGTGATCTTCACCAGATCACCGTTGGCGTCGTGTGACCATTCGGGCAAGCCGTCGGGGTTGTTGGGGTCGGTCGCGATGGTCAGATCGTTCCACCAGAACATGGTGTCGTTCATCGTGGCAGGGGTGCCATCCGACCACTTCACACCCTCGCGCATGTGCAGAATCCACTCGCTGTTGTCTTCATTGGTTGACCAGGTGTCGCACAGCCCAGGGGCAATGCCCATGCCGTCATCAATCCAGCGCACCGGCGAATACCCGTACTGGCCTTCCTCAAAGAAACCGGCCAGCCAACTCGTCTGCATGTGGCTGCGGCCGCCGTATTTGCCGATGACGTTCACTGGGGCCAGTACCAGGGGATTGACGGGCAGGCGTTCTTCGACCGGGGGCAGTTTACCGGCTTTGACCAGCTCGGCCAACAGCGGCGATTCTTTGTACTTGGCGCCCGCCACAGTTGGGACCGGCGTGGCCGTGCCAGCCTGGGTGGGAATCGCGGTGGGTTCAGCGGTCGCTTCAACCATCTCCGTAGGGGCTTCAGCCTCAGTGGGAGCTGTCACATCAGGCGTGGGTTGGGCACAGGCCGCGAACAACATTCCACCCACTCCGGTGGCCGAAGCGATCAAAAATTCCCGTCGACTTAACTTCTTTGAAGCCATTTCTTCCTCCAATTGTAAACGCTGGTTCAGTCATCCTTACGCAATGAAACTCCGTTCAGGTTATTTCTCCATTCACCTCCTTATCCCGAAAAAAATGCCGGTCGCCTGCCGCCTGTTATGTTATGCTTTCACCCGGCAGATCAACCTTCTTCTGCCCAAAATATGCTCCTGGTTTTAGGTTGGGAAGAACAGGGGAATAGCGCGCGAACCCACCTATACCAGCTCAAAAATTAAGCGATGATCATTGTGAATACGTTTACAATCAGCTGCAACACTTGGAGCAACAGAACTGCAAACGTATCCACATCACGAGCCAAATATCCAGCCAAACCGGTAAAAGCGAGGCTCTATCAGCCCAAGGAAACACCCAAAGAAAATATAAATATTTAAGGAAAAATAATACCATCCAGGCATTTGGCTAAAACGCCTGTTTAGCAGCCCAAGTGGTGATTGAAACTGTAAACTGCCGTTTTTTTGCCAAAAAGACAGGAAAAAATTGTAAACGTTTTCAGTTATACCAAAATCATTATAGTAAGATTAACCGCGCTTGTCAATAGATTTTTTCCGGCTCATCTCCCAAAAATTGTTCCCTGCCTTCCAAAGGTTCATAAGCCACCTGTTTAAGTTATTCTTTGGATCATTACCGCATGCCGAAGAACCGGATAACGTGCGCTTTGGCTCTGGCATCGTTGACTGCCTATTGACAATCATTGGAGATGTCACTATAATGATCTTTGAAAACGTTTACAAATCCTTATTTTTTCGAGTTCAAGGTGGGCCAGATCAATTGTTTGACCTGATCCATAACCTACGGTAAAATCAGGTGCTTTCTTTGTAAACTCGTTTTCCTGGCTGGGCGTCCTCTGGCAGAAACAGTTTTGCCCTTAAAGGTCTTCGCTCATCCGATCCGCAGGTTGCCCAAAAAGCTGAATACGTTTTCAGATTTTCTTCGCTGTACCTCGTCTCCCTACCCATGCGAGGCGTGTGTTGCTAATGCAAACACCGCGATCCCATCTCTACGAAGGAGTACTGCATGTCGGAACAATTCAATGGTCTACATCTCAATCTGGGAAACCTCTCACGCCTGTCGCACGCCAAAACCCGCTCGATCAGCGCGGAAAACTTTACCGGCGAGAAGGGCAAGGCGGCCATGGCTACAGAAGGTACCGGCGCGCGCTGTGCCCGCGACCTGGGCCAGGGCTGGAAAGTCTCTCCCTCCGTTGTGATCGAACCCCATTCGCTCTTTACTATGGCTGAAATTCAGGACCAGGGAGCAATCCAGCAAATCTGGATCACCACGCACCCTAATAACTGGCGGACAACGGTACTGCGCATGTACTGGGATGGCGAAGAGTCTCCATCCGTCGAGACTCCCCTCGGCGATTTTTTCTGCTCCGGCTGGTGCGAGCGCGTCAACATCCGCTCGCTCCCAATTGCGGTCAATCCAGCCGGCGGGTTCAATTCCTATTGGGAGATGCCTTTCCGCAAATCAGCCCGCATCACCCTGGAAAACCTGTCGGACGAAAAAATTGTCGTCTACTACCAGGTTAACTACACCCTCACTACCGTCCCCGACGATGTTGCCTATTTCCACGCCCAATGGCGGCGCAGTAACCCACTGCCCTACAAAACCGAACACACCCTGCTCGACGGTGTTCGCGGTCAGGGGCATTATGTTGGCACATACATTGCCTGGGGAGTTAACAACAACGGCTGGTGGGGCGAGGGCGAGATCAAGTTCTATATGGATGGCGACCAGGAATTCCCCACCATCTGCGGCACCGGCACAGAAGATTACTTCGGTGGAGCCTGGAACTTCGAATTCCCCAAAGGCGAGTACGGCGTCTTTACCGGCCCCTACACCGGCCTCCCTCAGGTGATTAAACCAGATGGCCTCTACCGCTCGCAACAGCGCTTTGGCCTGTACCGCTGGCACATTATGGACCCCATCCGCTTTGAACAGGATCTTAAAGTCACCATCCAGGCCCTGGGCTGGCGCTCCGGTGGGCGCTACCTGCCAGAGCAAGATGACATTGCCTCTACCAGTTTCTGGTATCAGACCGAACCCCATGCCCCCTTCCCGCCTCTTCCCGGCCGGGATGAGTTAGAGGTCATCTAAAATCCACCTTTAGACTTCCTGCCGGCTCTCCAAATAGGGCCGCAGGAAGTCTAGAGCGTGATCCCCATGGTTTCACCTGAATCATTTGCAAGAGAAAAAGAGTGTCTATGTTAAATTCAGGTTCAGGTAATGAGCGTAAGAAGGTCTCAACGATCCGGCAGGTAGCGGAAGCGGCTGGTGTGTCCATTGCAACGGTTTCGCGCGTGCTGAGCGGCAAAGGTGGGGTCTCAGAACAACTGGCCGAGAAAGTCCGGCAGGCGGCGGCTGAGCTGAATTTTAAGCCCAACCGCGTTGCTCGCGGACTGCGCCGCCAGTATATGCAAACCATCGGGGTTATTGTCACCGATATTCAGAACCCATTTTTCACCAGCGTCTTACAGGGCATCGAGCGCGTGCTCGAAGCCAGCGGATACGTCCTTCTGCTGTGCAATTCCGACGAACAGCCCAACCGCGAGAAAATCCATCTGGCGACCTTACAGGCCGAAGGTGTAGCTGGCATTATCATTGCCCCTACCCGCAGTGAAACCGCGCGCTACCAGCCAGTGATTGACAGCGGTCTGCCCATCGTCGTGATCGACCGCGAAGTACCAGACCTGCGCGCCGACTGCGTTACCGTGAACAATACCGATGCGGCCATCAGTGCCGTGAACCATTTAATCAGCCTCGGCCATAGAAAAATCGGGTTAATCGCCGGCCCCAACCATGCCACCACCTCGGTTGCGCGCCGCAAAGGCTATCTACAGGCCCTGCGCGATGCCGGCATCAGCCATGTACCCGAATATATCCAACTGGCCGATTATAAGCAGTGCGGCGGTTATGAAGCCATGGGCAGGCTTCTAAAACTCGCAGATCCCCCCACTGCCGTTATGGTACTCAATAATCTCATGACCCTGGGAGCGCTCCAGTCCATTCAGGAACACAAACTGCGCGTACCAGGTGATGTTGCTCTCTTGGGCTTCGATGACATGTCCTGGGCCGTTTGCCTGCAGCCGCCCCTCACCGTGGTGGCACAGCCCACCCATGCGCTCGGAGAAACCGCGGCGCAGTTGATGATTGACCGCATCCAAAACCCATCGCGTCCCATTCGCAAAGTAACGTTAGAAACGTCGCTGATCATCCGCGCTTCTACGGCGGGCGCTGATGCGCCCTTCCGTGAAAATTCCTGCAAAGGCTAAGACTGCACTCCGCGAGGTTCCTATGTCTGCTTTCAAACACAGTCCTTTAGGGCAGCTTGCCCGCCTGCGCAACGTGCGCACGCGCCGCGTTTCGAGCTGGGATCGCACCGGCGGCAACAACGACTTCCTGGTGGTCCAACCCGCTGAAACCGTTACGTTAGCCGATATTCAAGGCGCTGGCTGTATCAACCACATCTGGTGTACCCACATGACCGCTCAGCCCGACTACCTGCGCCGGGTTGTCTTGCGCATGAAATGGGATAACGAGCCCAACTTCTCCGTCGAAGTCCCCCTGGGCGATTTTTTTGGCGTGGGTCACGCTCAAACCGTTAACTTTTCTTCACTCCCCCTCCAGATGAGCCCCAGCGAAGGGCGCGGGTTCAACTGCTGGTTCCCCATGCCCTTTGCGGAACGGGCTTACCTGGAACTGCACAACGAAGGCGATACCCCGCTTAACTTCTATTATTACGTTGATTACGAACTGCACGACTCCATTGACCCAGAGATGGGCCGCTTCCATGCCCAATGGCGGCGGCAGAATCCCTGCCAGGGCATCTCGGATGAGGGCATGAATAACCTGGAGTTTGAGTTCGGCGGCCAGAATATCGGCGGCGCGAACAATTACGTAATCCTCGAAGCCGAAGGCAGAGGCCATTACGTTGGCTGCAACCTTAACATCCACAACCTGCGCCGGCGGCCCGAGCTGGAATGGCCTGCCGATTTAAGCTGGCCGATGAAGTTCGAAGAACTGGGCGACCCCGAAAAGCAGAAGCAGCTCATGAGCATCTTCAACTGGTACGGTGAAGGCGATGATATGATCTTCATTGACGGCGAAGAATGGCCGCCCTCACTGCACGGAACCGGCACGGAAGATTACTTCAACACCGCTTACTGCCCCATGATTAAATACGATGCGCCCTATCACGGCCTGACGATCCCCGGCGGGCCCAACTGGAGCGGTAAAATCTCCCTCTACCGCTTCCACATCGAAGACCCCATCCACTTTACCCGCTCCATCCGCGTGACCATCGAACACGGTCACAATAACCAGCGGTCAGATGATTATTCCAGCACCGCTTACTGGTACCAGGCGGAACCCCATAAACCCTTCCCGGCGCTGCCGCCGGTGCAAGACCGCCTGCCCAACCCCGACAAATGAGCGGCTGAAAAGCAGGCTGCTGTGCCAGACACGCAAAGCGCCCGGCATAGCAGCCTGCTCACTTCATTTATCTATATCTATCTAATTGCAGCCCGGCAGCTTAAAGCTGATGATGCGCGTCTGCCAGCCGGCCAGGCTGGTCGCCTGCCCCGCTGCCGTGTAGTACTCATTCACGTACCAGAAGGTGCAGTCGTCCACCGGGTCAATGTTCATCGAGGTATAGTCGCCCCAACGTGAGTTGGTCGTCAGTTGCACGCCAGATCCGCTAATCCCCACGCCTTCGCCCAGGGTCATCTGCCCCAACGGGTCGCCGGCCAGGCGGCCCGTGTAACGGATACCGGGGAAAACATTCACGCCGTTGACCACGCTGTACCCCACCGCCATATTGCCCATCTTATCCTGGGCAATGCTGCCCATCCAGCGGTGAACGCCATCCCCAGGGGCATAGGTGCCCTGCTGGTAGAGTGAGTAGACGCCGTTAACGCGGCGGATCTCGTACCAGCGCACGCCTGCCACGCCCGGCAGTGCCTCGACCGACTGGTTCGTCACCAGGGTCTCATAATCCTTAAAGTTGCGGTAGGCCAGCCGCCAGGTAGGCCGCTGGCGATATGAGAGGATGTCAAGATATTGGGCAGGGTTGGTGATGCCGGGCTGGGGCAGACAGTCACGCGAGGTGGGCGCGCACGGGAAGATGGAGTCAAACTCGGCCACCGGCAGTTGCGCGGCCAGCGTCAGTGAGGCTGTCGGAGTACTTCTCCACTTCACATCTAGATTAAAGATGTTGAGGGCGTCAAAGGTGGCTCCATAGAAGGCATCATCATCCTGCGTGCCGACAATGGGCGCGGGCGCATCTTCTTTGGGTTTCTGCTTGCCGTCCACATCCGCCGGCAGCAGCCCGTCACCTACCAGCGGCAGGATGGCCGGGTTGTTGCCATCCAGGAAGAAGCTGACGGCGCGCGCCTTGGTTAGCCCATCAATCATCTTGTTGCGTTCCAGGGCGTACACGCCAATGCCATATTCAATCGTTGGCCCGAACTCGCGCGTGGTGATAATGTAACTGTCTTTCCAGACGCCGTACTTGGGATAATCTGGGAAGTTGAAACCGGTGGTGAAGGCGTAGCGATAATAAGCGCCGGTCGGATCGCCGGTTTGCGAAATGGCGACGCAGTTGTAGAACGGCAGAGTCGAGTCATCCAGACCGCGCGTGGTGAACTGTGACAGCAGCCAGCGATCGGCAAATTGATCGTAGAGGACAATCGGATCGCCGGAAGGGTCGGTGCAGTCGGGAATCGCGAAGCCCTGCCACAGCGCGCCGATATCCACCGGCCCCAACAGCAGGTCGCCCGTCTTAGAATACACCGCAAAGACCAGGTTGATCATCTCTACATAGTGGTTCGGCCCCACGTCTCCCACCGGGTCGGGCGGATTGACGCGGAAGCCAAAGACGTTGAAGTTATCCTGATTGCTCAACCCATCAAAGTTCGCCAGCGTACCAGGAATGGATGCAGCAGCCGGGGCGCTCTGCAAGGCGTCATCGCCCTGATGAGATTGATGATCTGTGCCTGCCCGCGGCCCGCGCTCCGGTCGTACCTCCTCAGCGTCCGGCCTGGCAGACCGCTCCGCACGGTAATTCTTTGCCAGATCGCGCAGAGGCGAGGTTTTATCAAACGCCACGTTATCTGAAAATTTCGGCTGCGGCTCTTTGGCCGCCGGCGCAGCCTGGGCCGCGCCAAACAGTGTTACAACCAGCGAGACAGCCGCCAGCAGCAGCAGTCCTGTCTTCGCCCGAACAGCCCAACGGTGCAAAAACATCGCAGACCTCCTGTTCCGAAAAAGGGATCATTTGTTTGTCTTACCCCCTACAATTAAATGGTGACAAAAAGATTATATCAACAGTTACAATATTGACAAATGTAATCAACGAACTATAAAAGAACTATATTCCCTCAAATCATCGAAAAGCCACTAAAAAACTCTCTCCGGCCACGGACCGGAGAGAGTCTGAAGGAATGTTCAGTCGAAGAGAACTTTTTAGACTGTTCTAGAACAGCCCGCTGGCCCCCAGGGTAGACAGCCCAAACCAGGGACCAATGACCGTCCCCATGAAGAGGATAAATGCCACACACACCACCAGGGCCACCCGCCAGGGCGGAGAAACCGGCAGGGGCCGCGCATCTGGAGCCGAAGGCTGTACGTAAACGATCTTAAGGATCGTCAGGTAGTAGTACAGCGCCACCACTGAAGTCAGCACGCCAACGAAGGCCAGGACAATCCCCAACGTCCCCGACTGCACCGCCGCGCCGAACACCAACAGCTTACCCACAAACCCGCTCAACGGCGGAATGCCCCCCAACGAAAGCAGCGCCACCAGCAGGGCCAGGGCCAGGTTGGGGTTGCGCCGCTGGAGGCCGGCATAGGCATCCAGATCATCCGAACACAGCGTGCGGCCCACCAGTTCGACAATTCCAAAGGCCGCCAGGTTCGTCACCAGGTACGAGAGCAGGTAAAACGTCACCCCGGCAGCGCCCAACTCTGAACCTGCCGCCACGCCCACCAACATATAGCCCGCCTGGGCAATGGAAGAATAGGCCAACAGCCGCTTGATGTTCTTCTGGACAATCGCCAGAATATTCCCAATAATCATGCTGGCAAGCGCCAGCACGCCGACCAGAACGCGCCAGTCTAACAACTCGGCAGTCTGGGTAGGAAATACGGCTACCAGCACGCGCATCAGCACGGCAAACCCGGCGGCCTTTGACGCGGTTGATAAGAAACCAGCCACCGGCGTCGGCGCGCCTTCATACACATCAGGCGCCCAGAAGTGGAACGGAACTGCCGAAACCTTGAAGCCAAACCCCACCAGCACCAGCACGGCGGCCAGTAGGGGCAGGGCCGGCGCAAGCGTTCCCGCAGTGATCTGCCCCGCCATTGCATACAGGTTGGTGACGCCCGTCAGCCCAAACAGCAAGCTGAAGCCGTACAGCATCACCGCGCTGGTCATCGCGCCGAACAGGAAGTACTTAATGCCGGCCTCGGTGGAGCGCGGATCGCGCGTCTTAAAGCCGGCCATTACGTACAGCGGCAGTGAAGTAGTCTCGATTGCCAGGTACAGCATCACCAGGTCAGCAGAAGCGGCCATCAGGTTCATGCCCAGGGTTGCCAGCAGCAGCAAGCCGTAAAACTCGCCGTGCCGCCCCACCGGCTCGTGTTCCATCGCGAAAAGAGCCGTCAGGGCCGCGCCCATCACGAATACCAGGCGGAAGACAAAGGCCATCCCATCCAGGCGCAGCATCCCGCCAAAGATCAACTGCGGCGCATCCGCCGGGCGGGCAAAAGCAATCGTCAACGCCAGCACCACCAACAGACCGCCGGCCGTCACCCAGCCCAGGTTGCGCCGGGCGGCCCCACGGTTGCGCCAGGCGATATCCAACAGCAAGACGACCGCCGCCAGCGCCACCAGGCCAATTTCGGGCAGGATGGCAAGAATCATTGAAGGTTGGAAAGCTACAGGTTCCACTCACGCACCTCCCAGGAGCGCCACGATGCGCTGCACGCCCGAGTGGATCATCCCGGCCATCAAGGCTTGTGGGAACCACCCCAGGGCAATCATAATCGCCGAAAGCGAGATGACCACAATTTTATCCATCGTGGAGACATCCCCCACAGTTTTATCCAAAGCCGGGGGAATTTCGCCAAAGAATACGCGCCGCACAACCAGCAAGATGTAGCCGGCCGTCACGATTACGCCCAGCACGGCAATGATCGCCACCACCGGGGCCACCTGCCAGGCCCCCATAAAAATTGGAAACTCCGCCATAAAGCCAGAGAAACCGGGCATTCCCATTGAAACCAGACCAGCCACAATAAACCCAATCGCGGCCACCGGCATCTTGCGGAACAAACCGCCCAATTGAGCAATATCGCGGGTGTGCGCCCGATCATAGACCATTCCGACAACAGCAAAGAAGAGCGCCGTCATCACCCCATGCGAGAACATTTGCATCCCGGCCCCCAGCAGACCCTCGGTTGAGAGGGTGGCAAAGCCGATCAGCACCAGCCCCATGTGCGAGACCGACGAAAAGCCGATGACGTATTTGAAATCCGTCTGGACCAGGGCAATTAACGCGCCGTAGACCACGTTGATCGTCGCCAAAATCAAGATCAGCCAGGCCCAGGCGCGCGCGCCTTCTGGCATCATCATAATCGCCACCCGCAGCGCGGCAAAGGCCCCCACTTTCATCTCCACCCCTGCCAGCAGCATCGAAACCGCCGTAGGCGCCGCCACATGACCATCTGGCGCCCAACTGTGGAAGGGGAAGATGCCTCCCAGGATCGCAAACCCTAAAAACACCACCGGGAACCACGCCTGCTGAAAAGCCAATGGGAAGCCCGCCTGCTCCAGCTCCAGCATATTAAAGGTGTTCTTGCCGGCGGCAAAGTACATCGCCAGCACGCCCACCAGAGAGATCACCGAACCCAGGAACAGGTACAGCGTCAGCTTCATGGCCCCATATTCGCGCGTCTTGGGATAGCCCCACATGGCGATCATCAGGAACTTGGGGAACACTGCCAGTTCAAAGAAGAAAAACAGCATGAATAAATCCAGCGAACTGAACACGCCCAGCACGCTGGTGCCCAAGAACATAATGAACGAGAAGAATTCTCTGGGGCGGTCCTCCACATTCCACGAGACCATAATACCAAATGCAACCACCAGCGCCCCTAACAGCACCAGCGGCGTTGAAATCCCGTCCACGCCTACAAAGTAAGAAGCGCCCAGCCCCGGTATCCACGGGATAGGCCCTTCGACCCACTGGTAGCCGCCGCTCTCCGCGTCATAAGCAATGTAGAGCAAAATGGACAACAGCAGTGTGAACAGCGCCGTCCCCAGCGCCGTCCAGCGAATCCACTCGCGGCGGTTGGCGGGCAGCGCCAGAATCACCAGGCCGGCGATGGCGGGCAAGAAGATGATCATGCTCAAGAGGGGAAATTGCGCTTGTTGCATCCAGCACCTCTTTCCTTTCCAAAACTTCCGCCGCGCGCTTTTCGCTTACCGGTCAGGCCGGTCGGCGGCGCGCGGCCAGAGAATTAGAACCATAACAGCACGGCCTTATTGATGACGTCGAGGATCCAGGCGGGCCACAGGCCGATCACGAGGATCAGGACCATCAAGGGCGCAATCACCACCAGCTCGCGCGTGTTCATTTCCGTCAGATGACCAGCCCAGCGCTTGTTGAGCGGGCCGTGCAGCACTTTCTTGAGAGCCTTCAAGGTGTAAGCCCCGGTGAAGAACAGCCCGATCATGCTGATGGCCGTTGCCACCGTCACCACCGGCCAGGCCCCCCGCACCACCAGGAACTCTGAGATAAACCCGTTCAGCCCCGGCAGCCCCAGCGAAGCCATTGAAGTAAAGATCAACACCGAGCCGTAGATCGGCAAGAGGGCGTAAATTCCGCCAAAATCATTCAGGTTGCGGGTGTGGGCGCGGTCATAGATCACCCCAACCAGGAAGAACATGCCCGCCGAATACAGCCCATGGTTGAACATCTGCAAGACTGCCCCGTTGAGGGCGAGCATGGCGTTCTCGCTCTTAGCCGCCAGCGCCGCCGCGGCAATCCCCAGCACCACAAACCCCATGTGATTAATCGAGGAATAGGCCACCAGCCGTTTAAAGTCATCCTGCCCAAACGCGCCCCAGGCCCCAAAGAGGATCGCCAGGGTCGCCAGCACGGCCAGGGCCATGCCATATTGGGCCGCCTGGTAGGGATACAGCGGCAGTACCAGGCGCAGGAAGCCATACGCGCCCAGCTTCAGCAGAACCCCCGCCAGGATCATCGAACCAGCGGTAGGCGCTTCGGTGTGCGCGTCTGGCAGCCAGGTGTGGAAAGGCCAGACCGGCACTTTGATGGCAAAGGCCACCACAAAGGCCCAAAAAGCAATGGATTTCACCGTACTCATCGGCAGGCCCATCAGGGTGGTATGGGTCTGATCGAAGCGCGGCCAGCGCGCGGTGATTTCGCGCAGGTCAAAGCTCCCCACCGTTACGCCGATGAGCTGAACTGCCAGCAGCAGCCCCAGTGACCCGGCCATTGTGTAGAGGATAAACTTGAGCGCGGCGTAGTTGCGGTTCTGCCCACCCCACTGTGCGATCAGGAAGTACATCGGAACCAGTCCCACTTCCCAAAAGACGAAGAAGAGCAGCAGGTCAATCGCCATAAAGACGCCCAACATGCCCGTCTCTAACAGCAGGAACAGGATCATGTACGCCTTGACGCGCTCCTGGATGCTAAAAGAAGCCAACAGCGCCAGGGGCGTCAGCAGGGTGGTCAGCAGCACCATCGTCAGCGATATGCCGTCCACGCCTAAGATGTAGCTGGAGCCGATCACGTTGTACCAGTCGCGTGATTCTAAGAACTGGTAGTGATCGGGCGAGCCCGGTTGGAAGTTAAACCACATATACACGGCCAAAGCCAGCGAGATCAGACTGCCTGCCAGGGCTGTCCAGCGAATTGCTGTGCGCTGATCGCTGGGGTAAAACAGCAGAATGACCGCCGTGATGGTGGGGATGAACAAGATCAGGGAGAGAATACTTCCTTGAAACAACATTTTGGTTCTCCTCCCGCCCGGTTAAGCAATCACCAGGAAGTAAATCAAGAGAATGCTGGCTACGGCCGTCAGCAGAACGGCTATCAGCATATACTGTTGGACGTGACCGGTTTGCACCGGGCGCAGGTTCGCGCCGAGTGAGCGCACCCCACGGCCCGAAGCGTCGCCCGCGCGGTTGATTATGGTGATATCAATGTAGCGCCGCAGGAAAACGCCAACGGCCAGCGTGGCGCGCGCCACTGCCTCGAGGAAACCGTCAATGATCTTGCGGTCGAGAATCCGGTAGGTAAATTCTTCCGCGATCCAGTACGAAGGCCGCACCAAAAACCGCTCATAAACCTGGTCAATGTAATAGCGATCCTGCATCCAGCGGTAGAGAGCGCCCAGCGGGCGGGCCAGCGGGTCTGCGGCGTCTTTGGCAAAACTGCGGTACACAGAGTACCCCAGGGCAATCCCGCCCAGCGAGACGACCAGCGAGGTAAAGAGCGGCACCAGGCTGGTCTGCGCCACCATCTCTACAGCGTGGCCTTCCGTCTCCAGCGTGCTGGCGACAAATTCCTCAAAGAAGTTAGGGACAACCGCCCCCAACCCCGGAAAGCTGTGCGGAATGCCCACCCACCCGGCCGCTACGGCAAAGACCGATAGCACGATCAGCGGAATGGTCATCACCGGCCCGGTCTCATGGGCGTGTTCAGCGGCGCCGGTGCGCGGCGCGCCCAAGAAGGTCATGGTAATCTGGCGGGTGGTATAGAAGGCCGTCAGCAGTGCCGCCAGCGCCAGGGTGAGGAACACCACCAGATGGCCACTGTTGAACGCGCCGGCCAGAATTTCATCTTTCGACCAGAAACCCGCCGTCACCAGCGGCAGACCCGCAAGCGCCATGCCGCCGATGACGAAGGTCCAAAAAGTGCGCGGCATCCGGTCTTTCAGGCCGCCCATGTTGCGCATGTCCTGCGGGTCCACATGCTCCCCCGTGTGAAGCACGCCGTGTTCCATGCCGTGAATGACCGAGCCAGACCCCAGGAACAACAGCGCCTTAAAGAAGGCATGGGTGAACAGGTGGAAGGCAGCAGCGGCATAAGCGCCCACGCCCAAAGCGGCAATCATATAGCCCAACTGCGAGATAGTCGAATAGGCCAGCACCCGTTTGATGTCGTTCTGCGCTACCGCAATCGTCGCCGCAAACAGGGCCGTGAAGGCTCCGATGGCCGCCATGGTCGTCATCGCCGGGGTGATCGGCTCGCCCGGCGTCCAACCGGCGGTTGCCAGAGGGAAGATGCGGATCGCCAGGTAAACGCCCGCCGAAACCATCGTAGCGGCATGGATCATAGCCGAAACAGGGGTCGGGCCTTCCATGGCGTCTGGCAGCCAGACGTGCAGCGGGAACTGCGCCGATTTGCCCACCACGCCGATAAACAGCAAGATGGCAATGAGCCCGGCCCACGACAGCCCCAAGAAACCGCTAGGGCTGGCCGCGAGAGTCGCCAGCAGTTCGGGGTTATAGACCGTCCCGGCGTAGCTGAGCGTGCCAGCCTGCGAATAGAGCGCCACCAGGCCCAGCAGCATAAAGACATCGCCCACGCGGGTGGTCAGGAAAGCCTTCACCGCCGCGTCACGGGCCGATTCTTTGGCGTACCAGAAGCCGATCAGGGCGTAAGAGCAGAAGCCCATGATTTCCCAGCCGATGTAGAGCGTCAGCAGGTTGTCGCTAACCACCAACACCAGCATGGCAAAAGCAAACAGGCTGATTAAGGCGAAGAAGCGCGAATACATCGGCTCCACCGACATCACCCGGCGGCTCTGCCCTTTGCGGATGCGGATGGTCGCCCCATGCGGCGGCAAACCGGGCTGATCATGCTCACCGGCAGGTTGGCCGAAGTTGTGGTAGCCAATGCTGTAGATAAAGATCATCAGCACCGTCCAGACCACAAAGAACAGCGTGACGGCTGAAAGCGGGTCAATCCGCACGCCAATTGCCAGCGGAGCAGTACCCACGGGCAGCCAGTTCACCCCCGACCCCAGTGGATGGAGCGCCAGTTCTTCGCGCGTGATGGCATAAACAAAGACGATCATCCCCAACAGCCACGAGAGGCCCACCGCCCCCAATGCAATCCAATGGCTGAGCGCCTTGCGCGGGTGAGTGTAGAGAACAATCGCGAAGAAGGCCAATAACGGGGGAAGCGGAATCAACCAAATCAACGTATCCATCGTATGTGCACCTCGCGTCTTAGCCTTTCAAGAGGGTCATTTCGTCGGCTGCCACGGTCTTGCGCCGCCGATAGGCAGAAATAATCAGCGCCAGGCCGATCACGGCTTCGGCGGCGGCGGCTACCAGCACCACGGCAACGAATACCTGCGCCCCCGTACCGGTATAGAGATAACGCCAGAAGGCCAGCAGGTTCACGTTGACAGCATTGAGCATTAATTCGATGCCCATCAGCACGCCGACGGCGTTGCGGCGGGCCAACACCCCATATAACCCGATGCAAAACAACAGTGCCGCAAAAATCAGATACCAAGACAGAGGGATCATGGGCGCGCGCTCCTATGGCTGCTGTTGGCTGCCGGTCACATAAATAGCCCCAATCAGCGCCCCAATCAACAGCACCGAGGCCACTTCAAAGGGGATGACATACGCATCTGGCGAAACCAGGGCCGCACCCAGGGCGGCGATATCTTCAACGGCCGCCGGTGGGCGCTGTGATCCGAACGACGGCAGCAGGCTTAGCCCGGCGGCCAGGCCAGCAAACACCAACAGCGCCGCCAGCCCTGCCAGCCAGGCGCCCCGGTTAAGAGCCGGCTCCTTTTCCTGTATCTCAGGCCGCGTAAGCATCACCGCGAAGATAATCAAAATGGCGATGGCCCCAATATAGACCACCACCTGCACAACCGTAAAAAAGGCCGATTCCAGCGTGGCAAACGTCACGGCCACGCCCAAAAGGGTCATCACCAGCCACAGCGCGGCGTGCATCATGCGTTTGGTGCTGACGACCATCACCGCGCACCCCAACGTCAGCACAGCTACTATCAGGAAGATGATTTGCAACGGCGTCATGTTCCCTCCTACTCCTGTTGTTCCACCACCGGGCGGCTAACGGCCAGCGGGCGCGGGCCGCTCACCACCGGGCGCTCGCGCAGCGTCGCTTGACCCATCAGCTGACCGCTGAGCCAGATCACCCCCACATTGGCCGCCAGCAGAATCACGGCGCGCAGCAACTGCGCTCCCAGGCTGTCACCTCCCAGGCCGGCTTCGACCAGCGCCTTTAACACCAGCGCGTTCAAAAACACGGCCACCAGCGAGAGCGGAGTCAGCACTTTCCAACTCAGGTCCAGGGTCTGGTCAATGCGGAAGCGCGGCAGTGAACCGCGCAGCAGGATGACGATGAAATACACCACAAAGGTCTTGATAAACAGGTACAGCACGCCCAACAGCGGGAACTGCTTGGCCCCCGGCCCGCGCCAGCCCGCCAGGAACAGCACTGAGAACAGCATTGAAATCGTGAAGGCGTGGAGGAACTCGGCCACGTAAAACATGCCGAATTTCAGCCCGGCGTATTCGGTCATAAACCCGGCCACCAGTTCCGAGTCGGCCTCCACCACGTCAAACGGCGAGCGCGCGGCTTCGGCCACCTGGGTGATGAAGAAGATGATAGCCGCCAGCGGCGCCGTCAACAGAAATGGGACGGTTTGCGCCCGGACGATATCATTCAGGTTAAGCGAGTTCGCCATCATCGCCGGGACCAGCATGGTGAATATCATGGGGACTTCGTAGGAAATGAGCATCGCCACCGCGCGAAAGCCACCCAGCAGGGCGTATTTGTTGTTCGACCCCCACCCCGCCAGCATGATCGCCAGTTCGCCAAAACCACCCGCCGCGATGACAAACAGCAGCCCCACCGGCAAATCCACCCCCACGATATTGTGGGCAAAGGGGATCACCGCCCAGATCAGCAGCACCGCAGCCACCGCCAGGATGGGCGCCAGATTATAAGGCACAAGATCCGCGCCTTCTGGGGTGATATACTCTTTGGTGAAAATCTTGAGCATGTCGGCAAACGGTTGGAAAATCCCATACGGGCCAACCCGGTTGGGGCCCAAGCGGTCTTGAATGCGGCCAATCAGCTTGCGCTCGTACCAGATCAGAAAGATCACAAACAGCATGGCGCCCAGCGCAATGACTCCCGCGCCCAGCAGAGCCAGCAAGAAATCCACCACCTCTGTCGGCAGGCCCCATCCCGTTAGCACCGAATGCAGCCAGGCGGCGATGAAACCAATTGGGTCTTGCCAGAAGTTCGGCATAGTTCTTTACCCTCTCTTAAGGCTGGTCTGAAATACTGCTTATTTCCACTCCAGCGCGCCCTTTTTCCAGGCATATACCAGGCCGCCCGCCAGGATCAGAGCGAACAACAGGCCTTCCAGCACGGCGTATAAGCCCAACTGACCATAAGCCACCGCCCAGGGGAACAGGAAAACGGCTTCCACGTCAAAAATCAGGAAAACCAGCGCATAAACGTAATATTGAGCGCGGAACTGAAGTTTGGTTTCTCCAACCGTTTCGATCCCACATTCGTAGATGGTGCGCTTGGCTTCGTTCGGCTTCTTCGGTCCCAAGACGCCGGCCAGGTAAATGGCAACGCCCGGCAGCAGCAGCGCGATGATGGCAAACAGGCCAACAAATAACCACTGATCGAGCATATTCAACTTCTCCTTGTTAACCAAAAACAAAAGAGAGTATCCGGTTCTTAGATGGCTCTACGCACGGTCTTTCCTTACGTAGTAGGCAGTGGAGCCAGAATGAAGGCCAAATCCCATCTCTACCAATAAGTGACGCCGTTGGTATGCCTGAAGAACGAAACTCTCTCCTGTTCCAGGGAATTCGCCGAGAGCATCTAAACCCAAAGCGCTGGTAGACCCGGCGAATCACTGGGGCAAAACGCTCCATGGCGTGAGCATTTTGCATCAACCAAAACCCGGTGAAGATTCTCTGGCTTAAGCGAAACTTAATAAATTTTATCACAAGTTCAGCCGCCTTCTGGATGTGATCTTCTTCCTATTCTGTGAAATATTCATCCAGAAAACTGAAGATGTGACTTTTTTCACAATATAATCCCATCCCAGGCGGCGCACTACGTCTTCTGCCCACCCCTCAACCGCCATAACCGCTTCATTTGCGGCAGGGCCCAGGAATATCCCAGCGCCGCGCTCGCCAACAGCCCAACTGCACCCAACCCGCGCGCCGCCGCGCCCGGCAGGCCGATCACAGAGACAGCCTCTATCTGGATGGGACGCGCCAGCAGAATCTCCTGCTCTACTTCCCCACCCTCATTCGATGGGATTTCCAGGTATAACCGCACAACCCCCCGGTACGCCCCGGGCTTCTCAGCCCGAATCTTCCAGCGAAACGCCGCCGCGCGGTCGGGCCGCAAGGGAACGTGAATGGTATCGAGCGATGTGCCTAACCCGATCAGTTCCAGGCGCGCCGCGGCCATCGCATTGAGGGATTTGCCATCACTGTTGTTCCGTTCCATTTGTAGCGACAGCTCGATTTCATCCGGGTCTCCCACGCGAATCCTTTCAGGCCAGGCCAGGGTTATCCCCCCCGACTGCGCGAGGCTGGTCTCTGCTGATTGAAACGCTGTAACCGGGA
>DAOUAC010000034.1:0-4361 GCA_034434155.1 Anaerolineaceae bacterium
GCTTCGGGGTCGTGTTCCGACCAATCGGGGCGCGGGTGCTGGGTGGGGGTGGGCCGCGCCGCAACACGCACTATGCGCCCCGTCTCCGCATCGAACAGCGCGGCTTTTATGCTCGTGGTGCCAAGATCCAGGCCAATCAACAGGGTCATCGTCAGGGGGCTAAATTCCGGCAACAGAGAGGGTATCTAACACTTTCTTAATCGTAATCGTCAGGGTCGGGTGTGAAACTTCCAGCCGGGTGAGGGCCTCGTCCAGCCGTTCCGCCAGCGAGCCGGCCCCCCGGTGCTTCCCTGGCTCAATCGCCTCCTCGCGGTCCAGAATATCCTGGATGTGGCTCATCAGGTGGCGCATCATAGTCTGTTCTTCTTCATCCAAAGAGGGGGTCTGCTCCAGTTCACTGTGCAGTTGCGCAAGCAGAGCGCGAATTTCTTGATCTTTCCGCTGCGGTTCTTGCATGGCGCTACCTCCTTAAACTACCTGTCCACTTTATCCATACCTGGATTGTACCTGAATTTTAAACTTAACGGCAATTAAGCGGCCGGGCTTGCCAACAGGGAGCAGGTTCGTTATACTACCCTCCGCAAGAGGTCGTATTGTAGCCAACGGGCTCAATCAGAACCACTTTTAACGCTTACCGGGAAAAATCAACGTGTTTTCATCCTTCGTCCAACGCTGTTTTCTGCGCCCGCAATCCTTGCGCTCGCAATCCTTGCGCGCGCTCATGCTGATTCTGGTCCTGATCCTGGCACTGGCCTCGTCTCACCCGCAGGGAGGGCAGGCCGCCGCATTTCAGCCGCCGGTATGGCTGCCAATGGTGTCTTACCAGTTACCGCCCCCGCCGCCCCCGCCCGACTGGTCCGGTGCGCAGGGCAGCATCATCTGCCTGCTGACCGACCCGCGCGATCCCAACCTCATCTATGCGGGAACCTGGGGCGGCGGCGTCTTCCGCAGTGAGGACCAGGGTGATACCTGGTCTTGGGCCGGCAGCGGCATGAGCAATTACCTGGTCGAATCCCTCGCCATGGACCCCACCGACAGCCGCATCTTATACGCTGGCACGCACGGCGGCGGCATTTTTAAAACCACCAACGGCGGCCAATCCTGGCTGTTTGCCGGCAGCGGCCTGCAAGCCGACGCCGCCGTGTATGCCATCGCCGTCCACCCCGGCAACAATCAGGTGATCTTCGCCGGCACGCGCAAGATCGGCACCGGCTTGCAAGCCCCCTACCAGGGCATCCTCTACAAGAGCGACAACGGCGGCGCATCCTGGTACCCTGTGCTGACAGATGTGGGCGGCCCACAGGCCCAGGATTGGGTCTATTCCATCGCCATCAAGGCCAATCCCCCCACCATTCTGGTCGCTACCCACGAACACGGCCCCTACCTCTCAACCACCGGCGAACCCGGCGACTGGCAGCCCGCCCACGTCCGCGGCCTGGATGATTACGGCAAGGGCCGCGCCGTCGCCTTTGACCCGCGCCCCGATTCCACTACCGCCTATTACGCCACCTGGCACGGCGGCTTTTACCGCTCCACCGACAACGGGCACAACTGGTTCCTGCACACCAACGACCTCAACCAGATTAAAGTTTACCCCAACGGCCTGGCCTTTGGCTGGGAGCGGCCAGACCTCCTCTACGCCGCCACGATGGATACCGGCGCCGGCGTGATGAAGTCCATCAACGGCGGCTACGAGTGGGAATCGTTTGGGTTGAATTCACAGGCAATTTACACCGTCGCATCTATGTATCCCGATGGCGAAGTGGTGCTGGCCGGAACCGCCGGGGAGGGGATTTTTAAGAGCGTCAACGGCGGCAACACCTGGTCACACAGCAACACCGGCCTCGAAATCCACCCCAACGCCAGCCCGTAACCTGGCATTTTATAGGCAGGGCGTGGGGGGTTGCGGCGCGAATCCGCAAACCCTCACGAATTTTTGTTTCCCCGCCCCCACGAGAAGGGCAGAGCCAGAAGTGGGGTGACTTTGCGAAAGCTTGCCTACCCGCCGCGCGTCTGAGCCCGTTTTTCGACTATAATGGAATGGGGGAAGAAACCGCGCTCGTCAGGGCGTGCGCCAACAGGTCGGGAGGCATGGAAAATAACATCCGGGTTTTGCTCATTGACGACGATCAGGATCAGTATCTCTTGCTGAGGGCAATGTTCGCCGAACTGCCCGGCTTGGCCGCCCGGTACGCGCTGAAGTGGGCGCGCGGCTATGACGAGGCCATACATCTGTGCGACGAACAACCTTTCGATCTCTACCTGGTTGATTATTATCTGGGCCGTCACACCGGCCTGGAAGTCATGCAGGCACTGCGCGAGCGCGGCTGCAGCGCGCCGTTCATCCTCCTCACCGGCCAGGGCAGCTATGAACTGGATCTCATCGCCATGCAGCACGGCGTGGCCGATTATCTCTCCAAAGACCAGCTCAACGCCTACCTGTTGGAACGCGCCATCCGCTACGCGCTGGAGCGCCAGAGCATCCAGGAAGAACTGGAACGGCTGGTGACCGAGCGCACCGCCGCACTGCGCCAGTCTGAGGCGCGCTTCCGCTCGCTTACCGAAACCACTTCCGCCGCCATTTTCATCTTGCAGGGCCAGATGGTGCGCTACGCTAACCCTGCCGCTCGCTTTGTCACCGGCTACTCCCCCACCGAACTGGAAGGAACCGAGCTGTGGCGCATTGCCCATCCCGCTTACCAGGAATTACTGCGCCAGGGACCGGCGGCAGGCTGGGCGGCAGGGCTGCCGCTGCGCTACGAAATCAAGATCATCCACCGCACCGGCCAGGAACGTTGGTTAGACGTTACCGCCGGACAGGTCACTTTTGATGGTGCTCCGGCCCGCCTGCTGACGGCCTTTGATATCACCGAGCGCGACCGGGCCGAGCGTGAACTGCGCCAGATGAAGGAAAACCTGGAACGCCTGGTGACCGAGCGCACTGAAGCGGCGCGCGCCTCGGAACTGGAAGCCCACCAGCGCGCCGAAGAACTGGACGGGCTGCAAAGGGCCACCTTCACCCTCCTCGCCACCCTCGACCTCGATGCCATGTTCCACCAGATTCTCGCCGCCGCGCAGAGTGCCATCCCCGCCGCCGACAAGGCTCTGCTGTGCCTGCTGCGCGCTGACAATGAACTGGCCCCGCCTGTGGCCTTGCTGGGTTACGACGATACCACCACCCCCTCAGAACCAGCGCCAGACGCCTCCGCCGCCCGCTGCATGGCCCAGGCCGTGCGCGAGCGCAGGTCTGTGCTGCTCACCGTGGGTGAAAACGGCCAGCCAGAGCGCGGATCGTGGATCGCTTCGCCGTTGGTGGTGGAAGACCAGGTCTTAGGCGCGCTGGCGCTAGGGTCAGATCACCCCCAGGCGTTGCAGAGCGCCAACCTGCGCCTGTTGGCCGCTTTTGCCGCGGCGGCGGCCGCCGCCCTGCAGAACGCCATGCTCCACAACGAAATGAAACTGCTGGCCGAGAACGACCCCCTCACCGGCCCGTACAATCGCCGCGCCTTCCTCGACCTGGGCGAAAAGGCCCTCTGGCGCGCCCGCCGTGCCGGACTGCCCGTAACCGCCATGATGATTGACCTCGATGATTTCAAACAGGTCAATGATTCCCTCGGCCATGAGACCGGCGACCGCATTCTGAGCGCCGTGGCCGACTGCTGCCGAAGCCGCATCCGCGAGGGAGATATCTTTGGGCGCTACGGCGGCGATGAGTTTGCCATCCTGCTCCCCGGCGTCACCGTTGAGACGGCCCTTGCTATTGCCACACGCATTTTAGAACTGGTCTCGGCCCTTCCTTTTGAAATTCCCCACCGCGGCACGCAGGGGGTTTCCCTTAGCCTGGGCGTGGCCAGCGACCGCCCCGACCTGCCCAACCTGTCCGCCCTGCTAAAAGCGGCAGACCGGGCCATGTACCTTGCCAAACAGCGCGGCAAAGGGCAGGTGCAGATGGCCCAGCCCATCTACACCATATGACGTTTCCACGCCTGCTCTATCCCTTCTTTCGCGCGCAGGGTCCCACCTTGGGGTTAGCGGCGCTCGTCTTTGCCGGTCTGTATTTCATCAGCCGCTTCAACTACCTGCTCTTCCACACCCTGGCCGAGTTCTTCACCATCGTCACGGCCTTCACCATCTTTGTACTGGCGTGGAATGCCCGCCGCTACCTCAATAACGGCTATCTGGTCTTCTTGGGGCTGGCGCTGTTGTGTGTCGCCGGGATCGACCTGCTCCATACCCTGGCCTACCGGGGCATGGGCGTCTTCCCCACCGACGCAAACCTGCCCACCCAGTTATGGCTGGCTCAGCGCTATCTGCTGGCCGTCAGCCTGCTGGCGGCGCCCCTGTTCTTTAACCGCCCCCTG
>DAOUAC010000035.1:0-56154 GCA_034434155.1 Anaerolineaceae bacterium
CTCCACGGACCCGTACAGCCGCTACGATTACCTCCATCTCCACCAGATGCGCCGCCACCCCACCGGCAACATCCTGCAAGATGAGGTAGAAGTGGTTGAGCCATTTTTCGATAACGACCTGCTCGATTTTGCGCTGACCATCCCGCCGCGCGCCCGCACCGCGGCGTATACCCTGGCCCTGCGCCGCTTCTTCCCCCGGCTGGCCGCCATCCATACCACTGAAACCGGCCGGCTGGTTGGCAAGGGCAGAGCAAAACCCCCTGGCCGCCGTTCCTGGCAGTCCTTATGGCGGAGCCTGCGCCGCCGGGTTGCGCCATCCGCTGCTTCCCTGAGCGACCCGGTAGATCACATCATTTATCCCAACCGCTGGCTGCGGACGCACGCGCGGCCTCTGGTAGAAAGGGCCATGGGTGAACTGGACCTGCTCGGCGAGTGGCTGGATGTCGCCGCAGTCCGCCGCCTGGCAGATGATCACCTGGAAGGCAGAAGGAACGAGTATAAGGCCCTGTGCGCCGTAATCACGGCGCTGCTTACCGTCCAACTGCTGTTTGAGTCTGACTGAAGCGCGCGGCGGGTCAGCCCTGCCGTAGATGCGCCTCTAACCCGCCCGTCCTTTCGGCCCGCGTCTTTCAAAATATCGGATAAAACCGCCTGGGCTTGCGCCGGGTCAGGTTTTGCTCTGCCACATTCGCCACGCGCAGTAAAAGCGCCTCTTCCCAATGCCGCCCCATCGCCTGCATCCCTACCGGCAGGCCGCGCTCGTCGTACCCCGCCGGAAAACTGATCGCCGGCAGGCCGGTCAGATTGCCCACAAACGCATAGCGCATCATTTCCGTATCCGTCCCCAGGTCCGACCAGCCCCCCGGCAGTCCGCCAGCAGGGATGGGCGGCGCCGCCAGCGCCGTAGCCGGTGAGACGATCACATCCACCTGCTGGAAAAGGTCGCGGAAGGTCTGCATGGCGCGGGTGCGCACGCGCTGTGCCTGCAGGTAATCGGAGGCCGTCACCACCTCGCCCAAGACCAGGGCCAACCGCACCGAAGCGCCCTGCTGACGACGCAGGGGGCGGTAGGGCCGCATGGCAACCGCCATCTCCGCCAGAATCGTCACGGCGTGGGCAATGCGCATCGCATCCAGCCCTGGGATGCAGATTTCACGCACTTCCGCCCCGGCCAGGCGCAGCGCATCGAGCATCTCCCGACAGGCCGCCACCACGCCCGGCGCCGCGTGTTCAAACCACGCCGGGTAAATCCCCAGGCGCACGCCCTTCAGGTCCGTGCGGTTCCAGCCTGCCAGGTCTACCGGCGGCTGCGCCAGCGAGTGAGGATCGTTGGCGTCTGGCCCGGCCATCACCGCGTAGGCCAGGGCCAGGTCTTCCACGCAGTCGGCCAGCGGCCCCAGGTGCGCCACGCTCCAGCACAAGGGGGCCGCCCCATACTCGCTGACCCGCCCAAAGGTCGGTTTGATCCCCACCACGCCGCATAACGCCGCCGGGATGCGAATGGACCCGCCGCCGTCGGCCCCCACCGCCACCGGCGTGATTCCGGCGGCAACCGCCACAGCCGACCCGCTGGAACTGCCACCGGTATCACAGCGGTCATCGTAGGGGTTGCGGGTGGAACCATAATGCACGTTCAACCCACACGGGCTGATGCCAATTTCGTGCATATTGGCTTTGCCCACCAGCAGAGCGCCGGCAGAGCGCAGACGAGCCACTACGGCGGCATCGGCCTGCGCTGGAGACTTCCCGAAAATGCGGGTTCCCACCGTGGTCGGGTACGGAACCATATCTACCTCGTCTTTCACGGCCACCGGCACGCCGTCCAGCGGCCCAAGCGCCCGACCCGCGCGGATCCGCTCCTGCGCGGCGCGGGCCTGGGCCAGCACATCTTCACGCTGAATGGCGATAAACGCGCGCAGTGGAGCATCACCCTGGTCACTGGCCTCCACGGCGGCCAGCACCCGCTCGGCCGCCTCCACCGGGCTGAGTTCTCCACGCTGGTAGGCGCGCGCATAGTCGCCCACCGTGCGGTAAGGAAAATCGCTCCGCGGCGCGCCGGTCAGCTCAAAACTGCCCCCGGCGGGGCCGCCCGGCGGCGCGCCATCGCCCGCACCGGCCAGGGGCAAGAAGGTAGGCGGCTCTTCCACCGTCATGCGGCGCAGTTTCATCACGCCGCCGTTCTCCAGCAGGCTGTTCAACAAAAATGGCCGAATGGCCTGGCTCTCTACCGCGGCGGCAAAGGCTTGCAGCGCCGCGCCCGTCAGCCGGGGCAGGTTTAGTTTTTGCAGGTCGTAGCTCATAGTTGCGCTCCGCCGGTTGCATTATTGGTTTGATGGACTTGTCTCAAATTATACTATTCCCCCTGCGCGCCCTGGCCGTCATCACCGGGCCCGCCAGCACTTTAGGTTGAGATATTTGCGGCAAATCAGCGCATTCCCCAGGCCTGCAATTTTTACCTTTGGGGTACAATTTAGAAAACTTTTATCCTCCCTCTTTTCACAGGATATCCTCGATGGACGCTCAACAGCACAAACGCGCAATTAATGCCTGGGCCATGTACGATTGGGCCAATTCCGCCTTTGCCACCACCATCATGGCGGCGGTTTTACCGGTCTACTACGAATCCGTCGCCGGCGCCAACCTGCCGGGCAACCTCGCAACCGTGTATTGGGCCTACACCACCTCCATCTCTCTGCTGGTTGCGGCAGTGCTGGGGCCTATCCTGGGCGCTATCGCCGATTTTTCCGGCTCGAAGAAGCGGTTCCTCAACATCTTCATGCTGATCGGCGTTGCCGGTACGGCCCTGCTCTACTTTGTGCGCACCGGCGACTGGCTGATGGCCTCGTTGTTCTTCGTGATCGGCGAGCTTGGCTTTGCCGGTTCGCTCGTCTTCTACGACTCACTGCTGCCCCACGTCGCCCGGCCCGATGAGATTGACCAGGTATCTGCGCGCGGCTACGCCATGGGCTATTTGGGCGGCGGCCTCCTGCTGGCGATCAACCTGGCGATGATTATGCTCGCCCCCAAAGAACTCACCGGCCTGATGACCCGCCTGTCCTTTCTGACGGTAGCCGTGTGGTGGTTTATATTCACCCTCCCGCTGCTGCGCCACGTCCCCGAGCCGCCCCGCCGGGTGCTACAGGGCGAGGTCGGCGGCAACCCCGTCATCGTCAGCTTTAAGCGCCTGGCCCACACCTTCCAGGAAATCCGCCGTTACCGCGACCTGTTTATCTTCCTGGTGGCCTTCTGGTTCTATAACGACGGCATCGGCACGATCATTAAGATGGCAACCATTTACGGAGCCGAGATCGGCCTGGGCCAAACCACCCTGATCGGCACCCTCTTGATGGTGCAGTTCGTCGGCATCCCCTTCGCCTTCCTGTTCGGCTGGCTGGCAAAGAAGATCGGAACCAAGCAATCTATCTACCTCAGCCTGCTGGTTTACACCGCCATCGCCATTATGGGATACTTCCTGCAGGCCGAGTGGCAGTTTTGGGCGTTAGGGTTCGCCGTTGCTACAGTGCAGGGCGGCAGCCAGGCCCTCTCGCGCTCGCTGTTTGGCCGCCTGGCCCCCAAGAGCAAATCCGCTGAGTTTTTCGGCTTCTTCTCCGTCTCCGAAAAGTTTGCCGGCATCATGGGGCCGTTCCTCTTTGGCCTGGTCGGTCAGTTAATGGGCAGCAGCCGGTTAGCGATCATCTCGCTGATCCTGTTCTTTATCATTGGGGCGGTCCTGCTTTCGCGCGTCAACGAAAAAGAAGGCATCCGCACCGCCGAACTGGAAGAATTAGAGATCGCCAAAACCGCTGTGGGGTAGGAAATTCGCCCGCGGCTTTTAAAACCTCAAAACTGCCGCCGGTTCTTATAAAGAATCAATGGAACATTAATCAGATTTTTAGATTTCTCCGTTATATTTATCACGGACAGGCGAAATCGGCGCAGACGCCGGTCGCCAGTATGGATCTATTATCAACCTGCAAAGGAGTGAGCCATGCCCTTTTATTTTGACCCACTCTATCTGATCTTCAGCATTCCCGCCCTGATCCTGGGATTCTGGGCGCAAATGCGCGTTCAATCGGCCTTCAGCCGTTATTCTCAAGAGCCGACGCCTTATTACATGACCGGCGCCGAGATCGCCCGCCGCATCCTGAATTTTAACGGTCTTCACGATGTTCGCGTAGAACGGGTAGGCGGCTTCTTAAGCGACCATTATGACCCCATACAGCGCGTACTGCGGCTTAGCCCCAACATCTATGATGGCAACAGCATGGCCGCCGCGGGCGTCGCCGCCCATGAGGCGGGGCACGCCATTCAGCACGCGCAGGGCTACCTGCCTTTACAGGTGCGCACCGCCATCGTCCCGATTGTGTCTATCGGTAGTTGGGTTGGGCCAATCCTGTTTATGATCGGCTTTCTCCTGGCCCCGGTGCTGGGCACCGGGCTGGCCTGGGCGGGCATCTTGCTCTTTGCGGGCGTAGCGGCCTTCACCATCATCACCCTGCCGGTGGAGTTTGACGCCAGCCGGCGCGCTAAAGAACTGCTGGTGGCGCAGGGCATCATCCAGCCCCATCACCTCAAAGGGGTCAGCGCCGTGCTAGACGCCGCCGCGCTCACCTACGTCGCCGGGGCGGTTCAGGCCATCTCGTCGCTCTTGTACTACGTCTTTCTGCTCACCGGCTTCAGCCGCAGTGAGGAATAGATTGATGAATAGATGGCGGCACAACCGCCATCTATTCATTCGAGAACCAACAGCCACCGGCTTCAGCCGCGCTGAGGAATAGATTGATGAATAGATGGCGGCATAACCGCCATCTATTCATTCGAGAACCAACAGCCACCGGCTTCAGCCGCGCTGAGGAATAGATTGATGAGTAGATGGCGGCATAACCGCCATCTACTCATTCGAGAACCAACAGCCACCAGCTTCAGCCGCAGTGAGGAATAGATTGATGAATAGATGGCGGCATAACCGCCATCTTATTCATTCGGGAACCAACAGCCACCGGCTTCAGCCGCGCTGAGGAATAGATTGATGAATAGATGGCGGCACAACCGCCATCTATTCATTTAACCGCTTAGATTTCTACGTAAGTACTGCGCTTCTGGCCGGTGAGGCCCAGCCACAGGTGGTAGATAGAAAACAGTTCCAGCGCAAAGGGCAGGTAGCCGCCGTACCCTAACAGGGGCATTTCAAAAATCTTGAAAAACCCCACCCCCGGAACCTGGTACACCCACTTGGGGTACGAGTAAAAATTCCACATCTCCCAGAAGAAGCCGGTCAGCAGTGCCCCACAGAACAGACTGAGGACCGGCCGCCAGTCTCCCTGGTTGGTGGCTTCTCCCAAAGAGCGGTTGCCCAACCAGACATTCACCGGCTCGGTGATAAAGAAAACCGCGATCCACACAAACGGGTAAAAGTACACCGGCCAGGCCAACAGCAGAGCCAGCATCACCCACCCGGCCAGGAAGAACGCCAGGGTGGTTTTGCGGTCCGTGCGGATGACCAGCCAGGGCTTGGCCCGGCGGATAAAGTCGAAGCTGGAGAAAAATTCCGCCGAGGCAAACACCGCCGGTACCACCACCGAAAAACACACGGACGAGAACAAGAAAAACGCTAACGGCGTAAATTCTTCAACGCCCAGGTAAGACCAATTCTGCGTGCGCAGGTTAATCAACTCAAACAGCCACCACACCGGAACTGAGATCAGGAACAGCCCCACGTAAGCGCGCGGACTGCGCGCCGCCAGAGACGTGCCTTTGCGCAGGTAAGCCAATCCATCCATCGCCAGGCAGTACCCCAACCACAGTGGAAAAAACAACCAGACCGTCCGGGTTCCTTCCAACAGCCAGTTGAGGGGCCACATCACGGCAATCAACGCCAGCCCCACCCACCCCCAGGCCGGAAAACTCCGCCGCGACCTGGTTTCTGGATATCCCTTGCCTTGAGCCTGCCGTTCTACGCGGGCGACATCCATTGAGCCGAATCCTCCCATCCGCTAAAGTTTTATCCAGCATTCCTGCTCATGCGCGCGGCGCTCTTCCCGCGCCGCCCAACGCTTATGCCCGATTATAGCAAACAAAAAAACCGCGAGCATCAACTCGCGGTTCTGGCGTGCAGTCTAACCGGCTACAGACCGGCGGCGGCCCGCAGTGCTTCGGCCTTATCCACCTGCTCCCAGGGCAGGTTCAGATCATCGCGGCCAAAATGCCCATACGCCGCCGTCTGGCGGTAAATGGGGCGGCGCAGTTTCAGGTCGCGGATGATCGCACCGGGGCGCAGATCGAAATGCTCATCCACCAGCCTGGCAATGCGGTCATCCGGGATTTTGCCGGTTCCAAAGGTTTCGATGTTAATCGAGAGCGGGCGCGCCACGCCGATGGCATAGGCTACCTGCACCTCACAGCGATCCGCCAGCCCAGCCGCGACGACGTTCTTCGCTACCCAGCGGGCCGCGTATGCGCCCGAACGATCCACCTTGGTCGGGTCCTTGCCAGAGAAGGCCCCGCCGCCATGTCGGCCCATGCCGCCGTAGGTATCTACGATAATCTTACGCCCGGTCACGCCAGCATCTCCCATCGGGCCGCCGATCACAAAGCGCCCGGTGGGGTTGACATAGACCTTCATCTTTTCGTCACGCAGTTCTTCCGGGACGACCGGGATAATCACGTTTTCCATCACCTGCTCGCAAATTTCGGCGTGAGAGATGTCTGGCGCGTGCTGGGTGCTGATGAGAACGGTGTCCACGCGGGCCGGCTTGCCGTAGTGATATTCCACCGTCACCTGGCTTTTACCATCCGGGCGCAGCCAGGGCAGTTCACCGCTCTTGCGCACCGCTGCCAGCCGGCGGGTCAGGTTATGGGCCAGGTAGATGGGCAGCGGCATCAGCGCGGGAGTTTCGTTGCAGGCAAACCCGAACATCATGCCCTGGTCGCCGGCTCCAATCGCCTCGATCTGGGCGTCGGTCATCTCGCCGGCTTTCGCCTCCAGAGCTTTATCCACGCCCATGGCAATATCGCCCGACTGGGCCGCGATCGCCGCCATGACCGCGCAGGTATTGCCGTCAAAGCCTTTGTCGGTGTGATCGTAACCAATCTCTTTGACCACCCGGCGCACCAGTTCATCAAAATTCACAAACGCATGGGTCGTGATCTCGCCCAACACCATCACAAAGCCGGTCTTGGTAGCCGTTTCACAGGCTACGCGCGACATCGGGTCCTGTTCCAAACAGGCGTCTAAAACGGCGTCTGAAACCTGGTCGCACAGCTTATCTGGATGCCCCTCCGTCACCGATTCGGACGTGAACAGGTAATGGGCCGAATTCATAAACGTATTTGTCATCGGTTGAAGCCTCCTAAAAAATAAAACTCCCCCTCCGGGCTTTACGAGGGGGCAACAGAATATCACACTGTGCGGCCGCCCTCTCATCTTCCAGTACCATCCGTCTGACGGAATTAGCACCTTAGCGAGTTTCGCGACAGATGAGCCGCGTCTTGCCAGGTTGCCGAGGTTTCATTGGGCCGGTCCCTCCACCTCTCTGGATAAGAGTGCCGTTTAGGGGCTATTCAAATGTGATCCTTATATTATCATAGCATTGAGAGGCTGTCAAACCAAAAAACGCCTCCCCAAAAGGTTTTTATCCCTACCGTTTTATAAAGATAGGCATGATGATGGGTTTCATCTACTCACCAAAACTGGTAAAATCATGCCATAGGGGTGATTTAGGAATTTGTTCTCATACAGATCCCGAACAAAAGCATAGCGCCAGGATGGTGGTTTGGCTATCCAAACTGAAACGCATTCTATCGGCTGTCGTTTGTGGTTAAGGAGACATGAGCATGGAATTCGAGTGGAATGAGGAACAAAAAGAGCTTTACGAGCAGGCTGTCAGCTTTGCTCAAAAGCGGATGAACAAGGACCTCATCGAGGCAGACAAACAGGGCTACTTCTCGCGTGAACGCTGGCAAGAATTAGCCAGGCTGGGGGTGATGGGGCTGTTGATTCCAGAAGAGTACGGCGGGGCTGGCATGGATGCGCTCACCTGCGCGCGCGTGCTGGAAGGGCTGGGGTACGGCTGTAAGGACCTGGGATTCTTCCTCTCGCTGGGGGCGCACATGTTTGCCGTGCAGATGCCGGTCTTGCTGTTTGGAACCGAAGAACAAAAGCAGGCCTATCTCCCCAAACTCGTCTCAGGCGAGTGGGTGGGGGCGCACGCCATTTCAGAGCCGGAAGCCGGATCAGATGCCATGTCCATGACCACTCACGCCGAAACCGATGGCGACTGCTACGTGATTAACGGCCGCAAGACGTTCGTCACCAACGCTCCGGTCTGTGACTTTATCATTACCTTTGCAACGCTCAATCAGCGGCGCGGCTTCGCGGCGGTGACGGCTTTTGTGCTGGAAAAAGACACGCCCGGCGTTACCATTGAGCCGCACACCGAAAAAATGGGGTCGCGCACTTCGCCTATGTCGGACATTCTCTTTGACAACGTGCGCGTACCGATCGCCAACCGCCTGGGCAACGAGTACGGCGGCTATAAAATCTTCTCCAAAGTCATGCATTGGGAGCGCGCCCTCATCCTCGCGCCGTTCCTGGGGGCTATGCAGAGGCAGATCGAAGACTGCGTCCATTATGCCAATCAGCGCGTGCAGTTTGGCAAACGGCTTGCCAATTACCAGGCCGTTACGGGTAAAATCGTTGACATGCAGGTGCGCTTAGAAGCCGCCCGAATGCTGATCTACAAAGCCGCTTACATCCTCAATCACGGCGACGCCACCATGGCCTCTTCGATTGCCAAACTCTACACCAGCGAAGCCGCCGTGCAAACGTTTATGGATGCCATGCAGGTCTTCGGCGGCTACGGCTTCTCCACCGAGTTTGAGATCGAGCGCCACCTGCGCGACGCCCTGGGCGCGAAAATCTACTCCGGTACGACGGAGATGCAGAAAGTTCTCATCTCCACCCAATTGGGCCTAAAGATCAACTGACCACCGCAGCCGCCGGTGGATGGCGCGGCCCGCCGCGCCGCCGCCGGCCCGCATCTCACTACAGAAGGCGGTAGATACCGGATGTTTACGCTCATAGAAAAACTCATTCTGACGGCGGCCCTGCTGGCAACCATCTACCTGGGCTACCGGGCGGCGCGCCGCCTGGCCGCCATCATCCGGCGCGGTCAGGGCCAGATAGACTGGTCTTTAGCGCGCCGCCGGCTCGTAGACGTGCTGGCGCTCAAACTGGTCGCCCTCACCCCCACCTGGAAGACGCGCCGGCTGTCCAGCCTGGCCCATGCCTTTGTCGTTTGGGGATTTTTATATTACCTGCTCATCAACGTTCTCGACATCCTGCGGGCGTACACGGGGTTTGAGCTTTCGGGGTGGGTGGGCGGTCTCTACCGCCTGGGAGCGGACCTGCTCAGCGTCCTCATTCTGGTCAGCATGGTGTACTTTGTGGCCCGCCGCTGGCTGTTCCGCTCTCCAGAATTGACCACCCGGCCCGATATTCTTCTCCATCCCGACGCCCGCGCCGGTATCCGCCGCGACTCGGCCATTGTAGCGGCGCTGATTATCAGTCACGTGGGGGCGCGCTTCCTCGGCGAAAGCCTGCATCTGGCCGCCGCTGGCGGAGATCCCTGGCAGCCGCTGGCTTCGGCTCTGGCTGGCTTATGGGGCGGCGGCAGTATTGCCGCCCAACACGCCGCTCAGTGGGTGGCGCTTGGGACGATTATGGCGTTTATCCCGTACTTCCCCTATACCAAACACGTCCATCTGATCTTCGCCCCGCTCAACTTCCTGTTGAAACCCCAACGCCCGTCCAGCGGCGCTCTGGCAAAAATTGACTTCGATGACGAGAAGATCGAGCAGTTCGGCGCAGCCCGCCTGGAACATCTCGGCTGGGAACAGGTGATGGACGCCTATGCCTGCATCATGTGCTACCGCTGTCAGGATGCCTGCCCCGCCTATGCCACCGGCAAAGTGCTTTCTCCCGCCGCCCTGGAGATCAACAAGCGCTACTTCCTCAACCGCTCGGGTGATGCGCTGGCACGGGGCGAGGAATCCACGCAGACCCTCACCGAGTTCGCCATCCCCGAAGCGGCCGTTTGGGCCTGTACGGCCTGCGGAGCCTGCAACGAGGTCTGCCCGGTGGGCAATGAACCCATGCGCGACATCCTCGACATCCGCCGCGCGCTGGTGCTGATGGACAACAGCTTCCCCAAATCCTTCCAGATCATGTTCCGCCAGATGGAGCGCAACGGCAGTCCCTGGGGCATCCCTGCCGCCCGGCGGATGCAGTGGGCCGAAGGGCTGAACATCCCAACCATCGAGGAAAACCCAGAACCAGAGATTCTCTGGTGGGTGGGATGCGCCCCCGCGGCAGACACGCGCGCTCAATCCACCGCGCAGGCTTTCGCGCGGATTTTGGAACGCGCCGGAGTGAACTATGCCGTCTTGGGAGCGATGGAATCCTGCACCGGAGACGCCGCCCGGCGCGCCGGCAAGGAAGACTTGTTCTTTGCCCTGGCATCGGCCAACGTCGAGTTACTGAACGAGGTCAAACCCAAACGCATCGTTGCCCCTTGCCCGCACTGCCTGCACACTTTAAAGAATGAATACCCGGCTTTTGGCGGCAGTTATGAGGTGATCCACCATTCGCAGTTCATCGCCGAGCTGTTGGCCGCCGGGCGTCTGCCGCTGAAGGCCGCCGACACGCCAGAAACCTTCACCTATCACGACCCCTGCTACCTGGGGCGCTTCAACGGCGTCTATGCTCCACCCCGGCAGGTACTGGGGCCGGCGGGAACGCTGGTAGAAATGCGCCGCAGCCGCTCCAGCGGGTTCTGCTGTGGGGCCGGCGGGGCGCAGTTGTGGAAGGAAGAGGAACACGGAGATGAACTGGTGCGCAGTAACCGCTTCAGAGAAGTTCAAAACACCCAGGCCGGCGTTCTGGCAGTTGGCTGTCCCTTCTGCAAAGTCATGTTCCAGGATGAGGCCGCCGCGGCCCATGCCGCCGTCCAGACCCTGGATATTGCCGAAATCATCGCTAACCGGCTTGCGTAAATAACGAGATTGATTTAGCGCATTGGTTGTGTGGATAGCTTTGCCGCTCCCAACCAATGCCGAAGCCTTTCGAAGGAGTTCGCCTTGAAATTTGTCGTCTGTGTCAAGCAAATCTATGATGTCACCGCGAACTTTACGGTTCAGGCGGACCGGGTGCAGTGGGGCGCGGATACGCCGCCGATTATCAACCCTTGGGACGAGTTTGCCGTCGAGGCGGCCCTGCTGCAAAAGGAAAATGTCTCTGGTGAAGTCATTGCCCTGGCGGTTGGCGATGAAAATGCCCGCGAAGCCCTCAAGCACGCCATCGCTATGGGCTGTGACAGCGCCATTTGGGTGCAGGTGGCCGACCCAAACGCGCTCGACACGCAGGCCGCCGCCGCTATTCTGGCGGCGGCCGTTGCCAAAATCGGCGGCGTAGACGCCGTCTTCTTTGGCCGCCAGGCTTCGGATACCGAGATGGGCGTAACCGCCGTTCAGACCGCCCGCCGGTTAAAATGGCCGGTCCTGACGCGCGTATCGGCCATTGCCAGCCTGGATACTGCCCGCAAAACTCTGGCGGCCTGGCGCTCTATGGAAGAAGGCCGCCAGGAAGTCGAAGCACAGCTTCCGGCAGTCTTGAGCATCAACAAAGACTTTGCCGAGCCGCGTTTTCCTTCCTTTTTGGGAACGCGCAAAGCCGCCAAAGCCGTCATCCCGGCCTGGTCCGCGGCTGACCTCGGCCTGGCCGCCCCCACACCGGTGATCGCCGGCCAGGGTGTAGAGGCCGTCCCACAGCGCAGCAGCCGGTTAGAAATGATCGAGGGTGCGACCCCCGAAGAAATCGCCGCCCAACTCGCCGACCGGATTTTAAATGAGAAGGTGCTATGAGCAACGTATGGGTCTATATTGACGCGTTCCAGGGCCAGGCCCGGCCCGAATCGTGGGAAGCTCTCAATGCCGGTAAGAGCGTCGCGGCGGCGTTGGGCGGCCCGCTGACGGCCCTGGTGTTCGGCTGTGGAGCGCAGGACATCGCGCAAAAAGCCATCCACTACGGCGCAGATGCCGTTCTTCAGGCCGATGATCCTGCTCTGGAACCCTATATTCTCGAAAATTACGCCGCCACGCTGGCGCAGTTGGCCGCCCAACGCGCCCCTGCGGTGATCCTCTTCCCGAACACGGCGCGCAGCCGCGATCTGGCCGCCGCCGCCGCCGTAGACCTGGATTCTGGCATTCTGCCAGACGCCGCCGCACTGGAAGTGGCGGACGGCGCGGTGATCGTCACGCGCCAGCTCTTGGGCGGCAGGGTTCTATCGAAAGCATCCATCCACGGAAGGCCGCAGATCATCACCGTGCGCGCCCGCTCGTTTGGAATGCCCACGCCAGACCCCAACCGCTCCGGCGAGATCATTCCGGTGGCGACCGCCGCGGCAGAAACCCGCGTCCGCGTGACGGGCTTCGCGCCCGCTGAGGCCAGGGTGGATGTCACTCAGGCCAATGTCATCGTCTCTGGCGGGCGCGGTCTCACCAGCTTTCCCGCCACCCCGCCCCCCGGCCTGAAGGACAAAGAGGCCGAAAAGTGGCGCACCCAACAGGGCTTTAAACTGCTTCAAGAACTGGCCGATCTTCTCGGCGGCGTGGTCGGAGCCAGCCGCGCGGTGGTCGACTCGGGCTACATGCCCTATGAATACCAGATCGGGCAAACGGGCAAAATGGTCTCGCCTAATCTCTACATCGCCTGCGGAATTTCCGGCGCGATCCAGCACACTATGGGGATTGCCAACAGCAAAGTGATTGTCGCCATCAACAAAGACGCCAACGCCCCCATCTTCAAAATGGCCCGCTATGGGGTTGTAGGCGACGTGAACGTCATCGTCCCCGCGCTGATCCAGGCCTTCAAAGAACGCATGGGGTCAAACGGGTGAAAATAGTTCTCATTTTCAATGGCGCGTAAACTGCGGCTTGCAGTTTACGCGCCATTGGGTCAATGAACTGAAAATTCTCATCCCGCTGGAAGCCTTACCACCATCGGGAGATGCCCCGTCCAATCAAAGAACCGCAGTAAATCGCACCGCGTCATCACCAGCGTTGCGGTATTGACCAGCGGGTGGCATAAAAAACACTCTCCCGCCCAAATATCTTCGTCAATCACCAACTGCACCTGGTGATCGGGGTCGTTGACCAATGCCAGAGCCGTCACCGCGCCGGGCGTCAGCCCCAACTTCTCCAGCAGTTCTTCCGGCGAGCCAAATACCAGCCGCCCCGCCGCGCCTATCTGCCTGGCAAGCGCCTTTAAATCTAACCGTTTGTGGCAGTCGGTCATGACCAAAAAGAACCGGCCCCCGCGCTCGCGTAGAAACAGGTTCTTGGTGCTGGCGCCCCCCATTTCATCCCACTCCACTTCAGCCTGAGCGCAGGTATATACCGGCGGATGCGTCACGCGGCGGTAGCCAATGCCCTGCTCATCTAATATCTTCAAGAGTTCTTCTTCAGAGTGAACCATAGCGTCCATTGTACCCTCGCTTTGGCGCGGAAGCCGGGAAGAATTCTCGAATTGAGTTCAGGGCCGTCCGTAGCTGTAAATTCGGCTTGCAGGAATGGCCCAATTGATGTATAAAGACATTGCTTCATCATTTGACCGATTTCGCGGCCCAAAACGAGGTTTCTATGCTTGTTAAAGAACGCATGCGCTACCCTGTCATCACAGCTTACCCTGAGACGAACCTCCCTGAAGCCATGGAGATTATGCAGCGGGAGCATATCCGCCGCCTGCCCATCGTCAACAACCGCGGCCAGGTGGTTGGGATTGTATCGGATAGCGACCTGCTCAAGGCTTCGCCTTCCGAAGCCACTACGTTGAGCGTTTGGGAAGCGCGCGAACTGACCCGCAAAATTACGATGGATGAAATTATGACGCGTGAGGTCATCACCGTCTCCGAAGATACGCCCATCGAAGAAGCGGCACGCATCATGGCAGACAGCAAGGTCTCTGGCCTGCCGGTCATGCGCGAAGGCAAGCTGGTGGGCATCATCACCGAAACCGACCTGTTTAAAACCTTCATCGAGTTGTTGGGCGGGCGTGAACCCGGCGTGCGCCTGACCGTCTACGTTCCGCGCGGCCCCGGCCAGCTTGCCAAAATCACGTCGAAAATCTTTGAGATGGGCGGCGATATCCTCGCCCTGGCAATCTCTGAGGGAGACAGCAAAGAGACCGGCCAGATCACCCTCAAAGTGGCCGGGATCCCTGAAGCCAGACTGGTGGAGGCCATCTCGCCGCTGGTACAGCGCGTGGTAGATGTGCGCGAGACCTTTTTCCAACAGTAAGCGGCGGCCATCACCGCTGTCCAACCTTTCATGGCCCTTTTAAATTTCTGAGATATAATCTACCCATTCGAGTGAACTTCTCACAGGTAAGAAAGGATGCCGGTATTATGCCCCTGTATGAATACGTGTGCAAAGATTGTGGTCATCATTTTGACATGCTGCGCTCGATGAGAGACGCAGACAAACCCGTCGCCTGCAAGAGCTGCCGGAGCGAGCATACCAGCCGGGCGCTCTCGGTGTTCTTTGCCGCCAGCGAAGGCCGCAGTGTAGCCGGCTCTGGCGGCGGTTGTGGCGGCTGCAGCGGCGGAAGCTGTTCTTCGTGCGGTCACAACTAATCTGAGCGTGAACGCCTACGCGGGAAAGTCCGCGCTGATCACCGGCGGGTCGAGCGGCATTGGTTTGGCCCTGGCGAAGCAGTTAGCCGGGGCCGGCGCGCATGTCGCCATCCTGGCGCGCGACCCTGCCAAACTGGAACGGGCCTGCCAGGAAATCAGAGCGGCGCGCCGCTCTGATGACCAGCGGGTTGAGGCGCTCTCCGTGGATGTAGCCTCGCACGCCAGCGTGATGCAAACGCTCGCGGCTTACCCCGCCCCCGATTATCTTTTCAACTCCGCCGGTGTTGCCCATCCGGGCTTGTTTCAAGACCTGGAGATTGAAATTTTCCGCTGGATGATGGACGTGAATTACTTCGGAACTCTTCACGTCATCCAGGCGCTTCTCCCCGGCATGTTAGCGCGCGGCTCTGGGCATATTATCAATTTCTCTTCCATTGCCGGCTTCCAGGGGATTTACGGCTACTCGGCCTACAGCCCGTCCAAATTTGCCGTCCGCGGCCTGTCAGACGTACTGCGCGCTGAACTCAAGCCCCATCACATCCGGCTCTCGGTCGTCTTTCCGCCCGATACGCAAACGCCGCAGTTGGAATACGAGAATCAGTTCAAGCCGGAAGTTTTGAAAATCCTGGACCGGATGAACAAGGTGATGCGGCCCGAAGAGGTGGCCCGCATTGTACTGCGCGACGCGGCGCGCGGAGTCTATCTGATTACCCCCGGCTTCGACAGCACCCTGTTCTTCCACCTGCACAACCTACTTGGCCCCCTCTCGTACCGGGTCATGGACCTGATGCTCTGGGACGCCCACCGCAAGGCGCAGGCCGCCGCTAAAAACCAGGGTTCCAAGTAAAACGAATGTGATCCAGATGAGGTTCGTCACCAAAAGGTGCAGGATCTGCATCCACACCGGGGCTAACAGCCCCACGTTGATCAACCCTACCACAATTTGCGTCAGATACAGCCCATATAACAGGTTGGTAACGCCTTCCAGGTAAGGGATCGCGCCCCTGCCGGTGAACTTCCGGCGGATGAGCGTCGTCGCCGCGGCCAGGTAAAGGCCCACGCTGATGGCAATCGCCGGGTGGTAAACGCGCATCCGCACCAGCCAGTGCGCGGTTGGCGAAAAATCCTGCTGCAGGCCCTCCGCCAGCGAGCCAGACGGAAACAGCGTATCACCAAGCGCGGTGACGGCCCCACTGGCCCCCAGCACCAGCATTGCCAGCGCCCCCGCCAGCCACAACCCGCCCGTCCAGGCGGGCGCGCGCAGGCCGCTCTCTGGCTCGCCCACGCTGGCCCACCACGCCGTCACGGTGATGGAGCCGATCAGCAGGAAGGTGTTCACCAGGTGAACCATCATCGAAATGGCCCGCGCCGCCGAGTCGTCATCCGCCACCCAGCCAAACAGCACCAGCGCGGCTCCGACCAGCGCCTCGGTAATCGTAAAGAACATCGCCAGCGCCGCGCCCCGCCGCACCCAAGATCCCTTGCCATAAGCGCGCCAGGCCCATACCACCAACGCCACCGCCAGCACCAGCACCAGGCCGCTCGTCGCACGGTGGGCAAATTCGATCAGCGTTTCGATGCGCTCCGGCCGGGGAATCACCACCCCATTGCATAACGGCCAGTGCGCCCCACACCCCGCGCCCGATCCAGTCGCCCGCACAAACGCCCCGTATAAAATCACCAGGACGTTATAGGCCAACACCCCCCAGGTAAACCTGGCAAACCTCGAAAGCGTCATGGCTTTCCTTTCATCCCCGCCTTTTTAAAATTGAAGCTTATTGTACCCCTGTCTGGAACGACAGGGCAAGAATTTTATTCCCTATGATATACTTCACCCTGGATGGAAAACCATGTTCGTCCATGAAAAACGGAGCCTGTTTCTTATGATGAAAAAAGACTTCATCGCCATTGCAGACTATTCCAAAGATGAAATCCAGTATATGCTCGACCTGGCTGTTGAGTTAAAGAAAGAACTCACTGCCAGCGGAAACCGCCCTCTATTGAAAGGCAAAGTACTTGGGATGATCTTCCAAAAGCCCAGCCTGCGCACCCGCGTCAGTTTTGACATGGCGATGCGCCACCTGGGCGGCGATGCACTCTATCTCTCGCCCAATGAAGTGGGCCTGGGACAGCGCGAATCGATCGCCGATGTAGCCCGCGTGCTGGCCGGGTATGTGGACGCAATCATGGCGCGCGTCTTTGACCACAGCCACGTTACAGAACTGGCGCAGTGGTCCTCGGTCCCCGTCATCAACGGCCTGAGCGACTACAACCACCCCTGCCAGGCCATGGCCGACGCCCTCACCATCCAGGAAAAGTTCGGCAAAGCCCCCGGGTTAAACGTAACCTTCGTGGGCGACGGCAATAACGTGGCCGTCTCGCTGATGCACGTATGCGCCAAACTGGGCTGGAACTTCACCATCGCCAGCCCCGCCGGATATGACCTCAACCCCCAGGCCGTAAAAATCGCCGAGCAGATCGCCCAGCAAACGGGCGTTCGCATCTGCCAGATGCGCGACCCCCACGAGGCCGTGCGCGGCGCGCAGGTCATCTATACCGACACCTGGACCAGCATGGGGCAGGAAGCCGAAACTGAAAAGCGCAAAGCCGTCTTCCCACCCTACCAGGTCAACGCCGCGTTGGTGGCAGAAGCCGACCCCCGGGTGATTGTCATGCACTGCCTGCCCGCCCACCGGGGGCAAGAGATTACCGATGAAGTGGCCGATGGGCCGCATTCGGTTATCTTCCAGCAGGCTCACAACCGCATGCACGCGCAAAAAGCCATCCTGGCTTTCTTGTTTGGCGTCTCATAAAGAATATCACTATGGATACCCAAAAATACATTGCGCTGGAAGAACAGTACGGCGCGCATAATTACCACCCTCTGGATGTCGTTCTCACCCGAGGGCAGGGCTGTTGGGTGTACGACGTAGAGGGCAAACGCTACCTCGACTGCCTCAGCGCCTATTCGGCGCTTAACCAGGGGCATGTTCACCCGCGCATCCTGGCCGCGATGATCGAACAGGCCCAAAAGATCACGCTCACTTCGCGCGCCTTCCGCAACGATCAACTGGGACTGCTCTATAAACAACTGCATGACCTCACCGGGTACGATATGGCCCTGCCGATGAACAGCGGGGCCGAAGCCATTGAGACCGCCGTCAAACTGGCCCGCAAGTGGGCCTACCAGGTAAAAAAAGTCCCTCAAAACCAGGCTGAGATCATCGTCGCCAACGGTAACTTCCACGGACGCACCACGACCATCATCTCTTTCTCCACCGAACCGGCCTATAAAGAGGACTTCGGCCCCTTTACGCCCGGATTCGTGGCCGTACCCTACGGCGACGCCGCCGCCCTCGAAAAAGCCATCACTCCCAACACCGCCGCCGTGCTGTTGGAACCGATTCAGGGAGAAGGGGGCGTCTTGATTCCCCCAACGGGCTATTTGCGCCAGGTGCGCGAGATCTGCACCCGCCATAACGTGCTGTACCTGGATGATGAGATCCAAACCGGCCTGGGGCGCACCGGCAGGCTCTTCGCAGTTGATCACGAAGGCGTGCGGCCAGACGTGGTCATCATCGGCAAGGCCTTGGGGGGTGGCTTCTATCCCGTCTCGGCTGTCCTGGCGGACCGGCCCATCCTGGGGCTGTTTCGACCCGGCCAGCACGGCTCCACCTTCGGCGGCAACCCCCTGGCGGCGGCCATTGCGCGGGCGGCGCTGGATGTGCTGATAGACGAAAAGCTGATCGAAAATGCCGCCGCTCTCGGTGAATATTTCATCGAGCAACTGGCCGAAATTCCCAGCCCGCACGTCAAAGAAGTGCGCGGGCGGGGCCTGCTGATCGGCGTGGAACTGAAGCCCGAAGCGCGCGGCGCTCGCCGCTTCTGCGAGGCGTTGAAAGACGAGGGGATCTTGTGCAAAGAGACCCACGAACATGTCATCCGCTTTGCGCCGCCGCTGATTATTGACCGCGCCACGATTGATTGGGCGCTTCCCAAGATTCGCGCCGTCCTCAACATGCCCTAAAGGGAACCCTCTATGGATTGGGAAACGATCTACCAGTCGCGCCAGGTTACGCCGCAAGAAGCCATCCGCGCCATCCGGTCGGGCAGCCGGGTATTTCTCACCGGCAACTGCTCGGTTCCCCGCCAGATCCTGGCGGCCCTGGTGGAAGCCGCGCCCAACCTGGAAGGCGTGGAAATCTGCCAGGCGCTCACCGTGGCCGGCAGTGAATACGTCGCCCCGGCGCTCCAGGGCCACCTGCGCGTCAACAGCCTGTTTATCAGCGCCAACGTCCGCCAGGCCGTGCAAGAAGGCCGCGCCGATTTTACCCCCGTACTGCTGTCGGAATTCCCACTGCTGTTCAGCCAGGGCATTCTGCCGGTTGACGTGGCCCTGGTTCACCTTTCGCCGCCTGACCGTCATGGTTACTGCACCCTGGGCATTGAGGCCGGGCTGACCAAAGCGGCGGCGCAGTCGGCCAAAATCATCATCGCCGAGGTGAACCGCCAGATGCCGCGCATGCACGGCGACACGCTCATCCACGTCAGCGATCTCGATTACATCATCCCGGTGGATTACCCCCTGGCCGAACTGCCGATGAGCGCCGAAAGCTCGCCGGTCATTGACCAGATCGCCACGCATATCGCCGGGTTGATCCCCGACGGCGCAACCCTGCAAGCCGGCATTGGCGCAATCCCCGATTCCGTCCTGCGCTACCTGGGCGATAAAAAAGACCTGGGCATCCACTCTGAATTGATCTCCGATGGCATCATTGACCTGGTGGAAAAGGGCGTGATCACCGGCGCGCGCAAGTCCATTCACCCCGGCAAGATCATCGCCGGGTTCCTGTTAGGGACCCGCCGCCTGTACGATTGGGTGGATGACTTCCCTGTGGTAGAACTGCACTGCACCGAATACGTCAACGATCCCTTCACCATCGCCCAAAACACGCGCATGGTTGCCATTAACTCGGCCCTCGAAGTGGACCTCACCGGCCAGGTGGCCGCCGACAGCATTGGGACCAAACTGTACAGCGGCGTAGGCGGCCAGTTAGACTTTATCTACGGGGCCGGCCGCTCTGAAGGCGGACTGCCCATCATTGCCCTGCCGTCTACTTCTACCCTGCGCGATGGAAGCGTGGTCAGCCGGATTACCCCCACGCTCAAGCCGGGGGCCGGCGTAACCACCAGCCGCAACCATGTGCATTACGTCTGCACCGAATTTGGGATCGTCAACCTGTACGGCAAATCCATCCGCCAGCGCGCCCAACTGCTGATTTCCATTGCCCACCCCCAGTTCCGCGATGAACTGGCCTGCCAGGCGCGCCAGCTCAACTATCTCTAATCAAGGGCCGGGCCGGTGAGCCAAAGCGCATGACCTCACCGGCCCGGCCAGCTCGGAGACGAAAACAACGATGAAACGCAGCGCCAAAATCATCGCTACCATTGGGCCTGCCAGCCGCGAGCGCAGTGTACTGGCCCGCATGATTCAGGCCGGGATGGATGTGGCCCGCCTGAACTTCTCGCATGGCGCTCATGAAGAACACGCCGCCTCGATCCAGTTGATCCGCTCTCTTGCGGAGCAGTACCAGAAGCCGATCACGATCCTGCAAGACCTGCAAGGGCCAAAACTGCGCGTTGGAGAGATCCCAGGGGGCGCGGTCCAGATTAACCCAGGGGATACCCTTGTTTTGACCTCTAACCCCAACCTTGCCACCACCGTCCCAGACCGGCTGCTCATCCCTTTTGACGTCCCCGACCTCGAAAAGAGCGTTCAGCCTGGCAACCGCATCTTGATGGACGACGGCCAGCTAGAGATCGAAGTCGTACGCGTAACGCACGACGCGGTTGAGGCCAGGGTTGTGCTGGGCGGGCTGTTAAAATCGCACAAAGGGGTCAACCTTCCACGCGCCAACCTCTCTATCCCCAGCCTGACGGAAAAAGACCGGGCCGACCTGGAATTTGGCCTCAAGGCTGGCGTGGATATTGTGGCGATCTCTTTCGTGCGCAGCGCCGCTGACGTTGAAAACGTGCGCCAGGCCATTGCCGAACTGGCCCCAGAGCGCGCTCACGTTCCCATTTGCGCCAAGCTCGAACTGCCAGAGGCGATTGATCACCTGCACGAGATTTTACACGCCGCCGATGGGGTCATGGTGGCGCGCGGCGACCTGGGGATCGAAATGTCGCCCCAATCGGTTCCAAACATCCAAAAAGAGATCATCGAGAGCGCCAACCGCCATTCCCGGTTTGTGATCACCGCCACCCAAATGCTCGAGTCGATGATTCAAAATCCCCGCCCCACTCGCGCCGAAGCCTCGGACGTTGCCAACGCCATCTTCGACGGAACCGACGCGGTGATGCTCTCCGGTGAAACTGCCGCGGGCAAATATCCGGTGGAATCTGTCGCCATGATGGCCGCGATTGTGGAAGAGGCCGAGAGCCATTATGACCGGTGGGGCCATTACAAAACCTTCCCCGACAATATCACGGTGCAGTCCGACGCGGTTTCGATCACCCGCGCGGCCCGCGAACTGGCGCACGACCGTGATGTGGCCGCCATCGCCGTCTTTACCATGAGCGGCCTGACGGCTTTGTTTATGTCTAAGGCCCGCCCGCGCGTGCCGATCCTGGCCTTTACGCCGGAACGCGAAACCTATCAGCGCCTGGGGATCTATTGGGGCGTTCAGCCGTTTTTGGTCCCCTTTGCCTCGTCCATCGAAACCATGCTGTCCTACGTTGAATCGGCCCTGGTATTTTCTTCTGACCTGAAACCCGGCCAGCAAATCGTCTTGATTACGGGTTTTCCGGTAGGGACGGCCCGCACGCCCAACTTCGCGCTGTTATACACCATCGGCTCTGGCCTGAAGTAGGCCGTTTGCTGAATTTTATGTAAATTGCGGGGTGCATCCCGCAATTTACGTATAAGAGGTAGGATGATGTTCAAAGACGTTATCGCCCCTGAAATTCTGCGCGAACACCTTTCCGACCCGGCCTGGGCCATCTTCGACTGCCGCTTCGACCTGAAAGACCCCGCCTGGGGCTTCCGCAGTTACCAGGAAGGCCACATCCCTGGCGCGGTGTACGCGCACCTCGATCACGACCTCTCCGGCCCGGTCATCCCAGGGCAAACGGGGCGTCACCCCCTGCCGGACGTGGATACGCTGGCGGAGCGTTTTTCGGCCTGGGGGATTGACGACCGCACCCAGGTGGTGGTGTACGACACCGCCGGCGGGGCCTATGCCGCCCGCCTGTGGTGGCTCTTGCACTTTTTAGGTCACCCGGCTGCGGCGGTTTTGGATGGCGGCTTGCAGGCCTGGCAGCAGTTGGGCCTGCCGCTGGCCTCTGGCATTGAAACGCGCTCTCCAGCCGCGTTCCACCCCCGCCCTCATTGGGAAATGGTCGCCACGACGGCGGAAGTCGAGCAGGTGCAAGACTCGCCCGCCCACCGCCTGATTGACGCGCGCGCCCCCGAGCGCTATCGCGGCGAAGTCGAACCCATTGACCCGGTCGCCGGTCACATTCCGGGGGCCGTCAACCGCTTTCACGGCGCTAACCTTCAGGAAAATGGGCGCTTTTTGCCGCCAGAGGCACTGCGCCGCCAGTTTTTAGACCTGCTGGGGAACGTGCCGCCGGAAAATGCCATTGTGTACTGCGGTTCGGGCGTCACCTCTTGCCATCATCTGGTGGCCCTTTCCAGGGCCGGCCTGCCGGGCGCGCGCCTGTACGTGGGATCGTGGAGCGAGTGGATCACTGACCGAAAAAGAAAGATTTCTAAGTAATTACGTCGTTTTCGGAAGAAAACAACCAAAAAGCGCTTGCTTTCCAGCACAATTCGCTTATAATCCTTATTTAACGTGAGTTCGGGATAAGGTCCTTTTCGGGTTTTGAGGCGGCCAGGCCGCCTCAAAGCCTGAAACGCCCCTTTTGCCGATCCCAAACTGGCGTTACGACATGACCGCTGGCCTGGTGGTGGGTTTTAGAGGTGGTTTGTTTCGGGCTTTCCACGCGGGGTTCCCTTCATCAGGACAATTCGCCAGGTTGTGTGTAAATCGCGGCGGCAGGCGTTCTGCGAGCGTTGTTATTTGGTAGGAGAAGGAGATGAACATCCCGCGTATTCAGACCAACGCCCCCCCACAAGAACCTTACGGGCAGGAACACGATTCCTGCGCTCTTTACATGAGCGTGCGCAAGCAGGGACAAAGCACCTTTGGCACGTTAAAACGCGCGCTGACTGCCCTCGCGCAGATGGGACACCGCACCGGCTTTGTCAACGGCGAGGGCGACGGCGCCGGGGTGCAGACCGATATTCCCCGCCAGCTATGGGCCAAAAAACTCAGCCAGGCCAATCTGCGTTCTTCGCTCGCCACCCTGCCCGGTTTCTGGGTGGGTCATCTGTTCATCCCCAGCCATGTTAACGTCTCCGGTCTGCTTGAAGATATCAACAACCGCTTTAATGAAGCCGGGCTCAACCTGCTCGTCGCTCAGATGGGCCGGTCACGGCCCAATGCCCTGGGTTCTAACGCCCGCATTAACCCGCCCTCTTTCTGGCAGTTGGCCGGTTACGCCGACTGGCCCGACCTCGAAAGCCGCCTGCTGCGGATCCAAACTCAACTCGAAGGCGCTTATCCCATCCACTTCGCCTCGCTCAGTTCGCATGTAGTTGTTTATAAACTGCGCGGTTCGGTGGAAGCCCTGGCCCGCTTTTACCCCGACCTGCAAGACCGCAACTTCGATACCGCCATGGTGCTGTGCCACGCGCGTTATTCCACCAATACCGTCTCCACCTTTGACCGCGCCCAACCCTTTGCCCTGATCGGTCACAACGGCGAGATCAGCACCATCTCTCGGTTTGTCGAAGAGATTGAACAAATTGGCGTCAACCTGCCGCGCAACGGCTCAGACTCGCAGAACATTGACCGCGCTCTGCATACCCTGTGCGTGGATCACGGCCTCGACCTGATCGAAGCGATGGAGATGATCTTTCCCCCGCCGCCGCACGAGATTCGCCTTCTGCCGCCGGAGATGCGCGCCGTTTACACCCGCTTCCGCCAGGCTTTTGGGCCATACGCCCAGGGACCGGCGGCGGTGGTGGCACGCTACGGCAACCTGGCTATAGCCAGCGTAGACGCCCTCGGCCTGCGGCCCCTGTGGTACGTAGAGACCGAGAAAGAGCTGATCTTCAGTTCCGAGCGCGGCGCGATCCTCTTTGATAACCGCGTGGGCGAAACCCGCGCCCTGGCCCCCGGCGAAAAGATGGCCCTGGTTCTGCATCGGGGTGAGAAAGTCGTTGCCCTCCATCACGCCCAGATTCGCGCTCACGTCTTCAACCGCGCGCAGCAGCGCGAAGGTCCACCGGCGGCCTCGCCTGCCTGGGCCGGTTGGGAAGCTCCCTCCGCCGAGCCAGCCCCACCGCTGACGCCCTGGCCCGGCTCACCTCAGCCGGTCCACGAACACGAAGGGCCTGCGCTCTCAACGTCCACCCAGACCGTCCCGGCGGTTCGCCTGTTCACCTCTGGCCGGACTGCGCCCTGGCTGAGCCAGCCGGCCCACAGCTTCGATATTCGCCTGCTGACCGCCAGCGGCTGGCAGCGAGATCATCTCACCGACATCGAAGATATGCTCGCCGAAGGGAGAGGCCCGCTCAGCTCGTTAGGCTACGATGGCCCGCTGGCGGTGCTCAGCAAGGCGCGCGTCAACCTGGCTGATTTTTGTAAAGAAACGGTGGCCGTGGTCACTCATCCGGCCATTGACCACCAGCGCGAAAGCGAAGCCTTCTCTACCCAGATGCTCGTTGGCGCGCGCCCGGCCATCGGCGCGGCCCCCAACCCAGACGATATTCTGGTGGAGTTAGAGACACCCCTGCTGACCGGCGGACACCCGGCCCTGGGCAGTGCCGAGGCCGCGCAAGAGGCCGCCCGGCAGATCGGTTCGCTGAGCATTGAGCAGTTACTGGCCGCTTTTGGTGAACGCGCCGCCTGTTTAACCCTGGGCCTGAAGCCCGGAGAAGATACCGCCGGGGCGGTGCTGCGCTTACAGCGCGAAGCCGTAGAGGCCGTGAAAGCCGGCGCGCAGTGCCTGATCCTCGATGACAGCGAGGCTATCGCCAATGCCTGGGGCTGGCTCGACCCTCATCTGGCAACCGCCGCCGTTGACGGGGCACTGCGCAACTCCATTAAGGCGGCACGCTACCTTCAGGGTCAAAGCCTGCGCCGCCGCACTGGGATTGTGGTGCGCTCCGGTGCGCTCCGCAGTCTGCACGACCTGGCTCTTCTCTTTGGTTTCGGGGCCGATGCCGCCAACCCCTACGCCATGCTGGGCGTGGCCCTCCACGCACACACCGGCCACCTCCCCGCAGACGAAGGCAAACTGGTGAAAACCCAGTGCCTGCTTCTCTCGATCTTGAAGAATGAACTGGAGAAAATCACTTCCACCCTGGGCTGTCACGAACTGCGCGGGTATGGGCGCGTTCACAGCGCCATTGGCCTGGCCCCCTCCATCGCCGCCATCCTGGGCATTGCCAGCTATTTCGGGTCAGAAAAAGCCGGGCTGACCTGGCGGGTTTTGGATGAAGAAGCCGCCGCCCGCGCCGCGAACCTGCGGGGCGAGAACGTTGACCCCGACCTGCCTCAGACGGACCGCTTCTACCCGCACTATTACAAGAAAGTGGCCGCGTTTATCCGCGGCGACATTGGCTACGCAGAGGTGAAAGCCGCCTTTGAACAGCTTGCGGGCGATAACCCCGTTGCACTGCGCCACATCATGGGCGTGCGCGCCGCCCCCACTGCGCCAGAGGTGAAGCCCCTCGATCCATCTCAGGTGGATATTTCCATCCGCAATTACGATCTGCCGTTTGTGATTGGGGCCATGTCGTATGGTTCACAGGGCGAGACCTCTTACCGCGCTTACGCCCAGGCCGCCGCCGATCTGAATATCATCTGCATCAACGGCGAGGGGGGCGAACTGCCCGAAATTTTGGGCCTGTACCGGCATAACCGGGGCCAGCAGGTGGCCTCGGGGCGGTTCGGCGTTAATGCTGAATTTCTCAACTCAGCGGCGCTGTTAGAGATCAAAATTGGGCAGGGCGCGAAGCCCGGCGAAGGCGGAATGCTGCCGGGGGATAAGATCACGCCCAAAGTGGCCCTGGCCCGCCGCACCAGCCCTTACGTCACCCTGCTGTCGCCCTCCAGCAACCACGATCTCTATTCCATCGAAGACCTGGCGCAGTTGATTGAGGAATTAAAAAACGTCAATCCCAATGCGCGCATCTCCGTCAAATGCCCGGTCATTCCCAACATTGGCGTGATCGCAGTCGGCATTGCCAAAGCCGGGGCAGACGTGATTAACCTGTCTGGCTATGATGGCGGGACGGGCGCGGCGCGCCGGCACGCCCTTCAGCACGTGGGCCTGCCCGCCGAAATCGGCGTCATCCAGGCCCACCGCGCCCTGGTAGAAGCCGGCATCCGCCACCGCGTAGAATTGTGGTGTGACGGCGGCATGAAAACCGGCGAAGATGCCTTTAAGATGATCCTTCTGGGCGCGAACCGGGTAGGCTTTGCAACGATGGCAATGGTCGCCCTGGGATGCACCATCTGCCGGTCCTGCAACACGGGCGAATGTCCCGTGGGCATCTGCACGCACATCAAAACCCGCGATGAGGCCAAAGAAAGGGGCCTGCGGGGCTTCTCGCCGCTCGAATACCAGACGGGCGTTGGTTACATCGTTAAGTTATTCCAGGCCCTGGGCGACGAACTGCGCGCGCTGGCGGCCCGCTTCGGCGTAACCCGCCTGCAAGACCTGGTTGGCCGGGCCGATCTGCTGGAACAGGTGCAAATGCACGAGCGCATTGATCTTTCGCCCGCTTTTGCGCATGTGCCCCTGCGCCCCCGCCCCGAACCCGAACCGGGCGTGGGCCACCTGCTCACCCGCCCGCGCAACAGCCTGACGCGCTTCATGTCGGAACTGATTCTCGATACCCTCAGCGATGACAACCGCGAAGTGACCTACCAGGACGAGGTGATGGCTTACGACCGCGCGCTGGGGTCGCGCCTGGCCGGCGAGCTGGCCCGCCGTCCGGGCATCCGCAGCCGCATTCAGGGCCTGCATTTGCGCTTTGGCCCCTCTTCCATTGGCGGGAATGGCTTTGCCGCCTGGAATACTGAGCAAATGGACATCATCATTGAAGGCGGCGCGCAGGATGGCGTCGCCAAGGGAGCATCCGGCGGGCGCGTGGCAGTGATGAAGGGCCTGAACCATGACGGCTACCGCATTGATGGCAGTGTGGGCAAGAGCTTTGCCTACGGTGCGCAGGGCGGCGTGTTAATCGTCCAGGGCGACGCCGACTCGCGTGCCTGCATCCGCCTATCGGGGGCCTCGGTCATCCTGGCGGGCGAGATCACCGCACCCATTGACGACAGCCTGGGCTGTATGGGCATGCGCGCCAACATTAAAGGCTTCGCCTGCGAATACATGACCGCCGGGCAGGTGGTCATCCTGGGCGACCCCGGTCCTTATGCCTTCGCGGGCATGACCGGCGGAGTGGTCTACCAACTGCTCACCCCGGCGATGGGCTTCGACCGGGCCGCCCTCCAGCGGCGCATCGCGCTGGGGGCCGCCGTCGCCATTGAGCGCCTCGAACTGGCCGACATCCCCGACCTGCGCCGCCTGCTCGACTATTACATCGAAGCCCTGGAGCAAACCCAGCAAAGCGAGGCCGCCCAGCGCATCCGCTTGCTGGCCGCCGATCACGTTCTTCTCAGCCGTTTTGTTAAGATTGTGCCAAAGCCATCGCGGTAAACTCCAGCAGGGGTGAAGCGGAATCGCCTCACCCCTGCTTCTTATTTACGCATCTTCCATTTCTCCACGCCAGAGGCGCTGCATTTCCTCGCTGACTGCCAGCAGATCATCCAACCGGCCCTGAGCCTCCACGCGCCCGTCTTTCAACAGCACAATATGGTCGGCGCGGCGCAGGGCCGGGCGGCGGTGCGACACCACCAGGCAGGTCAGCCCATTGTTAGAGCGAGCACGGCGTTCATCCAGCCGCTTCCACAGCAGTTGCTCGGTTTCCACATCCAGCGCGGATGAGAGATCATCGAAGACCAGCAGTTCGGGGTCGCGCACGAACATGCGCGCGGCGGCGGAACGCTGTACCTGCCCGCCCGACAGGCGCACTCCGCGCGGGCCAACCAGCGTATCCAATCCCTTCTCCAGCGCGGCCACGTCTGGCTCCAGCACGCTGGAATGGATCGCGCCGGGTAAATCCACCTGGTCTTCAGGCAGTCCCAACAGGATGTTATCGCGCAGCGTCTCTGAGAACAAGCGCGGCGACTGGGCGGTATAGGCCACGCGCGGCGGACGGAAAAAGGTGGACGGATCCGCCACCGGATGCCCGTTCCAGCGAATTTCGCCGGCATCGGGGTTAAGCAGGCCGCTGAGCAGACGCGCCAGGGTTGATTTTCCACTGCCCACCCGTCCGGTGATGACCACGAAGTCGCCGCGCCGCAGCGCCAGCGAGACTCTTTCCAGTCCACGCCCGTTTTCCGCGCCGGGGTAATGGTAGCTCACGCCGCGCAGTTCCAGCGTTTCCAGCCGGTCCGATGGGGCTTTCGCCGGAAACTCCACCGCTGGCAGTGGGCCGCTGTCGTAAATGGGGTGCGGCTCCACCAGCACAGCGGGCGGCTCTGGCCGCACCAGCTCCAAGAGGCGTTCAATGGAGACGGCCTGGGTCTTGTAATCGCCGTAGAACGTGCCAATCTCCGAAGGGACCTGGGTGGTAAACCACAGGTAACTGACGAACAGGGCAAAATCGCCCACCGTAAACGTCCCCGCGCTGATCGCCGCCCCCGCCATCAGCAGGATAACGCCAATGCCGAAATTCACCACTGAATTATTCAGCGCGTTGAGCAGGCCGCGGTAAAAGACCTGCCGCAGTTCAACCTGGGCGCGGGCCTGGTTTAATCCCACCAGATGACCGATCACATCTTGCTCGGCCCCCGCCACCTTGACGGCCTGCACAGCATCAAACGCCTCTCCGAGAAAGCCGGTCGAGGCATCCAGCGCGCGGCGGCCGTCGCGGTAGGTTTTCAGCAGGCGGCCCCACGCCAGCCGGCTGAGAAGCATGGTGCCGGCCAGCGGCAGGAAAATGACCAGAGTGATCGTCAGGTTGATCCGCGCCATAATCACCACGGCGACAGCCGCCGCCACCCACTTGCTCACCTGATCGGGAATCCAGGTCGGGAAGTCGGTGACTTCGCCCATATCCGCGTGGTAGTGAAAACGGTTCAGCGCCTCGCCTGAAGCGACCGGCAGAGGCTGGTCACTGCGCCGCCGCAGGATGCTGGACATCAGGTTCGAGCTGAGCAGCGCGGCAGAGAGCAGGCGGAAGGTCATGCCATAATACTCGTAGCCAACCGCCACGAACAGGCGCGCGATTTCAATGCCGATATACAGAGCGATCATGCTCCACAAAAAGGCCGCGTCGCCCGGCGCGCCCTGACCGGCCAGCCGGTCGAAGATGGCCTTAACGATCAGCCCTGGCGCTAACTGCTCGGCAAAGATTAACAGGGTAAAGAAGAAGTGCAGGGCATACACCCTCCACTGGTTTTTAATCAACAGCGCCGTGAACTTCCAGGTGGGGATGGTGGCCGGCGCGGGGGGAACTTGCGTTTGGGGAACAGCGGTCATGCTAACGCCTCCTCCAACCCGGTTTGCAGTAAGTGATAAAAGCGCGAGTTCGGGTCGCTCGCCAGCGCGCCGCGCGGGCCGTATTCTACCACGCGGCCATCTTCCAGGATCAGAATGTCATCGGCGCGCAGGACGGTCTTGAGCCGATGGGCGATCACCACGCCCGTGCGCCCGGCAAACAGCCGGTCAACCGCGCGCTCCATTCGCGTTTCGGTAGCCGGGTCCAGCCGCGAGGAAGCCTCATCGAGGATCACCAGCCCAGGGTCTTTGAGAAACACCCTGGCAAACGCCAACAATTGCGCTTCGCCTCCAGAAAGGCTCTGCCCACCGGCCAGCGGCGCATTCAGCCCGCCAGGCAGTGCCTGCACCCAATCCCACAGGCGCAACTGCTTCAGCACCTGTTCTAACTGCTCATCGCTGATCGCGCGGTTGAAAAAGGTTAAATTATCGCGCACGGTGGCCTGGAACAACTGTACATCCTGCGTGACCATCGCCACCCGCCGCCGCAGTTCATCCAGCGGAATCTCGCGCAGGTCTACCCCGCCCAACTGCACCGACCCCTCGGTAGGGTCATACAGGCGGAAGAGCAGGCGGGTGAGCGTGGATTTTCCAGAGCCGGTGCGCCCCAAAATGCCCAATATCCGCCCTGGCTGGATTTCAAAGCAAACGCCCGTCAGCGCGTTGCTCCGACCAGAGTTATTTTCCACCCCGCCGCCATGACCGCCGTTGAGGTGATCGTCATACTGGAAGGAAACCCCATCAAAGCGCACCGGCAGAGCGCCCGTAGGCAGGTGTTTACCCCCCGCGGCCCCTGCGCCCACCTGCGGGCGCAGGTTGAAGAGTTCGTCAATGCGCTGGATGTTGGCCGACGCCTGCTGTAAATCCTCCACCTGCGCGCGAATGCTTTGCAGTGGATCAGAGAGCATCCCCACGTAGTACGTGACCAGGTAAGCCGTTCCCAGACTGGCCTCGCCGCGCATGTACAGGATCACGCCAACGGCCAGACCGGCGGCATACCCCAGCACATGCACCAGATTGGTGAGGTTGTAGGTCAGGCTGGAAAACACCACCGCCGCGCGCGTCTTGCGGGTGAAGTCGCGCAGATAGGCGTACAGGCGGCGCATCACGTAAGACTCGGCCCCCGCCGCGCGGATCTCTTCGGCCCCGTCAATCCGCTCTTCGATAAAGCCATACAACAGCGCGCCCGCCTGACGTTCGGCGGCCCAACGCGGCGCCGCCAGCCGGTGAATCGAACGCAGTACGACCAGGGTCAGCAGGGTGTAAACCACCATGCCCAGGCCCAACCAGGCATTCTCGACGAACAGCAGCACCAGAATGCCCATCACTAACAGGCCATCGCCGACCACGTTGATCGTGAACAGCGATAGGAAGTTCGCAAGCTGGGTCACGTCACCATCCACGCGGTCAATCAATTCGCCGGGCGTGCGCGACTTGTGGAAAGACATATCCAGGCGCAGCACGTGCAGAGTCAGGTCGGCGCGCAGGCGGTTGGTTGCCTCCCACCCCACCCACGCCGCCGTGTAACGCGTCGCCAGGCTCATGGCCTGTTGGAGCAATGCAAAGGTTAAAAACAGACCCGCCGCCGCATACAGGCCGCGCGGCGCGCCGCCGGCCTGGGCGGTATCCAGAAAATAGCGCAGTACCTGCGGGTTGATGAGCTTAACGGTAATGCCAGTCAGCAAAAAGGCCGCCATCAAGATCACCCGCCCCAACTGCGGCTTGAGATAACGGGAAAGCAAATTGCGGTATTGGCGCAGTGAGTTCATCATTGCAGACCGCACCGAGCTGTTGAGCGGAATATCGCCCATATATTTTTACGCTCCAGATTCTTCAACCGATTAAAACAAAATCACGGGCGGCATAAGCGCGCCCGTGAACTGGTTATCGAATCGGAGACCGGGTTCAGGCTACAGGCGCACTCATATACCGAACAGCACGAATGATCGCTTTAGCTGTTGACATATGAAATGCACCTCCTCCTCAAGTTTCGCCGTACAGAGACAACTGTATCAAATCCGGGTGGGGTTGTCAAGCCCCTGACGGCTTTTTAATCTAGAACATCATCTTATTCACCGCTTCCAGCGTTTCGCGCGGCGGGCGGAGCTGACTCTCGGTCATGCGGTTCAAGGGCTGTTCCGGCAGATCATACAGGTCGAACATCGAAGGCGCGTCGGGGTCTACGTAGATCAGGCCGGTGACCATGTAGTTGTTGAGTTCAGCGTCTTCGAGGGCGCGCAGAGCGTGCCAGCGGTCGGTTGGGTCGTAATCCGCCTCCAGCTTCTTCAACTGAATGATCGAACCGTCGTGCAGTTCTACCGAGCGCACCGTGCCTTCTTCAAAATCCTCCACCGTAATCTCATCGCGCGGCGGGACGGGCAGGAAGGCGATGTCGTGCAGGCGCACTTCGTGTTCTTTGCCCCAGGCGTAAGAGTGCAGTGAAGTATCCTGATTATTGAAGGTCACGCACGGGCTGATGATATCCAGCACGGCCAGACCCTTGTGGCGCAGGCCAGCTTTAATGAGTTCCTTCACCTGTTTGGGGTCGCCCGCGAAGGAACGCGCCACAAACGACGCGTTGGAGACCAGAGCTTCCTTGCAGATATCCACCGGCCGGTAGAGGTTCACGCCCTCGCGTTTGAGCTTCAAGCCCTTCTCGGCAGTGGCCGAGAACTGCCCTTTGGTTAGCCCATAGACGCCGTTATTTTCCACAATGTACAGCATCGGCAGGTTGCGGCGCATCAGGTGTTTGAACTGCCCCATGCCAATCGAGGCCGTATCGCCATCTCCGCTGACGCCCATGCCCTTGAGGGTGATATCGGCAAACAACGCTCCCAACGCCAGCGAGGGCATGCGCCCGTGCAGGCCGTTGAACCCAAAGGACCGGCTTAAGAAGTATGTGGGGCTCTTGCTCGAACAGCCAATCCCGCTGAACTTGACCACGTTTTCCGGCACGATGTCCAGCTCATAGCAGGCCGCGATAATCTGGTTGGCAATGGAGTTATGCCCGCAGCCCTGACACAGTGTGCTGGGCAGACCGCGATAATCCGCCCGCGTCATTCCTACAGCATTTACTTTTTCCTGGGTCGTCATCTTTACTTCTCCTCAAGGCTCAAAATCGTATCGCGCACCCAGCGCGCGCTCAGGGGCATGCCATCGCCATGGTTGGCTTTGCGGAATTTCGCGCCCAATTCGGGCAGGTTAACCGTCAGCAGTTGAGCCAGTTGCCCATCGCGGTTATTTTCGACCACGTAAACGCGGTCATGACTGCGGATAAAGGCTTCTACCTCATCGGTGAGGGGCAGGGCGCGCAGGCGCAGGTAATCGGTCTGCACACCGCGCTGAGCCAGGTAAACCCGCGCTTCTTCGACGGCCGGATCGTTCGACCCAAACGCGATAATCCCAATCTCCGCGTGATTCGCGTCGTCAATGATGGGTTTGGGGACATATTGTTTGGCCGTATCGTACTTGCGTTTCAGGCGGGCCATGTTGCGCTCCCACACTTCTGGGTCTTCGCTGTAGCGGGCGAACTCATCATGGCCGGTGCCGCGCGCAAAGTAGGCGCTGCGCGGATGGCGGTTGCCGGGCAGGGTCCGATAGGGGATGCCGTCGCCATCTACGTCCAGGTAGCGGCCCCACTGCCCTTTTTCGGCCAGGAACTTCTCTAAATCTTCTTCCCACAGCACCTTGCCCCGATCCATAGGGGTGTCGGGGTATTGGAAGGGGCGGGTCATCCACTGATTCATGCCCAGGTCGAGGTCGCTCAAGACAATGACGGGCATCTGCATGCGCTCGGCCAGGTCGAAAGCCTTCCAGCCGAATTCAAAGCACTCGTTGGCCGAGGCCGGCAAGAGGATGATATAGTTTTTGTCGCCGTGACCGACGAAGTACGCGAAGGTCAGGTCTCCCTGGGCGGTGCGGGTGGGCAGGCCGGTCGAAGGTCCCACGCGCTGTACATCCCACAAAACCATCGGCACTTCGGCAAAGTAGGCCAGGCCCAGGTACTCGGCCATCAGGCTCAGGCCGGGGCCGGAGGTAGAAGTCATGGCGCGCAGGCCGGCATAGCCCGCCCCAATCGTCATCCCGGCGGCGGCCAGTTCATCTTCGGCCTGTACCACCACGCAGGTGGTCTTGCCGCTGATGGGGTCTGTGCGCAGTTTGGGCAAATATTCGTTGATCGACTCGGCCAGCGACGAGGCCGGGGTAATGGGGTACCAGGCCACGAACTGCACCCCGCCGTAGAGGGCTCCGAGGGCGGCGGCGGTGTTGCCGTCGGTCAAGATATAGCCCTCGGTGGCGTTCATGCGCTCGACCGAGTAGCGGTCCTGCTTGGTCAGGTTGGCGCGGGCCCACTCGGCGGCGGCGCGGATGACGGAGAAGTTGGATTCAATCGGCGTTTTCTTGCCCTTAAAGTGGAAGTCGAGCGCGGCGTAGATGGCATCCATCTCAATGCCCAACATCTGCGCCACCACGCCCACGTAGACCATATTGGCAACATAATCGCGCAGTGAGGTGGGCACTTCAGCCTCTTTAATCAGGCGCTTGACCGGCATAGGATAGCAGACAATATCACTGCGGGTGATCGGCAGTTTAATGTCGTCCGCATAGAACAATACGCCGCCTGGAACCAGGTATTCCATATCTCTGGCAAAGGTGGCGGGGTTCATGGCGACGACAATATCGTCCTTCTCGATCCGCGCCAGGAAGCCGTCTTTGTTCACCCGGATGGTATACCAGGTGGGCAGGCCCTGGATATTGGAAGGGAAGATGTTTTTGCCCGAAATCGGGATCCCCATTTTAAACAGCGCCCGTAAGACGGTATTATTGGCCGTCGCGCTGCCAGATCCGTTGACGGTGCAAAAGGTGATCCCAAAATCGTTCACGATTGGCCCGTCGGCAGAGCGGGTCTCTTCTTGAACGGCTTGTGAGGGTTGAGAGGACATACAATCTCCTTGAGGGTTAGAGAGGGTATCGGATAATCGCACAAACGGTTTGGGTAGCCGGGTGCGGGGCCAATCGTTCTACTGCACTGCTGCCCAAATCGAAAAACTCATTCAAACTCCTGGCGAGAAGCCGAGCGGGGCGAGCGCTGGTGCAGTAAATCGGTATGTTCCATCAGCGCCTGGTAGCCAGCGCCGGTATCACCGGCGCAAATGGCATCCACCATCCGTTGGTGATACGCCCATACGGTCTTCAGATAGGTAATATCGGCATATAAATTCAGCCCAACCGCCTCATACGCTTCCCAATAGGCTTCTAAGATGCCGTAGACAAAGGGGTTTTCCAGCCGCCGGAAGATCGAGAGATGCAGTTCGCGGTGTTCGTTGTGCGGGATCTGGATCGGCGACCCGCTGAGTTTCGACATGGCGCGGTCAATCAGCCCGCGCAGGTAATGGTGATCTTCTGGGGTGAGTGACTGGACTGCCTGGGGCCAATAAGCGGCCTCAACGTGGTTGCGCAGATCTGAAAAAGCATGGAAAAAATAGGCCGGGTCAATGGCAGCGGCATACGCCAGACTTTTTAGAACCGCCGGCGTAAAAGAATAGGGAACGCGCCGGATGCCCGTTTTCGGGCGCACCTCCACCAGTCCCAAAGCGCGGGCAACTTCGAGCTGCTCGCGCAGGGTTGCTATGCTGATGCCCAATTCACTGCTTAACTGCGCCAGAGAAGGAAGCCGGCCACCATCGCAGTTATGAGCGGCCAGGTAGCGCATGAACTCAGATAATTCAGCGAACGATTTCTCATTGGGCATATGCGCGCGTGCCTTCTGGAAACAAACATATTAATCAGATTATTATGACAATACCAGTATAACACGAGAAGCACAGCCCTGTCAAATCAAACTTTATACGCTTTTCGCCATTCCTTCTTCCAGCAAGGTCGTTTACTGAATTGTGTGTAAACTGCGGGACGCGCCCGCCATTTACACACCATTTGAAATACTACCTCAAGAATCGGCCCTGAAATACCCGGTAAACCCGTTAATGATCCTCATCTTCGTCATCAGGATCGCGGTTTTCCATCGCCGCCTGCACCAGCGCCCGCAGCAGGTCGGCCATCGCGGCAAACAACCGCGCCAGAGCTTTGTTCTCGCCAGGCACGCCCTGCCAGACGTAAATCCCGCCCGGCGTCAGCACGCTTACCCGCACCTGATCCGGCTCAACCTCTTCCTCAGCGTGATCTTCCTGCGCTTCGCCAATCGGCTGTGCCTCGCGGATGGCGGCCATGACCAGCGGTGTGACGACCTCGTCCAGCCGGTCCCAAACGATCACCCCGCCCTGATGATTGATGTAGCGGGCACTGCCATCGGCATATGCCGCCAGCACGTCCACGCGATCTTCAATCGGCACTTCGATCACCACACCCAACACCTGCCGCGCCAGGTCTGGCGAAGGATACTTGCCCAACTGACGCAAGCTGTGCCAGGCCCACAGCCGCAGGCGCGCATCACTGCTGATCAACGTCACCGCGCGCAGCAGCCGCCCGGCCTCAGCCATTTCGTTCATCTTCATCTTCACATACGCCGCCGCCATTAACACCCAGGGATACTGGCTGATCTCTTCGGCCAGCCAGGCTTCGGCCTCTTCAACCTGCCCGCTCTGAAGCGCGCTCACCACCTGCGAAAATTCATCGCCGCGGCCAGGGTCTACGTTTTGCAGCAGGGCCTCCAAATCCCAGTCAGGGTATAACAGGGCCTGAATTGGATTCATCACGTCCGTTCGATCCTTTCATCAACGTTGGCAGTTTTCAGACTGCACTGGGTTATTCATCTGCTTCTACTGTAAACGGTAAACTACCAACTGTCAACTCTTCACGCATAGGCCCCCAGCTTCTTAGCCCATTCCACAATGCGCCGGAAGTCCTCCAGACTGACGCTGGAAGGGACCGAATGATCTGAGGAAAAGATATACCCGCCGTTCTCTTTCATCACCGGAATCACCCGTTCCATTTCCGCCCGAATCGCATCGGGCTGATCCCACAGCACGGCGTTGATTCCGCCGTGCAGCAGCAGCCGGTCGCCGTACTGCCGTTTTAACTGCACCGGGTCCATCCCGGCTTTCACTTCCAGCGGATTGAGCGCATCCAGCCCCATACTCACCAGTTCAGGGACCAGCGGGCGCACATCGCCGCACGAATGCAGGTGTGCCGGGATGCCGTGCGCATGGGCCCAATCAATGGCTTTTTGGTGGAAAGGCTTTAACAGGTTGCGGTACATGCGCAGCGAGAAAAACTGGTTCTGCTTGTAGCCCATATCGTCGTACCACATGATCCCATCGAAGGTATAACCTGCCTGCCAGACGCGCTCTAACAGGGCCAGGTCGGTCTCTAATTCCACGCGCCACATATCCACAATCCATTCAGGGTCCTCGGCCATCGCCACCAGAACCCGCTCCGTGCCGACCATCCAGGAATGGGTCACGTCAAAGCCAAACCACACGACTGGCTCAATCCACGCGCCTGCTTCGCGCCAGGCCTTGTAATTTTGCTTCAGCAGGTCCCAATGGATGCGGTCGTCGCTCAGTTGGATGCGCTCTTTCGCCCGCCGCCAGGAATCGGCATCTACGATGGTGAAATTCAAGAACTCCGGCGTCGAAGCGGCGTGCTTCCACTGCTTCATCGTCACGCCCCACTCGCTGGTGTAGGTGATGTCCTGTTCCGTTTCGTGAAGGACGCGCGCCGGATAGCGCGGCGAATTATCGGTCAGGCGCGGCGAGATAAACCGGTCCAGATCAAAATAATCCACATAGCTGACATCCGCCGGCATTCCTTCTCGATGCCAGCGCTCGATGGTCGCGCTCCACGGCGAGTCGATCACCGGCACGCGGTCGGCCTCTTGATGGGCATACATTCTTCGAAAACGCTCGTGAGAGTTCATCGGATGATTCTCCTGATCCTTCGCGGGCTTCAGTGACGCCGCCTTTAACCCCAAAAATACCCGTTCCTCAAAAAAAACCGGAGCAATTTCACTCTGAAAATTGCGGGAACCTCATCTATAATAATTTTAACCCATTCCTTCACCGACAGGAAAACCTGATGCGCCGAAATTCTCTCGTCTTACTGGTCCTACTGGGAGCTGCCCTGACCCTGGTCGCCCTGCCGATCCTGCCTGTTCTGGCGGCTCCACCCACCCAGGCAGGCGGTTCTGGCCCTATTATAGTTTCCACGCCTCACGGCCCACTGTACTACCGCTTAAAAACAGCCGATGAGAACGTTACTGCTCAGGTCATTGTTGACCTAAACGCGGCCTATCAGGCCGCATACGCCAACCCCACCGGCCAGCAGAATGGTTACGGCCCACAAGATTACTGGCAGGCGCTGACTACCGCGCTAACCGAGGCCATTGCCCGCTACCCGCAGTCACAGCATGCCGCCGAATGGCGCAAGCAGTTAGCCATCTTGCAGGCAGACCGCTGGCCCTCAACAGGCTCGGTAAAATCCTTCCAGCAATTACTGCAAACGGCGCTCGCCGCGGGAGAGGCCAACCCCGCGGATCTGGCCCCCTGGTTGGCCGGGCTGGGCCAGGGGTTTAAAGTCACGGCCTTTCCCGTGACCAACCTGTTTGGCGACAAAGCAGAAAACCAGGTGGTAGTCATCTCGAACCAGGAATACAGCCATTCTTTGTGGGCGCTGCGCCTGGGCCGTGGGGGCGTTTACCAGGCGTACCCCCTGTACGAAAACTGGTTCTACGGCGCGTTTGACCCTTCTCAGATTCAATTCCAGGATCTGAACGCCAACCGCTTTACCGAAGTGCTGGTTCCTTTCATCCGGCGCGCCGGTTCTGGAGCGCAGGCCGCCTGCACGCAGGCGCTCGATGTCATCGAATGGGATCGCAAGCAGTTCGTCAACCTTGCGGCGGCAGTGGACGAGCGCGGCGTGGATGACACGGCCAACGGCGACTGCCTGGGCTTTCGCTTTGAGCCGGGCCCCCGCAGCACGCAGTGGATTGTCAGCGTACTTCAGGTGGGCAAAGCTCAGCGGCGCGTGATCTATGAATGGACCGGCAAAGTATTCCGCTGGGCTCGCGCCGAAACCGTCCTCGACCCGCCAGAAGAAACCCTCGATTGGGTTCTCAGCGCCGGGCCTTACAACGATCAGGCGGTGCAGATGCTGGCAGGCTGGGTACAGGCCTGGCCGGCTGGTTTGGGCGAGTCTTGGGGGCCTGCCGCCCAGGATTTCTTCCGCTTCAAACTGGGGACCTGGTACGCCCTGCGCGGCGAGAAGGATCAGGCCATCACCGCGCTCGAACAGCTCCGCGATCAACCCGCCCGCCCCGAATTTCGGACGGCCGCCCGCTGGGCCGATCTCTTTTTGCGCGGCTACCGCTCGCGCGCCCGCATTTACCAGGCCTGCGCGCTGGTGATGGAACAGTTCCTCAAAGAGCGCGAGACCTTCCGCCAACCAGAGGGAACCTACGCCGGTCTTAAAGAAGCCTGGGGAGTCAGCGCCCCTGCCTGGGAAGCCCCCCAAACGATTAACGATCCGCGCACCTCTGGCCGCGAAGACCCGCTGGACGTTTGCAGTCTGCAAGAAGCCCTGCGCGTCTCGCTGAATGCGTCGGGCGTGCGCACCCGCGGCGAACTGGAAAGCTGGTTGAGGCTCCAGCACATCCAGTGGACCGGCCTGAAGGAAGGCGACGCCGACGGTGACGGCCAGGATGATTGGGTGATGCTCGTCAACAGCGGACCGGTGGGCAATTTGCAGTTGTGGGCCATCTTCCGCCAGCCAGAAGGCATCCTGGCCGAGGTGGTGACCAATTTTGACAGCACGGAGAAAGACCCGCGCACGACCTGGTTCCACATCCTGCCAGAATATAACACCCCGGTTCACAATCTCTACCAGGCCGCAGAAGAAATCATCATCTTCCGCGCCGTTCAGAACGACGGGCAGGTTGGCTTTGAATATCCGGTCGCCGGAACCACCGCCCAACGCTACAACTGGGACCGCGTTCAAACGGTCGTCCTGGTGGAAAAGACCCTGTACGAAGTTCTAACCGTCCACGAGATGAACGGCGACCGCCAGACTTTCCTCTGGGACCCCAAAACCTTTCAAATTCGCCTGACCGGCCCATCCATGAATACGCGGATTGACCAGATTGAAGCACTGCTCTTTGACCCCACCGCGCCAGACTACGAGTCAGCCGCCGATCACGCCGCTCATCTGCTGGCGCGCGGGATTCACGAGGATGAGGAATACCGGTTAGGCTACGGCCCGGCGCATGTCCGCCCGCGCGTGCTGTACCTGCTGGCGCTGGCCTACGATCTGGATGGGCGCACCGACAAGGCTTTGCTGGCCTATTGGAAACTCTGGAACGACTTTCCCGCCAATCCCTTTGCCTACCTGGCCCAGGCCCGGCTGGAACCCGCGCGGCCCTAACCTACGGTTAAACCACAGATGAACACAGATCAACACAGATTTTTCTCGTTTTCTTATCTGTGTCTATCTTGTTTACCTGTGGTTCTCCGGTAGGGCTTCCTGTTTCAAACCACAGATGAACACAGATTTTTCTCGTTTTCTTATCTGTGTCCATCTGTGTTCATCTGTGGTTCTCCGGTAGGGCTTCCTGTTTCAAACCACAGATGAACACAGATTTTTCTCGTTTTCTTATCTGTGTCCATCTGTGTTCATCTGTGGTTCCATCGCTCTGCGTGAGAATTGCAAAAGCACGAAAAACGAAAATCATGGAGCAAAATTCACGATTTTAAGATATCATATATCTGCTTTTAGAACATCTGACTGAGATTGGACCGGTTTTAGGAATTAAAATTGAACTCAAAGTACATTTTTGCCGCATTTTTCGCGGTTGCCAGCCTGCTTTCGATCACGCTTCCACGGCTTTCTCATGCCGCGGCCCAGCCCCAGGCGGCTGCGGCGGCTGTCGGACCGGCGGCCGCCATGCCAACAGCGGCTCTGCCCGCCGTTGCTCTGACCGCGCCCAAAGCTCAACCGACCGCTGTTCCTACCCAGACGGTAAACGCCCCTCAGAACGCTGATCTTCTGCTCACGGCGCAGGACCAGAGCGCCCCGCTGGCCGGGTCGCCCGAACTTGCCCGTTTTGCCGCTTCGCTCGCCAATGCCCAGCCGGATACTCTGGTTGGGGTGTACGTTCCCGGCCTGTTTGCCCTGCCGGTCGTCCAACAGCCTGCCGGCAGCCACGATTACGTCTCTCCCCTGGATGATACCCTGACCCAATATGCCGCCCCGGCCCAATACGGCTCGATTGCGATCCTCGCCCATAACTACCTCAGCGGGCAGAGCTTCTTCAGCCTGCGCCCTGGGCAAGAGGTGGCGCTGGTCTACGGTGATGGCCGCCAACGCCTCTTCCGCGTCGAAACCATCGCCAGTTACCAGGCCCTCGATTCGGCCAACCCATACTCTGACTTCATTGACCTGTCAGACCCTGCCGGCCGGGTACTGCCCTTTAGCTCCATCTTTGAGCGTTTCTACACCGAAGCCGGCCTGCTCGTCTTTCAGACCTGCATCGAAAACAACGACGATCCGTCCTGGGGGCGTCTCTTCATCGTCGCCCGCCCTACCTGAGCATTCAACGCGCCGCACCCCAAGCCATTCTCACAGGGCGCGCAGGACGATTTTCACCATCCTGGCGCCCTGGGCATTTTCTACGGGGACTTTGCGTTGACTTTTTATTCTTAAGCTACAATAGAATGACTGATCTCTGCTCTCCAGGAGCCTGTGATGCTATCGCCGGAACCCACCGACTTTGGAATTTGCGTCATCACCGGGGCATGGGATGATTTACCTGCTCTACTCACCCGCCTGGGCTACCCGTATCGAACCCTCGGAGATTCGCTGGCGGTCTGCCAGGACCCGGCGGCGCTCCAGGGCTGTCGGGCGCTCTACATTGCCTGCGGCGCAGAATGCGAGATGACCGACATGGCCGCCTACCACATCGGTCAGTTTGTCGAGCGCGGCGGGGGGTTATACGTCTCTGACCTGGCCGCTCCGGTGATCGAGCGCATTTTCCCCGGCCTGATCACCTTTAGCAAGCTCGATTACCGCAGTGATAACCCTGTGCGCGTGTTAGACCCCGCTCTGGCCGCCAGACTGGGCCATACCATTACCCTGCACATGGATTACCAGAGTTCTCAGGGCATCCAGGCCACTGCGGCAGGCGTGGAAGTACTGCTCCAGGGTAAGCGCCAGGATTTTGACGAGCGCGAGTACCCCTATTTGGTGACGTTCCGGCGCGGCCAGGGGCAGGTGTTGTATACCGTCTTTCACAACGCCTATCAGATTAACGAAACCGAAGCCCGGCTTCTGCACTATCTGGTAATGCGCCCGCTGCTCACCGCCGAGCTTGCCCGCGCCCATCAAGTCATCACCGCCCGGCAAAGCGCCGCACGGCCAGAGATGGCCCTTTTTGAGGCCATCGGCTCTGCCGGCCCCGACCGGCCTGCCGAAACGTATACCCTGCGCTTCGAGCGGCCCGGCCGCGCGCGCATTGGGGTGGTCTGGCCGGGGCGCGCCTCTTTTGCCGTCAAAGTCACCGGGCCCAATGGACAGCGCGTCACCTACTATTCCAGCGATGACTGCCCGCTGGCGTTTGACTTCTCGGCTTCCAAAGCGGGTGAATACACCTGTGAGGTGCAGGGCATCCACCTTGCCGTTCCCTACCACCCTTACGTATTTTCAGCGGCGGCCCCCCCTTAAACTGCCGTCGGCGCAAGCCGACCAAACCCACAATCTTCCCGACCCTGTGGACGATTCAATATATAATGGTCTGCGGGGCCTGTCTTCCCATGAAATTGAATCCCATCCAAAGAGGATACTTATGTCTATTAAGATTGCCATGATCGGAGCCGGTTCCATCGGTTTTACCCGCCGTCTGATGCGCGACATTCTTGCCGTGCCGGAACTGCGCGACACCACCTTTGCCTTCACCGATATTTCGGCGCGCAACCTCGATATGGTCACACAGCTCTGCCAGCGTGATATTGACTGCGCCGGCGTTCCCGCGAAAATCCAATCCACCACCGACCGCCGCGCCGCCATTGCGGACAGCAAGTATGTGATCTCCATGATCCGCCAGGGTGGGCTGGAAGCCTTCCAGACCGATATTGACATCCCCCTGAAGTACGGCGTTGATCAATGCGTGGGCGATACACTGTGCGCGGGCGGCATTATGTACGGACAGCGCACCATCCCGGCCCTGCTCGAATTCTGCAAAGACATCCGCGAAGTTGCTCAGCCGGGCGCGCTGTTCCTCAACTACTCAAACCCCATGGCAATGAACACCTGGGCCTGCAACAAGTACGGCGGCGTGAACACCGTGGGGTTGTGTCACGGCGTGCAGGGCGCGCACTGGCAGATCACCGAATGCGTGGAGATGTGGGCCAAACAGCAGGGGATGCTCCCCCCCGATGCCAAACTGCACCGCCGCGATGTGCATGTGATTGCCGCCGGCCTCAACCACCAGACCTGGTTCATCCACGTAGAATGGAACGGCGTCAACATGCTGCCCTACCTGGCCGACCTGTTCGCGGCGCACCCGGTCTTTAAGGAAACTGAAAAGGTGCGCATTGATGTACTGCGCCGCTTTGGCTACTATTCCACCGAGTCAAATGGGCATCTCAGCGAATATCTGCCCTGGTACCGCAAGCGCGCCGATGAGATTATGCAGTGGATTGACCTATCTTCCTGGATCAACGGCGAGACGGGCGGCTACCTGCGCGTTTGCACGGAAGGCCGCAACTGGTTTGAGACGGACTTCCCCAACTGGCTGAAAGAACCCGGCCTCGATCTGAATACCTATCAGCGCAGTGAGGAACACGGTTCATACATCATCGAAAGCCTGGAAACCGGACGCATCTACCGGGGCCATTTCAACGTGGTTAACCGGGGCAACATCACCAACCTGCCCGATGGCTGTGTCGTAGAAATTCCCGGCTACGTAGACCGCACCGGCATCCATATGCCCGTCATCGGCGATCTGCCCCTGGCCTGCGCCGCTACCTGCTCGGCCTCGGTGCGCGTGCAGGAAATGAGCGTTGAGGCCGCTGTGCGCGGCGACGTGACCCTGCTCAAACAGGCCATGCTGCACGACCCGCTGGTCGGGGCCGTTTGCAACCCTGAAGAGGTCTGGCAGATGACCGATGAAATGCTGGTGGCCCAGGCCCAATGGCTGCCCCAATACGCCGCGGAGATCCCCAAAGCTCAGGCCCGGCTGGAAGAAGCCGTGCGCACCGGCAGGCGCGTGAAGCTGGTGGAAACGCGAGGGGCCGCCCGACTGCCCACCAAGACGGTCGAAGAGATGGCCGCCGACCGCGCCGCCGCTAAAGCCAACGCAGACGCCGCCGACAAAGGCAAGATGACAAAGGAATAAACATGGCAACCTATACCGAACACAACGTAACGGCCAATGGCATCAACATCCATTACTATCGTTCCACCCCGCCGGGTGGCGCGCCCCCCATTGTGATGATTCACGGGCTGACCGATAACGGCCTGTGCTGGGTGCGCGTGGCAGATGCCCTGTGCGATTCTTTCGACATCATCCTGCCCGATACGCGCGGGCATGGCCTCTCAGATAAGCCCGCAAGCGGCTATACCGTCGAAGAGCGCGCCGCCGACGTGGCCGCGCTGATTGACGCTCTCGGCCTGGAACGCCCGGCCCTGTTTGGTCATTCGCTGGGCGGGCAGGTTGCCAATGTCATCGCCGCGCTGTATCCCGATAAGGTCCGCGCCCTGGTGCTGGAAGACCCGGCCTGGTTTGGCGATCAGCCGCAAGAAAACCGCGTGCGGCAGGCCGATGAGTGGTGCGAGGGCCTGCGCAACAACCAGCGTTTGGGCCGCGCCGGGCTGATCGAACACTGCCGCCAGGAAAACCCCGGCTGGCACGAGGACGAACTCGGCCCCTGGGCCGACGCCAAGCTCCAGATGAGCGAAAACGCCCTGCGCCAGATTCTCTTATCTATGCGCCCCGGCTGGCAGGATTTTCTCCGTCAGGTGCGCTGCCCGGTTCTGCTCGTCACCGGCGATGTTGAACGCGGCATCATTATTACGCCAGAACTGTACCGCGAAGCCGCCGCCCTCAACCCCCTGGTGCGCGAGGCGCATATCCCCAACGCCGGTCACTGCATCCACCGCGATCAGTTCGAGCCGTATATGCGGGCGGTTAAGGCGTTTTTGAAGCAGGTGTTTTAACGCCGTGACCATTCACTGCACAGGTCGCAAAGAGAACTTAACCGCTTTGCGGCCTGTGCGCTAAATCTTCAGCTTAGGAGCTTCGATGCGGCCCGACTTTGACAACCTGAAGAAAGTTCTACTGCGGCAGGGCGAACCGGAGCGACTGCCCTTCATTGAACTGCTGTGCGATTTCGAGATGATGGAAGCCTTCCTCGGCGAGAAGTTCTCTCCGGGGGCCAATCCGCGCCGCGATTACGTAGATTTCGTCATCCGCTATTGGTATCAGGCCGGGTACGACTACCTGACCCTGGGCGCCGACGTTCCCCTCCAGCGCGCCCGCCTGCAAGCCGAAGACACCGCCGAACTCAAGCACGCCCAACGCCAGTGGCAAAACGAACACGCCGGGCCAATCCAGTCTTGGGAAGACTTCGAGCGTTACCCCTGGCCGAAGCCAGAGGACATTGACTATTCTAACCTCGAATGGGCGGCCAAACGTCTGCCGGATGGGATGCAGATTATCTTCATCGGGCCGGGCGGGCAGTTTGAAAACCTGGTGGAGTTGATGGGCCTCGCTCCGCTGGCGCTGGCCCTGGTTGACAACCCCGACCTGGTGGAAGCCGTCGCCCAAAAGATCGGCGGACTGCTCGAAAACCTCTACCGCACCGTGGTCGAAATGCCCAACATCGGCGCCGTCTGGCTGGGCGATGACCTGGGCTATAAGACCTCAACGATGATCTCGCCGCGCCACCTGCGCCAGTACGTTTTCCCTTACCAAAAGCGCCTGGTGGAGATCGCTCACGCGCGCGGCAAGCCTTTTCTTCTGCACTCCTGCGGCAACCTGGAGCGCATTATGGATGATCTGATTGACGACGTGGGCATTGACGGCAAGCACTCTTTTGAAGATGTGATTCTGCCGGTCAGCGAGGCCAAAGCCCGTTGGGGTGGGCGCATTTCCATCCTCGGCGGCATTGATGTTGATTACCTGTGCCGCCACAGCGAAGACGAAGTCCGCGCATACACCCGCCGCGTGATCGAAGCCTGCGCCCCCGGCGGCGGTTACGCCCTGGGGACGGGGAATACAGTCGCCAATTACATCCCCATCCAGAATTTTAAAGCCATGTTAGACGAAGGCCGCAAGGCGCGCTGGTAAGGACGCGATGACCCCCTCGATCATCTCCTGAAGACCGCCGATGTCGTGCCGTGGAAGGCCGATCAGAGAGGATAGAGAAATAGATGTAATCTTTGTCCCCAAACCGCTTGAACTAACAGATAATTGGCAATCAATCATAGGATCGTTTCGTGACCATCTAAACTGCCGGGGTGATGTAAAACCGCAACAATTCCCACTCTTGTTGACCGCTAAACACAACTTGAAGTCAAAAAGCCAGTTAGGCAAGGTTTTGCTATTTTCCTGCACTCGATACTGGTTACTTTTGGTGAATCTCATCGGCTTATGCTTAGGAAAACTGTCGAGGGCTCGTTGACGGCTCTCTTTTTTTGAGCTCGTCCAGGATAGCGGATTCATGTTTAAGTTGGAGATGAGCTGATCATAATCTAGCTTTGAGTTCCCCAAGAAAGGCATTAGCTTGCTTTGCCAGTTGGGTAGCACGTTGATATACCCAATTCTCATATTCATTTGAAGGAACGTTAACAAAGCCAGGATCTATAAATTGTTGACATAATTTTTGATCAGAAATTTTATATTTCCTTACATAGTCCAGTGGTGATTTATCGCTAATCCGAATGTTAATTTTCGGACCAATCACCGCAATATTTGCCAGGGCATCAGTAAACTCATTTACACGTTTTCCCTCCAAATACTTTTTGGGGAAAATATGATGCCATTGGGGCCGAAAACCTGCCATCGCCTCTACCCCCTCAAAGCCAATCCGATATGAATTCTCATCCCAGTCCAGAGCTTTATTGCGATAAACCAACAAGTAAAGGATAAAACGACCAAATCGACTATCACTGTAATCTCGGAGAAAATCTTCAGGGACTATAGGATCTTCATGGCGGAGGTGACGCAATAATTTTTGTACGGCTTCATTCAAATTATTAGCTTCCTGGATGTCGCGTAAGTCCTCATCTAATGATGTGGTGCTTGATCCGCTATACCGACCCAGCCGCGATGCTTGCAAAAACCAGTAAAGTGCCAGATCCAAATGGCTTCTATCGCTAAATTTATTAATGAGACAGACCATAGTCACTAAAGCTGCCTCCGTCGGTAAAATATCATTACATAAAATGCCATAGTCTCTAAAGAACATAATCAAATGTTGCCAAGCAACTTTTGTCCGAGACCATGCCGGCAACATTTGTCCCGAATCCCAAAAGGTATTCGGTATATCTTTGAAACGAGTCTTGTTCTCCCCAACACCTGTGATTGAACGAAACACAAGATTGGGATTGACATCAAAACCCGCCTCCGTTAGACTGTTACAATATGGTAAAAAGTGGTCCCGAACCCAACCAGGATTTCTTGCAGCTACGTAGCCCAGATAAATATCTGCTTCAGTGACGCGGGTGCCTTGACTATTTAAGCGAGCAAAAATTTCAACAACATCTTCTAGTTCATGAGCTACAGAGACAGTCACCACCTCCTTATCGCGAATTTTCCGAACCCCGTCCAACCGCGTGTAAACTTCCATTGCATCCATCCCGCTACACAAATTCTGCCTTTTAATATCCCTTGCCAGGTCCATGAGAGATTTTTGATCTTGCTCTTTTTGCGTATCGAGATTTAACAGGTCGGAAAGCCGAACGTACCGATTACCTTTGGCAGCGCGAATACTAGCATTTGCAACTAGGAATTCTTTGGCATCGATATCAAAACGGATATCATAACGCTTTAATATATTATTCCACTCATCAGCAGATTGCCACCAATAGGGTTTTCGTCCAAAGAGAACACATAAAGCTGTTGTACGTTGCTGTCCATCAACCAACCATTGATTTGGGTGTTGAGCATCTAGAGCTATCCGCTCCTCTACCTGGCCATCACTATTCCAAAGAAGCAACGAACCAATTGGATAATCTCTCCACAGCGAATCAGCCAAATCCCTTACCTGAGTTGGCTTCCATACAAACCCCCGTTGAAACTCAGGAATACTCCAACGATGATTTACTGCCCGATCCACTAATTCAACAAGTTTTGTTTGCTCGTAAGCCATAAATCATTCCTCCGGTTTTCACATATTCGATAAGCTTATATATTTTAACGTAAATTTGAGTAATTTGAGCTAAGCAAAAACGCCGAAAACATTTTAATCAACCAGGTAGTGCTGCTAGGCGTTTTGCCCCAGTAATTCGCTGGGCCTGCAAGCTTTGTTGTTAGAATTCTTTCGGCGAATTAATTACGACGACCTATGAGAGTATTTCGAATTGAGTCTAAATTGCGAATTTTTCATGGCGTTTAGACTCTCTGAGAAACATTTCTCTTATTCTTTGGCTTCGACCGTCTCACCCTGCCACAGGCGCTGCATTTCTTCACTGGTGCGCAGCAGGTCTTCCAGCCGGCCCTGCACCTCGACCCGCCCATCTTTCAGTACGATGATATGATCCGCGCGCATCAACGCCGGCCGGCGGTGCGACGCCGCCAGCACCGTCACCCCTTCCTTCTCAAAGACCCGCTCCCACAACAGCTTTTCCGTCTCTACGTCCAGCGCAGATGATAAATCATCCACCACCAGCAGTTCGGGGTTGCGCACGAACATGCGCGCCGCCGCCGTGCGCTGGCGCTGTCCGCCCGAAATCTTCACGCCCTTCGAACCGATCATGGTGTCCAGGCCATGCTCCAGTCCGGCGAGGTCTTTATCCAACGCCGCCTGGCGGACAGCCCCTTGCAGATCCACCTCATATTCCGGCAGTCCCATCAGGATGTTATCTTTGATCGACTCGCTGAACAACAACGGAACCTGCGAAGTATAAGCACTGCGCGGCGGCACAAAGAACGAGGCCGGGTCTTTTACCAATTCGCCGTTCCAGCGGATTTCACCTTTCTGCGCCGGCAGCAGCCCCAGCAGAGCGCGCAGCAGCGTAGTCTTGCCTGAACCAATCCGCCCGGTAACTACGGTGAAGGTTCCGCGCTTCAGGTGCAGGTCTACATCTTCAATGCCGCGCCCGCTGTCCTCATACTTATACGTCAGCCCCTTCACTTCCAGATCATACAGGTTGTGATACTTCGTCTTGATCCAATACGGGATGGGCGGCAGTTCGCCGGTGATGTATACCGGGGTATGTTTGACCAGGATTTTGGGGTCTGCCCCTTGCAGCAGAGTAATCATGCGCGCCAGGGCCACCCCGGCTTGCTTGTACCACGCCATCATCATGCCCGTCACGGCGGTAAACTCGGTGGTAAAGCCCAGGTAATAAATGAACAGCGAAAAATCGCCCAAGGTCATCTTGGGACCGCCCGGTTGGGTGGCATCTAATTCTGTGACGACCAGAAGCAGGATCACGCCGGTAATCACATTGACGAAGTTCCAGACTGCCGAGCCAAAAGCCGCATTGAACAGGCTTTCCTTAATTGCCGCCTTCTTACGGGTCTCATTCAGCTCGTTAAAGCGGCGCAGAACCGCCGGTTCGGCAGTTGCCACCTTCACCGCCTGGGCCGCGCCGAAAATCTCACCGATAAAGCCGGTCACCTTACCGGCGGCTTTGCGGTTGGCCTCGGCGTAGCGTTCCACCCGCTTCATCATCCAGTTTGAAAACGCAATCATCGCTACAAAGGGGATATAGGCGATGAGGGTAATGCGCACGCTGATCTGTAACATCGTCACCAGGGCAATAACGGCGAAAATCGTCATGCCGATCACAAAGGGGACCTGCGCCGTAAATTCCACCGCGCGGTTCGCGTCATCGCGGAAGCGGCTGATGGCCTCGCCCGGCGACTGCGGAACTGCGCGCGCGCCGGGGCGTTCGAGGATGCGCGTCAGCAGGTTTTTGCGCAGCAGCGCCCCGCCCCGAAAGATGTAGGAAAAGTGGGCGAAAATATCCGTAAAGATCATGGCGGCGTTAGCGAGCGCCAGGGCAATCACAATCGCGGCGATGGCTTCAACCGACAGCCCGACGTTGGCCGCACCGGAGAGGTTGTTAAAAAACTCGCGCTGTAACAGGCCGCCCGCCTGGCGCGTGAGCGCAAAAATAAAGATGCGCAGTACCACAATTCCCGCCCACAGGCCGGGCGAAAAACGGATGATCTCCCAAAAGTAGCGCCAGGAATCTTTGGGGGCTTTTTCAGGGGCGGTTTTGGCGTTCAGGGTTGCTTCGCTCATGCCAGCACCTCTTCCATACCGGTTTGCAGCAGATGGTAAAACCGCGAGGCCGGGTCCTGCGCCAGCCGGGCGCGCTCGCCGTATTCGACCACCTGCCCATTCTCTAAGATTAAAATATCATCGGCACGCTGTACCGTTCCCAGGCGGTGCGCCACGATAATGGCACTGCGGCCGCGCACCAGCTTATCCACCGCCCGCTCGATGAGGTATTCCGTGGCCGGGTCCAGCCGCGAAGTAGCCTCATCCAGGATCACCAGACCCGGCTCGCGCAGGAAGATGCGGGTAAAGGCCAGCAGCTGCGCTTCCCCTGCCGACAGCCCCCCACCCCCCGATTCCAGCTCGGTATCCAGCCCGTTGGGCAGTTTCTTGAACCAGTCGTGCAGTCCCAGGTCGTCAATCGCCGTCATAATCCGCTCGTCGGTGATACTGCGGTCGAAGAACGTCAGGTTATCGCGCACGGTGGCGTTGAACAACTGGATGTTCTGCGTCACCATGCCCACCCGGCGGCGCAGTTCCTGCACGTGGATATCGCGCACATCAATCATGTGATCCAAGTGGCTGTCAGAACCCAATAAGATACTGCCCTCATCCACATCGTACAGGCGAAAGAGCAGGCGCGTGAGGGTGGTTTTGCCCGAACCGGTGCGCCCTAACAGGCCCACCACCCGGCCCGGCTGCATGGAAAAGGAAATATCCCGCAGGACCAGTTCTTTGGTGGGCGGCCCACCCTCGGCGGCCCGGCGCAGCATTTCCTGCTCGGCCAGACTGCCGCGCAGCGGCGGCTCTGGCGTGGTGATGGTCTGCGCCGCGTTCGATGATACGCTGTCGTCATAGCCAAAGCTGACGTGGTCAAAGCGCACCGCCAGCCCGCCGGGCGGCAGGCACTTCTCGCGCGGCTCGCCAAAATCGGCTTCGCCGGGGATCTTGCCAACCGTGCGCTGGATGTTAATAATGCGGATCAGGCTGGCCCCGGCTTTTTGTAAGTCCTGCATCTGCTGGGTGATGCGGTCAATCGGCCAGTAGAGCATGCCGGTATAGTAGACAACCAGCACCACCGTCCCCATGCTGATGTCGCCGGCCTGAAACAGCCACGCCCCCACCAGAAAGGCCACGGCCGTACCCACCGAGAACATAAACCACGTGGTATTGAGCAGGATATTGAGCTTCAGCGCGGCGTTAATGGTCTTCTTCATCAGTTCGCGCGTCAGGCGGTAAAACCGGTCGAGGACGTAATCTTTGGCATTGTTCGAGCGAATGTCCTCGGTTCCGGCCAGGCGTTCTTCCAGAAAGCCGTACAGCCCCGCGCTGGCCTGACGCTCGGCCTCCCAGGCCGGCACGGCGATATTCGCCAGCTTCAGCAGAATCCACACCGTCACCCCCACGAACAGCGCCAGCGCCAGGCTGATGCGCCAGTCATCGAACAACAGCACAATCAAAATGCCGACCACCAGCAGGCTGTTGCTGAACACTTCCAGCAGAAAGCGCGAGAAGAAGTTCGAGAGCGCCATCACGTCGCCATCAATGCGCTCGATCATCTCGCCGGGAGTATGCGCCGCGTGGAAGGACATATCCAGCCCCAGGCAGTAGCTCGCCAGGTCGGCCCGCAGGTCGTTGGTCGTCCCCCAGCCCAGCGTCTCTGTGATATACGTCACCACCACATTCATCACCTGCTGTGCCACCGCGATGCCGATAAACAGCACCGCCATGCCGGTCAGCAAGTCTCGGGCGGCCCCGGTCGTAGCGGCGTCAATAAACCGGCGCAAAACCTGCGGGTTGGTGAGCTGTAAGCCGATATTCACCAGCATCGTCACCCCCAACAGCAGCACCAGCGCGATGCGCGGCGAAAGGTAGCGGCGCAAAAAGCGAGCGTATTCGCCAAATGAAATGTTGGTTTTCGATTGTGCTGTATTCATAGAAATCGAATTATAATCCTCTCACAGTTAAACGAAGCGTCCAGTGAAAAAGTTCAATTTGGCCGGTTTTTACCTTTCTGCTTCACACCGGCGGCTCGCTCTGCAAACCGAAACAACGCTGGCATGGTACTTAATGAGTCGCGCTTCTGAATTGTGACAATCGAATTTTCAAAGAAAACCTTTTACCGGAGTTCTTACCATCATGGCTGCCATTACGAAACCCTCTCTGGCGGAACGTCTAAACCACGCCTCGCGCGAGTTAAAGTTCTTTGCGGTTGCTTCACTCACCATGGGCATGGCCTACAGCATCGTTGACGCCACCTTTAACAACTTTCTAAATGACCGTTATGCCGTCTCTGCCTTTCAGCGGTCGTTTCTGGAGTTTCCGCGCGAACTACCAGGTTTTTTGGTGGTGTTCGTTTCGGCGGCATTGTGGTTCCTGTGCAGCCGGCGCCTGGGCGCGCTAGCGCTGATCTTGGGCGTGATCGGCGCGCTGCTGATGGGCTTTGCCGCGCCCAGTTACACTGTGATGGTCGTCTGGTTGTTCATCTATTCTCTGGGCCAGCACCTGATGATGCCGGTGACGGCCACCGTGGGCATGGAACTGGCCCGCGAAGGGCAAATCGGACGGCGTTTGGGCCAGTTGAATGCCATCCGCAACCTGGCCGCCATCCTGGGCAGTTTTCTGGTGTTTGTGGGGTTTCGTTTCTTAGGATTTTCTTATGAACACACCTTCACCATCGCCGCTGTAGGTTTGGCCGTTGGCGCGGCGATGATGTTCGCCATGCAGCCGCAGAAACCCCAACCCGCCGGTATTTTTTTGCGATTACACAAAGAGTATGGCCTTTACTATATTATGGCCGTGTTGAGCGGTTCGCGCAAGCAGTTATTCATCACCTTTGCGCCCTGGGTGCTGGTGACCATCTTCAAACAGCCCACTGCTTTCCTCGCCACCCTCATCACCATCGGGGGGATCGTGGGTATTTTGTTCCAACCGCTATTGGGTTGGATGATTGACCGCTTTGGCGAGAAGGTGGTGCTGGCCGCCGAAGCTGTGCTGTTGGTGTTCGTCTGCCTGGGGTATGGGTTTGCGCGCTTTCTCTTCCCGGAAAGCGTCGCTTTTACCGTCGTAGTGGCCTGTTACCTGCTCGATCAAATGCTTGTCTCGGTTGGCATGGCGCGCTCGACCTATATGAAGAAGATCGCCATCCAGCCCACCGATGTACAGCCCGCCCTGACCGTCGCCGTGACCATTGACCACATCTTTTCTATCAGCGCGGCCCTGCTGGGCGGCCTGATCTGGAATTCCTTCGGCTACCAGTATGTTTTTCTGTTAGGGATTGCCATCGCCGCCTTTAATTTCGCGGCGGCCATGCGGGTAAAACTCCCGCCTGAGGCGGCCAGTCAGCCCATTATCCCTTAACCAGGCCGCTGTGAAGCGGTTCAGTCTCCCAACTGGGGAGCAGGGGCAGACTCGGCTTCCATTTCCACCGGTTTGGCCCGGATGCGCGCAGTCGCAAGCGCAAAGCTCACCAGCATAATGACCGCCGCGCTGGCATACGGCAGGAGCAAGTTCACGTCAATGAAAAACCCCGCCCACAGCGGACCGATGACGCGGCCCAGGCTCTGGTAGGAATTATTCAATCCCATCGCCATGCCCTGACTGCCCGGCGTGCGCTTTGACGTCAGCGAGGCGATGGCCGGGCGCAGCATGGCATTGGTGAACACGAAAAACCCCACCGTGAGCAGAACCGCCGCAAAGCTTTGGGCTACCAGCATCAGCACAAACCCGGCGGCTGTGCCGATCAGCGACAGCAGAATCACCTTCTCATCGCCCAGCCAGCGCGTCGCCGGGCCGGTGATGGCCCCCTGAATGATTGTGGAGATCACGCCGATCACCGTCAGCACCGCGCCCACCTGTTCCGGGCCGTAAGCGTAGCGTTCTTTGGCGTACAGGCCGAAAATCCCTTCAAAGTTCGACAGGGCAAAATTGACCAGGAAGGCCAGGAATAACAAAAACCCAATGGGGCCATACAGCGAGCGGAACATCATCCGAAAATCGGGCATGCGCACCGCCCGGCCCGGATGGATCACCCGCTTCTCTACGGGCAGTGACTCGGGTAGGATGGCCCAGATGAGCAGTGCCGCCGCCAGCGACAGCCCCGCCGCCAGGAAAAACGGCGCGGCCAGGTTCGAGCCGCCCAGCCAGCCGCCGATCCCCGGGCCGATAATCATGCCGACCCCCATGGCCGCCCCGATCAGGCCCATGCCCTGGCCGCGGTCGCGCTCGGTGGTGCTGTCGGAGATAAAGGCCATGGCCGTCGGCAGTGTGGCGGACGATAAAATCCCTGCCAGCGCGCGCGAAAGCAGCATAAGTTCCAGGTTAGTCGCTAAACCAAACATGACCATCGAGACGGCATTGCCAAACACGCCGAGCATCAAAATCGGCTTGCGTCCGTAACGATCCGATAGATCCCCCCAGATGGGTGAAAAGAAGAACTGCATGATGCTGAAGATCGCCATCATCGCGCCCAGGGCGCTGCCGCCCGCCCCGTAATGGGTCACAAAGAAGGGCATAATGGGAATGACGATGCCAAACCCCAGCATCATCACGACCATTGTAAAAAACAAAATGACCAGGTTGGTATTTTTGAACATGCAGTGCTTCCTTAATAAGCGCAAATAAAAATTCTATAATCCCCCAGGGGCGATTATCCGACTATTATAATCCAAAAAGTTCCCACGATAAGGAAAGCGTTATTTTTCTGCTCAGCGCCGCTGTTGGGAGTGAGCTTACGAAAATTGCCACCCTCTTGGTTCCTTGACAGCCCCGTAGAAGGGTACTACGCTATTTCAGGTATACTTCAAGAGCGAAAGGACTTTTAATCAGGAGAATCTTCATGCCCACATTTCGCTATGCCCAGGAAGGCCATTGGTATAAAGGCAATACCCACATTCACAGCACCGCGTCAGACGGCGGCAAGAATTTTGGCGAACTGGCCCAGCAGTATGCCCGCGCCGGTTATCACTTCCTCTTTCGCACCGATCACTGGGTGGCCTCAGACGTAAGCGCCGACCCGCAAGATTACCCTCTGCTGTGGCTCGACGGCGTTGAGCTGGACGGCTGCGACGAAACCGGCGCTCTGTTTCATATTGTCGCCCTGGGGAGCTTTCAGGGACTGCAGCGCGAAATGGGCCTGCAAAGCGCTCTCGCCGCCGTCCGCGAGCAGAACGGCCTGCTCATCCTGGCCCATCCACGCTGGACGGGTAACTCGTTTGCAGACGCCGTGCGCTGGAACCTGGATGGGGTTGAAGTCTATAATCACGTCTGCCAGTGGCTCAATGCCAAAGGCGAAGGCGGCGCGTACTGGAGCGCCATGTTAGATCACGCTCCTAACACGCTGGCCTTTGCCGCCGATGACGCCCACCTGCATGCGGAAGAACCGGGCTGGAACGGCGGCTGGATCATGGTCAACGCCGCGGAATGCTCGCGCGAGGCCATTCTGGCGGCCCTGCGCGCCGGTAATTTCTACTCTTCGCGCGGCCCCGAATTTCATTCCATCCGCCTGGATGGACAAAGCATCACGATTGACTGCTCGCCGGTGCAGTTTGCCTGGCTGGTTGGCCCCGCCTACCGCGGCCAGCGGGTGACTGCGCCCCCCGACAGCCCGCTGACCCACGTTTCGTTTAAAATCCCCCGCGACTGGCCTTATAGTTATATTGAAATTGAAGATGCCCAGGGCCGCCGGGCCTGGACCAACCCGTTATTCGCGCGCGAATAAGATTATAATGAGAGCAATAATCCCAACCAAAGGAATCTCGCCCCATGATCTACGAACTGCGCACTTATTGGGCCGCCCCCGGCAAGATCGAAGCCCTGCACAATCGTTTCCGCACCCTCACCCTGCGCATCTTTGAACGCTACCACATGGAGGTAGTCGGCTTTTGGACGCCCCACCCGGCCACGCCCGAAAGCGGCGACCTGGTTTACCTGCTGCGCTTTGCCGACGCAACCGCCATGCAGGCCGCCTGGAACGCCTTCCGCGCTGACCCGGAATGGATCGAAGGCCGTGCCGCCAGCGAAAAAGAGGGCCGCCTGGTGGAAAAGCTGACCAGCGTGATCCTCACGCCCACAGACTACTCGCCGCTGAAGTAGACGACCGGACCCACACATCAAGAAACAACACAGACTCGCGCCGGGCCGCTTCCAGCGCGCCGTTTTTGCTGTCGCGCAACTCCGGCTTTGAAATTGTCATTCATTCAACAGTTTTAAATAGCTCTCGTAGCGCCGCGCATCAATCTGCCCCTGGTTCACCGCCCGGCGAATGGCACAGCCAGGCTCGTTCTCGTGTATGCAGTTCGATTGGAACTGACAGCGGCGCTACGAGAGCTATTTAAAACTGTTGAATGAATGACAATTTCAAATAGCTCTCG
>DAOUAC010000036.1:0-37315 GCA_034434155.1 Anaerolineaceae bacterium
CCAGACCCACCTGGCGCAGTTCGCGGCCTTCATCGTCACGCAGCAGTTGTTCAAGGGCTGCTTGCGCCGACAGGCCAGAGGCCATCAGCGCGAGGCCGCGTGGGCCATAACTGGTATTGGCGTAAGATTGAGTGGCAACGGCCCCCTGGCCGGCAGCGGCCCAGGGAACCAGCGCGCCGACGGCCAAAAACTTCGAGGCAACCGCCACGCCCCAGGCATTTTCAGCCGGGTCGTAGGCGACAATGGAGAAGGTGGAAGGTTTAGGCATCGAAAATTTTCTCGTCTTGGGTAGGGCTGACCGGCTGATGAGCTCCCCGGCAGCGTTCTTCATATTTTTTTAGCTGTTCCATTTGCGGAGGGGTGATCTTGATAAAAGGGCGCGCTTTGCGGATGAGCGCCAGGGCATCTGCCAGGCTGTAGCCTTCGGCCATGAGGTAGGCGGCGGCCATGGAGGGGGCGCGTCCAACGCCCGCGCCGCAGTGGATGTAGACCTTCTCGCCGGCAGCGATGGCTTCGCGGATGAAGGCCACGCCCTGGTCGAGATGTTCTACAGAAGGGGCCGCGTCATCAATGGTGGGCAGGTGCAGGTAACGCTCCAGAGCCAAACCGTAGGCGGCATCATCCTTTTCAATGCGCATGTTGACGCAGGCGCGGATGCCCTGGCGTTCTAAAACGCGCTTGCCGTTTTCTTTAAACTGTGGGCCAACGTACAACTGGTCGGTAACGCGGCAAAACTGCAACAGCGGAACCCCGGTCAGTTCTGGCAGGCCGCGCCCGTAGATCCATAACAGGGTGGTGTACACCCCCTGGGTGCGGAGACGATAGATCAGGATGCCTGCGTTTTTACGGATGCGAGCGAGGAGTGTCATCATGGATAGCGATTCTAGCATAAGGTGAGATTGGTGGGGCTGTCAACTGGACCCGCGCAGGGGGCGGGGAAGCTTCCAGAAGGCAGCGGCGAGGGTGGCGACCAGGAACAGGAGCGAGAAAGACACCGACCAGCCCTGGGTAGGCAGGATGTTGAAGGCCCATAACAGCGCCGGAAGGAAAAACAAGAGACCGCCGCCCAGGCCGGTGAGAAACAAAGCTAGTAAGCCGCGGCGCTGGATAGGACTGCGGAACAAATCTATCGAGACGGCCAGCGCCAGGATCACCAGCAGAACGCCGGCAGACAGCAGTCCCAGAGCCACCAGAGCGTAGCCGTAACCGCTGAGGGCGGGCGGAAAGAGCAGTACCACGACCAGCCAGGCCAGGGCGGCGACCAGCACCAGGAGCCACAAGAGGATGACCATCCAGCGTTTGGAGAGCCGGAGGCGCGGGACGGCCAGGATGACATAGATGAGCAGGGCGGCTAGAAACGCCAGGATCAACTGATCGCTCAGGAGGACGCGCAGTACATCTAGGTCTGGGGTGGAGCGATGGGGCCGGTAGGGGCCGACCGGCACGGCGCGCCACTCACCAGCGGCAGTGCGCACCAGCACGCCATCATGGCCCATGGCAAAGATCAGACTGCCGGTGATGAGGTCTTCAACGGCCTGAAGCGGACCGGGAAGGTAAGAGGGGTTGCCGGTTGAGGTCTTGATGATATACGCCTGCATTGCCTCGGTGGCATGCGGCGGCGCGTAGGCCACCTGCCAGGTCTGGCCGCCATCGCCAGAAGATTGGATCGGCTCGCCAGGCCGGTAGCGGAAGCGCAGGCCAGAGGTTGAGGATTGTACCTCGCGCCAGTCGCTGGGATCGCCAACGGGGGTGTGACATTCGCTGTAAGAGATTAAATCGGCCCCGTGCCAGGTGATGCCGCCATCACTGCTGCTGAAGGTGGCATAAGCGGCCTGAGCGGTGATTACGCCATCCTCAGCCAGCAGGCAGGTGATCCCGTAGTCTGGCATGGCGGAATTGGCAAGGGTCAGCAGAGCGGCCAGGGGCCAAAGAATCAGTCCAAAGGCGGCGCGGCGGGATGGGCGGTGGGCATCTAGCGCGGGTTGGGGGGTACGATCCCACAGCCACCAGGCCGCGCCCAGAGCAGGCAAGGCCAGCAGGTCAGAAGGGTCACGCACAAGGGTGGAAGGGAGGCCGGAGAGGTATTCGAACCCTTGAACGATCAGCCGGTGGAAGAGAGGCGCGGTTTTTGCCAGCGCAAACACGCCGCCGGTCAGCCCAAAGGCCAGCCATTTGACCCACCGCTGGCGGCGCGGCTCTTTGAGGGGCAGCAGCCCGCCGAGCAGAGCCGCCAGCGCGAAAGGAAAGAACCCCAACCACGCAAAATCGCCGAGCTTGCCGCTCCACCACGAGGGCCACCAGCGGCGCAGGAGGTGGTCGTTGATTAACAGCAAGGCTAGCATGGAGAGGCTGAAAGGGTGGGCCAGCAGGGCCAGCGATTTGTGCAGGGCGGCGTTTTTGATCATTTTTCTGTAAACTTTTCGGTGAAATAGGGCACGTAGAGGCTGCCTTCAAAACCAGGGGTAGTGGAGCCAGCGGGGAAAATCTGCACGTCAATGCGGTCATAGACGTTGCGCCCGCGGCCCAGGCAGTAGAGCCGGTCTGGGTATTGGGGCAGAGTCTGGCACGAATAGGTTTCTTCTTCTTCGACTACCACTCTGAAATCTTCGGCCTGCACCGGGCCGGGGAACTGAATGGAGAGCAGCAGGTTGTAACCGGGCTGTTGCCAGCTAACGCCGAGCAGTCTGGCCTGTGCCAGCAGCGGGTGCGGGGTTGGGGTGAGGGTCAGCGTGGGGAGCGGCGTAGCCGAGGGTGAAGGCAGGGGAGGAGGCAGCGTCGCCGAAGGCGATGGGGTAAAGGCGGCGGTAGGCGTGGCGGCCTGGGCGGCGCGGGTGAACGTAACCACCGGAGCCGGAGTTCCCGCCCGCTGAACCAGTACGCGGTTGGCCCCTAACCGGCATCCGGTCAGGAGCAGCGTCAGGAGAACAGAAAGCGAAAGGGTTTTTAATGCAGAGGACATAGAACAATTTTCTCCGCTGTTAAGTTTCTCACAAAATCGGTTTTTCGGGTAAAATCCAAACCTGGTTTCTATACAATCCAGGAATTATGCAGGAGCCACAGGATGCGACTCTCAGTTGTGATACCGGCCTATAACGAAGAGCAGACCATTGGGACGGTCCTCACTGCTCTGCTGCGCGAGCTGCCGGATATTTTCGAGATTATTGTGGTGGATGATGGCTCAACCGACCGGACGGCAGACATTGCTCAACAGTTCTGTGAGCGGTATGAAGCGGTACGGTTGATCCGCCAGCCGCGCAACCAGGGCAAAACGGCGGCGCTGCGGCGGGGGTTTGCCGCCACCACCGGCGACCTGGTGGTCGTGCAGGACGCCGATATGGAGTACGATCCGGCTGACATCCCGGTGCTGATTGAGCCGATCCTGCTGGGCAAAGCCGATGTAGTATTTGGCTCGCGGTTTATGATTCGCCGCGCGGCGCGGGTGCTGTACTTCCGCCATTTTTTGGCTAACCAGTTCCTGACGTTTCTCTCGAACCTGCTGACCGATTTAAACTTGAGCGATGTAGAGACGGGGTATAAAGCCTTCCGGGGAGAGATCATCCGCAAGATGGTGATCGAGACGCGCGGCTTTGGCTTTGAAATTGAGGTGACGGCTAAGGTCGCCAAACTGGGCTGCCGGGTGTATGAAGTTCCGATCTCGTATCACGGGCGGACATATGAAGAGGGCAAGAAGATCGGATTCCGCGATGGGATTGACGCGATTTTCTACATCCTCAAGTACAACCTGTTCGTGAGTAAAAAACGCTCCTTCACCAGCCTGCCGGATTTACACCGATAGGGTTAGAAGCGCCAGTTAATCGAGGGCTTGCAGAAGTTGAGGCAAGAACTGACCAGCAGGGGATGGAAAGTGAAAGTGGGCGTAGCTGGTCAGCGGGGTGGAAGTAGGGTTGACTTCAACGACGGTAGCCCCAGCGTGCAAGGCTACGAAGGGGAGCGAGGCGGCTGGCTCCACAATTCCTGACGTACCGATCGAAAAGAAAAAATCACAGTGCTGCGCGGCCTGGAGTGCGCGTTGAAGGATGGCGGGGGATAGGGCCTCGCCAAACCAGACGACCGCAGGGCGCAGCAGGCTGTTGCAGGTGGGGCAGCGCGGCAGGGCTTCATCACTCCAGAGATGCAAGCCGTGATCTTGACTGCTGGAACAGCACAGTTGGTGGATGTTGCCGTGCAGTTCGATGATATTTTGTGACCCCGCCAGGTGGTGCAGGCCGTCAATGTTTTGCGTGATCAGCGTAAAGTGAGGGGCGCGGCTTTCGAGGGCGGCAAGTGCCAGATGGCCGGGGTTGGGGGCCGCCTGGTTAATGAGACTGCGCCGCCAGCGGTACCAATCCAGCACCCGTTGGGGGTTCTCAGCAAAGGCTTCGGGCGTTGCCAGTTGGCGGGGATCGTAGTTTGCCCACAGGCCGGTCTGCGAGTCGCGGAAGGTGGGGATGCCGCTCTCGGCAGAGATACCGGCTCCGGTGAGGGCAGTAATGGAGCGGGCGGCGCGCAGGGCCTGGATCAGTTCAGGGGGGATTGAAAAGCCGGTATGAGAAGCGCCAGCGGGTTCTGACATGCCAATTCACCTCGTTTGTGAAAGCACAGTTTCTACGGCAGTGCGGAGCCATTGGTCGGGGTCATCTTCCGAGACAGGCACATCCGGCTGCAAGCCATGCCCTCGGATGGCCGGTTCGAGGCCGGGAACCCACCAGCGCGCCGCGGTGACATGCAGGCTGGAGCCATCTCCCAGATCAAAGACGAGCTGAATGGAATCTTTGCCATAGGTGGGCGAGCCGACCAGCGGAGCGCGGCCCTGCCCCTGAAGCGCCCCGGCCAAAATTTCGGCGGCGCTGGCCGTGCTTTGATTGACCAGAACGGCCAGGGGAAGGGCGGTAAAGGGGCCGGGTCTCTCTACGCTGTAGGTTTTAACCTCCTCGCCGCGATATTGCTGTTGAATGATCGTGCCTTTTTCCAGGAAGAGCCGGGCGGTATCCACCCCGGCCTCGACCAGCCCGCCGCCGTTGTTGCGCAGGTCGAGAATAAAGTGAGTGGCCCCGCGCTGCTGCAAGTCTTGGATAGCTTTACGCACTTCTGCGGGCGTGGTCTCAGCGATTACGTTGATCTGTATCACGCCGACGCGGGCTTCATCGGGCGCAAGGTTCCAGGTAACAGAGGGCAGCGGCACTTCGGCGCGGCGAACGAGATACTCGATGGGCTGAAAAGCTGGTTCGCGCCCTACCGTGATTTTGACGTGCTGGCCGACTCGCCCGCGAATGGCGGCCTGAACCTCATCGTAGCTGAGCAAGGGAGTAATCTCTTTGCCATCAACCCGGAGCAGCCGGTCGTTTTCGAGGATGCCCGCTCTGGCGGCGGGGGAATCGGGCAGGGGGAACAGGCGGATGTAGTTGTCGGCGTCGCGTTCCAGGCGCACGCCGATGCCGCCGTATTTGCCTTCCAACTGATTCGACTGTAGCTCGGCCTGAGGTGGTTCGACAAAGACGGTGTAAGGGTCGTTCATGGCCTGGAGCATCCCTCGGATCATGCCGTATTGGAGGGCGGGGGGTTGGGGGAGCGGATCGTAGGCATTTTGGGTTAAAATAGTCAACGCCCGCCGCACCAGGGCGAGGTCATCGCCCGTGTACCACTGGTGAAAGATATAACCGGCTGCAAAGGCTAGGAGCAGCAGGAAAACCTGGAGCAGTGCAAACAACCCCCAATAAAGCAGTGGGTTGGTTGGTTCCTGGAGGGACGATTTTGGAAGGGAAGGTCGCATCGCATCCTTTCTTTCAAGAAGAAATGGAATCCAGACGAACACAGATGGGCATGGATGAGCATCACGACAAAACCTTTAGCCTCTGTGAGTATAATCGGAATTTTTAAATTTATGGATGGTATGGAGCAGGGATGGAGACAGGATCAATCGCAGCCTGGAAAGTAAAGGTAGGGCCAATGCCAGGCCTGGAACGGCTGAATCTGCAGGCGACCGGCCTGGATGATGGGACGCAGCAACTGCCAGGCGGGGGGTATACCACCTTTCGTACGTATGGAGGAACGCGCGCGGCGCACCTGGAAGATCATTTCAGGCGGTTAGAAGAAAGCGCGCGCCTGTTGAGCAAACCATTGACGGTTGAACGTGCCCCTTTACGCGCCGCGCTGCGTCAGGCGCTGGCGGATTATCCTGCGCCGGAGCGGCGCGTGCGCCTGCTGCTCGATTTGGAGCGGGAGCCGGGCGTTTTGTATATTCTCATTGAACCACTGCATGTGCCATCTGAAGCCGAATATGCGCGCGGGGTCAAGGCGATCACGCGCAGGATGCACCGCGAAAACCCCAAAGCCAAGCAGACGGCGTTTATTGAGACGGCCGCGCGGGTACGCCGCGAACTGCCGCCCGGCGTGAATGAGGTGTTAATGGTGGGTGAAGATGGCCGCGTGCTGGAAGGCCTAAGCAGCAACTTTTTTGCCGTGCTGGATGGCGTGATCTGGACGGCGGATGAAGGCGTGCTGTCGGGGATCACGCGCGAGGGGGTGCTGGCATGCATCCGCAAGGCGGGCATCCCGCTGCGGATGGAGGGGATCGCTTGCGCGGATTTGCGGCGGGCCGGGGAGGCGTTTATCACCAGTGCCAGCCGGGCGGTGCTGCCTGTGACCGAGATTGACGGTCGCCCGGTGGGGGATGGCCGGCCCGGCGCGCTGACGCTGAATCTGCTGCGAGAATATCGTGCGTGGGTGGAGGGGGAGTTAGAGGAAATTTAATCCTCCTAAGCGAGCAGGTTAATCAACTCGGCCATACGGTCGAGGCGCTGCATATATTTCTGATAGGCAGTCAGTTCGCGCCCGACGGGCAGGTTGGGCTGATGGAAGGCACTGCGGGCGGCGGCCTGGGCCGCGTGAATTTCTGCGGCGGATACATCTACTGGACGCTGCTGGATAGCGGCGATGACAGCTTGCGACACGAGGCGGTCATACTCCTGTAAAGCGGCGTGCAGGGCTGCGAGGGCCGGGTCGGCGGCTTCAGGGGGCAGCAGCACGGTTTTTTGGGCAATGACCATTTTACGCAGTTCTACTAGAGGCGATTCGGGTTCAGTCATGGCGTACCCCTTTCTTCTTATACAGCCTTTCGGCGCGGGCGGCCAGTTCTTGGAGGGCGTGGCGGCGGGCATATTCGTAGGGGAAGGCACGAGGGACCAGCCGGACGGCGCGCTGCACCCAGGATTGGGCAGTGTCATAATCGCGGGCATGGTGCTCGTAATACTTTGCCAGTTCCACACAGGCTTCCAACAGCCCACGCTCGGCGGCGCGCTCCCATAGGCGGGCGGCCTGCTCCCAGCGCCCCTGGCGGCGCTCCATATGGGCATAGCGTTGGATGGTTTTAAAGAAAAAGGCTTCGGGCAGGCCGTGGTCGAGGCTGGCTTCGTATAGCTGAGCGGCCTTCTCCAGCCAACCGAGGTCTTCGTAGAGCCGGGCTACCGCGGCGAGATCCAGCCCGGCGCCATCACCAACCCAGGGAGAGGCGGCCAGCAGGCTGGCCGGCTCGGTGAGCAGAGCGGCGACGTGGTGGAAGAGGGCGGCCATAGAGAGAATATCCATGGCGTTGTGATAAAAGACGCCGGCCAGGGGTGCAGCATCTCCGCTGCGCAGGTAGGCGAAGTAAAGTTCGGGGATCATCCAGCCGGGGATGTCGGCGCGGGAGCGTTGGAAGCGCACGATTTCTTTTTCCAGGTCCACCAGGGCGCGCGAGGCCAGACGGTCGCGCCACAGTTTGCGGGCCAGGTGCAGCAGGTCGAGGTGGTCGAGGGCGGCATAGGGGAATTCAAACTGATTGAGCGTACAGCGCGCGGCGAGGAGGGGCAGGTCGAAGGTTTTCCCGTTGAAGGTGACGATCACGTCAAAGCGCGCCGCCCAGCGTTCTAAGGCGCTCAGGAAGGCAGGTTCTTCGGCGGGGTCGCGCAGGAAGAATTGGGCGACGTGAAAACCATCGCCATCGTGGTAGCCGAGGCCCGCCAGAAAGGCGAGCGTGCCGGCGCCGCCCATCAGGCCGGTGGTTTCAGTATCCAGGAATAACACATTGCGCAGAGCAGGATCAACCAGGCGGCGGGCGGCCCCCCAGGCAGAGAGGGCCTCAAGAGGGCATTCACTGCACAGGTCAATGCTGCCATGCCGGTAGCCGGAGGGGAAGACCTGCTCACTGAGAAAGACCGGCCCAAAGCGCGTTTCAAAGTTCGCCCCCTGGACGACTTCTTCAATGGCCGTTGTCCTGGGGCGGGCCTGGGGCGGCGGGGGCTGGAGGTTTTTCGCGCCCACCTGCACGCCGAGCGATTTGAGCTTCTCAGACAGGTCTTCAGGGCCGATGCTCATAGATTGATTATATCAGGCAGTTGAGCAAAGCCAGCGTTTCGGCTTTACCGCCTACGCCGTTGGGGCCAGCGGGGCCCACGCACGAAGGACAGCCGCTAGTGCAGGGGCATTCGGCGACCAGTTCGCGGGCGCGCTGCATCAGCGAGGCGTGCATCTCAAAAATGGCTTCGGCCAGCCCAATGCCAGCGGGGACAAGGTCATACAGGGCCACGGCGGGGTGTTTGTCGGCCAGCGGCGAGAGCGGATCGGCCAGCGCGCCCAGGTCGCCCACGTCGCACATCAGGAAGAGGGGGGCCAGGTTGTGCAGCACGTACATCAGGCCGCTCAGCCCCGATTTCATCTTCACGCTGGCCTCGGCCTGGCGGTGGCAGGCGGGGCAGAGCGTGATGAGATTATCAAGGTGGTTGGCCTGGGCGTAGCTGGCAAAGTTGCGGAAGGGTGTTTTGTGGTGGACGTGGAAAGGCTGACCGGCCTCTACCTGGCCGCATACCTGGCAGGTGCGTGCGTCGCGCAGGAGGGCCAGCTTGCGCTGCATGGGCCAGTTGGGACCGTAATCGTTGGGGTCATTCTTCCACGCGCCGGCCTCGCGCAGCGTTTCGACGGTTGCCTCAGAGACTGCCAGCCAGTAGCCGGTGGTGCGCAGTTGGGTGGGCGGCAGATCGAGCACGCCCTCGCCTAAGTTTTCGTTGGTGTACCACTTGAGCCGCCGGAAACCAATGACCTGGGTCGTAACCAGCACTTCACCAAAACCAATCTTGCCGCCGGAGACTTCGGCTTCGCGCAGGACGGACAGTTTTTCGATCTCCACCTGCTTACGGGGTTCGGTGTAATAATCCACGTCTGCGGGGAGCAGATGGGCCACCTTGTTTTCGAGATCCAGGCTTTGTACCTCGTACACCTGCCCGCCGTGCAGGTAAACGGCCTGGGGATGCACCATCCACATGGCGCTTTCGTAATCAACCTCGCCGATGACGCGGGGACCGGCGGCTTCGGCGCTCTGGAGGGTGAAGCGCATGGGCGAAGAACTGCGCAGCGAGACGCCGTCGGCGGGGTAGCGGTCGGCCATCCAGAAATACGAGGGGCCGGAGGCGTGCAGCTCGCCGGTTTGGGTGAGGAACTGTAAGAAGGAGTCGAGCGTGCTGGCGGGGAGGCTGCCGAAGGTGTCTCCAGCTTTAAAGGGGAGTTCGAAGGCGGCGCAGCGCAGGTGCTGGAGGAGGATGAGGAGATTATCGGGGTTAATCAGGGCCTGTTCGGGGGAACGCTCGAAGATATATTCGGGATGATGCATCAGATATTGGTCAAGCGGGCTGGCGGAGGCCACCAGCACGGCCAGCGCGTCGCCCTGTTTGCGCCCGGCGCGCCCGGCCTGTTGGCGGGTGGAGGCGATAGTTCCGGGGTAGCCAACCAGTAAGACAGCGTCCATCCCGCCGATGTCAATGCCGAGTTCGAGGGCGTTGGTAGCGACTACCGCGCGGGCCGAGCCGTCGCGCAGGGCGGCTTCGATGGCGCGGCGCTCGCGGGGCAGATAACCAGAGCGGTACGAGCGCAGCGCGCCGTCGCCGTTGTCGCCGCGGTTGGTGGAAAGGCTGCGCAGCATCAGCTCCACGGTGCGGCGGGCACGGGCGAAGAGGAGCGACTGCATCCCCTGGTCGAGCAGATCCCCTACCAGACGGATGCTTTCGGAAGAAGAACTGGCGCGCAGTCCCAGTTCGGGGTTGACGATGGGCGGGTTGTAGAGCAAAAAGTGCCGCCGTCCGCGCGGCGCGCCGTCCTGGTCAATAATTTCAGCGGGCGCTTCGATCAGGCGCGTGGCCAGGTCTCCAGGGTTGGCGATAGTGGCGGAGGTGAGGATAAACTGCGGCCAGGAGCCGTAAAAAGCGGCCACGCGCTTAAGCCGCCGCAGTACATTAGCAACGTGCGAGCCAAACACGCCCCGGTAAACGTGAATTTCGTCAATGATGACAAAGCGCAGGTTGCGGAAGAACTCTGCCCACAGGGTATGATGGGGGAGGATACCGGTGTGGAGCATATCGGGGTTGGTGAGGATCAGCCGGGCCTGGCGGCGGATGGCGGGGCGGTCGGCGGAGGGGGTGTCGCCGTCGTAGACGGCAACCCCCAGCGGGGCCGAGGCGGTAGCGTCGGCGGCGAAGCCCGCGGCTTCGCGCAGCCCTTGCAGTTGATCCTGGGTGAGCGCCTTGGTGGGGAAGATGAACAGGGCGCGGGCGGCGGGGTCGCGCAGGGCCAGGTCGAGGACGGGCAGATTGTAGCACAGAGTCTTGCCGGAGGCCGTGCCGGTGACGATAACAGCGTGTTTGCCAGCGGCGGCGGCTTTCCAACTGAGGCCCTGGTGTGAATAGAGCGCGCGGATGCCTTTCTGGCGCAGGTAAGCTTGCAGCACCGGGTGCAGGCCGGGGGGAAAGTCTACCAGGTGGGCCGGGCGCTGATCTTCGGTGCGCCATTCCACTACGTTGCCAGCGATGGTTGGCTCGCGAGACCAGAGGTCGAGGAGATGCTCTAAGCGCGTGGGAGGTAAAGACGCCATGCTCTTGTTGTACCCGAAAGTAGAACAAAGATCAAGAGGAAGAGGTAACGGCTGAGAAATGGCTTTGCTTGCTATAATAGCGTTAATCCACCGGGTGAGGAGAACAAAATGCCTTACCGGCAGCTTTTTTATCATATTGCGTCTGGTACGAAAAACCGTGCGGCGCTGATTAAGCCTGATATTTATTTTTATCCCTGGCGCAGGTTGGGTGGAAGATGAATCCTATACTATTTGTTGGTCTGTTGGCGTTAGGCTGGGCGGCGGGGCTGACCGTCAATTACCTGGCGGATGTATTGCCCCGCACGCGGTCTTTCAGCCGTCCGGTCTGCCGGTGGTGCGAGCAGCCGCTGGCATGGCGCGATTACCTGCTGCTGCGCCGGTGCGGGTCGTGCAGGCGGGGGCGCGCCTGGCGCGTTTGGGTAGTACAGGGGACAGCCATGGTGTTGACGCTGTTTTTGGGATGGCTTCCCCAAATGACCGGTAAAACCGGCTTTTGGCCGGGTCTGGCGCTGTTGGTTTACTTTGGGGTAGTCATCGTGATTGACATGGAACATCACCTCATCCTGCATCCGGTCAGTCTGGTGGGAGCGGTGATATGCGGGTGGATTGGCTTTACCCGCCATGGCCCGCTGGAGACGGCCCTGGGCGGGGCCGCCGGTTTTGGCTTTATGCTGGTGGTTTACTGGCTGGCGGCGGTGTTTATCCGCTGGGTGCGCAGGCGCCGGGGGATGGTGAGCGACGAGGAGGCGATGGGCTTTGGGGACGTGAGCCTCAGTGGGGTGTTGGGCCTGCTGCTGGGCTGGCCGGGAATTGCGGCGGGACTGATACTGGCCTTTTTGCTGGCGGGCCTGGGCAGCCTGATGGTGATCGCCGTCCTGGCGAGCCAACGCAAGTTTGAGGCTTTTGGCACGTTCATCCCCTATGGGCCGTACCTGGTGCTGGCGGCGGCGCTGTTGATTTTCCAGGGTTGATTCGCGTTTCGTACCCTGCGGTGTTGTTCGTGCTGGCGGCAACATATGTACCTGCCCGGCTTTTACCCACTGCACCGTGAATTACAGGACGATGCCAGTTACATTGAGGCCCCAAAGTCCGCGAGTTCTTCGACTTGAAAAATGGCCGACTGACCGATTGTGCGCTGGATTCTGCCGATTAACGGCGTACCCGATGGGCGCTCGCTGATGCAGACTTCGGCCTTTGTGGTGGTGCGCGGCGAAGACCCTCAGACCGCGCCAGATCAACGCTGCCCTTTGCCATAATGGGAGTCTCTGGGTAAAGTGATGCTGGGAGCCTGTATCTGACAAACCGGTTGTTAGAGATAACTGCGGTAGAGCATGACTACATGGCCCTGAATCTGTACTTTGTCTGGGCTGACGATGATGGGCTGGTATTCGGGGTTGGCGGGCTGGAGACGCACACGCCCATTTTCGAGGTAGTAACGCTTGAGGGTGAATTCATCGTCATCGCCGGTTTTTAACCAGGCGGCGACGATTTGCCCGTTTTGGGCCTGCTGGGTTTTGCGCAGGATGACGATATCACCTTCGCTGATGAGCATGTCGCGCATCGAATCCCCCTTCACTTTGAGGGCATACAGGTCGCCAGTGATGCCGGCCAGCAGATGTTCTGGAATTTCGACCGTTGATTTAGGGTCATAGGGGGAAGAAACGGAGGAAGGAATCACAATGGGAGAACCGGCGATAATGGGGCCTAGAACGGGGATATGCAGCACGCCGGAGTCGCGCCGTAACAGGCGGATGCCGCGCGATTTTTTGGGGTCTCTTTGGATCACGCCCTGTTCGCATAGGGTTTTGAGGTGGTAAGTGATGTGCGAGGTTGAGGAGATACCTAGCATTTCTCCGATTTCGCGGATGGTGGGCGTGATTCCGTGTTTCTCGTAATACGTTTCGATGGCGCGCAAAACGGACAACCGGGTTTCTCTATTTTTCTTGGGCTGTGTTTCTACCATGGTGATCCCCCTTCATTATTAGATAAAATAGGAAAGAAGTTCTATTTGATTATAACAGAACATTGGTTCTGATTCAATGGGCAACAGGCGGAAAAATTAAATAAAAATTTACGCCACATCGAGACATCCCCTATTTTGGAAGGTCCTTGCCTGTTGTACAATAGTGCCAGACCTTATGGAACCCACCAACCGCCTGATTAAAGTGTTAATTGTGGATGACTCGCCAACGGTGTGCGAGTTAATACGGGCTGTATTGGAAAGCGAGCCAGATCTGCGGGTGGTGGGCGTGGCCGCTAACGGACAGGAAGGTCTGCACATGGCGCGGATGCTGCACCCTGACGTGATTACCATGGATATTAATATGCCGGTAATGGGTGGGCTGGATGCAACGCGCTATATTATGCGCGATGCGCCCGCGCCGATTGTGATTGTGACGGCGGATTTTGGACGCAAAGATATTGATCTGACTTTTGAAGCCCTCAATGCCGGGGCGCTCACAGTGGTGAAAAAGCCCGGCCTGTTGGACCCTGAAAGCAATGCTAACCTGGTACAAACGGTGCGAACAATGGCGGGTGTGCCGGTAGTACGGCGCTGGTTCCGCGGGCCGCAAACAGGGACGCTGGCCCCGAATACGCTGGCACTGGCTGAACTGCGCGCCAACATTCGGGGCATTCAGCGGCTGCAGTACGTGCAGGTTGTCGGCATTACGGCTTCGACCGGAGGGCCGGCTGTGCTAGAAGCCATCCTGCGGCCGTTATCGGAAGATTTCCCTCTGCCCATTTTGATCGTACAGCACATCACCAGTGGTTTTGCCGCCGGGCTGGCTGATTGGCTGAATAACCGCACGCGGGTGAACGTCCGTTTAGCCTCGCACGGTGAACCGGCGCGCAAGGGCGTGGCCTTGATTGCACCAGAAGGGTATCATCTGATGCTCAACACCAAGGGGTATATTGAGTTGAGCCATACTGCGCCGGTCAACGGCTTCCGGCCTTCGGGGAACGTTTTGTTTCATTCATTGGCGAGTGGGTTTGGCAGGCGGGCTATTGGCATTATCCTGACGGGCATGGGAGATGACGGCGTTGAAGGCCTGGAAGCCATGCGCCGCCTGGGGGGACTGACCATTGCTCAGGATGAGGAGAGCAGTACGGTATATGGCATGCCAGCCGAGGCCAGGCGGCGCGGGGCGGCAGATTTAATCCTCAACCCGGAGCAAATTGGCATGCTGCTGGCACAACTGGAACGTAAGGCGGGCCAGAGTAGTTCGATGGATTGAAATCCAGCCCTGTTTTTGCTTGATGCGCGCAACTTGGGACACCCCCTTGCAAAGCGGATACAAGTTATTACTATTATTGCTATTGCCATCGTATTTATCGGTTTTAGCCTAACAGGGAGGTGAATCATGGCGGCTGAAACATTAAATTGTCCCAACTGCGGCGCTCCGCTGGATTACAAAGGCAGTGATCCAACCATCCGCTGCCCCTACTGCCATACTTCGGTGGTAGTGCCGGAGGAACTGCGCGAGGATGATCCGCCCCAACCGGTCGTTCATGTGGCGTATTATGATACCCGCCCCCGCCAGGCAGTGCATGTGAAGGGCGGCGGGGCGATTGTGGCGGCGATCGTGGTTGTGATCGTTCTCATCGTTTTGGTTTCGGCGGCCGTGCCGCTTTTAGCAATGGCCGGTATTACTGGGGCCATTGCGCCAGTGATCGGCCAGATTGACGAGTTAACGGGAGAAGTCACCCGCATGGTGGCCGCGACTCCCACGCGCGCGCCCTCGCCAACGTCACAGCCCACTCCCACCGTTACCCCGGCCTTTGCGAACCCCGCGCTGACTTTTGGAAAAGAGGGCAATGGACCAGGCCAGTTCAGTGATGCCCGTTCGATCGCGGTGGATGGCGAAGGGATTATTTACGTGGCAGATTACATGGGCGGGCGCATCCAGGCGTTTGACTCCAGTGGAAAATATCTGAGCCAGTGGAAAGTGGGCGACGACAAGGCCATCATTCAGGGGATGGCGGCTAACTACCAGGGCGAGGTGTTTGTAGCGGTGGAGCGCGATGTGGTGCGCTATGCAGGGATCACGGGCAAGGAACTGGGGCGGATGCGCAACTCGATGGGCGGCGACTTTGGCGACCTGAAGGCGACCGCCGACGGCGGCGTGGTGGTGATGTGGTACGAGGGCCGGTGGGGCCTGATTACATCAGTGGAAGGCCACCGCGAAGATGTGATGATCTTTAGCCGGGGCGGGGAACTGGTGAGAACCATCCAGGGGCCGGTGAGCGGGCAAACCGAGGCATTGGCGCTGGATGTATATCTGGCTGTGGATGGTGACGATAACCTTTACCTGATGGACGCAGGGACGATTTATAAGTTCGACGCGGATGGCCGGTATATAGATCGTTTTGGCGGCCAGGGCAGCGGGCCGGGGCAGGTCAATGGGGCGTATGCGATTGCGGTGGATGGGCAGGGCCGGCTGTACGTGGGCGGCTCGCGTGAAGTGTATGTTTTTTCAGTTGATGGAACCTATCTCACGTCGTTCCCTGTTGCTCAGCCCGCTTACGCTCTGGCGGTGGATGCCAATGACAATATCTGGGTGCTTTCGCGGCAGGTAGTGACGCAGTATACCCTCAAAGGTGAATAAACACGCAAGCTAATGCGCGTATAATAGCGTGGTTTCACCTGTAGTCAGCCGCGCGGGTGGATCAAATTCTTCCCTTCAGGCAAAAGATGACACCCACAATTTCATATACCATCTGGTTCAGCCAGCGCACGGGCAGTACACTCTTGAGCAGGGCGCTCGAAGCGACGGGCATTGCCGGACATCCGGCAGAGTGGTTGAGCGAAGCAGCTTTAGCTGCGTATCCCATCCGGGCGGATGGGCGCGCGCTGCAAGAACACCTGTGGCAGTTGGGCAGTACGCCCAACGGGGTCTTCGGCATAAAGCATTCGTTCTATGAGCCGCAGATGACGGATCTGCTGGCCCTGCTGCGGCAGTTTCCGGGGCCGCCTCCGGCGAATCCCAGCCGCGCGGCGCTCTGGGAGCGGGCCTTTCCCAACCATCGCCATATATTTATGACGCGGCGCAACAAAGTGCGGCTGGCGGTTTCCTGGTGGAAGGCGATCCAGACGGAGGAGTGGCACCGCGCGGTCGGCGCAGAGGCGGGCGCGAAGCCCGAAAACCTGTCAGACGCTTACCATTTTGATGCGATTAACCACCTGTATATGGAAAGCGTAATGCGCGAGGCCGGGATGCAGGAGTTTTTTTCAGAAGGTGGGATTGCGCCGCTGACGGTGGTGTACGAAGACTTTATCCTTGAATACGAAGAGACGGTGCGGCGGGTGCTGGCGTATTTGGGGATCGAGGCGGCTGGCGTGACAATCGCCCCGCCGTCCTTCGAGCGGCTGGCCGATGCGGTATCAGAAGCCTGGGCGCAGCGGTTCCGCGCGGAGCGGCAGGGCGATTGGGATCACCGGGGTTGGTGAGGGTTATTTTTTCAAGCGGATGACATTCCAGCTTGCTTTGGGTAGGGTGACCGAAAGCTGGCCGGCGTCGAGGCGGGCGTCGCCGTTGGAGTGGGGGGCGACGCGGTCTGGATGTTCGGCAGTGTTGGTGGCTTGCAGGTCAGAGGCCGTCAGGGTGATGTGTTCGACCACGCGGTAGCCGGCAAAGTCGCGGGCGTCGGCGGTGATGCACAGGGGTTCTTCCAGACTGCGGTTGACGGCAAACAGGGTAACGGTTTCGGCGGCGGGGTCTTGCGTGGCGACGGCTTCGAGGTACGGGACCTGGCCGAACTCTTTGTTATCATAGGCCGGAGAACGCACTTCTACATCCAGCGACTGCCCCCGCCCATAGCGCGAAGCATGTAGGAAGGGGTAGTAAATGGTCTGACGCCAGGCCGGCCCGCCGTTTTGGGTCATAATGGGGGCAATCACGTTAACCAGTTGGGCCAGGCAGGCGATTTTTACGCGGTCGGCGTGGCGCAGCAGGGTGATGAGCATGCAGCCGACCACCAGAGCGTCTTCAAAGGTGTATTCGTCCTCCAGCATAGGGGGCGCAACAGTCCAGGAAGGGATGGTGGCATCTTTCGCGTTCGAATGGAACCAGACGTTCCACTCGTCAAAGGAGAGGTTTAGGGTTTTCTTAGATCGTTTGATGGCCTTCACATGGTCACAGGTGGCGATGACGGTGGTGATGAAGTGATCCATGTCAAGAGTGCGGGCGAGGAAGTTGGGGGTGTCGCCGTCGCGGTTGCCGTAGTAGGTGTGGAGCGAAATGTAATCAACGTGTTCGTAGGTATGCTCTAAGACCGTGGCTTCCCAGGCGGGGAAGGTGGGCATGCCGCGCCCGGAACTGCCGCAGGCCACCAGTTCAATGGTGGGGTCGGTCCACTTCATCACCTTGGCGGTTTCACAGGCCAGGCGGCCATATTCCTCGGCGGTTTTACTGCCAATCTGCCAGGGGCCATCCATCTCGTTGCCCAAACACCAGACCTTCACATTGTGCGGTTCCGGCGAGCCGTTGGCGCGGCGCAGGTCGCTCCAGGCCGTGCCGCCGGGGAAGTTGCAGTATTCCACCAAGTTGCGGGCGGCGTCCATCCCGCGCGAGCCGAGGTTGACGGCCAGCAGGGGTTCGGCCCCGACGGTGCGGCACCAATGGATGAACTCATCCGTGCCGAACTGATTGGTTTCGATCGAGCGCCAGGCCAGTTCCATGCGGCGGGGGCGTTGATCTTTGGGGCCGATGCCGTCTTCCCAGTTGTAACCAGAGACGAAATTGCCGCCGGGGTATCGCACAATGCTGACGCCCAGGTCGCGCACCAGGTCAATCACATCCTGACGGAAGCCCTGTGCGTCGGCGCGGGGATGGCCTGGTTCATAGATGCCGCCGTAAACGGCGCGTCCCAGATGTTCGATAAAAGAACCATATAAGCGCGGGTCAATGTTTCCGATGGCGCGCGCAGGGGTAAGAGTAAGGGAAGCCGAAATGGGCATAGGTTTTTCTCCTGTGAAAGTTAGGGTAATTATACAACCGGTTTCTACCATATAATCAGTGCGATGAGATTTTTTGCCGTGACTGCACCTGGGTTAGAAGAACTCGCCGCCAGAGAGCTGCGAGAATTGGGGGCGCGCCTGGTGGCCGGGGGCGAGGAAGGCGAAGAGGGGGGCGTAACCTTCGAGGGGGGCTGGGCAGACCTTTACCGTGCTAATCTGCACCTGCGCACGGCCAGCAAGGTGCTGGCGCGGGTAGGGCAGTTCTTTTATGCGACGGACTTTGCCGAACTGCGCAAAAAGGCGTCCGCGCTGCCCTGGGAGCTGTTTTTACGCCCCGGCCAGGCGGTTGAGATTTCCGCGACGAGCCACAAGTCGCGCCTGTATCACAGTGGGGCGGTGAGCGAGCGGATAGCCGCGGCCATCGGCGACCGGCTGGGCCGGCTGCCGCCCACAGGTCCAGAAGCGGCTGCGCAGGGCGGCGACCTGCCCCCCCAACGTTTTGTGGTGCGCCTGGTGCGTGACTGCTGTACCGTCAGCGCGGATTCGTCGGGCGAACTGCTGCACCGGCGCGGTTACCGACTGGCAACGGCCAAAGCCCCCCTGCGCGAGACGTTGGCGGCGGCCATGCTGTTGGCCTCGGGCTGGGACCGCGCCGCGCCACTGCTGGACCCGTTCTGCGGTTCTGGCACGATTGCGATTGAGGCGGCGCTGCTGGCGCTGGGCCTGCCGCCGGGGCGGAACCGGGCGTTTGCGTTTATGCATTGGCCCGGCTACGACCCGGCTCTGTGGCAAAGCCTGCTGGCGGCGGCAGAGCAGGCTGCGCGGAACTCAGCTCCGAGGATTCTGGCCTCGGATCGTGATGCCGGAGCGGTGGAAACCGCGCGGGCCAATGCGGAACGCGCCGGGGTGCTGGCGGCGGTTGAGTTCAGCCAGCGGGCGGTTTCAGCCATTGAGCCGCCGCCGGGGCCGGGCTGGGTGGTGACGAACCCCCCCTATGGACTGCGGGTGAGCGCAGGGCAAGATCTGCGCAACCTATACGCGCAGTTGGGCCACGTATTACGCGCCAAAGCGCCCGGCTGGCACGTCGCTATTTTATGCAGTGACCTGCGTCTGTTGGGACACACCGGGCTAAAGCTGGATACATCCTTTTCAACCGTCAATGGTGGGGTGAGCGTCCGTCTAGGGCGCGGAGTAGTCGCTTAATCGCCCGGTTGGCCCTCGATGGCCGCCGGCAGGATGCCTGCCCCAATCTCTGGCGGTGACTCGGTTAGGGAGACGTGGATCACCTTAAAAAAGCACTTCTCCCAGGCGCACCCGGCGCCTGGGAGAAGTGTGATTTAGAGACCCATGGCCTTAATTTGCTGGAGGGTCTGCTCGTAGACCTCGAAATGCTCGCCCTCGTCATCTTCCGGCGCGACGTATTTGAGCCACATGGCCTGTTCGGGGTGCGCGCCCGAAAGCTCGCGGCGGCTGGCGCGGATGTGACCGCTGGGGTCAGCCCATTTCACTTCGCCCATCTGGAGCAGGATATACTGGCCGGCGTATTTTTCGACCAGTTCTTTGCGGTGATCGCGGTAATACAGGCCCTGCTCGGCGGTGGTGCGCCGCCAGGAGATGATGGTTTCTTGCGGGTCGAGTTGTTTGGCGAAAAATTCGCCTACCGGGGCCTGCACTTCTGACTGCCAGTCAATTTCATCCAGGTTCACCGTCCCAAACCCGCCCTCAGCGGCCACCAGGATGGCGTTGCGGTCGCGGTGGAAGGGGGGCGTTAGCCAATCGGACTTGGGATCGTGGCCCATCAGGTAGGTGGCGACGGCGTCGGTGGCGATGGTGTGATCGCCAGCGATGAGGGTGTTGCAGATGCGCGGGTTTTCGCCCTTGCCCCATTCTTCGCCCGCCTGGCAGACCAGGCCGTCTAAGATGTTCAGGGCCGGGTTAAAGATGCGCGCCAGGTCGGGCAGCATATAGGACATGCGCACCAGGTGATGGTAATACCCGCGCGGGCGGCCAGCCGGGGCCAGCGGAACCAGGCCGAACAGGTTCTTCATGGTGAGGGTGACGCCCATAAAGAGGTGGTTTTTGAGGGTTTGGACGGAAATCATGGCGTCGGCCTCGGCGCAGGAACGCGGGATGGGGTAGCGGTCGAACATTTGGCCGCCGCCGGGGACGTTCACCCATTCCACGGGGTCGTCGTGACCGTTAATAAACGGCACGTCAAATTCTTTAAGGACAGGCAGGATGGTGGTGCAGTCGAGGCGGGTCATACCAGGGGGCGGGCCGTCAACCCCCACGTCAATCGCGAAGATTTCGGCCTGGGTTTCTTCGCGCAACAGGCGCAGGGTGGCGCGCACCACCGGGTCCGAAACCAACTGCTGGCGGTGGCCCTGGTACATCACCAGTTTGGTAGGGGACCAATCCTGGTTGAATTTAATGCCAATGCGGCGCGCTTTGCGCAGTTTTTCCCAGGCGCGGCCCAGGGGCAGAGCGGCTCGCCGCAGGTTCTGGTAAACTTCTTCGTCGCTGGAACGATAGTCGGTATGGACGGCCCGGACACAGTATTGTTTTTCGGAACGGGTAATGGACATAGATAATGGGTTCCTCTCGATTGAAAAAGTGCGAAGGTAAGCGCTTACACTGGTTATTGTAGTACAAGGGAAGACGCAAGGGAAGTAGATCAGCGCACTTTTACAATATAATAAGGTCTTAAGATTAAAGCAATGAAGGAGAGTCCAATATGGCAGATGAGACGATCGAAGCGAAGCTCAAGCGCATGGGCCTGGTTTTGCCTCAGCCTACCAGGGTGGACCCTGGCGTAAAGCTGCCGTTTGCCCCGGTGCGCGTTATTGGAGACCGGGCGTATATTTCAGGTCATGGGCCAACCAACCCCGATGGCACGCTGGCGCTGCCGCTCGGCAAGCTGGGCGGAGGCGTGACCATTGAGCAGGGCTATGCGGCGGCGCGGCTGGCGGGCCTGGCGATTTTAGCCAGCCTGAAACGCGAATTGGGCGACCTGGAACGGGTTCGGGCCTGGATTAAAGTGTTGGGGATGGTGAATTCGGCGGAAGGGTTCACCAAACAGCCCCAGGTGATCAACGGATTTTCAGAATTGATTTTAGAACTCTACGGCCCAGAACGCGGCGCGCACGCCCGCTCAGCGGTGGGGATGGCCGGCCTGCCGTTTAATATTCCGGTCGAGATCGAGGCGGAAGTTCTGATTGGTTAGCCAGGCTGGGCAGAGGCTCTGAGGAGGCTTCGGCCAGGATTTGCACGCGGCTGCGGGTAATGAGCGCGGCCTCTTGCATGGCCTCGGGGCGAATGGCGATGGGAAAGCGGTTGTGGAGCGGGCTGAGGCGCGCGCCCAACCGACTGCAATACCAGAAAGCCAGCGACATGCCCGTCATAAAGCTGCTCAGATGGGCGGCCTGGTGCAGTTCGGCCAGAGTGTCATCATCCCAGCCGCCGGCCAGCCCATAGAAGAAGGCATAGAGGGGCATCGAAAACAGGATGCCGATTAAGAAGATTAGAATGCTGGTGATCTGGTCGCCCTGCCAGATCAGGCCGGTGAGCCAGCGCAGCAGCAGGTAATGGGCCGCACCGGCCAGTACCGGTGCGCCCAGCGACTGCCAAAAGTAAAAACGCTGGGGAAAACAGATTTTGTGGTTGACAAAATAAGCCGTCAGTCCTTTGGCAAGCAGGCCGGCAAAGTATGCGATGATGAGCGCGTAAATTTGGAACTGGCGGAGCAGCAGGAACGCGAGTAGGACGCGGATGACCTGTTCAAAAGCGACCATGGCGGTTTTGAGGTAGGGGCGGTTCGAGCCGGCCTGAACATTATCGCCTACCCACGAGGGGTATTGGATTGCACCCCAGAGGATGAGGGGGATAGCGAGAGAGGCGGCGCGGGTGAACTCTGGCCCAGCCGCGCCTAGAATGAAGCGGTCGGTGACGGCCAGCAGTACGGCGGCGATAAAGCCGTTGATCAACCCGCCCCACTTATAAGCCATCACGGCATAATACTGGCTGAGCTTGCGATAAGAGTTCGAGATGGCTTCAGAGATCGAAGGCATGAGATTGTCGTAGAGCGTGGCGGTGACGCTGAAGCCAAAGACAAAGTTCTGGGCCAGCACCCAGTTTCCCCAAATTTCGGTGTAGTTAATCAAGCGCGTTTGGGTAATGAGGATTTCTACGGCTTGCCCGGTGGCCCAGGCGGCTGAACCAAGCATCTCAAAGACGCCGAAGCGGAAAGCGGATCGGATGGTTTGCCAGTCGAAATGGGCCAGGAAGAGCAGGCGGGCGTTATAGCCCAGGCGGCGGTAGAGCGCCAGGCCCACGAAGAACGTCAGTGCCTCGGTGATATAGGCGGCGATCCCTAATCCCAGCAGACCTCCCATCGCCTGCCCAAAGACCGGGTTGGCGCGGCCCCAGGCAGTCATCAGCAGCACGATGATGGGCTGAGTGAGCATGGGGAAGATCAGGCTGGGACCTAACTCCAGCGCGGTGGCGTAGTCGAACCGCTGCCAGCCGCGCAGGGCCGAGCGCATGACGGTGAAAAAGCCGGGAATCTGGATAAAAGCGTGTAGGATTACACTCCAGGAATAGAGGGCGTAAGCGGTGTGGGGCAAGTAGTTCGAGGCGACCAGGACGATGAGGGCCACCTGCACAGCCCCTGAAAGCGCCTGCCACCAAACATACACCTGGCCGAATTTAACGGCCTGGCGCGGGTCGTGGACGCGGTGCTGGGCGAAGAACTTAACAAAGGCCAGGGCAGTGCCCATGTCGAAGAAGGTCCACAGCAGGTTGAAGAACTGAGTCACGCGTCCCCACGCCCCCAGGGCCTGGGCGCTGGGCAGGATGTAGACCGGCAGGATGAGCGATTGATAGATGATTAGAGGAATGAAGAACACCAGGCCGGTCATCAAAGCCAGCAGAAAGCCGCCCAACGGGCGATGGAAGCCAACTTCTTCCCATTCGGTTTTGGCCTGGCGTGCGGCGTAGGCTTCGCGCCCCGTGATGAGCGCGTCAAGAGCTTCGGGGTGGGCGCGGCTGTAGCGGCGTACTACCATAAACGTCAGCGCGGCGGCGCCCAGCAGTACGAGCATCGCCCCTGTGAGGAAAGCGCGCTCGGCGGCGTGGGGGACGGGTGAGGCCGGGTAGCGGGCAAACGAAAGCGGTTGCTCTCCGGCGGCTCGCTGCACCAGGTTATAGATGAGGTAATTGAAGTAAGCCCACTCTTGAATCTGTGGATTGGCGGCAGGACTGAGATAAAAATTGAGGATGAAACTCTCGCCTGCGCTTTGCACTGCCCTGGTGGGAATGGACCACAGCACCCATTCGCCGCTTTCGTAGGCGCTGACGAGGGGCTGCACGCTGGAGATAGGGGTGACGATGCTGGCGCGCTCGCGTACCTGTGGGGCGCTGTTCCACATCACATCGGTCAGCAGCGGATGGTTGGCCCCCGGCGCGCCAGTGATCGAAACCGGGTCCTCGTGATAGGCCATCTCCAGCGGGAGGCCCAGCAGAGCAGCGACATCGGCGGGCCGCGTTTGCGGTCCCAGCACCAGCACCAGGCCCGCGCCGGCCTGATAGCGCGCCGCAGCAGCCGGTGGGATGGCGTCGTTGAGGACCAGCACATCTGCCCCGGCAGGGTCATCCAGCAAGGTGAAACCGCTCGCCAGACGGAGCGCGGTCTTTAAAGCGCCTTCTGGTCCGGCGTAGAAAACCAGGGTTTCATCTTGGGCCAACGCGGGCCGCGCCAGGGCCGCGAGCAGGCCTAAGAGGATCGTGAGCAGGGTGAGAATCCGGTGCATACAGCCTCGATTTGTGTACGGCCGGGGGTTCCCCAGCACAGCACCGCTGGCTGGGGAATGAACAGCGATCAGCCGATGCGGTGGACGGCGTCTATATCTGGGATGCCGTTCCAGCCATCGGAGCGGGCGGCTTTGAGGGCAGCGGCGGCAGAAGCAGCGGCGATAGCATCGCGCACACCGGCCCCGCGCGCCAGCAGGGCGGCATATGCGCCGTGAAAAACATCACCGCAGCCGGTGCTGTCGGCCACCGTCACGGGGTAGGCGGGGAAGTGTTCAGGTAGGCCGCCGCTGACAGCGAACCAGCACCCCTCGCCGCCGCAGGTGACCACGCAGGCGGCCTGATGCGGGCGTGTTAATGCCTGCACCATGCGGGCGGGGTCTTCCAGGTGGGTGTAGGCGCGGCCAAACTGCAAATTCACAATGAGGTGATCAACGGTAGCGAGCAGGTCTTCAAGGTGCGCGCCGGTTGGGCGCTCGATGTCGGCCACCACCGGGATGTTTCTCTGGCGGGCCAGACGGGCGGCCTGGAGCGCGGCGGCGGGGGTGTTGTTGTCAATCAGCACCACGCGGGCGGCGGCAATCCACTCCGGCGCGATGAAATCGGGACCGGGGTCGCGCACGCCCTCGCCGCTGTAGAGGATGGAACGGCTGCCCACAGAAGTATCCACGATGATAACGGCGTAATAAGGCCGGCCTGGGGGCAAACGGTCTGCCGGAGAGCAGTCTACGCCATGCGTCGCAAACTCGGCGCGTAGAAAGCGCGAGAGTTCGTCATCACCCAGACAGCCGGCAAAGGCCGCGCGCGCTCCGAGGTGAGCGGCGGCCACCAGAGCCGTAGCCGTCTGCCCGCCGGCCATTCGGCGAATAGATTGGATGGGCATTTTTTCATCTGGGTGGGGAAAATGCGCCACGTAGAGCCGGTCATCAACTGCCGCTGTGCCGACGCCCAGCACATCCCACTCGGGGGATGAGGCTGGCGAGGTCATGGGATGAGTTGATCTAAAACGGCCTTTGACTGCCGGCGGACGGTTTCGTGCAGGCTGTTGCCGTGCGCGTCCATCGTCACCACCGCCGGAAAATCTTTGACCTCAATTACCCAAATGGCTTCTGGGACGCCAAAATCCAGTTTGTAGACGCCCAAAACGCGCTTGACCGACTCGGCGATGAGCGCCGCGGCCCCGCCGATGGCGTGGAAGTATACTGCTGGCACTTCCTGACAGGCTTGCAGGGTTTTGGGGCCCATGCCGCCTTTGCCAATGGCCCCTTTGGCGTTGAAATGGCGAAACACGTCGCCCTGGTATGGCTCTTCGCGGATGCTGGTGGTCGGCCCGGCGGCCACGAAGCGGTACTCTTTGGTATCTAACCCGGCCACGACCGGGCCGCAGTGGTAGATTACTCCACCGTTGAGCAGCGGGCGGATGGCTTCGTACACGGCCAGATCATCTCCGGCGGGCGGGCGGGTCTTCTTGATAAAGGTGTCAACCAGCCATTTGTGGACGGCATCGCGTCCGGTGATCATCACGCCGGAAAGCAGCACCGAATCGCCAACCTGGAGCGAGCGGATGACATCATCGGAGATGGGAAGGTTAACCTGAACTGGCATGAGACGGCTCCTGTTATTCGTAGGTTACCTGGTCGCCGGTCACGATCATTTTTCGGCGGCGGTAGGCCCAACACATATAAGAAATGGTGACGAAGAAAGAGGCCGGCAGGCGGTGAGTAGCGGTGATCTTGGTCCCCAGCACGCTGGCTTCTCCACCAAAGCCCATTGGCCCAATCCCAAGCTGATTGGCCTCTTGCGTCAGACGGTTCTCGAGGGCGGCAAGTTCGGGGTCGGGGTTAGTGTCATCCACAGGGCGGAGCAGGGCTTCTTTGGAGGCCACATAAGAGGAACCCCGGTCGCCGCCGATGGAAACGCCTAAGAACCCCGGCGCGCAGCCCTCGCCCTGGGCCTTCCAAACGGCATCCAGCACGGCGCGGCGCACGCCTTCGAGATCGCGTCCGGCTTTGAGGGTGTTATCGGGCAGAGAATACTGTGCGCCGACGTTCTCACAACCGCCGCCTTTGAGCATCAGTTCCACGGTGAGGGTATCGCCGTCAGTTTCTTCAAAGTGAATGGTGGGGAAGTGTTCGTCGCCCAGGTTGTTGCCGGTGTTCTTGCCGGAGAGAGAATCGACGGCGTTGGGGCGCAGGTACGATTTTTTCGTGGCCTCGGCCACCGCGGCCTTGATCTGCTCGCGCAGGCGGCGGGGGCTGTAGCCTTCAGGGTAGCGCACGAAGAAAATGGGCGTGCCGGTATCCTGGCAAATGGGGGTGGAGTTGCGCCGGGTCATCTCTACATTTTTTAAGATGGTTTCGAGCGCGCCGCGCGCAGCGGAGCCGGGGGCTTCGCGCTCGTAAGCCGCGCGTAATGCTTTCTCGACGTCCGGCGGCAGGTTGGTGGACGTGAAGCGCACCAGTTCGAGAAGCTCTGAGGTTAAATCTCGCATGATTTCCTCCAAAAATGGCGTTTGCCGTTAAACACACGTGGTTTATCGGGAAGTATAGCACGCATTCTTGACCTGAAAAGTGCGGATAGGCCAGGAACTTTTGGCAAAACGGAGCGTCTTAAGGGTACGAAATTAAAAAACGGAGGAATGGAGGAATGATGAGTCGCAAAGGAATTTTTCTCGCTGTTGTCGTGCTGGTAGTCGCCGCGGTAGCGGTGATTGTGTATATGGCGCAGGCAGGGCGCAGTGGGGCGCTCGATCAGGCGCTGCTGGCGCCGCGTTGGGCGTTAACGGAACTGACGCTGGACGGGAACGTCGTCGAATTGGGAACTGCTCGGCCTACCTTGCAGTTCGAAGCGGGCGGACAGGCAGGAGGCAATGGTGGGTGTAACAGTTATTCTGGCCCGTACCAGACCGGCGCAGGGGGTAAGCTTAGCTTTGGGCCGTTCGTATCCACCGAGATGGCCTGCGATGCGCTGTCAGTAGAGAGCGCTTACTTCCAGGCACTGGCAAAAGTGGAGAAGTTCAGCGTCGAAGGATCGAAGCTGAAGCTTTCTTCGACGGATGGCAAGACGGTGCTGGTGTTTGAGGGGCAGGCCCGGTAACTTAAAGTCCCTGCGGGGCCTCACCTTCAACCCCGCAGGGACTTGCCGATTCTGAGGTAAGGGGTTCTCCCCCCCCGCCCGTCTCTGCGCCTTGTCTGGCCGGTTGGCCCGCGAGACGCTACCGGCCGATGAACGGTAAGGCGATAATGTGCGGATCGCCGAAGTGAAGCGTGACCGGCTGGAGGCGAGTGTTATCCCAAGGGGGCAGGCGGTAGATGTAGCCGAGGCCGGCCCGCAGAATTATACTTTCGTCCTGCGGCCCGCAGCCAGCGGCAACCTGGATCTTATAGGTGGCAAGGCTGTCGCGCTCGATCACCTGGGCGGCCCCGCACAGGGCACTGCCGATATAGGTTTGTAGTTCCGTGCCGTCGGGCCGGTCGGTGATTCCATAGTAGGTGGCCGGCGGTTGAATGCTCGTGGGTAGCTCAACGGACAAACTTTCTGGCGCGGCGGCGGAGCCGGCAGCCCCTTTGATAGGCAGGAACGGCACGTACTCCGTCAGGTAGATCCAGTAGATTTTGCTAAATTCCAATTCAGTAATGTCGCTGACCCACGCGGGGGCGGCCGGGTCGTAGACAAACCACGCGCCGCTGCGGTTTTGCGGGGTGGGCGAATCGTAGCGGTAGAGGATGGTGTACTTGCCTTGCAGAGGAGCCAGAGCCTGCTCGACAGCCCGGCTCTCCAGGACGGGGTAGGTAAACTGTACCCATCCTGGCCCGCCCAAGGGGATTTCGTAAGTGGTCATCAGGGCATAAATACCTTCGCCCCGGGCCGCGGCGGCGGCTACGTTGTGACTCTGATCCAGATAGGTAGGCAGGGCCACCCAGGCGGCGGCGTTTTCATTCCAGAAATACACCTTCAGCAGTGGTTCCTCGCCGGGGGCCACGTCTGCGCCGCGGTAATGAAAAGCAATGGTCACAGGGGCGCAGTCGGGCGGGGCGGCAGGAGTAGAGCAGTCGAGCGCGGGGGCGCCATCTGAGCGGAACAGGCGGTAGGCGCTGCCCGTCAGGGTGGCCCAGCCGGGGATGGGCGGCGATTTGCTGAGGGTGTGCAGCCCAAAGAATTCGCCCTCGGAAAATACCAGGTTGTGACCGTAAAGCATGGCCGCGCCATCGGTGGAGATGGACGGAGCGTAGTGGTCCCAGCCTTTGGCGGGGCTGCCGCCCAGCGAATAGGTGATGACGGCTTCCCAATCAGGCTGGCCTTCCACCTTGAGCCACAGGTAGGCTTTGGGGATGGATTGATCGGTGATGAAGCGGACGGTATAGATGCCATCTTGCGAGAGGATTTCAGTAGCGGCCAGTGCTGAGCCATCGGGCAGGTACAGCCGGGCAGACAGGTCACTGTTGGCCGGCAGGTCGGTGATCTGCACTTCAATATCTTGCTCTGGGTGCGGCAAGATGCGAATATCGGGCTGTAGGTCGGGGGCGGGGACCATCACCACTGTACTGGCGCCAGCGGAGAGGCTTTCCAGGCAGCCAATGGCGGCATCGGCGGGGCTGTAGACGCACAGGCGGTCGCCGGGTTTGGCACCGCGGGCCGTCACCCGGCCTAAGACGGGCTGGCCCAGGTCAATGAGGGCATCGCCGCGGAAAAGATAGGCCTGAGCGCCCGTTTGGGGCAAGAAGCGCGCCCCGGCGGGCGTGACCAACGTATAGATCGGCACGGCGATGGCATCGGGCGGCGTAGCAGGCTCAACCCAGCGGACGGAAGTAACGTTGAGGGGCAGCCAATCGGGGCCAGAAAGCGGCCCTGACCCGGCCAGGTCTGGGTAAAAAGTGGAAATGGTTTCCCAATCGGAACGACCGGTGGTTTGGTGGGCCAGGGTGTTCTGACAGCCGGGCAGCCATTCGCTGGCGAGCAAAAATTCGGACCAGTCGGCGCGGTAAGGGTCTGCCATGGCGCTGGGGCAACTGTCGAGCGGGGTAACCAGGCCAGCAGTGTTGAAGCCGAGGTAGTCGTCGTCCTGGAAGAAGAGGTAATGGCCCAACTCGTGCGCCAGCGCGGCGGGCCAGTCGTCTCCTAAACTGCCGGTAAGGTCGCCGTAACGGTTCCAAACGGCGCTCATGCGCACCTGACCGGGCTGATAAGAGCGGGAGGGAACGTCGGGGTCGGGAGTGGATTGACTGACGACCCCGCCCATGTCGGCGTTGGGGCGCAGGCGGTTCGAAGCGGCGATTTGTACGTCCGTCTCTGGGTCCAGCCAGCGTTCGCGGTCCTGATAGATGGTGATCTGCCCCAGGGCTGCGCGGCCATTGGTCCAGTCGTATAGAAATTCTGAGGCACGCTGCAAGTCTGATGCGAGTTGTTCCTGGTAAAAGCTGTCGCCGCGCGCGTCCCATTCGAGGGAGACGGTCAGATCAAACAGCGCCAGAGGATTAGAAGGTGAAACCGTGAGCGTCTGTACGCCCAAAGACTCGATTGGCTGCCAGCCTGGCCCTTCGGAGGTGGCGGGGGCGCTGGCATAGTACAGGGTAAAGCCATCCCCCTGGCGGGCAGGCCACAGCGCCAGCAGGCGGTCTCCGGTGGCGAGCTGGCCGAAGCCCTGCAGAAAGCCCAGTGGATCGGTGCGGTAGGGCTGGCCGCTGAGGTCAGCGAGGGCGGCGGCGCGCACCTGGTCGGCAGGCAGGCGGAATACCAGGGCGTTCTGGGCGGGGCTGCCGTTGGTCTGAAGAACCTGTACCTGCGTGCCGCGCACGCGGAAGGGCAGCGTCTGCGCGGCGCTGGAGCCATACAGGTACGGCCCCGGCAGGCTGTTGGCGGCATGGGTGACTTCGGGAATGGCCTTCAGGCGCAGGACGACGTTATCACTTTTGCCGTACAGGCCGCTGGCGAACACATCCCACTCAAAGGTGTGCTCGCCCGGAAGCAGGTTGCGGGTCTGCGTTGCTGAGGTGGGTTGGGCGGTCTGCCAGTCCCCGCCGCCGTCCAGAGAATATTCGGCCACAATGCGCACCGGCTGGGCAGTGGTGGACTGCAGGCTGTAGTGGATAGGGAGGACCGGTCCGGTCCAAATCTTGGGGTCGGCGAAACCGTTGGCGGCCAGCCCCGGCTGCTGGATGTGTAGCACGGGAAGCGAGGCGGCTGTATGGCGGCCATCACGTTGGTTGGTATAGACGCGGTTCTTACCCTGGTTGCCGGTCGCCAGGTCGAGGTCGCCGTCGCCGTCCAGGTCTCCCAAGGCAATGCTTAAGGTCTGGTCGGCCTCAGTAGAGGACCAGGAAGCATGGGGAAGCAGCCATCCCTGTTCGTTGTAATAAATGCGGCCTGGCTGGTTTTCATTACCAGCGACCAGATCCAGGTCGCCGTCATTGTCAATGTCGCCCCAGGCCAGGGCAGTGGTGGCGTCGGCCTCAAAAGAGACCCAGGCGGCGCGCTCCTCAAGAACGCCGCCCTGGTTGACATAAACGCGGTTGAACTGCCGGTAGTTACCGGTAGCTAAATCCAGGTCGCCATCGTTGTCAACGTCACCCCAGGCCAGGCTGGTGGTGCTGTCGGCTTCTTGCGAGAACCACACCGGCGTGGAAGTGAGAACGCCGTTGTCATTGCGGTAAAGGTGATTGGGCTGTCCCTCGTTGGCGACGGCCAGGTCGAGGTCGCCGTCATTATCCACATCGCCCCAGGCCAGACCGCGAGTTTGCGAGGCAGAAGTGGCGCTCCAGCAAGGCTCTAAGACAACGTTCCCGGCGGTGGTGTGGTTGCAGTACAGGCGGTTGGGCGCGCCGTCGTAGCCCAGGGCCAGGTCGAGGTCGCCGTCATTATCCACATCGCCCCAGGCCAGGCTGTACACCCAACCGGCGATAGGCGTCCATTCAGAAGCGAGGGAGAAGCGGCCCGAACCGTTGTTCAGATACAACTGGCTGGGGGCGGCCTCGTTGCCAACGGCTAAATCCAGGTCGCCGTCGCTGTCTACATCACCCCAGGCGATGGCCGTGGTGGATGCGGCTTCGGGGGTGGACCAGGTGGCGTCTAGCGGCAAGATACCGTTGGAGTTGCTGTACAGGTCGTTGGGCTGGTCGTTGAAATTTCCGGCGGCCAGGTCGAGGGTTCCATTCTGGTCGTAGTCCCCCCAGGCAATGCTGCGCGTCCAGTTGGTTTCGGTGGAGGACCAATCGGCGGTGGATTTAAACACGCCCAGGGTGTTGCGGTAGACTCGGTTGGGCTGACCGTTGTTGCCCACAGCCAGATCAAGGTCGCCATCGTTGTCAAAATCGCCCCAGGCGAGGGCAGTGGTATCGTCTGTTTCGCTGGATTCCCAGACCTGAGCGGCAGAAAGCGGGCTGCGCTCGGTCTGGTAGAGGATAATGGGGCCGCCCCGGCTGCCGGCGGCCAGGTCGGGGTCGCCGTCACTGTCAAAATCACCCCAGGCGATGCTGGTAGTGAGGGCATCCGTTGGCGCCGTCCAGCAGGGCGTCAGGGTCAGCGGGTCAGTATCGCTAACGCAGTATACCTGGCTGGGGTTGCCTTCGTTGCCAAGGGCCAGATCGGGGATTTCATCGCCGTTAAAATCGGCCCAGGCGACACTGCTGGTGTAGATGGGGGGTGCAGAGGGCGGCGGCGCTGGCGAAGACCAGGCCGGAGTGGTGATGAGGCCCGCGCCGTGGTTAAGGTAGATGCGGGTGGCGTCAATGCTGTTGCCGACGGCCAGGTCGAGGTAGCCATCACCGTTAACATCAGCCCAGGCGACACTGCGGGTGCGGTCGGAATGGGACGATTCCCAATCGGGGTTGGCGCTGAGAACGCCCGCGTTGTTGCCGTACACCATATTCTGGCGGCGGTCGTTGCCGACGGCCAGATCGAGGTAGCCATCGCCATCCATATCGCCCCAGGCAATGCTCTTGGTATTGACAACCTGATTGGACTGCCACCCCGGTTCTCCGGCGAGCGAACCGTTGTGGTTAAGGTATACCTGGTTGGGGTGACTGCGGTTGCCGACGGCCAGGTCGAGGTCTCCGTCGTTGTCAAAGTCGCCCCAGGCCAGACTGGTGGTGGAGGCTGGTTCGGCGGCGGACCAGTCGGCGCGGGGCGAGAGCTGGCCGTTACGGTTCAGGTACAGGCGGTTGGGCTGGCCGTTGTTGCCGACGGCCAGATCGAGGTCGCCATCGCCGTCTACGTCGCCCCAGGCCAGGGCGGTGGTTTGATCGGTTTCTTCAGAGGACCAGGCCAATGCCAGTGGACCATCGTGGGCAACGGCCTGGGTGGGGGCACTGGCCGGGTGCGAATAGGCGGGGAGGGTGGATACCTGTAAGGTCGAGACCAGGAAAACCAGCGCCAGCCCAATTCGAACAGAGAGGGTGAGCAGTGCGCGCGGGGAGGTCATAGGAACTCCTGTGAGGTAGTTAGGCTTCACTTAAGTACTTTTGGGTAACGGCGAGGTCAGCGCGAGCGCCCAGGCGCAGAAAAGTGGCATGGGCTTCATTTAGAAGCGGGCTGGCCTGCTGTGATTGTCCCAGGCCGCGCAGGATGCCGGCCCACAGCAATTTGCTGCGGGCGCACTCATACGTGTCGGTGACGGATAACACCTTAATGCTCTCGGCAAAGGCTTCCCAGGCCGCTTCTAACTGGCCCAGGGCGGCGCGGGCCTGGCCGATCAGCCGCAGAGCCACACCGGCTTCTGGCTCCAGTTCGTTTTGGCGGGCCAGGGTCAGCGCCTGAGAGGCGGCCTCAACGGCGGCCTGCGCTTTACCGGCAGCGAGGTACATCTCGGCGCGCAGGCTGTAGATTTCATTGGTATTGGGGTAGCTTTCCAGCCGCGTGGCCCATTCCAGCGCATCGGTCAGAAAAGCTTCGGCGGCAACGGTATCATTCTGGCGCAGAGCCACCCGCGCCAGGTTGATGAGGTTGTTCACCTCGCCTTCGCGCATGCCCGCCAGCCGCGACAGCTCCAAACTGCGGATAAACGCCTGCATGGCCTGTTCGTAAGAACCTTGGTTGGTGTAGAGCAGTCCCATGTTCATGGCTGTGAGGGCCTGCGATTTGACCACCCCCATGCGGTTGGCCGATTCCAACGCCAGGTTGTACTGCACCAACGCCTGAGACCAATCGCCGGTCATGGTGTAGACCAGGCCGAGGTTGTTGCGCAGCTTGATCGCCAGCAGTTCGTCTTTGACCTGCTGGCAGACTGCCAGGCCGCGGTGCATATACTCGGCGGCGCGGGGCAGGTCGCCGCGGCTGGCATAGAGGATGCCGAGTTCGATAAAGACCCCGGCATGCAGGCGGTGCGGCTGGTCGGTAGGAAGGATTTCGAGCGCCCGCAAAAGCGCATCTTGACCGCGCGTGAAGTCGCCCTTGCCGAGCAGGGCGCTCCCCAGGCGGGCGTGGAGGTCGGCCAGTTCAACAGGCGACTGCTGTTCGGGCGGGCGGGCGGCCAGCCAGTCAATGGCCTGCTGTGCGGCCTGGGTAGCTCCGGCGTAATCGCCAATCTGAGCCAGAAAGCTGGTTCGGCGCAGGGCCACATACACGCGGCGCGAGCCGCCCGGCCCGGCGGGGGGCAGGGTTTCATCCAGCGTTTCGGCCAGCAGCGCCATTTCGTCCAGGTCCTGGCGCTGGACTTCGCGCACAGCCATCAGGTCGAGGACTTTCTCGCGCTCTACCAGGAGTTCGTACTTTTCCTGGGGGGCATCTGCAGGCACAAGGGGCAGTGCGCGGGTGAGGTAATTGAACGCCTCGGTGTTGGCAAAGCGGCTGGCGGCCCAGGCTGCGGCCTGGCGCAGATACAGGCGCTTTTTAGGAACGTTGTTCGACAGGTTGTAGTGGTGCGCCAGCAGATCTAAGTAAGGGGTAGCATCACCGTCTTTGATGCGATCTTCCAGGTAGCGGGCATACTGCTCGTGCAGACTGGCGCGCACCGAACTGGGCAGGTTTTCGTAGGCTACTTCGTGGGTGATAAAGTGCCGGAAGAGGTAGGTCAGTTCGGGTTCTGGGGTTTCCAGACGGGTTAGCTCCATTTCTTCCATGCGCTCCAGTTCTTTGCGCAGTGGGTCCGATTCGCCTAAGGCCGGATAATATCCATGCAGGTGATCGAAGCGGAACAGCCGCCCGATGATGCTGGCGACTTTAAGGGTGAGCTGCTGGCGGGCCGTAAGTTGATCGAGGCGGCTGAGGATGAGGGCATGCAGGCTGGAAGGCAGTTCCAGTTTGGGGGCGGCCTCGATATCGTGCAGGCTCATATCCTGGTCGTGCAGGTAGTTGAGCAGTTCTTCGGCGTAGAAGGGGTTTCCCTCGGCCTGCTCAATGATGCGCTCGATCAGGTTGCGAGGGGCAGCGCCGCGCCATTCAGGGTAGAGTTGGGCCAGTTTGGCGCGTACGGCCTGCTCGGTTTCGATGGGGGTGAGGGGGCGCAGGCTGATCTCAGTGAAATTGGGCAGTTGGGCCACATGCGGTGCAGGGAAGTTAAACTCCACGTCGGCCAGGGTCGGGCGGTAGGCCAGCAAAACCAGCACCGGCAGGCGGGCGATAGAGCGCACCATTTGCTCCAACAGGTCGAGCGAGGCCGGGTCGATCCAATGCAGGTCTTCCAGCACCAGCATTAAACCCCCGCCTTCGTCGGCCTCTTCATTAGCCAGATTCTTCAAGCAGTCGATCAACAGGGCCACTAACGCCATGCGGCGCAGTTGGGGATCCATATTGATGGTAAAGTCGTTGTCGGGGATGCTCAGGCCGAGCAGCGGCCCCACCAGAGGCATGGCATCTTCGCGGTCGGGGGCGAAATCTTCTAACATCCCTTCCAGACTGCGCAGTTGGCGGCGGATGGGCGCTCCAGGATCAATATTGAAAATGCCCTGCCAGATGGGCTTCCAGACCAGGAAGGGCGTGTTGGTCCCATCGGCCTGGCAGGCTCCACCGTAGCCGTTTAACCCCTTGCGGCGGGCAGTGCGGATGGCCTCGGCCAGCAGGCGGCTCTTGCCGATGCCGGCATTCGCGGTGATACCGATGACCTGCCCTTTGCCTTGCAGTACCAGGTCTATCTTCTTTTCGATGAGGGCCAGTTCTTCCTGCCGGCCCACCATCGGCAGGGCGTAAGCAGGTTCTTGCAGGCGCATCGCGCGGCGCACGCGCGATCCGGTGACGGCAAAGACCGGCAGCGGGTCGGTCTTGCCTTTGATGGGAACGGGCGGGCGCGGCTCGAAGCTGAAGTCTTCAGCACGCAGGCCGCCCTCACCGGAGACAGATTTGTAGATGCGTCCGGTGATTAAGATTTCGCCTGGCGCGGCCTGACTCATCAGACGGGCGGCCAGGTTCACATCGTCGCCCAAGACCCCGTATGTACGGCGCGTTTTGCCACCGTAGGCCCCGGTACGCACCATTCCCTGGCTGATGCCCACCTGTACCGGCTCTAACCAGTCGAAGCTGCCGCGCAGTTTAAGAAAGGCGAGGGCCGCCAGCAGGGCGCGGCGGGCATCATCTTCATGGGCGATGGGCGCGCCAAACGTGGCGTAAAGGTAGCTGCCCTTATCGCCTACAGTGACGCCCATCAACGCGCCTTCGTAGCGTGCCAGGGTGTACTGCACCATGCGGACAAATTCGTCCAGCTTTTGCGAAGCGAGCGGGTCTGCGTCAAAATAAATGCCCTGAAAGCGCAAGAACAGAGCAACTACCGGGCGCATTTCGGTGATAAAGTCTCCCAGGCCGCCTTTTAGGCGCTCGAAAATCTGGGGGAGCAGCCAGGGGCGGTACTGCTCTTCAGTGATTGCACCGGGGGGCAGCGGCGGCCAGGGCACGGCGGGGACTTCAACCGCCAGTCCCACCAGTTGGGTAAAGGCTTCGCCTTGGGCGGTTTGCGGGCCCAGCGCGGTGACGGCTTGTTCCCCCAGGGCGGCCACAGTAGGGGCGTCTAACAAAATCTCGCCGCCAACTGCCAGGGTTTCGCCTTCGGCCATGCGCGCCATCGTATCGCCCGAAATAACCGCAAAACGCTGGATTTCGGGGTTGCCGACCAGGGTGCGGCGCACCGTGCCGCTGGCAATGCTGACCTTGAGCTTGAGTTCGAGCGGCTCGCGCCCCTGCACCGGCACCGATGTGAATTCTTCCATCACTGCTTGCATTTGCAGGGCGCAGGCGGCGGCGCGCAGCACGCCCGCCGGCGGGGCGGGGCGGGGCTCGTGGTTGTCGAACCAACAGGTAATTGAATCTCCGGCAAAGCCAATGACACTGCCCCCGTAGCGGTAAATGACGTTGATGAGCGCATCGTACACCCGGTCGAGATACTGCGATAACGCCTCTGCGCCCAAACGCATTCCGAGGGCCTGGGTAAGCGCTTCGGTGAGAGGGGTAAAACCAGAAATATCCGCAAACAATGCGGCGCCTTCGGCATTTTCCGGCAGTGTTTCCCCGCGCGCCATCGCCAGCCGCCAATCGATCGGAATATAGGCCAATGCTGCGCTTTCCAACGCTTTATCCTGATCCATGCCTTCTTCTCCTGCGTCTCACAGAGTATTGATGGAGATCCGGTTATTCCGATCTGTAGAATCTAAAATATTATACAACGGTCATAGGGGAGTATTGAATTAGTATCGTGTAAAATGATGTAAGAAATTAGTCCTTAATTACACATTTAGACGTTAATATCATATGAATATTGCGTCGAGGGTTTCACAGAATGAAAAAAACTGGTTCTTTGATTATGTTGATCTCCACCATACTGATGCTGCTGTTGGTGGTCGTGGTGATTGGCGCGCTGTTCCTGGCGCGTCCACAGCTCGCAGCCCCAACCAATGGGACTACCCCAGACGCGGGCAGTGATCAAATTCCCGTAAACAAGAAAGCGGATGAAAAAACGCTCCAGACTGGCCCGGTGAGTGAGGAAGCGTGGCAGGCAGCGCCGCCGTGCGCCAATGCGCCGCTGGGGGTACAGGCGTGGCGCGAATCGCTGACCGCCGGCGGTCTGGCACAGCGGGCGGCGCAGGGATTGGCCGCCGGTACGGTGGAGAGTGCCTATCAGGCACTGCTCCTCAACGTGGCAACCGGGCGGTTGAACCGCTCTACCGAAATTGCTCTGCCCGAATACCCCGGCGTAAAAACAGTCGGAGACCTGCTGGCGCTGGCAGAGGCGCAAGAGATGGGCGCGCAGGGATTTGTGCCCCTGCCGGACGCGGCTATCGAGAAGGTCCTCACGGGCGAAGCCATTACCGTGCCGGTATGCGCGCGCCTGGTAGTAGTGCAGGCCGGCAGGGGCCCCAGTCCGGTGGTGTGGACCAAGGGGGGCGTGCAGAGCCAGGCGGGGCAGGCGCTTGCCGCCCAGGGAGACCTGCTGGCGGCGGCTAACCCCACCCAGGCCAGCCTGGATTTTGGCCTGGCCTCTCCCAATGGACAGTGGGCGGCGTATACCAGCCTGAGCATGGATGCCGGTGGGCCGATTTTTATCCAAAATTTGCAGAACGGCGCGTGGACCAATCTGATTGACGCGATGAACGCCGCGCGCGCGCCCGAACAACCCGAACTGAACCTCAGCGATTGGTGGACGGTGATGAAATGGTTCCCAGACAGCCGCCGCCTGTTCATCGGGCGTTCTGACGCCAGTTCCGTTATCGTGGTAGACCTCGAAGGCTACCGCTGGCAGATGA
>DAOUAC010000037.1:0-11099 GCA_034434155.1 Anaerolineaceae bacterium
CTTCCTTTACTGCTCCACCTTCACCACTTCGCCGGTTTCCCAAGAGCGAATGATGGCCTCGATGACGGTCTGAACGTGCAGAGCGTCTTCGCCAGAAGCGTCAATGGCTTCGGGCGGGTCGCCGGCCAGGTTTTGCTCCACCCATTTGCCGATGCGCGCGCCGAAGGTCTCGTTAAAGCTCATCATGCCGCCCAGGTAGTCATAATGTTCAGACTGGCGGCTGGTGCGCGGGTAGAAATGCAGGTGTTCGCAGGCATCTTCCAGCACAAAGCGCCCGGCGGAACCGACTACTTCGAGGTTTTCCAGGCCGTAACTGCCGCCCGCGTCGTAACTGCCGCGCAGGTGGCCGATCACGCCGTTCTTGAACATCATGTTCACCTGCACATTCGACCAGCACACGCGGCGGCCGTCGGGGCCGTCGGCGCGCGGGCCGCGCTTGAAGAACGCCTGAACCTTCTCTACGTCGCCGCAGAAGTAGCGCATCACATCGAGCGAATGGGGGTGCAGGGCGCGGATGTGGAACCAGGGCGAGGTCTCGTTGGGGTTGTTGATCCACATGGTCATGTTAATCATGTTGATCTCGCCTAACCGGCCCGACTCGACCCACTCTTTGGCGCGCAGGGCCGCGGGGGTGAAGCGGTGATTCAGGTTGATGCCGTAGCGCAGGTTCTTCTTCTTCGCCAGGGCCACCATCTCGCGGGCGCAGTCGAGGTTATTCGAGATGGGCTTCTCTCCCAAAACGGGGATGCCCGCTTCCAGCAGTTCCATGGTGGGGGTGTAGTGATCGCCGCCGTTTTCCACCCCGGCGGTGCACATGCTGGCCGCGTCAATCTGCAAGCCGCTGGCGAGCATTTCTTTCACCGAATAAAAGCCCTGACAGCGGTAGCGCTCGGCGGCGCGGTCGGAGCGTTCGGGGATGATATCGCACACGGCCACAATTTCTACGTCGGGCCGTTTTTCGTATACCTGGGCATGGATATTGCCGATATTGCCAACGCCAACGACTGCAACGCGCAGTTTCTTCATGGGTTATTTCCTTTCCCCGGCCTGTAACCGGGCGGCCTGATTGGGGTCTCCGATGTGTAAGGTGTCGTACGCTTGCTGAGAAGAGGTAAAAGGTCCAATGCCTTCGTATCCGTGCCAGTCGCCCTGGTTGTAAATGGGGTTCGCACAGCCGGTTTCCTTTTCGCGCCGGGCGATGTACGCCTCCATGCGCGCCTTAAGGAAAGCCACCACGTCTGGCTCGCTTTCGGCCAGATTATGCTGTTCCAGGGGGTCTTCGATCAGGTTGTACAGTTCCACGGGCGGTTTAAAGTGAAAATCTGGCTCCAGGGCCACGATCAACTTCCATTCTGGGGTGCGCCAGCCGTGCTTGCGCATCCAGGTGCATTCCGTCAGGTACATTTCGCACGGGTTTGAGGCTACTTCGCCGCGGATCAGGGGCATCAGGTTCTTGCCGTCAAAGGCAATGCCGGGGTCAATGCCGATCAGCTCCATCAAGGTGGGGACGAGGTCCTGGTGCAGGTTGTAGCCCTTCACGCGCGTATCCGCGGGGACTTTGGCGGGGAAGTAGATCATCAGCGGGACGTGCAGGGTGGGTTCGTACAGCCCGTGATGGTCGAAATAGCATTCGTGATCGTAGAGGGTTTCGCCGTGATCGGAGTTAATCACCACGATGGAGTTATCCAGCAGGCCCTTCGTCTCTAACGCATTAAAGATCACCTGCATGGCCGCATCCATATAGGCAATTTCGCCGTCATATTGGGCGATGACGTAGTCTTTATCGGTAATGCCGGGGGGCATCCACGAGGCGAAGAAATCGCGGAAGGGCTTGAAGGCCATGACCGGGTCCATGCTGTGGTTGTTGGGGTCGGTTGGGTCGCCGTGATACCACATATGCTCAAACTGGCCCGGCGGCAGGTAAGGGGCGTGGGGGTCCATGTGGCGCAGGAAGAGGAAGAAGGGGGCATCCTGCGCGGCCAGGCGGTCGAGTTCGGGCAGGGCCACCTTGTTCAATTCCTCGGCCTTCGGACTGCGGCCTTCGTTCCAGCTTCCCCAGCCGGGGTAGTTGAGGTAGGTATCGAAGCCGCGCGAGGCCGGGTTGCCGGTGAAGCCCACGCACGAGGTGTTGTAGCCGTAATCCTTGAGGATTTCGGGCAGGGTGCGGATGTTGTTGGCAATGGGCCCTTTGTGGCGCAGGGCCACTACCTGGGTGCTGAACAGATCCATGCCGGTGAGCATGGCGGTGTAGGCGCTGGTGGTGGGGATGTTGGCGCTGATGGTGTTCTCGAACAGGGTACAGCGCCGGGCGAAGCGGTCCATGTGGGGGGTGGTCAGGCGGTGGTAGCCGTAGCAGCTCATGTGATCGGATCGCAGTGAGTCGATGCCGATCAGAATCAGGTTGGGCAGCTTGCGACTGCTGGAAGGGGACATTGAGAAACCTCCGTTGACAGGATCGAATAAAAAGGTAGGGTCAGCCGATGATCTTGCGAACGGCGCGTACCCTGCGGCGCTGTCCACAGCGTACGCGCCCGATTTTCCGCGCCCAGATCAGCACAGGTCAGGGCGGGGCGGCCCGGTTGATCCGCGGATCATCAGGTGCGTGGGCAGGTGGATGCGCTGGGGGGGCATGCGCGGGTCTTGCAGGCGCGCCAGGATCAGGCGGACGCACTGACGCCCGATCTCTTGCCCGTCGGCCCGCCCGGTGGTAAGGGGTGGAGAGAGCAGGGTGGAGAGTTGAATATCATCGAAGCCGGCGATGGAAATGTCTGCTGGCACGCGCAGACCGGCCCGCAGGGCGGCCTGCAGGGCCCCAAAGGCGATCAGATCGTTGATGCCGATGATGGCGGTGGGGGGCTGTTCCAGGCGGAGCAGTTCTTGGGCGGCGGTGAAGCCGTCTTGCAGGGAACTGCCGGTCATCACCAGATAGCGCGGGTCGAGGGCGAGACCGGCTTTCTGCAGGCTGTTCTGGTAGACGGCCACGCGGTCGTGGCCCAGGCCGGCGCGCCCGATGCCGCAGATGAGGGCAATGCGGCGGTGGCCGAGCGCCAGCAGGTACTGCATCAATTCCTTGGCCGCCTGTTCGTAGTGGGCGCGCACAGCGTCGCATTCGATCAGGCGCGAACTGGCGTTAAACAGCACAAACGGAAAGCGCTTCTGACGCAGACGGTTGAGGTCATCCACAAAGGCTTCTGGATAGGTAAAGATTGGGATCAGGCCGTCCAGCCGCTCGGCCAGCAGAGCGCGGAAGGCCCCGGCCTCGCGCTCGCGGTTCATGGAGGTGGTCGCCAGCAGAAGGCTGTAGCCGTTCTGGTTGGCCTCGTCTTCGGCCCCGGCCACGATCTGCCAGAAGAAGGGGTTGTGCGCGTCTGGGATCATCAGGCCGATCATGCGCGACCTGCCAGAGCGCAGACTGCGGGCAGAGGCATCGGGCGTGTAGTTAAGCTCACGGATGGCTTGAAGGACCTTTTGGCGGGTCTCTTCTTTCACAACCGGGAGGTTGTTGACGACGCACGAAACCGTCTGGTAAGAGACGCCCGCCAGACGGGCAACGTCTTTCATGGTGGGTTTATGGCTGGACTGGGGCATGGCCGCCCCTCCTGGGGGTAAAAGGTTGTTCTGAACGTTCAGATATGAACGTTCAGAGTATAGCATGGTCACAGCGAGATTACAAGTAGGATTTCAAAATGCTGTATACTCAAAGAACAAGGTCATCCATCTTTCGATTATGGGAGTCTACATGAGCCTGGAGCTTTCTCCACAGCGGCTGGCGGGCATGATAGATCACACGTTTCTCAAACCGTATGGAACGCCAGACGATATTACCGCCCTGTGCGATGAGGCGCGCCGCTATGGGTTTGCCATGGTGGCAGTGAACCCCGCCGAGGTAGAACACTGTGCGCGCCTGTTGGCCGGGTCGCCGGTGCGGGTGGGCGCGGCGGTGGGCTTTCCACTGGGGCAGAATACCGCCGCCGTTAAAGCCTATGAGATCCGCGACGCGCTGGCGCGGGGGGCCGCAGAGATTGATATGGTCATCAATATCCGCGCCCTGCAGGCCGGTGAGGCGGCCCTGGTGCGCGCCGAAATTGCCGATCTGGCGGCGGCCTGCCGTCAGGCCGGGGCAATCAGTAAGGTGATCCTCGAAACCTGCTATCTGACGGACGCGCAGAAAGATCTGGTCTGCCAGATGGCGCTGGCAGAGGGGGCCGATTTCGTCAAAACTTCAACCGGTTTTGGCCCGGCAGGGGCCACCGTAGAAGACGTGCGCCGGATGCGTCAGGTGGTGGGGCCGCAGATGGGCGTCAAGGCGGCCGGGGGCATCCGCACCCTGGCGGCGGCGCAGGCGATGATCGCCGCCGGGGCCACCCGCATTGGCACGTCGGCAGGCGTGGCGATTATGCAGGAACTGGCTCAGTTGGCGGCGCAGGGAGGAACCCGGCTGTGACCTCCACGCCCAACCCGCCCCGCCCCCGCGCCGTCTTGTGGGACCTCGACGGCACGCTGATTGACACCGCCGTCTTGCACTGGCAGGCCTGGCGCGACGAACTGGCCGCCTACGGCCGCGAACTTACCTGGGAAGAGTTCTTCGACCGCTTCGGCCAGCGCAATGATGTGACCCTGCGGGCCTGGCTTCGCCCGGACCTCTCGCCGGAGGAAATCGCCGTGATTGGCGAGGCCAAAGAGCGGCGCTTCCGCGCCCGCATTCGGGGGGTAGGACTGCCCCTGGCGGCGGGCGCCGCCCACTGGCTGACGACCCTGCGCGCCCAGGGCTGGAAGCAGGCTCTGGCGACCATGGCCGGGCGCGAGAACGTCATCGCCATGTTCAACGGACGGCAGGATGACTGGTTTGACGCGGTCGTCAGCGCCGAGCAGGTGGCACGCAGTAAGCCAGCCCCAGACGTATTCCTGCGCGCCGCTGAACTGTTGGGCGTGCCGCCGGCCCGCTGTGTGGTGGTCGAAGATTCGCCCGCCGGCATCGAGGCCGCCCGCCGCGCCGGGATGAAATCCATCGGGGTGGGCGGCCAGGCCCTGGGCGCGGATCTTACCTGCCCCTCCCTGGTGGAAATCCCCCCCGATGCCTTTGCGAAACTGCTCGAAGAGGCCCCATGAACCTGCGCATCCTCTCCAGCCTGTGCCTGGCCCTGGCGCTGATCCTGCCGCCGGCGGCGGTGACCCAGCCGGCGGCGGTGACCCAGCCGGCGGCGGCCGTTGCCCAGCCCGTCTTAAAGTGGGCGAATCAGGGCTGTTACCGTTCCTGGTGTGAGACGGGCTGGTATTCTTCGCCCGCCGCGGCGGATATTGACGGCGACGGACAGGTGGAGGTGGTCGCCGCGGCTTATTCGATCTTCGCACTCGACGGCGCGACCGGCAGTCTGGAGTGGCGCGTCAATTCCGGTCACGACCGCGCCGACCCTGCCGCCCCCTACGTGGGCCGCACCTGGCCGGGCGTGGTCACTGCTGATTTGGAAGGCGACGGCAGTATAGAGATCGTCACGGCCCACAGCGGCGGCTGGCTGGCAGTCTACAACGGCCAGGGGTATTTTAAGGCGGGCTGGCCGAAGCAGGTCCCGCCGGGCCGCGAACTGCGCTCGCTGGGCGTCTATGATCTAGACCACGACGGCCGCTTGGAGATTATCGTCGCTTCCACCGCCCCCGAATTCCAGTGGTTCGTCTATGAACCCGATGGCTCACTGCGCCCCTCGCACTGGCCCCAGCACGGGCCAGACAGCGACGCCAACGGCTACACCCACGGCGGCTATAACCAGAGCCTGGCAGTGGGCGATATAGACGGCGACGGGCGCGGCGAGGTGATCGGCCCCAACGATACCCACTACGTCGCCGCGTTTGAAGACGACGGCAGTCAGATCCTCGCCAGCCCGATCTTCGGCACGGTGGCGGGCGGAGCGCGCAAATTCTGGAGCCGCGTGGGGGTGCATGTGGATCACAGCGTGGATTTGCGCGGCTGGGCCAACTGCGGCGTGGAGCACCGCCCCAATTTCGCCCACTCCCCGGCCGTTGTGGTGGACGTGGACGGCAATGGCCGCGAGGAAGTGATTGTGGTCGGCAACGTCCATAACTGCGCCACCGACCCCTATACCGACCTGTACGAAATCCCTATCCTCTTCAACAGCGACCGCACCCGCTGGCAGGCCGGCGGCTATGACTGGACGGTCCTGCCCACCCCCGAACCGGGGGCCGCGCCGCTCAGCCAGGACTATACCCGCATTGAGATCGCCCTCAATAACCCCGCCGCCGCCGACCTGGACGGGGACGGGTTGAAGGAAATTTTGTATGCCTCATACGATGGGCGCGTCCACGCCTATTGGCTGGATAAAACCGAGCACGGCAGTTGGCCGTTTGCCGTCACTCAGGCGGCAGAGGGCGGGCGGATTCGCTTTGCCTCAGAACCGGTGGTGGCCGACCTGGACAATAACGGCCAGGCCGAGGTGATCTTTGCCTCGTGGACGGAGCACGACAGCGGCCAGAGCGGACGCCTGCACATTGTAGACGCATCCGGCCGCCCTATCTGGGAAGTGACCCTGCCTCCGCCCTTTGAAAGCGGCGCGTGGAACTGGAACGGGGCCCTGGCCGCGCCCACCCTGGCGAATATTGATGCCGACGCCGACCTGGAAGTGGTGTTGAACACCGCCCATTCGGGCGTGGTGGCCTACGACCTGCCCGGCACGGCCGGCGCGCGCCTGCTGTGGGCTACGGGGCGCGGCAGTTTCCAGCGCAGTGGCTCGCTTCTGCGCGGCAGTTTAGCCGCGTCTGCCAAGTGGGTGAACGACCGCGCCCCCGACCCGGGCGAGGTGATCGAATGGACCATCACCCTGCGCAACACCGGCCCGGCCCTGGAAGACGTGACCCTGACGGACGCCCTGCCGGCGGGGCTGAGCTTTGCCGGCGGGCTGACGGCTTCGTCGGGCGCGGCGGAGTACGCGGCCGGCAGTGTGCGCTGGCGCGGCGGCGTGCGCGCCGGAACGCCGGTAACGGTGCGCTACCGGGCGCAGGTCGAGGCCGCTCTGCCGCCGGGCCGCCGCCTGGAGTGCGTGACGGTTATTTTTGACGGCGTGGAAGAAGTGCGGCGCAGTGCGTGGATCATGGTAGCGGGGCGCGGCCTGTTCCTGCCGCTGACGGCGCGCTAGGGCGTGCCGCGAACCCCCGTTTTTAACCGCCGTTTGAGTCCCTTTTTTAAGTCCCATTCCCCGCTACCCGTAGGGTATTGAAAACGCCCCCTATCGAACACGGGTCAACGTCATGTAGGGGCCGGGTCTCCCGGCCCGCAGTCTGCAGGGTATTTGAAGACGGGCGGGGAAACCCCGCCCCTACAGCCCGCAATCCGTTCAATACGTTCCCGACCCATCAGAATGGGCGGCCCATCAGAATGGGCTTAATCCGTTGACAGCTCGCCCCTACCCCACCGGCATCGAACGCGGATCAACGTCATGTAGGGGCCGGGTCTCCCGGCCCGCAGTCCGCAGGATATTTGAAGACGGGCGGGGAAACCCCGCCCCTACGTCCCGCAATCCGTTCAATCCGCTCCCGGCCCATCAGAATGGGCGGCCCATCAGAATGGGCGGCCCATCAGAATGGGCTTAATCCGTTGACAGCTCGCCCCTACCCCACCGGCATCGAACGCGGATCAACGTCATGTAGGGGCCGGGTCTCCCGGCCCGCAGTCTGCAGGATATTAAAATGAGATAACACAACATCATGTTGTGTTATCTCTGGTGTCCCATTCCCCGCAGTCCGCAGGGTATTGAAGTGATGTTTTTATGTTTTTATGCTTTTATGTCAAACACCCTCTGCCATCATGCCCGCCCCTCGCTCCCCAAGCGGAAGGGTCATAAAATCTGTGTTCATCTGTGTCCATCTGTGGTTTCCTGCCCCCCCGGCGGGGCTTTCACCTCTTCAGCCCCGCGTCTGCTGTTCCTGTAAGCGGCGCGCCGTCAGCAGGCCCAGAGCGGCCAGCACGGCAATGCCCACCAGCCCGGTGATGCCCCCCAGCAGGGGGTTGACGGTGGGGAATAACTGCCGCCAAATGCCGTAGCCCTGCCCGTTAAACGCCCCGTGGATGGACCCGGCCAGAATGGAGCTTTGATAGCGCAGGGTCAGCTCATTGATAAAGATCCCCAAAGCCGTCGTCAGCGCGCACATCCACACCACCCCCCACAGCGGGTAGCCAGGGTAGTTAAAGCCCAGCAGGATGAGGGGAGCGTGCCACAGGCCCCAAATAACGCCGAGCAAGAGGTAAGCCCGCACCTTGCCCAGCGGCATCAACTTAGGAAGCAGAAAGCCGCGCCAGCCCAATTCTTCGCCAAAGCCAAAGATACCGTTAATCGTCGGGCCAACGATGAGGCTGGAGAAGAAAATTGCGGCGATCATCTGCGCCGGAGAGGGCATGTCGGCGGGGTCCACGCCGCCGGCGGCGGCCATCTCGCGCAGGGCGGTCAGTTCCCAATCGGGCTGGCCCAGGCCCAAGAGCCACGTTAACCCGTAGACAACGGCGAACACCAGCGGGATCAGCACCGCCGCGATGAGGTAGGGCTTCAACGGCCCAAAACGCACGTTGAGGACCCCCAACCCCTCGCGGGTGATAAATTTGACCGTCACCACCGCCGCCAGCGCGGGGACCCACATTACCCCGGCGACGACATACTGGGCGAAGAGCGCCGGAACGCCCTCCCAGCGGAAGCCGGCCAGTGCCAGCGCCCCTTCAATGGCATAGGTGATGACGAAAGTGATGAGCAAAAAGGCGGTAATGCCTTTGGTATTCAGTTGGGCGGCGGGTGCAGAGACTGCTTGGGTTGTAGCCATGTTGATATTCCTTTATTCATGCGGTTCCGCGTCTGGATGGACGGTTTTGGTCAGAGCGGTGATGCCGCTGATAGCTCCCAGGTTCATGGTATCCACCGCGGAAGAAGGGACGATGACCATCGCGCCTTTTTCTTTGAGGCCCTCAAAGAGCATATTCATGGCGCGCAGGTGCAGGGCGGTGGGGTTGTTGATGTAGGCCTGCGAGGCCTCGGCGAAGGACGCGGCGATCTGCTTTTCTGACTCGCCGAGGATAACGCGGGCCTGGCGCTCGCGCTCGGCCTGGGCCTGGCGGCTCATGGCGTCTTCCAAGCCCTGCGGAATGATCACGTCGCGGATTTCAACGCTCTGCACGGTGATGCCCCAGGGGGTGGTGCGCTCGTCAATGATCTTCTGAAGCTGTTCGTCCATCAGCGCGCGGCCCACCAGGATGTCGGCCAGGGCCATCTGCCCGATGATCTCGCGCAGGGCGGTTTGCGCGGCCCAGGCAATGGCGGCGCGGTAGTCGGCCACTTCGAGGGCGGCTTTTTCGGCATCCCACACCACCCAGAACAGCACCGCGTCCACGTCTACGGGGACGGTATCGCGGGTGAGGGTCTTTTCGGCGTTAAAGGGCGTGACCATCACGCGGTGATCAATCCACGCGGGGGTGACGTCAATGATAGGGAAGATCCAAAACAGCCCTGGCCCGCGCAGTCCGCGGAAGCGCCCCAGGCGCAGTACGACGGCCTTTTCCCACTGGCGCGCCACTTTTAAGCCAAATAAGACCACCCCCGCCAACAGCAGAAGGACGGTGAAGAAAATTCCGGCCCCCAGGGGCGAGCGGTCTTCGATGAAAGATGCGCCCACCGCGCCCGCGGTGGTCATCAGCACGGCCAGAGTGACGGCAACCCCGTTGATATGAAGGTTATCTGGTGATGGGATGGCCTGCACCGCCTTGCTTTCGGATGGGTTTGTGGTAGTTGGTTTCTTATTCATGGGTTTCCTCGTCTACGTCTAATGATCTGCTTTCCTGCGCGGCCTGTTGAACCGCGGCGATGGCCGCTTCAGAAGATGCTCCCAATCGGGCGGCGTCTTCCAGATAGCGGCGGGCCAGCGCCGCAAGGTTCTTGCGGTGGATGGCCGCGGTGGTTTCGGGGGTGGGTCTTTCCCAGATGTACGTGCCGCGCCCGCGCTGGGTGGAGATCACCCCGTGTTCGTCTAGTATCTTGTACGCGCGCGCCACTGTGCTGAAGTTAATGCGCAGTTCGGTGGCTAGCTCGCGCACGGTGGGTAGCTGTTCGCCCGGTTTCAATTCTCCCTGCCGCACCAGTTCTTCCACCTGGCGGACGATCTGCATTGTGATCGGCTCGCCCGAGCGAAAGTCCAGCCGGATGCGTCCGGTTAATCCGTTCAACTGCCTGCTCCTTTGTTGCTTTGTCCCTTTGTTTCATTGTTTCATTGTTGTATTGTAGCACAAAAGCACCGCCTGTCAAGAGGGACAGAAAACGGTCGAGGAATTTGGTAAAATTCCTTGACCACTTCTCCGAGCCGTGTTACAATCGGGATCGTTCAGCTCAAAGAACGCCCCCATCGTCTAGGGGACCAGGACGCAGCCCTTTCAAGGCTAAAACGAGAGTTCGAATCTCTCTGGGGGCACTTGCAAAAACCACCCGGCCAACCGGGTGGTTTTGGTTTTTGGGCAACTTTCTGTATAATAAAAACAAGGTGGCTATGAATATTGATCAGCTGCGGCGGCTTGCCCCTGAACTTACCAGAATTGCTCACCGATACGGGATTGTAAAAATCCAGGTGTTTGGGTCGGTGGCGCGCGGCGATGCATCGGCAAACAGCGACGTTGATTTTCTTGTCGATCTGCGAGAAGGGGCTTCTTTATTTGGCGTCGCAGGGTTTCTTTATGAAATTGAAAACTTTCTGGGCGTGCCGGTGGATGTGATTCCTTCAACCCTATTAGAGAAGATAGAAGATCGAGAATTTGCGCTTAAGATTCAGCGAGAAGCCGTTCCCTTATGAAAGATATGCGAAAATTGCTTTCTGATATGCTGGAAGCTTGGGGGCGGATCGGCGGGGGGCATTCTTTTGGGCCGCCCTGGCGCTTGCATGCCGCCTCGAACCCGACCGCGCGGGTTGGGGCGAGCTGTCAGGGTTCAGGGTTGGGGGCGAAAACGCGGGGCTGAAGCCCCTGCTTAGGACGTGAAAGCCCCTGCGGGGCTGAGGAAGAGAACCCCGTCAGGGGTTTGCAGGTGCTGAGGCGGGGGTTGGAAACCCCCGCCGATCCCCGCCCG